>NZ_FMHU01000002.1:3000007-3600009 GCF_900091415.1 Micromonospora inyonensis | reverse complement strand
CGCCGGGTTCCGGCTTCCCGTCGACCAGGTGTGGCCCGACCCGGTGCGCGGCGAGCACCCGGCATGCTGGAAATCTACGTGTCCGACAAGCCGTCAGCGCGATGCGGCAACCGCCGTGGCCGCTGCTGGAGGAGGGCACCACCGACTACTTCGAGCCGTTCCCCTACGGGGCCGACGTGCGGCTCCGCCCCGTCACCTGGTCACTGGCCGAACGGAACAGCCTGTTCGGTGGGGTGCCCGGCTCCGGCAAGTCCCTCGCCGCCCGCAACGTGCTGCTGGGTGCGGTGCTCGATCCGCTGGTCATCCCCGTCATCAGCGAGCTCAAAGGCTCCGGTGACTACGACTGCTTCGAACAGCTGTGCCGCCCGGCATGTACGTGGTGCGGCGCAGACGAACGGTCCATCGCCCGCACGTTGGACATCATCGAATGGCTGTACGGGCTGTGCGAGGAACGCGGCCCCCTGGTCGCCAAGTACGCCCGCGCCGGCATGAACAGCGTGAAGAAGGTCAACCGGGCCATGGCCGAACATGACGAACGGCTCCGCCCGGTGGTGGCGATGTTCGACGAGGTACAGGAGTTCATGTCGTCGAAGCACGGCATCAAGGGGCCGGGTGCGCCGATGCTGCTGGTCCACCATCAAACGGGCCCGCGCCCTCCGGCATTCACGTCATCGTCGCCACCCAACGCTTCGACAAGGACTCCTTGCCGAAAGCGATTTCCAGCCTGATCACCAAACCGGGCCGCCCTCGCGGTCCCGGCGCAGCCGGAAACGGACATGATCCTCGGCACGTCGGCGTACCGCACCGGGCCCGGCCGACGGCGTTCGTGCCCGGTGAGGACTCCGGTTGGATGGTCCGCGCCGGGTTCACCGCCGGCTACGAAACCGTCCGCGCCGCGCTCGTCGACGACGACCAGGCCGCCGCCGTCTGCGCTCGTGCCCTGGCGCTGCGCTCCCGGTGTCCGCCCCGAGCCGGGTCCGGTCCGCGTGCACGCCCGGAACCTGCTCGACGACGTCCGTCGGGTGTGGGACGGCAGTGAGCCGGCCCTGTGGTCGGAGCTGATCGTGCCGCGGCTACCGGCACCTCGACCCCGAGGTGTACGGGGACCTGACCGTCGAGATTTTCGGCGCTCGGATGGCCGCCGCCGGGTGCCCACCGCCGACATCGGACGCCGCATCGACGGCAAGGCCACCACCCGCAAGGGCGTCCGCCTGGCGGCCCTCGACGCCCGGATCAAGGCCGCCGAACTCGAATCGCGCTAGCACCCGGCAGGGGCTAGCGATAGCCCCACCGCTAGCCCGCTGGCCAGCGGAAACGCGGCTAGCCCCACCAACCCACCAACCCCCGAAACCCGCCCCAGGAGGGCACATGCAGGCCACGTTGACCGCTATCGCAATCGGCACCCTCGCCGCCCTCGGCTACGCCGTGTCGTGCGCCGTGTGGCCGTTCGCCCGCTGCTGGGTGTGCGACGGCAAAGCCCACCACACCCCGAAGGGCAACACCCGGATCTCCCGCCCCTGCCGCTGGTGCAAGGCCACCGGCCGGCGGTTGCGGCTCGGCCGCCGCGTCTGGAACCGCATCAGGGTCGCCCACCACAACGGCACCCGCTGACTCACAGACGCAGCGAACGGCCCGCCAGGGACGATCCTGGCGGGCCGTTGTTGTGGCAGGGCTACGGATGCCGCTCCGCGCTCTCGTGATCGGTCCACCGCGACCACTCGGGGCGGAACGTCTCGACGTAGCTGCGGCCTGTCTCGGCGCACCAGCGGCGGCGGGCGTGCAGGTGCCGGCGGAACGCCCGGATGTGCCGCCACGACGGCCACGACTCACCCGCGTGATGCGGCGGCTGCTGCTCCGACTCGTCCGCCCAGTCGGCGTACCGGAACCGCACCAGCGTCGGCGGCGGCCCGTCGCCCAGCGGAACGGGCCGCTCACGCCGCCGCATCGACGCCCCAGCGGGCCCGGTGCGCGTCACGGCGGGCGAACAGCACGTCGAGCACCCGGTAGCCGTTCTGCGCGCACCACGCCCGGGTGTCGGCCGCCGGCACGCCCTGGGCGAGCAGCCACGCCGGCATCACCGGCCGTTCGCCGTCACCGCGGCGCCTCACGCCACACCCCGAATGCCGTACGCGCCCCGGGCGGCACCACGACGCTGTGGACGCCGCAGGTGCGCCGGCTGGTCGCCTTCCTCACCCGCCGGCAGACGCAGCGACGCCGACAGCCGCGACAGAGCGATCCGCATCTGCCGGGCCTCCACGATCGCCGGGTGCACCCGCTGAGTCAGGCCCGGACCGGGAACCATCGTCCCCTCGGCGGCGACGATCGCCGCCAGGTCGTCGAGCAGGTCGACGGTACGGACCATCTCCCGCAGCAACGCCACCTCGTGTTGCTCCAGCTCGTACACGTCGAGCACCGACCGCCACAGCCTCAGCCCTGACTCCCGGGTGCCAGGGGGCGGCAGGGCGATGTCACCCTCAGTGGTTTGGTTACTGTCTGTTACTGCCACGAGCAGACTCCAATCGGACTCTCGTTCGATTCAGACCACAGCCGCACCCGAAAGCCTGGCCCCGGGGGTCCGGAGGCCGACTGGTCTTGCGTGTCGACCCCATCCCCCTCACCGTGCGTCACCAGGGGGATGGTGACGCACGGTGAGGTTCGGCGCTGGTCGGTTCATCGCGCGCGATGGAATTGACCCGCTCACCGACCATCGATCCACTGACCTGCGCAAGCGTTGACGCAGCAGCGGTGACGTTGACGCCGGGCATGGGGTCAGCGGCCGTTCACCGGGCGCGTCCGGTGCGTGCGTCGCGCCGGGCCTTGGCCTGCTGCACCCAGCTCGTGTCGTACCGCGCGGGCGCGGGGACGTCGGGGGCGTCGGCGGTGAGGATCTCGCGCCCGCGGCGGGTGTCCTCGAGGTCCTGCACGGCCGAGAAGTAGCGCAGGGCCTCGGCCTTGGTGCGCCCGGAACGCGGGTCCTGCACGTCCTGGAGGGCGGCGTGGTACCGCTGGGCCTCGGCCCGCGCCTCCTCCTCCTGCCTACGCGCCCGGGTGTCCTCGAGGTCCTGCACGGCCGAGTAGTACGACAGCGCCTCGGCCTTGGTGCGGCCGACCGCGGCACCGCCGGTGCGCCACACCTCGGCCGGGTTCACGACCGCGCCCTGCTGCTCGGCCAGCAGCATCGCCGCGCGGATGGCCTGTTCCTCGGCGGTGCCGGCGACGGCACGGCGCCGCTGGTTGTCGGCGGCGAGTTCTCGCAGGTAGTCGCGGTTGTCGGCGTCGCACCGGGCGCGCAGGGCCGGGGACATGCGGTCGTAGCTGGCACCCCAACCGCCGGGGGTGGTGATGGTGTCCATGTCTTCTCCTTGTGCCGCATCGTGTTCGGCGGGTGGCCCGGTGCGGCTCCGGGCTTCCGCCACCTTCGTGACCGTCACGGCACGAAGTCGTCTGAGAGGGCGCCCGTTCACCGGCGGGGCCCTTTGCCCCGGCCGCGTCCACGTCGACCGCGTGGGCGGGCCCTTCCCGTACCCCTCGGCCGGTCCTGTTCGGCCGTCTGCGTGGCGCTGAGCGGGCCGGGGTCGGCGGTGATCGGCTTGCAGTCGCCGCACACGCCGTACTGGTAGACGAGCGGACCGAGCTGCACCATGCCCGGGTGGATGCCGTCGCCGTGCTCGACGCCGGCGCACACCCTTCCGCAGGCGTCGCAGGTGCGGTCCCGGTCGCTGCCGCGAGGCAGGGCGGTCAGGTAGGTGCAGGCGTGGCAGACGATGAGGCCGGGTTTCCACGCGGCGGCCACCACCGGGCGCGGCCGGTGCGGGTCGGGTTGGTGCCGGCACGTCGACGCCCGGCCGCCGATCCATGCGGTGACGGTGTCGAGCAGCGGCAGGCGCAGCCATCCGGGCACGTCAGCGGCGTCGAGGCCGCAAGCGTTGCTCTCCCCGAACACAGTCCGCGCGGTGTCGGTCATCAGCCGGTGGGCGTCGACGCTGGCCGCGTCGACCTGGTCGACGACGTGTACCGGGGCGTGGGCCCGAAGGTACGCGGCCAACTCGGCGTAGCGGGGGTGCAGCATCAGCGCTTCGAGGGCCAGGGCGGGGTTCACCGGGCCAGCCCTTCGCCGAGGGACTGGCCGGGCTGCCACGCGGTGAGTGCCTCGGCCCACGCCTCCGCACCTACGGCGGCGGGGCCGAGGGCGGCGACAAGGTGAAGCAGCGGGTAGGCGAGGCGGGCCACGTTGGTGGAGGCGAGCACAGCGGCGGCGCCCCGGTGGTCCCCGCGGTGCATGGCGGCGAGGCAGGCGATGACGTCGGCGTTCGCGTCGTCGAAGTCGAGCAGCGCCGGATCGATGTCGGCCGGGGCCTGGTGGGAGGGGGTGAACGGTTCGTTCACCCTGGGGTGGGCGGTGCCGGCCTGGGTGAGCTGCCGGAGGTTCCACGCGGCGTCGTCGTCGGTGGGCCCGTAGGCGAACCGCCGGTCGGGATCGAACGGGAGCGCCTGGGGGCCGTCGGGGGTGTCGATGACGGGGGTGAGGTGGCCCCATCCCTCGCCGGGGTTGCCCCAGCCGACGACGGGCCAGGTGATGAGGGTGCCGCTGTCGGGGTGGTGTAGGCGATGTGCTGGGCGCCGTGGTCGTCGTTGGGCTGGTAGGTGGTCATCGGGTTGCCTCGCAGTTCTGGTAGTGGGCGGCGGCGTCGTACGGCCAGCCGCAGTCGGGGCAGGCGGGCGGTTCCTCGGGCCACAGCGGGACCGACCCCGCCTCGCGCTCGATCGATGCCCGCTGATTTGGCAAGGGTGGCAAGGCAGAGTCTGGTGAACTCTCGCGCGTATAGGAATCTCTGTTCACCGGAACTTGCCTTGCCACCCTTGCCACCGGGTCGCCGTCGCCGCTTTCGTCCAGGTCAGCGGCTCGATCCGTCTCGGTGGCGAACCGAATGCCCAACCACGCCGTGTAGCGGGCTGGTATCGCTGCGCTGTTGAGGTTGAACGTCTCCGTGGGACGGCGTGAGAGCCCTGTCCGGTCCCGCATCTGCCGCTTCTCGACGCGGTGTTTGGCCAACTCGTCGTGCTCTCCGAAGCGGCTGGTGAACATCTTGTCCGCCCATGCGCGGTGGCCCCGGGCGGTCAACCACTCGTTGAAGTCGGCCAGCAGCTCTGTGGAGATGACGTGGCTGTCGCGGTCGGCCACCAGGCGATCGTCGACGTAGGCCAGCACCAGGTCGGATTCGGCCCGCCACGCGCGGGTTGCCTCCACGACCCGCGGCGGCTGCTCCGGCATCACCCGCCCCGCCTGATACCAGCGGTGGGCACCCTCGACCATCCATGCGAGGGCAGCCTCACGGGCCTGCTCGCTGGCCATCAGCCGCTCACGCAACGTCGGGTCGCCGAGCCGGTCGTCGGGCCCGGTGAGGTCCGCCTCGCGCTTGACGAAGCGGTACGGGAACCGGACCAGCGCCAGCCGCCGCCACGTCCCGTGGTCGGTTTCTTCCACCACCGGCCGGTAGTTCGTCGACAGGAACAGGCTGTGCGTGGCCGTGAACGTGACCGAGTCCTGCCGGATGTACCTGGCCTCGATCTCCGGCGTGCCGACGACCTTCTTGAGCCGGCCGACGGACAGCCGCCGCGCCTCGGGCGTCTCCTCGACCAGCGCCAGCCGTGCGCCACGCAGCTCCATCAGTTCGGTCGGGTGCGCCCCCGCGTCGGCCAGCAGCACCCGGTCGGACACGAGCACGTAGTAGCTGCCAAGGACCTTGCTCGCGGTTCCGAGGACGGTGGTCTTGCCGTTCTCCCCGCCGCCCTGGTTGACGACCAGCACGTCGTCGGGCGTCATGTGGCCGGTGATGCCCTGCCCGACGCGCACCTGGTACCAGTCGCGCACGTCGCCAGGGATGGCCTGTAGCGCGGTCGTCCAGTCGGGGTGCACGGCGTTGGGCCGGTAGGCGACGGCGGTCATCTTCGTGAGCAGCAGTGCCGGGTCGTGCGGCATGAGCTGCTTGGTGCGGAGGTTGACCACACCCGAGGGCGTGTTGAGCAGGTCGGGGTGCTGATCGAAGCTGGCCGCGTCCTGGAGGAGAATGCCCTTGGCCAGTGAGGCGATGGCACCGATGCGGCCCCGGCCGAGCAGCCCGGATAGCATCTTGCGCCGCTCGCCGGCGGCTCCGGCCTGCACTTCGCGGCTGAACAGGTCGAGCACGTACTGCCGGACGACCTCGACGACGGCGGCTTCGTTGCTGCGCCTCCACACCTGGCCGTCCCACTCCATCCAGCCGAGGGCGGCGGTCCAGCAGAACCGGTCGCCGAGCACTCCGGTGCTGATGGTTTCGGCCATCCGCGCGTCAGAAAGGTCGTCGGCGGCCCCGCCGGTTGCCGGCCGCTCGGCGCCCGTGGCCGTGTTGCGACCGGGCTTGCCCCACGACCGGGCGACCTCGGCGGCGACCCGGCCGACGTACTTGCTGTGCCGCTCGCACCAGGGCGTGAGGACGGTGACGGCCTGGCCCTGGGTGAGTCCGGCCTCGGCGAGCTCCCGCACGATCCGGTGGAACCGTTCCGACCGGTCCCCGGGGTCCGCGTCGAGCAGCTCGGCGACCCGGCGCGGCAGCGGGCCGGCGAGGGGTTCGGCGGCGACGGCCGACAGCGGCGGCGCGGCCTTCACGGTGAGCGCGTCGGCCAGCCACCCGGGCAGCTCGGCGAACGGCGCGGCCGGGTCCTCGGGGGCGTAGACCGCGCCGGACTGGTGGACGCTGCCGGGCCCGACGACGTAGCCGCCCACCCCGCGTACGTCCACCCCGGCGGGCAGTGCACCGCGGGCGGTGCCGAGCTTGCTGCCTCGGGGGGCCCGGAAGTACAGGTGCCGGCCCCCGCCCGCCCGGCCGGTGGCCACGGTGAAGGTGCGGGGGATCGTGTGGCCGTGCTCGTCGGCGTACCGCTGGAACGCGCCGGGTGTGTCTTCGTCGATGACGAGCAGGTGCGAGGCGCGGCAGTCGATGCCGTAGTTGCGGAGGGTGCCGGCGAAGTGCGCGGCGATGTCGACGACCTTCGCGGTGGACTCGATCGACCACTTCCCCACGGCCGGGTGCTTGCCCCGTTTGGTGCAGGCGTCGGGGTCGTGGTCGGGCGTGCGCACTCCGACGCACTTGGGCAGTTCGGGGTGGTCGACGGGGAAGATGTAGCAACCTCGGTCGACCATGGCCAACGCAGCGTCGAGGGTCGTACCCCCGTCGTAGGTCTCGTCAACCTGTTCGCCGGCCGCCTCGTTCACCGCGAGGCGGCCGTTTTGCGTGATGCTCATGCGGCGGCCGCTCCCTGCTCGCGGGCGGCCGGCGCGGTCCGCTGCCGGGGCGCCGGGCGGTCGGCGACCGGTCGGAGGATGGTGGCGAGCCGGGACCGCTGCCCTTCGCTGAGCGGCGGAGCGGCGTCGACCAGGCGGCGGATGTAGTCGGCGTGCGGGTGGTCAGGCAGCATCGACGGTCACCGCCTCGCCCATCTGCCGGGCCAGGTACTCGTCGGCGGCCTTGACGGGGATGCGCCTCAGCGCGCCGATCTTCACTGACCGGAGTTCGCCGGAGTCCATCAGCTTGTAGATGGTGCTCTTGCCGCACCGGAAGAGGTCGCAAACCTCGTCGATGGTGTAGAGCCGGTTGTCCGTGGTCGCCACTTCCGTACCTCCGAGGGGATGCGCGGCTTGACCGAGTAAGCCGCGCTGATCTTCGGAGGTAGATAAGCACGTCCAGGGGGGTGTGCGCAAGCCGGCTCGCTTACGCGGGTGTGCGTCGGTGCTTGCGCGGTGAAGTCGCGCGGTGCGATGCTGGCCGGCATGCGTTGGGTGGAGTTCGGCTCGCAGGGCTGGGTGCGTGTGAACGGCCTGAGCGACGGTGACGAGAAGTTCGTCGTGATCGCCAAGACGAAGGAGTGGGAGGGCCGCCGGATCATCGTTGACCTGGTCATCAGCTCCGACCCCTGGTCGCCGGGGGTCACTGCCGGGAAGTTGAAGGCGGTCCCGATCGGCTGGATTGAGAGCGCGGTCAACACCCCTGAGGCTCTGGAGTGGCTCGCCCAGCGGGACGACGGGGACCAGAAGGCCGACCCGACGCGGACGGCGCTGCACGAGCGCAAGCGCGAGTACTTCGAGCAGCTCGCGCCGTTCAGCACGGAGGAGATGCCGAAGCTGACCAGGCCGGACGGCACGAACCCGGATGGCTTCTACCGCCTGGTGGCTGCCGCGTACGTGGCTGCGGTGGCCAGCTCGGGCAAGCCCGCTGCGGTGATCGCGGAGCGGAGCGAGGTACCGGTGGCCACCGTGCACCGGTGGATTGCTGAGGCGCGGCGGCGGGGTTTCCTGCCGCCTGCTCGGAAGGGCCGGGCCGGCTGATGCGCGGGCACGGCAGGGCCTAGGATCCTGCATGGGTCTGCTCGCTTTCTGTGGGAGCGGAGCGGATCAAGTCGTCCCCGGCAGGCGTTGCAGTCGCCTCGCCGGGGGCGCGTTCAGTTGTGGGTCAGTGCTTCCATTCGATCTCGACCGTTTCCGGTCGGAACGTTCGTGTACCGCGCCCAGGAGGGTGCAGGCGAACGGTCATGAGCGTGTCGATCACGGCGCGCTGCCGTTCGACATCAAGGGCATCCCAGGCTGCGCGGATGTCGTCGGCGTCGATGAGCGGGCCGAGGATGTCGACTCGTCCGGCGTCGGCCAGCTTCGCCTCTACCGCCGCGATCTTCTCGGCGAGTCGGCCCGCCCGGTCGCGTATCTCAGCGTCGGTGTAGGTGCCGTCTTCGACCAAGCCGAGCAGCGCCTTTCGTCGACCGCGCAGGGCAATTGCTTCGGTGCGGAGCTGCTCAACGTCGGCTCGGTCGCGGTCGATCAGGAGGTCCCGGGCGTCCGGCCGACTGAGACGCTCCAGGGCAACGGCGGTGACGAACTCGTCGACCGGCTCGGCGGCCCGCCCGACGTGTCCGTACGCGGCTCGGCACCGGTACGTCCGGTAGCCCTCTCGGCCCTTCCGGCTCGGCGCCGCGCCGGCGTGCACGGTGGCCGGGGTGTCCTCACCGCAGACGCCGCAGAAGGCGAGGCCGGTGAGCAGGGACCGACCGCCACGCGGCGGGTTGGCACGTGCAGGGTCGGCGATCACCGCGACGGCGGCCCGCCAGGTCGACTCGGGCACGATTGCCTGCCACTCGGCGGCGGCCATCACCTGCTGGCTCTTACCGCGCCCACGGGCGCGCAGACCGGCGTACCGAGGGTTCAGCAGGGTCGGACGGACGGTCTGTGACGTCCAGAGCGACGGGCTCCCGTCGCGCTTGCCCTGGGGCGTGTGGAGGCCGCGGGTGTTCCAGTCGCGGGCGACGCCGCCGAGTGATACCCCGGTGAGCACGGCCGCGTAGGCGTCGCGGAGGGCCGCCGCCTCTGCCTCACGGATCGTGCACCCATCGGCCTCGTATCCGAAAGGCCGGCGGCCACCTACCCATCGTCCCTGCTCCGCGGCTTGCAGCGCGGCCCGCCGCTGCCGGTCGGACTTCACCGCGATCTCGTTGCGCGCCACGCCGGCGAGGATGTCGGCGATGAGTCCGCCGGCCGGGGTCGACAGGTCGAGGTCCGTGCCACGAACGAAAGCGAGGGTGATCTTCGCGCGCTCTCCGGCCTCCAGTAGACGGACCGTATCGCGCCGGTTCCGGCTCAGCCGGGTCATGTCCCACGCGATGACGGCCCCGACTTCTTGCGCCTCGATGGCGGCTAGGACAGCTTCGAACTGGGGCCGCTGCCGCTTGCCCGATGCACTGGTGTCGTTCTCCGGCAGCTCACGGATCACCTCCCATCCGCGCAGCTTGGCGAGTTGGCGGGCGTCCGCGAGTTGGCGGGCGATGCCAAGCTCTTCGCCGGACCGATCCTGCGACTGTCGAACGTAGATCAGGGCCTTCACATCGGCGAGTATTGCATACTTGCCAGCCGGATGATCCGGTCGAAGCCCCGGGCGGAGAGCGATCCGCTGTCCAGGCGTCGGCGCAGCTCGACGGTGTCCCGGGCGGGCAGTCGGAACGGCGGGCGGCGCAGCACCGGGCCGGGCAGCTCCGCGTTGAGGCGGTGACCGACGGCCGCCCACCGTTCGGCGGCCGCCGAACGGGCCGCCGCCACCCGGACCGCCACCACCGCCGACGGCTCGCCCACCTCACCGGTCTCCATCAGTTGGGCGGCGCGCAACGGCGGTACCGTCACCTGGACGTCGATCCGGTCCCGCAGCGGGCCGGACAGCCGGCCGAGGTAGCGACGGCGGGCCAGCGGGCTGCACTCGCAGGCGGTGTCCCCCACCGGCCTGGCGCACGGGCAGGGATTGGCGGCCAGCACCAACTGGATCCGTGCCGGATACTCGGTGGCCCCCCGGGCGCGGGCGAGATGGACGTGCCCGTCCTCCAGGGGTTGCCGCAGGGCCTCCAACGCGCCCCGGCTGAACTCCGGGGCCTCGTCGAGGAAGAGAACCCCACGGTGGGCCAGCGAGACCGCCCCGGGGCGGGCCAGCCCCGGGCCGCCACCGACCAGCGCCGGCACGGTCGCCGTGTGGTGCGGGGCCTGGAACGGCGGCCGGCGCAGCAACCCGCCGGCGGGTGGCAGCAGACCGGCGATCGAGTGCAACGCGGTGACCTCCAGGGCAGCCTCGTCGTCCAGCGCCGGCAGGATCGACGGGAGTCGCTCGGCGAGCATGGTCTTCCCGGTACCGGGTGGCCCGAGCAGCGCCAGGTGGTGACCACCGGCGGCGGTCACCTCCAGCGCGCGGCGGGCGTACTCCTGCCCGGCCACGTCGGCGAGGTCCGGGCCGGGCGCGATGGTGGTCGCCGCGACGGGTGGCGGATCGGCCAGCGGCGTGCCCTCCCGGACGAAGGCGACCAACTGGTGCAGGGTGCCGGCCGCGCGGACCTGCACCCCGGGGATCACCGCGGCCTCGGTGGCGTTCCGCACCGGAACGATCGCCCGGGTCACGCCGGCGCGGGCCGCCGCGGCGACCATCGGCAGGACGCCCCGGACCGGCCGCACCGCCCCGTCGAGTCCCAGCTCGCCGAGGAGCACCACCCCCTCCAGGGGCAGCAGCGGCAGCTGACCGGCGCTGCCGAGCAGGGCCGCCGCGATGGCCAGGTCGAAGGCGGAACCGTACTTCGGCAGCGTCGCGGGGAGCAGGTTGAGGGTGATCCGGCGGTTGGGCCAGGTCTCGCCGGAGTTGACGATCGCCGCCCGGACCCGGTCGCGGGCCTCGTGCAGGGCGGTGTCCGGCAGTCCGCTGATCGTGAGGGCGGGTAGTCCCGGCGCCAGGTCGGCTTCCACCTCCACCAGGTGCCCGGTCATCCCGACCAGGCCGACGCCGAGCACCCTGGCGTAGCTCATCGGTGGCCGCCCATCTCAGAACGCGCCCTTGAGATGCTCGACGCGGGCGGCCCCGGCGGCGGACAGGTGCACCGAGAGCACGTCGAAGCGCAGGTCGTCCGCGCGCGTCCCGGTCTCGGCCAGCCACCGCACCGCGAGCCCGCGCAACCGACGGGCCTTCGCCGGGACGACGGCCTCGGCGGGGCTGCCGAAGCTGCCGTCGCGGCGGGTCTTGACCTCGCAGAAGGCGAGGATGTCGCCGTCCCAGGCGATGATGTCGATCTCGCCGTCCGGGCAGCGCCAGTTGCGGGCGACCGGGCGCAGCCCCGCCCCGATCAGGTGTCGGACGGCGCACCGCTCGCCGTACGCGCCGACCGCCTGGCTTCGTCTCGTCATGCCGGCACGGTGCCCCGGACCGACCTGCGCCCGCAGCCCGGACGGCCCCGCCTGTGGACGACGGGGGCGGCTGTGGACAGCCGGACGATCATGCCCCTGCTGTGCTATGACGGCCCGCGCCGGACCCGGTGCGCAGCCCGTCGATCTGCACTCCGGGTGACGGCCGTGGTCGGTAAAGGTGATCTCGGAGCGGCGAATGGCGCGCGATGGCTCCTGTCACATACCGTGCCGGTCGTGGACGGACGACGGAGCTTTCCCGAAGATCAGGAGTCACGCTGGTACTCCGGTGACCGTGGCTACGGCGAGTCCGAGTGGCACACCGGTGGCGATGATCGCTACCGGGGTGACGACCTCCGGACGCCTGAGCAGCGCGGTGACACCGGTGAGCGACGGTACGGCGACCTGACCGACCCGCCGGCCAGCCGGTATGCCGAGTCGGGCCGGTACCACGCGGACGACCCACTGGGGGTGGAGCGTCCGGATGCGGAGAGTTACCGGGCGCCTCGGTCCCGGCGCGCCGAGCCCACCGCCAGCGGAGTCACCGCGAGTGACCTGCGGGGCGAACGCCCGTCCCGCCGCTCCCGCGAGGCGCGATCCGCCGGGGAGGAGTTGGCCTTCCGCGACGACGTCGACTCCTTCCGTGACGGCGTGGAGGTGCCGGAGCGGGAACGGGTTCCGGACCCCATGCGGCAGTCCCCGCTCGCGGGGTACCCGGTCATCGAACCGTCCCGCCCCGGGGAGGTGGGCCGGGGGGTCGAGCCGGGCCGGACGGTCGACGCCGACCTGGGCACGGACCCGGGCCGGACCGCCGAAGCCGACCACGGTCGTGGGGTCGTCCTCGACCGTCGGGGTGGCGACCTCGACCGGGGTGCCGACCTCGACCGTGGCGTGGACGCCGGCCGGAGCTTCGACGGGGGCCGGGGTGTCGAAGGGGGCCGGGGTGTCGACATCCCCCGGGCCGCCGACCTCGAGCGTGGTGCCGAGGTCGGGCCGCCCGTCGAACCGCCCCACCCGCTGGAGATGCCGACCGGTCCGATGCCGCCGGTCACCCCGCGTCCGGACCTGCCGCCGCCGGGGGTGGATCCGCTGGGCTACCCCGCCGTGGGAGCGCTCGGCCGTCCCGGCCCCGTCGCCGGCGACGGCGTCTACCGGACCCGGCGTCCGGCACTCGCGGTCCCCATCGCCCTGCTGGTGCTGCTCTTCGAGGTTCCCGCCCTGCGGGTGCTGCTGCACGGGCTGACCGCCGATCCGGCACCGGTGTCCCACGTCGTCGTCGGGATCCTCCTGGTCGGCGGTCTGCCGATCTTCGGTGCCGGCCTCTACGGGCTGCGTACCGGCGGCCTGGCGCTGGCCGACGGCAGCCGCGGCTGGCTACGCCCGCCCACCGCGTACCTGACCGTCGGGTTGGTGCTCTTCGTCGCGGCCGCCCTCGCCGCCGGCTGAGCACCGACCCCGACCCCCCGAGGGCCACCCACCCGGCGTCGACGTCCGGGTGTGGGCGCCGTCCGTGTCGACCTCCGGGGGCGGGCGGGGCCGTGACCACGGGCCCGTCCGTCTGCTACACCCCGGGGGTAAGGGGTCGGGTGGGGGCGTACACTTGTCGACTGGCGACCGCCTCGCGCGGTCGACTTCGCGCGTCCTCTCCACGGTCGTCCCGTGGGGCGACGGTCCCCTGGTCCCGATGCCGATCGGGCCCACCATGACCGGCGACCAGACGCCAGGACGCCCGGCCGCCGGCCGGGCGTGACAACCAGGGACCTTCTGAGGAGTACCCCACCATGGCCGTCGTGACCATGCGTCAGCTGCTGGAAAGCGGTGTCCACTTCGGGCACCAGACCCGGCGCTGGAACCCGAAGATGAAGCGCTTCATCATGACCGAGCGCAACGGCATCTACATCATCGACCTGCGCCAGACCCTCGACTACATCGAGAAGGCGTACGACTTCGTGCGCAACACGGTCGCCGAGGGCGGCAGCGTGCTCTTCGTCGGCACCAAGAAGCAGGCCCAGGAGGCCATCGCCGAGCAGGCGACCCGGGTCGGCCAGCCGTACGTCAACCACCGCTGGCTCGGTGGCATGCTGACCAACTTCCAGACGGTGTACAAGCGGCTCCAGCGGATGAAGGAGCTCGAGGCGCTCGGTGACCTGAGCGGCACCGCCGCCGGTTACACCAAGAAGGAGACGCTCCAGCTCTCCCGCGAGAAGATCAAGCTGACCCGCACCCTCGGTGGCCTGCGGGACATGCAGAAGCTCCCGGCCGCGATCTGGGTGGTCGACACCAAGAAGGAGCACATCGCGGTCGACGAGGCGCGCAAGCTGAACATCCCGGTCATCGCGGTACTCGACACCAACTGCGACCCGGACGAGGTCGACTTCCCGATCCCGGGCAACGACGACGCGATCCGCTCGGCCGAGCTGCTGACCAAGGTCGTGGCCGCCGCCGTCGCCGACGGTCTGATCGCCCGCTCCGGCCGTCGCCGGGGCGCGGACGAGAAGCCCGAGGCGGGTGCCGTCGGTGCGGACGAGCCGCTGCCCGAGTGGGAGCGCGAGCTGCTCGAGGAGCCGAAGAAGGCCGACGAGGAGCAGCAGCAGCCGGCGGCCGTCGCCGCGGAGTGATCGCGCCGCCGCTCCCCGCCCGTCGGCACCGGCCGGCGGGGAGCGGCGGAACCGCCGGTCGCGCCCGACCCGCCGGTCGCGCCCGACCCCGCGCCGCGCCCGACCCGCCGGTCGCGCCCGACCCCGCGCCGCGCCGGCCCGCCTGCGGACGACCGGTAACCCAGACCATCCCACCGAGCCTCAACACCGAAGAGAGAGCCATGTCCAACTTCACCGCCGCGGACGTCAAGAAGCTCCGCGACCTCACCGGCGCCGGCATGATGGACTCCAAGAAGGCGCTGACCGAGGCCGAGGGCGACTTCGACAAGGCCATCGAGATCCTGCGTGTCAAGGGCGCCAAGGACGTCGGCAAGCGGGCCGGTCGGACCGCCGCCAACGGCCTGGTGGCGCACTCCGGCAAGGCGCTGCTGGAACTCAACTGCGAGACCGACTTCGTCGCCAAGAACGACGCCTTCGTCGCCCTGGCCCAGCAGCTCGTCGAGCACGGCGAGCGCAGCGGTGCCACCACCGCCGAGGAACTGCTGGCCAGCACCCTCGACGGCAAGACCGTCGCCGACCTGGTCCAGGAGCAGTCCGCCAAGATCGGCGAGAAGCTGGTGCTGAACCGCTTCGCCAAGCTGGACGGCGCCACCGCCGTCTACCTGCACCGCAAGAGCCAGGACCTGCCGCCGGCCGTCGGTGTCCTCGTCGAGTACACCGGCAGGACCGACGAGGCCGCCGACTCGGACGCCCGCGCCGTGGCCATGCAGATCGCCGCGATGCGGCCGAAGTACCTCACCCGGGACGAGGTGCCCGCCGAGGTCGTCGAGTCGGAGCGGCGCATCGCGGAGCAGACCGCCCGCGAGGAGAACAAGCCCGAGGCCGCGCTGCCGAAGATCGTCGAGGGCCGGGTGAACGCCTTCTTCAAGGACTACGTCCTGGTCGAGCAGGCGTCGGTCGCCGACAACAAGAAGACGGTCAAGCAGGTGCTGGCCGACGCCGGCATCGAGGTGACCCGCTTCCTGCGGTTCGAGGTCGGCCAGGCCTGAGCCGACCACCGGGCGCGGGGCGCCCGGTGGGCAGGAACGTCGAGGAGGAGGTCGCGGGTGTACGTCACAGGCACCGCGGCCTCCTCGTCACATAGGGTCGACATCGGGCAGAGTCGCAGGACGGCGGCGCGCGGAACGTGCGCGAGGGGAAGGGCGGTCGGATGACGCAGGTTGTGAGTGATCGGACCCGGGCGGAGGACGATCCGACGGCACCGCCACCCGGCCGGGCCCGGCGGGTCGTGCTGAAGCTCTCCGGCGAGGTCTTCGGTGGCGGCGCGATCGGCGTCGACCCGGACGTCGTACAGGCCATCGCCCGGCAAATCGCCACCGTGGTCCGTCGCGGCGTGCAGGTCTCCGTGGTGATCGGTGGCGGTAACTTCTTCCGCGGCGCGGAGTTGCAGAAGCGTGGCATGGACCGCGCCCGCGCCGACTACATGGGCATGCTGGGCACCGTGATGAACTGCCTGGCGCTACAGGACTTCCTGGAGAAGGAGGGCATCGAGACGCGGGTGCAGTCCGCGATCACGATGGCCCAGGTCGCCGAGCCCTACATTCCGCTGCGCGCGATTCGGCACCTGGAGAAGGGCCGCGTGGTCATCTTCGGCGCCGGTGCCGGCATGCCGTACTTCTCCACCGACACGGTTGCCGCCCAGCGGGCGCTGGAGATCCGCGCCGACGTGGTGCTGATGAGCAAGAACGGTGTGGACGGCGTCTACACCGCCGACCCGAACCTCGACCCCACCGCCAGCAAGATCGACTCGATCACCTTCTCCGAGGCGCTGCGCCGCAACCTCCGCGTGGCCGACGCCGCCGCGTTCAGCCTCTGCATGGAGAACGGTCTGCCGATGCTGGTCTTCGGCGCCCAGGGTGAGGACACCATCATCCGTGCGGTGGCCGGCGAACGGATCGGCACGCTGATCACCGCCTGACCGGCCATCCGACACGACAGGCACACAACGAGCACAAGAAGGAGGCGAGGGGACAGGTGATCGACGACACCCTCCTCGAGGCCGAGGAGAAGATGGAGCGTGCGGTCGAGCACGCCAAGGAGGAGTTCGGCGCGATCCGCACCGGGCGGGCCACTCCGAACATGTTCTCCAAGGTCATCATCGACTACTACGGCACCCCCACGCCACTGACCCAGATGGCCTCGGTCGCGATCCCGGAGCCGCGGATGGCGATCATCAAGCCGTACGACAACTCGCAGCTGGGCGCGATGGAGAAGGCGATCCGCGACTCCGACCTGGGCGTCAACCCCAACAACGAGGGCAACCAGTTGCGCATCCTGCTCCCGCAGATGACCGAGGAGCGCCGACGCGACATGATCAAGGTCGCCCGGCAGAAGGGTGAGGAAGCCAAGGTGGCGATCCGCAACGTGCGCCGCCGGGGCAAGGAGGAGCTGGACCGCATCGTCAAGGACGGCGAGGCCGGCGAGGACGACGGTCGCCGTGCCGAGAAGGAGCTCGACGACCTCACCCAGCGGTACGTCGCCAACGTCGACGAGCTGGTCAAGCACAAGGAAGCCGAGCTGCTCGAGGTGTGAAGCGGCGCGACGACCGCTGGTCGTCCGCGCTCTCCGGCACCGGTGCGCTGTCCGCCCTGTCGGCGGCGGGCACCGGTGCCGTCGGCTGTCCGGCGCCGTCGGGTCGCACCCGGCGTACGGCGGGCCTCGTCTGCGGGAGTGCGCGGCCCGCAGGTGCAGTAGGCTCGGCTCGATTCGCCACTGCCGGAGCGTGAACAGTGGGAATCTCCCGACCGTCGGGCGGGAGTGCCGGACGGACAACAGTCGCGTGCAGGGGATGGTCTTGGTCTTGCGTCTTGCGGTGGAACTCGCCTCGCATCCGTTCGGTGCGTGATGTCCCACCTCGACTCCTACGGCAGCATCGAGCCCCGCGGCAGGGACCGCGTGGCCCGTCCCGCCCTTCCGTGGCCGGAGCCCGACCTGGAACCCGGTAGCCGGGTGCGGCACGTGTACGCCGAGCAGCCCGCCGAGACCTGGACCCCCGAGGAGTACGAGGCGCGGCCGGACGACCAGCCCACCCTCGTACCCGGTCATCCCGACTTCGAGCGGGCCTGGTCCGCCGAGCCGGTGCCGACCGGTGGCCTCGACCCGTACCACCCTGCCGGCGCACCGGAGCCCGACCCGCCTCCCGGGCCGGACGGCGACCCGTACCCCGGACCGGGGCCGGTCGCCGGCACCGAGCCGGAGCCGCAGTCCGGGAGCGCACCGGACCCGTCGGAGCACGGGTGCCCCCCCACGGGGCCGGTGGGGGCGGAGCCCGCGCCGGAGCGACCCCCGGGGCGCTGGCGCGGCCGGCGACGCCCGGTCCGGGGCGGCGGATCTGCCGCCGGGCACAGCCGGTCGAGCCGGGCCGGCCGTAACCTGCCCGCCGCGATCGGGGTGGGTGTCGCGCTCGGCGCGCTGATTCTGGTGCCGCTCTTCACGGAGATCAGGGCCTTCCTCGCCGTGCTGGTGGTGGCGGTGGCGGTCGGCATGTGGGAGATGGGGCGGGCGGTGCGCCGCGCCGACGCCCGGCCGCCGCTGGTCCCGCTGATCGCCGGTGGCGTGCTCACCGTCGGGATGGCCTGGTGGTCCGGGCCGGACGCGCTGACGCTCGGACTGCTGGTGACGGTGGCGGCGACCCTGGTGTGGCGGCTCGCCGACGGTAAGGCCGGGCTGGGCCGCGACATGGTCGCGGCCACCCTGATCGCCGTCTACGTGCCGTTCCTCGCCGGATTCGCGGCGCTGCTCGCCGCCGTGCCCGGGGACGGCCACCTGCGGGTCCTGGTCACCCTGGCCGGGGTCGTCCTCTCCGACACTGGGGGTTACGCCGCCGGCGCCAACTTCGGCAAGCGCCGGATGGCTCCCACGATCAGCCCGAGCAAGTCCTGGGAGGGCTTCGCCGGCTCGGTCGGTGCGGCGGCGCTCGGTAGCGCCCTGCTGATCTGGGCGCTGTTCGACGTGGCGCCCTGGTGGGGGGCCCTGTTCGGAATGGCCGTGTCGGTGGCGGCGGTCCTCGGTGACCTCGCCGAGTCGATGATGAAGCGGGATCTCGGCATCAAGGACATGAGCAATCTGCTCCCCGGCCACGGCGGGCTGATGGACCGGCTCGACTCGATCCTCTTCGCGGTGCCGACGGCGTACCTGCTGCTCGCGGTCTTCGTGCCGGTGGTGAACTGAGGCATGGATCACGACGGGATTCCGTCCTGGTCAGGAATTCCGTCCTGGTCAGGGGTTCCGACAGCGGCCGGACACCGGTGGACGGGCCGGGGGCGGCGCGGGCGTGGGAGACTGGACAGGCCATGACGAGCCTGCCCATGATCCCGGTCGATCCGGACGCCGCCGCTGCCCGACGGGCCTCTCTGCCCCCGCGCCACCTTGCCGACCTCGACCTCGCGGGTCGCCAGGCCCTCCTCGCCGAGATCGGGGAGCCGGCCTTCCGGGCGCGGCAGATCTCCACGCACTACTTCGGGCGACTGGTCCGGGACCCGGCACTGATGACCGACCTGCCCGCGGCGGCCCGTGAGCGGCTGACCGGCACCCTGCTGCCGAGACTGCTCAACCCGGTGCGCGAGCTGGCGTGCGACGACGGGGCCACCCGCAAGGCGCTCTGGCGGCTGCACGACGGCTCCCTGGTCGAGAGTGTTCTGATGGGCTACCAGGATCGGGTGACGGTCTGCATCTCCAGCCAGGCCGGCTGCGGCATGGCCTGCCCGTTCTGCGCGACCGGCCAGGCCGGGCTCACCCGTAACCTCTCCACTGCGGAGATCGTCGACCAGGCCGTCTACCTCGCCGGGGTGGCCGCCTCGGGTGTGGTCGCCGGCTCACCGGCCCGGCTGTCGCACGTGGTGTTCATGGGCATGGGCGAGCCGTTGGCGAACTACTCCCGGGTGGTCGCGGCGATCCGCCGGTTGACCGCACCGGCGCCGGAGGGCCTGGGCCTGTCGCAGCGGCACATCACCGTTTCCACGGTCGGCCTGGTGCCCGCCATCCGACGCCTGGCCAGCGAAGACCTCTCGGTGACCCTTGCGCTCTCCCTGCACGCCCCCGATGATGAGCTTCGGGACGAGCTTGTGCCGGTCAACCAGCGCTGGAAGGTCGCCGAGGTGCTGGACGCCGCATGGGACTACGCGGCCCGGACGGGGCGTCGGGTGTCGATCGAGTACGCGATGATCAGGGACGTCAACGACCAGCCCTGGCGGGCGGACCTGCTCGGCCGGTTGCTGGCCGGCAGGCTGGCGCACGTGAACCTCATCCCGCTCAATCCGACCCCCGGCAGCCGGTGGGACGCCAGTCCCAAACCGGTCGAGCGGGAGTTCGTCCGGAGGCTGCGTGCCGCCGGGGTCTCCACCACCGTGCGGGACACGCGTGGGCGGGAGATCGACGGCGCGTGTGGGCAGCTGGCCGCGGCCGAGGGGGAGAAGGACGGAGCGACGGCGTGACGGGGCGTAGCGAACTGAACCAGGAGACATAGTGGCGAGTCAGGGTCAGCGTTTCCGGCGAAAGGCGCTCCGCCGGGGCTACAAGGTCGACGAGGTGGACGCCTTCCTGGACCGGGTCGAGGCGACCCTCGCCGGTGAGCCGGTCGGTGCGCCCGTGGCCTCCCAGGAGGTGCACGACGTCGTCTTCCGCGTCCGCTTCAACGGGTACGACGAGTGGCAGGTCGACCTCCACCTGGACCGGGTCGAGCGGCAGCTCGCCGAGCTGGAGGAGCGCGGCGGAGCCGTCCCCGCCAGGGTCGGTGACCGGATGGGTCCCCCTGACCGCATGGGTCCGCCCGAGCATCGGATGGGTCCCCCTGACCGCATGGGCCCACCGGAGCACCGGATGGGCCCGCCCGACCGCATGGGTCCCCAGGACCGCATGGGTCCCCAGGACCGCATGGGTCCCCAGGACCGCATGGGTCCCCAGGACCGCATGGGTCCCCAGGACCGCATGGGTCCCCAGGACCGCATGGGTCCCCCGGCACACATGGGCCCGCCTGACCGCATGACCCCGCCGGATCGCCTCGGCCCACCGGACCGGATGGGTCCGCCCGAGCATCGGATGGGTCCGCCCGATCGCATGGGCCCACCGGAGCACCGGATGGGCCCGCCTGACCGCGTGGGCCCGCCTGACCGGATGGGCCCACCGGAGCACCGGATGGGTCCGCCTGACCGGATGGGCCCCCCAGACCGGATGGGTCCGCCGGACCGGATGGGTCCGCCGGACCGGATGGGTCCGCCGGACCGGATGGGCCCTCCGATGCGTGACGAGCGGGGCAGGCCCGTCCCGCCGCCGCTACCGCCTCGACCGATGCCCGCGCAGGCCAACCCCGCCGACCGGTACGGCCGGTACGACGAGCCGACCGGTGGCTTCCCGGGCGGGTTCGACGCGCCCCGGGAGGACTACGACGCGCCTCGCGGTCACGGCGGACCTCCGCCCGGGCCCGGCGGCCCGCCGCCCCGTGGTGTTCCCGCCGGTCCCGGCGGGTACGGGCCGGACGACCGGTTCGACGGGTTCGAGGCCGGACGGCGTGGTCGGGCGGACATGACGGCGGAGATCCGGATGCCCGACCGGGAGCTGCGCGGGCGTGGCCCGGCTGGTCCGCCGGTCCCCGGCCCGCCGCCCGGGATGCCCCCGGCGCTGCCCGCGCAGCCGGCCAGTGGCCCCCCGGCCGGTCCGCCGCCGATGGCCGGTCCACCCGGCAGTGACCTTCACCGCGTGGACCAGATCCGGCGTGGATTCCAGGTCCGGCGCTTCGGCAGCGGGTACGACCCGGATCAGGTGGACCGCTTCTTCGACAGCCTGCTCGGGGGTATGTCGGGGCGGGGTCCGATGCCGGTCAACCCGAAGGACCTCGACAGCATGCGCTTCCCGCTCGTCCCGGGCGGCTACTTCGAGGCGGAGGTCGACGCGGCACTGAAGGACGTACAGGAGATCCTGCTCGGCCGTTGACGCCGAGCAGGCGGACCCGGGAACGACCGAGGGCCCGCACCCCGAAGTGGGGAGCGGGCCCTCGGCACGTCGTCGCGCGGGTCGACCGGCCGACGGTCAGGACCGCAGGCCGTTGCGGCGCAGCACCACGTCGCCGATGACGACCAGCAGCAGCAGCGCCGCACCCGCGATCAGGAAGATGTTCTCGACCCTGCCCTCGTGGTTGCCGCAGAGCATCGCCAGCAACGCCAGCGCGGTGAGGACCGCGCCGATCTGACCGGCCTTGCGGTGCCCCGGCTCGTGCTGGTCTGGCGACGTTACCGGCTCGCTTCCTGCCACTGTCGGTCCTTCCCTCGCGATCGGATCTCCGATTAGTCTGGCACGCCCCGTACCGGGCGCGGCGCAGGGTCCGGCCGGCCGGCTCGGCGGCTGCCGGCGTCCGGGGGCCAGGGGCACTACCGGCGTCGCGGTGAGCGGGCCAGGGCCACTCCGGTAGCGTCTTGTCGTACACCTTGGTTGTCGTTTTGAGGGGGACTGTACGGTGCGAGTGACCGGTACGGGGCATGCCAGCATGCGAATCGACACGGTGGCGGGCAGCATCCTCTGCGACCCCTGGGTCAACCCGGCCTACTTCGCGTCGTGGTTCCCGTTCCCGGACAATTCCCAGCTCGACTGGGAGACGCTCGGCCGGGTCGACTACCTCTACGTCTCGCACCTGCACCGGGACCACTTCGACGCGGCGCACCTGAAGCGGTTCGTGTCCAAGAAGGCGACCGTGCTGCTGCCCGCCTTCCCCACCTCCGAGATGGAGGACGAGCTGCGCGAGCTGGGCTTCACCAGCTTCCTCCGGACCCGCAACGAGGAGGTGCACGAACTCGACGGCGGGCTGAAGATCATGATCCAGTCGCTGACCAGCCCGACCGACGGGCCGATCGGCGACTCCTCGCTCTGGGTGGAGTACGACGGCGTCCGCCTGCTCAACCAGAACGACGCCCGTCCCACCGACCTGAGCACCTTCGCCGAGCTGGGGCACGTGCACGCGCACATGCTCCAGTTCTCCGGCGCGATCTGGTACCCGATGGTCTACGAGCTGCCGCAGGCCGCCAAGACCGCCTTCGGCAAGCAGAAGCGGGACCGGCAGTTCGACCGCACCTGGCGCTACATCGACGACCTGAAGGCCGACCACGTCTTCCCGATCGCGGGTCCGCCCTGCTTCCTCGACGACGAGCTGTGGCAGTTCAACGACATCCACGGCGACGAGGGGAACATCTTCCCCGACCAGTCGGTCTTCCTCTCCGAGTACGCCAGGGTCGGCGGCACCAACGGCGTGGTGCTGCTGCCCGGCAGCGTCGCCGAGATCACCACGGACTCCTGCGAGACCACCCACCCGGTGCCGGTCGACGAGTTCTTCGCCAACAAGGTCGCCCACCTGGAGGAGATGCGGGAGCGCAAGCGTCCGGTCATCGAGGCGGAGAAGGCGTCCTGGCGGCACCCGGAAATCGACGTCCTGAAGGAGATGAAGCGCCGCGTCGAGCCGCTGCTGGAGGAGTCGGTCTACCTGGCCAAGGGGGTCGGCGGCCCGGTCCGCTTCGATCTGGTCGGCACTGACAGCTCAGGCGGGGAGACCATTGAATCGATCGTGGTGGACTTCCCGGGCAAGGAGGTGCGGCCGTACGCGGACGAGAAGGTCCGGTACCGCTTCCGCACCGAGCGCGCCCTGGTCGAGCACCTGTTGCACATCGGCGAGGTGGACTGGGTCAACTCGCTCTTCCTCTCCTGCCGCTTCTCGGCGGCCCGGATCGGCCAGTACAACGAGTTCGTCTACGCGTTCTTCAAGTGCCTCTCCCGGGAGCGCCAGCAGTACGCCGAAGGCTGGTACGACGAGCACGAGCGCAGCAGCGACGCCGAGGACGTCACCATCGGGGACTGGGTGGTGCAGCGGCGCTGCCCGCACCTGAAGGCGGACCTGACCCGGTTCGGCATCGTCGAGGGCGACCAGCTCACCTGCCAGCTGCACGGCTGGAGGTTCGACCTGGCCAGCGGGCGCTGCCTGACCAGCGTCGGCCACAAGATCCGCGCCCACCGCGCCGAGACCCCGGCCTCCTGACCAGGAAGTTGTGCCCGGTGCCCGGGTCGTCGGGGCCGGCGTTGAGCCCGGAGAGCCCGTCGGTGACCGCGTACATGCTGACCAGCAGTTCGGAGCGGAAGTCGAACCGGGCCAGGTAGTCGGCGACGGAACCGCGTACCAGCGCGACGAAGGTCTCGCGCAGGGCGGGGCGGACGTACCGCTGCGCGGTCTCCTCCACCGGCAGCGGCTCGGCGAGCCAGGCCGGGGCGAGGTCCTCGCGGAGCGCGGCCAACTCGGCCTGCATGGCGTCGTCGGCGGCCACGTCGGCGGGGGAGAAGAACTCCGTGAGCTGGGCCCGGGTGGCCGCCCGGTCGCTCCCCACCAGCAGGTACGGCGAGCCGGGTCCGCCCGGGGTGGGCAGGAAGTAGTGCGGATCGCGGCGCAGCACCGGGATGCGCACGTCCAGCGTGGCGAGCAGCTCGGGCGGCATCAGCCCGAGCAGGTACGAGCCGGTGGAGTGGCGCAGGCCGGGGACCTTCGGGAACGGGTTCTCCGTCCGGGCGGCCCCGCCGATGGTGTCGGCGGCCTCCAGCACCACCACGCGCAGGCCGGCGCGGGCCAGCAGGACGGCGGAGACCAGACCGTTGTGCCCGGCTCCGACGATCACGACGTCGGCTCGGGACGGCAGCTCGGTTGTCATGCCCGGGCAGCCTAGTGTGACCGGGCCCGCTGCGGGGCCAACCGGACCGTCGCCCGGGGCGTACCGGAGGGGGCCGCGGCGGGGCTGAGCTGGGCGACGAAGGTGGCCAGTTCGGTCTCGAAGAGCGCTTCCGGTTCGGTGACCGCCCAGCGCAGGTGGTCGAAGACCTCCATGGCGATCAGGCCGTAGATCCGGGTCCAGCCGCTGAGGAAGGCGTACGCGACCTCCAGCGACAGGTCGCCGTGACTGCGGCGCAGCGGTGCGAGCCGGTCGCCGAGGTGCTCCTCCAGGAACTCCCGGGGTGGGGTCCGCAGCCCGGCCCGCTCGGCGAGGGTGGCCAGCGGACGGACGAAGACCGTGCCGAGCCGCGCGCCGGGGTGGTCCTCGTCGCCGCAGGCGTCGGTGAACTCCTCCAGCCCCGGCACCGGGTTGCCGAAGATCAGGGTGAACTCGGCGCGGTTGCCGACCCCCCAGCGGCGGAACGCCCGGCTCATGGCGAGCAGCTGGTCGAGGGGGTCGTCCCCGGCGGCGTCCCGGGCCGCCTCGACGGCCTCGCGCAGCTCGTCGTAGAAGTCCGCGGCCAGGCCGGCGATGAGCGCCTCCAGGCTGGGGAAGTAGCGGTAGATCGCGGGGGCGGTCATGCCCATGTCGCGCGCGATGGCCCGCAGCGAGACGGCGTCGAGTCCACCCGTCACCAACAACCGTCGTGCTCCGTCCTTGATCTCGGAGACGGTTGCCGTACGGAGGCGTTCGCGCCGACTCGATGGGGTCACTGCGGCAGGGCTCCTTGACGGCCGAGAACGCCGTTGCGTAAGTTAACGGTGTTCACTCAAATGATCGACAGTTACATCCTACGACCTCGGGGTCGGTGAAGGGAGATGCGATGTTCGCCTGGTGGGGGCGGGTGGTGGTGCGGCTTCGCTGGGCGGTGCTCGCCGCCGCGCTGGCCCTGGTCGCGGTCGGCGCGACCTGGGGTGCGGCGGTCTTCGACCAGCTGACCGGCGGAGGCTTCGACGATCCGGCCAGCGAGTCGAGCCGGGCCGTCGTCCGGATCACCGAGGAGTTGGGGCCGCAGGGCGCGGACGTGATCGTCCTCTTCTCCAGCGACACGGCCACCGTCGACCAGCCGGCCTTCCGGGACCCGGTCGCGGCGACCCTGACCCGGTTGCGCGGGCACGCCGAGGTGAGCCAGGTCACCAGCTGGTACGAGACCCAGGCGCCCACCCTGGTCAGCGACGACCGGCGGGCCACCTACGCCCTGGTGCAGCTGCGCGCCACCGACGTGGACGACAAGACCGCCGCGTACGGCGACCTCGTCCCGGTCTTCGACACCCCCGGCGTGCGCACCGAGACCGGGGGCACGGTGCCGTTCAACCACGTGGCGAACGAGCAGACCACCGAGGACATCACCAAGGCCGAGATCCTCTCCATGCCGGTGCTGCTGGTGCTGCTCATCCTGATCTTCCGGGGCCTGGTCGCCGCCATGACCCCGCTGCTCATCGGTGGCCTGGCCATTCTCGGCGCGTTCATCGCGGTCCGCCTGCTGAACATGGTCACCGAGGTGTCGATCTTCGCGATCAACGTGATCACGCTGATCGGCCTGGGCATGGCGATCGACTACGCGCTCTTCGTCGTCAGCCGGTTCCGTGAGGAACTGGACGCCGGGCGCGACGTGGGATCCGCCATCAGCCGGACCATGGCCACCGCCGGCCGTACCGTGCTGGTCTCCGGGGTGATCATCGCCCTGGCCATGTCCAGCCTGCTGATCTTCCCGATGGCGTTCCTGCGTTCCATGGCCCTCGGTGGGGTGGCCGCCGTCCTGATCGCCATGCTGGCCTCGTTGACCGTGCTGCCGGCCCTGCTCGTGGTGCTCGGCCCACGGATCAACGCGCTGCGCGTACCACTGCCGAAGCGGCGGCGCGCCCAGCCGGCGGTGACCGGTGGCGCCTGGGCCCGGATCGCCCGCAGCGTGATGCGTCGCCCGGTGCCCTACCTGCTCGGGGTGCTGGCGGTGCTCGCGGTCCTCGCGGTGCCGTCGTTGCGGATGGAGTTCGGCGGCTTCGACGAGCGGGTGCTGCCGGCCGGCTCCGAACCGCGGGTGGTCGCCGACCGGATCAGCGAGGACTTCCCGGGCGGCACGGTCGCCCCGATCGACGTGCTGGTCTCCGGCGCCCCGGTCGAGCAGGTCCAGCCCTTCGCCGACCGGGTGGCCGGGGTGGAGGGGATCACCGGGGTGACCGTGGCCGCCAACCGGGGCACCTCGACCCTGCTCAGCGTCACCTACACCGGCGAGCCGACCGGGGACGTCGCGCAGGACGCGGTGCGGGCGATTCGGGAGCTGCCCGCGCCGGACGGTGCGGAGGTGCTCGTCACGGGGCGTCCCGCCGCCGACTACGACCTGCTCGAGAGTCTCTCCGCCGGGCTGCCCTGGATGGCGCTGCTGATGGCGGCGGCCACGCTGATCGTGCTCTTCCTCGCCTTCGGGTCGGTGGTACTGCCGATCAAGGCGGTGCTGATGAACCTGGTCTCGATCGGCGCGTCCTTCGGCGTCGTGGTCTGGATCTTCCAGGACGGGCACTTCGCCGACGCGCTCGGCTTCACCCCGACCGGCTTCGTCGAGCCGAGCAACCCGATCTTCATGCTCGCGGTCCTGTTCGGCCTCGCCACCGACTACGAGGTCTTCCTGCTGTCCCGGGTGCGGGAGGAGTGGGACCGCAGCGGCGACAACACCGCGTCGGTCGCGGCGGGCCTTCAGTACACCGGGCGGATCATCACCGCCGCCGCGTTGCTGCTGATCGTCGTGGTGGCCGGGTTCGCCACCGGCGGCATGGCCTACATCAAGCTGGTCGGCATCGGCATGATCGTGGCGATCGTGGTGGACGCCACGCTGGTCCGGGCGCTGCTGGTGCCGGCGAGCATGCGTCTGCTCGGTCGGTGGAACTGGTGGGCCCCGGGCCCGCTCGGCCGGGTCTACCGCCGGTACGGCATCCGCGAGTCGGAGTCCGGGGACGACGAGACCGCCCCGACCGGTGAGCGTCACGCCGCGTTATCCAGATAGGGACTGCGATCAATGCCCTGACGGCCGTAGTGTCGTCGGGGCATTGACATTTATATCTGGATGTAACCGTGGAGCGTCGTACCGTCCTGCGCGCCGCCATCCTCGGCGCGGGCACCGCCACCTTCGCCGGAGCGCTCTGGCAGCAGGCCTTCGCCGCCGTCGCCCAGCCCGGCCCCAGCCCGTACGGCGACCGGCTCCCCGTCGACGCCAACGGGGTCGAGCTGCCTGCCGGCTTCACCAGCCGGATCATCGCCCGCTCCGGCCGGGTCGTCTCCGGCACCGGCTACCTGTGGCACGCCGCGCCGGACGGCGGGGCCTGCTTCCCGACCGCAGACGGCTGGATCTACGTCTCCAACTCGGAGATCCCGCTGCTCGGCGGGGCGTCCGCGGTGCGCTTCCGGGCCGACGGGTCGATCGCGTCGGCGTACCGCATCCTCTCCGAGACCAACCTGAACTGTGCCGGCGGTGCCACCCCGTGGGGCACCTGGCTCTCCTGCGAGGAGACGCCGCTCGGCGTGGTCTACGAGACCTGGCCGGACGGCAGCCGCGCGGCGGAGGAGCGCAGCCGGATGGGCCGCTTCAAGCACGAGGCCGCCGCCTGCGACCCGGACCGGAAGGTGGTCTACCTGACCGAGGACGAGGGGGACGGCTGCTTCTACCGGTTCGTCCCGGACGTCTGGGGCGACCTGCGCAACGGCCGGGTGCAGGTGCTCTGCGCCCCCGCCGACCAGGTCGCCGGCCCGGTCACCTGGGCCGACATCCCGGACCGGGACGGCTTCCCGACCCCCACCCGCAAGCAGGTCGGCGCGGCCAAGCGCTTCGTCGGCGGCGAGGGCTGCTGGTACGACCGGGGCGTCTGCTACTTCACCACCAAGGGCGACGGTCGGGTCTGGGCGTACGACGCGGTCGACCAGCGCCTCGACCTGGCGTACGACGACTCGCTGGTGCCGGCCGGAACCGCCACGCTGACCAACGTCGACAACATCACCGGCACCCGGGGCGGTGACCTCTACGTGGCCGAGGACGGCGGCAACATGGAGATCAACCTCATCACGCCGGGCGGGGTCGTCGCCCCGTTCCTGCGCCTGCCCGGACAGTCCGAGTCGGAGATCACCGGCCCGGCCTTCTCCCCGGACGGCCGCCGCCTCTACTTCTCCTCCCAGCGTGGCCCGGGTGGCGGCATTGCCGGCACCGACGGCATCACCTACGAGGTCACCGGCCCGTTCCGGTCCTGACACCACCGCCACCCCCGGTGATCATGTGCTCGGGTCGTCCCCGGCCCGGCAGGGTCACCGGGAGGTGACGTGCCCGGGGGAGAGGGACCGGCGGGCGCGCCAGCGGGAGAGGGCGAGGGTGGCCGAGTAGCCGGCGAGCACGATCACGTGGAAGAGGTAGAGCCAGAGCAGGACGGCCACGCCCGCGCCGACCGAATCGAAACCGCCGAACGGCACCCCGAGATCCAGTGGTAGCGAACAGAACAGCACGAAGCCGTGCACGAACCCGGAGAGGTTCGCGGCGGTGAACGAGCCGACGGCCAACGCGGAGAGCCAGTCCGGGGTCGCCGGCCCGACCACCCGGAACACCCAGAGCAGCACCGGGGTGAGCACCAGCCACACCGACAGGAACGACAGCACCACGCCGAGCGCGCCGATCCAACCACCCTGCCGGACCAGCCGGGTGGTCAGCGGCAACGCCACCAGGATCGACAGCAGCAGGGCGGGGGCCGGCGCGAGCAGCGGCAGCAGCAGGAGCCGACCGCGCCAGCCGACCAGCGACTCGTCCGGATCGGGCGGGGTGGCGACCGAGACGAACGCGCGGCGGAAACCCTCGCCGTACAGCGACGCCGGCAGCAGGGAAGCGAGCGCGAACATGGGGGTCAACTCCAGGCCGCCGTCGACCAGCGCGGCCACCGCCCGGTGCGCGCCGATCTCGGTGGGCAGCGTCTCCACCGCGTACGACGCGAGCCGGCGGACCCGGTCCGCGCCGGCGAGCAGCCCGGTCAGCCAGATCGCCAGCAGGGCGACCGGCACCACGGCGATCGCCCCGTAGAACGTGATCGCGGCGGCGTGCAGCGACAGGTCCCGGCCGCGTACCGGCCGGAAGGCCCCCCGGGCGATCCGTGTCGTGCGCTGCCATCCGCTGCCCATCGCCGGCTTATTCCCCGCGGCAGGCGACGGCACGCATTACGATCCCGCGACATGGCTGTCATCACCGAGACGGAACGCCTGCTGGTCCGCCCCTGGACGCGGGAGCCGGCCGACCTGGAGGCCCTCTACGACATGTACTCCCGGCCCGAGGTGGTGCGCTGGTTCGGCGGCGGCATCCTGCCGCTCACCGCCCCGGAACAGGCGGTCGAGCTGCTGCGTCGCTGGGAGCTGCGCGGTTCCCGCGACGGCTGGTACGACATCTGGGCGGTCGAACTGCGCGGCACCGGGCAGGTGGTCGGCACCACCATGATCAAGCAACTGCCCGGCCCGGACGACCCGGTGCTGACCGACGACATCGAGGTGGGCTGGCACCTGCACCCTGACCACTGGGGCCACGGCTACGCCACCGAGGCGGCCCGGGCGCTGATCGACCGGGAGTTCGCCCACACCCCGACCGAGACGATCCACGCCGTCGTCCACCCGGGCAACGAGCCGTCCAAGGCGGTGGCCCGCCGGCTCGGCATGAGCTACGTCGGCCGGCGCACCGACTGGTACGGCGGCACCGAGGTCGACACCTTCGTCCTGCACCGGCCGGCGCCCCGCTGAACCTTGTCGGCCCGATGCTGACCAGCAGGGAGCGCGGTCAGCGTCGGTCACCGCACCCGGGTCCAGCCGACGAACCGGGCGAAGAGGGCGTCCCTTCCGGCGTCGGGTGAACCGGTGTCGATCCGGTCGGCGATCGCGTCGTACAGGAGCGCGGAGAGGTGAAGCGTCAGGGCGATCCGGTTGTCGGCGTACTCGGTGCGCAGGCCCAGTTTCGCGGGCTGGCACGGCCACGGTGCGGCGCAGACCCGACACCGCCAGGTCGGCCGCGCGGCCACGTGCCGGCGCAGGTCGGCCAGGGACACGCCGCTCACCGCCATGGCCCCCGTCCGCACCACGTGACGATCCGGGGCACGCTGGTCCGCCGGCCCGGCCGGGCAGGCGGTGGTGGCGGTGCGGGTGGTTCCACCGGTACGGGAGCCAGCCGATCCGGGCAGGGCCAGCGCAACCCGCAGACGCAGTACCGACCGAACCGCGACCAGTCGCGGCGGTGCCGAGGAGCCAGCGGTACGGGGCCGTGACGACGTGCCATGTCGATCCTCTCGTCGGGGCGCGTGTTCACACTCTGCGTCGACTCGACTACGGTCAGGAAGATGGCTGGTCGTCCCAGCGGAGGGCGTGCTCGTCCGCGCCGGTCCGGTGGCGGATGGTGGCGGCGGTGGGCGCACGTGTGGTGGAGGTGTGATGGCCGGTGGTCGGGTGTCGACTTTGGAGTTCCTCGGTGGGGAGTTGCGCCGGGCGCGCAAGGAGTCCGGGCTGAGTCAGGAGGAGCTGGCCCAGCGGATCAACTACTCGTCCTCGCTGATCGGCATGGTGGAGATCGGCCACCGTACGCCCTCGCAGGACTTCGTCGCCCGGGTCGACGCGGAGTTGCGGGCCGGTGGCCTCTTCGAGCGGCTGCTGAACCTGGTCCGCGCCGACGCCGCGCCGCCCTGGCTGCGTGAGTGGATCTCGGTGGAGAAGGAGGCCACCCTGATCCGCTGGTTCGAGCCCTCCCTCGTCCCCGGTCTGCTGCAAACCGAGGCGTACGCCCGCGCGGTGCTCGGTGGTGGTGGCATGCTCCGGCAGAGCGAGATCGAGCAGCGGGTGAGTTCACGTCTGGAGCGGCAGGCGATTCTGTCCGGTGACGATCCACCCGAGCTCGTAGTCGTCATCGATGAGGCTGTCCTGCACCGCAGGGCCGGTGAGCCTGCGGTGATGCGTGAACAGTTCGAACACCTGCTTCGGATCTCCGAGCGACCGCATGTCCACCTGCATGTGGTGCCGGCGGACGTCGGCATGTATGCCGGCCTGGCCGGGCCGTTCATCCTCGCCAAGACGCCGGACGGTGCTGAGGTGGCACACCTCGACAACCCACTGTGGGCGCACGTCACCGATCGGCCCGAGGACGTTGATAGCCTTCAGCGCAGATGGGAGAACCTACGTGGTGAGGCTTTGCCGCGCAGGGCAGCTCGGGACCTCGTTCGAGGGGTGGCGAAGTCATGGACCTGACCGACGCGGTGTGGCGGAAGTCCACCCGTAGTGACAACGGTGGTTCCACCTGTGTCGAGGTGGCAACGAACCTGCCCGACGCGGTGGGGGTACGCGACAGCAAGGACCAGCAGGGACCGGTACTCACCTTCGAGCCTTCGGCGTGGGTCACTTTCGCGCAGGCCACCGCAGCCGGAGGGTTCGTACCGCGTAGCTGAACGGGCGAGACAGTGGCCCGACTCCGACCGGAGCCGGGCTGCTGCGTCTGTCAGGTGACGGGTAAGCCGAGTTGCTGGGCGGCTCGGTAGACCTGTGCGACGGCCGTCGCGGCGGCCTTGGTTAGTTCCTTGTTGTTGCCTTGGTGGAAGAGGGACTCCTCCCCAGCGAGCACCATCAGGGATTCGTACCGGTCGGGCAGTTCGGTGAGCGGGAAGGCGAGCAGTGGGGCGTTCGGATACTTGCCCGGTTCCCAGATCTCGATCTGGTGGAACGAGCAGAGCACGACGAACTGCGGGGCCGGTCGACTACTCGCCACGCCGTCTGGAAGCTCGCCCTGGTGTGGCGAGGTCCTGAGCGGAAGCTTGGCTTCTTCCCCCGCTTAAAGTCGGGGGATTTCCACCCTCGCGAGTGGGGTTTCCTGGTTGATCGCGGACCGCACGGAAGGAGAACTTCCGCGTCTGACGTCCGCTCCGCAGGCGTTTCGTGTCTCCGCCAGCCCGGCGGCGACGGCGATGAGAGGGTGGCGAGCAGGTGCCCGCATGTGGAGCAGGTCTTGCTGGACGGGTACCAGCGGTCGACCACGGCGAGGTGCCGGCCGGCGCGCTGTGTCTTGTAGGTGAGCATGTGGCGGAACTCGGCCCACCCGGTGCGGGAGATCGCCTTCGCCAGACACCGGTTGCGGACCATGTTCGCCACGGCGAGATCTTCCACGGCGATGGCGTCGAACCGGCGCACCAGGGCCGTGCTGGTCTGGTGGAGGAAGTCCCGGCGGGCGTCGCGCACCCGCGAATGCGCCCGCGCCACTTTCCGCTTCGCTGTGGCCCGATTCGCGGAGCCTTTCTGTCGGCGGGCCATCATCCGCTGGTAGCGCTTCAGGCGGCGCTCCCGCCGCTCCATGTGTTTCGGGTGGGGGATGCGTTCGCCGGTGGACAGCACCGCGAAGTCGGTCAGGCCGAGGTCCACGCCGACCACCTGCCCGGTGGGCTCGGGCAGAGCAGGGGTGTCGATGTCGACGGCGAGGGTCACGTACCAGCGGCCGTCCGGGTCACGGGACACCGTCACCATGGTCGGATTCAGCTCGGCCGGGTCGATGTCGGGCCGCGACCACACGAACGCCAGCGTTCCTGGTGTCTTCCCGAGGGACAGCCTGCCGTCGCGCAGGCGGAATGCCGACCGAGTGTAGGAGGCGGACTGCCGGCCATGGCGGGACTTGTAGCGCGGATACCGGGCCCGCTTGGCGAAGAACGCGGTCATCGCCGCGTGTTGGTGCCGCAGGGTCTGCTGCAACGGCACCGAACTGACCTCGCCCAGGAACGCCAGGTCGGACTGCTTCTTCATCCCCGTCAACGCCCGGTCGGTCTCGGCATACGACGTCGACATGCGGTCGGTGCGCCAGCGGGTGGTGCGGGCGGCCAGGGTGCGGTTCCAGACGACGCGGACGCATCCGAACGTGCGGTTCAGTACCGCTGCTTGTTCCGGGGTGGGGTACGCCCGACACCGGTACGCCGTCCGCATAGGACAAACCTACCCGAAAGGATGATCATGGGTGGCAGTGGGGCCGCCATTCCTCTCCGCCCTGAGGGATGGGGCATCCTGGCGGCGATCCGGTGAACATCATCCTCAGCGACATCGTGTCGCCGGGTGACCGACGCAAGGACGTGATCGACCGGCCGCGCGAGTACGCAGCCGCCGGTGTTCCGTTCTTCCTCCGCGTCGACCTACGTGATCGGGTGCCCACCATCGCCCTGTTCGAGTTGACCGAGGGGCAGTACCAACCCCTCAGCGCGGCGACGGCCGGCAGCACCTTCACCATGACGAGGCCCTTCGCGTTCGCCGTCGACCCGGCTGACCTCCTCGACGAGGAGGCGTCGGAGGAAGGCGAGGGCGGTCCGGAGAAGCAGGACGACGCGGAGAGCTGAGGCTCCCGGCGGGCCGTTCGCGCGGCTGGGGAAGAATGGCCGGGTGACTTCTCCCCGGAACCTCGTCCTGCTCGGTTCCACCGGTTCCATCGGCACCCAGGCCGTCGACATCGTGCGACGCAACCCGGACCGCTTCCGGGTGGTGGCGCTCGGCGCGGGGGGCGGCAACGTCGCGCTGCTCGCCGCCCAGGCCCTCGAACTGGGCGTCGAGGCGGTCGGGGTGGCCAAGGCGTCCGCCGCCCAGGACCTCCAGCTCGCCTTCTACGCCGAGGCGAGCCGGCGCGGCTGGGCCACCGGCGACTTCAAGCTGCCGAAGATCGTGGCCGGGCCGGACGCGATGACCGAGTTGGCGCAGTGGCCCTGCGACGTCGTGCTCAACGGGGTGGTGGGTTCACGCGGGCTCGCGCCGACGCTGGCCGCGCTGCGCGCCGGGCGTACGCTCGCGCTCGCCAACAAGGAGTCCCTCGTCGCCGGCGGCCCCCTGGTGAAGGCCGCCGTCACGCGGCCGGGGCAGATCGTGCCGGTCGACTCGGAGCACTCGGCGCTCGCCCAGTGCCTGCGCTCCGGCTCGCGGCGCGAGGTGCGACGGCTGGTCGTCACCGCCAGCGGCGGCCCGTTCCGGGGCCGGCGGCGGGACGAGCTGACCACGGTCACGCCCGAGCAGGCCCTCGCCCACCCGACCTGGAACATGGGACCGGTCGTCACCATCAACTCGGCCACCATGGTCAACAAGGCGTTGGAGGTGATCGAGGCGCACGAGCTGTTCGACGTGCCGTACGCCGACATCACCGTGATGGTGCACCCGCAGTCGGTGATCCACTCGATGGTCGAGTTCGTCGACGGCTCCACCATCGCCCAGGCAAGCCCGCCGGACATGCGGCTGCCGATCGCGCTCGGCATCGGCTGGCCGGACCGGGTGCCGGACGCCGCCCCGGCGGTGGACTGGACGACCGCCCACACCTGGGAGTTCACTCCGCTCGACGACGAGGCGTTCCCGGCGGTCGCGCTGGCCAAGGCGGCCGGGGGGGCCGGGCGGTGCCGCCCGGCCGTCTACAACGCGGCGAACGAGGAGTGCGTGGCCGCCTTCGTCGACGGTCGACTGCCCTTCCTGGGCATCGTCGACACTCTGGAGCGGGTGCTGGAGGAGGCTCCCGACTTCGACGAACCAGGTACCGTCGAGGACGTGCTCGCCGCTGAGTCCTGGGCGCGCGCGCACGCGCAGCAGATCTTCGCGGCGTCGGTGGAAGGAGCTTGATGGCGTACCTGCTCGGGGTGGTGCTCTTCGCCCTTGCCATCCTCGTCTCGGTCAGCCTGCACGAGGCGGGGCACATGCTCACCGCCAAGGCGTTCGGGATGAAGGTCACCCGCTACTTCGTCGGGTTCGGCCCCACTCTCTGGTCGTTCAAGCGGGGTGAGACCGAGTACGGCCTCAAGGGCATCCCGCTCGGCGGCTTCTGCAAGATCGTCGGGATGACCCCGCAGGACGACGACGTCGACCCGGCCGACGAGCCCCGGGCGATGTGGCGGTACCCGGTCTGGAAGCGGACCATCGTGATGTCCGCCGGGTCGGCCACCCACTTCGCCCTCGCCATCGTCGCCCTCTGGCTTGCCGCCGTCTTCATGGGGCTGCCCAACCCCGACTTCCCGACCAACGAGGAGCAGGCCCGGCAGGAGCCGGCGGTGATCGCGCTCGGCGAGTGCGTGGTGCCGGAGAACGTCGTCCGCGAGTGCACCCCCGCCGACCCGGCCAGTCCGGCCGCCCAGGCCCAGCTACGCAGCGGCGACCGGATCACCTCCCTCAGCGGCACCCCGATCGACAACTACGGGCAGCTGCTCGTCGCGTTGCGTGCCGCCGCCCCGGGCAGCACCGCCGAGATCGGGTACGTCCGCGACGGCCAGCCGGCCACCGCCCGGGCCACCCTGGCCACCACCCAGCGGCCCCCGCTGGACGACACCGACGGCCCGGTCGGGCCGGTCGCCGCGCTCGGCGTCGGGCTGCGTCCCAGCACCCCGGCGATGGTCACCTACGGCCCGGTCGACGCGTTCGGGGCGACCGCCGACTACACCGGCAACATGGCCGTCGGCACGTACGAGGCCATGAAGCGCATCCCGGAGAAGGTCCCCGCCCTCTGGGAGGCGATCACCGGCGGCGAGCGGGACGTGGACACCCCGATCAGCGTGGTCGGCGCGAGCCGGCTCGGCGGGGAGGCGGTCGCCAACGACGCCTGGGAACTGTTCGTCCTGCTCTTCATCTCACTGAACTTCTTCGTCGGCGTGTTCAACCTGCTGCCGCTGCTGCCGTTGGACGGCGGCCACATCGCCATCGCCTGGTTCGAGCGGGCCCGCTCCTGGCTCTACGCCCGGTTCGGCCGGACCGACCCCGGCCGCGTCGACTACCTCAAGCTCATGCCCCTCACGTACGCGGTGATCCTGGTCGGTGGCGTGTTCACGCTGCTGACCGTCACGGCGGACGTCGTCAACCCGATCACGCTCTTCTCAAGGTGAGTGCCTGAAGTGACCGCTGTCAGTCTCGGTATGCCCGTCGTGCCACCCCCGGCCCTGGCGCCCCGCCGCGCCAGTCGGCAGATCATGGTCGGCCCGGTGCCCGTCGGCGGCGGTGCCCCGGTCTCCGTGCAGTCGATGACCACCACCCTCACCGCCGACGTCAACGCCACGTTGCAGCAGATCGCCGAGCTGACCGCGTCCGGCTGCCAGATCGTCCGGGTGGCCGTGCCGAGCCAGGACGACGTGGAGGCATTGCCGGCCATCGCCAGGAAGTCGCAGATCCCGGTGATCGCCGACATCCACTTCCAGCCGAAGTACGTCTTCGCCGCGATCGACGCCGGCTGCGCCGCCGTCCGGGTGAACCCGGGCAACATCCGCCAGTTCGACGACAAGGTCAAGGAGATCGCCAAGGCGGCCGGCGACGCGGGCGTGCCGATCCGGATCGGCGTGAACGCCGGCTCGCTGGACAAGCGACTCCTCGCCAAGTACGGCAAGGCCACCGCCGAGGCCCTGGTCGAGTCGGCGCTCTGGGAGTGCTCGCTCTTCGAGGAGCACGGCTTCCGGGACATCAAGATCTCGGTGAAGCACAACGACCCGGTGGTGATGATCCGGGCGTACCGGCAGCTCGCCGAGCGGTGCGACTACCCGCTGCACCTGGGCGTCACCGAGGCCGGTCCGGCGTTCCAGGGGACCATCAAGTCGGCGGTCGCGTTCGGCGCGCTGCTCGCCGAGGGGATCGGCGACACCATCCGGGTCTCGCTCTCCGCCCCGCCGGTCGAGGAGATCAAGGTCGGCAACCAGATCCTGGAGTCGCTGGGCCTGCGGGAGCGCGGCCTGGAGATCGTCTCCTGCCCGTCCTGCGGGCGGGCCCAGGTCGACGTCTACAAGCTCGCCGAGGAGGTCACCGCCGGCCTGGAGGGGCTGCCGGTGCCGCTGCGGGTGGCCGTGATGGGCTGCGTCGTCAACGGCCCCGGTGAGGCGCGCGAGGCCGACCTCGGGGTCGCCTCCGGCAACGGCAAGGGGCAGATCTTCGTCAAGGGCAAGGTCGTCAAGACCGTGCCCGAGGCGCAGATCGTGGAGACGCTGATCGAGGAGGCGCTGCGGATCGCCGAGGAGATGGGCGCGGAACTGCCCGAGGACCTGCGCGGTCTGGTCGGCGGTGCCACGGTCACCGTGCACTGAACCACGACCAGCCGCGCGGCGGCCCGGTGGCGCACCGCCACCGGGCCGCCGCGCGTCGTAGCCGGGCCAGCGCGTCGGCCCGCACCTCGGGCGGCGTCGGGCTCGCCACTCGCCCGGCGCGGCGGCGGGTGCATCTGGCAGGCTGGTATCCGTGCTGACGGTGCCGGTGCGGCAGTTGGGCGAGTCGGAGCGCCGCTCGGTGGAGCGGCTCCTCGACCGCGACCCCTACGCGGGCGCGCAGGTCGCGGAGCGGGTCGCCGCCCGCGGGCTGGCCTGGTGGCGGGCGGAGGGGCGGATCCTCGGCTACGGCCCGCGCCGCCACGTCGAGTCGCTCTGCTGGCTCGGCGGCAACCTGACCCCGGTACTCGCCGACCGGTCCGCCGTCGCGGCCTTCGCCGACCTGCTCAGCGGCGAGGAGCGGATCTGCTCCTCGATCGTCGGGCGGGCGGACGCCGTCCTCGGGCTCTGGGACCGCCTCTCCGCCGCCTGGGGGCCGGCCCGGGACGTCCGCCCGAACCAGCCGCTGCTGGCCACGGACGCGCTGCCCTGCGTGTCCGTCGACCGGGAGGTACGACAGGTCCACGCCGGTGAGATCGACGTGCTCTTCCCGGCGGCGGTGGCCATGTACACCGAGGAGGTCGGCGTGTCGCCGCTGGTCGACGACGGCGGTCGCAGCTACCGGCGACGGGTGACCGAGCTGGTCCGCGCCGGCCGGGCGTACGCCCGGTTCGTCGACGGCAAGGTGGTGTTCAAGGCCGAACTGGCCGTGGTGACCCGGCGTACCGCCCAGGTCCAGGGGGTATGGGTCGACCCGCAGTGGCGGGGCCGGGGGATCGCCACGGCGGCGATGGCGGCCGTGGTGCGCCACGCCCTGCTACGGGTCGCGCCGACGGTGAGCCTGTACGTCAACGACTTCAACCTGCCCGCGCGTCGGGTGTACCAGCGGTGCGGTTTCCGGCCGGTCGGCACCCTCGCCACCGTGCTGTTCTGAGCCGGGCCAGCCATCTGCCGGTGGCGTAAATGCGTTGAGTTGTCCCGCGTCGCCGGAGAGGCTGGACGTTCCGCCACCCGGGACCGGAGGATTTCCTTCCATGCGCCTGCTCCGCGACCTGTGGGTCACCTCGCCCCGCCGGGTGACGCTCGTGGCCGTCCTGATCCTGCTGGGTGCCGCCGGCCAGTCCGCCGCCGCCGCCCTGGCCGGGCCGGTGCTGCTGCACCGTTCCGGGGCTCTCTTCGGGGTCCTGGCCGCGGCCCTGGTCGCCGCCGTGCTCGCCGACCTGGTGATCGGCCTGGTGATGGCGGGGCTGACCGCCGACTGGACGGCGGACGTGCGGCGACGGCTGTGCCGGGTCGCGTTCGGCCAGGATCTGCCGACCCTGGAGGGCACCCCGGTCGGCGAGCTGCTCGACCGGATCGACGGCGACGTCTACCAGGTCGGCGCGGAGGTGCGCCACGTCGGCGTCCGGCTGACCCAGGCGGTGGCCACCGGGGCGCTCTCCACCGTGGTCGCCCTGCTGGTCTGGTGGCCGGCCGGACTCGGCATGCTGCTGCTGACCGTCCTGCTGCTGTTCGTGCTGCATGGCCCGACCTCGCGGATCGCCCCGGCCCGGATGGCCGAGGAGGAGGCCTGGTCCGACATGGCCGCGGTGATGGAGGAGGCCATCCACGGTCAGGACGACGTCCGGACCACCCTGGCCCGCCCGTACGTGCTGCGGCTGTTCGCCCAGCGCGCGGCCATGGTGCTGCGCAAGGGCGAGCGGGTGTGGAAGCTCACCGCCCAGGTCAGCACCGCGGCCACCGTGGTCACCCGGTGCGGGATCGCCGCGGTGGTCCTGGCCGGCGGCTGGGCACTGGTCACCGGCCGGGTCGACGGAGCCCGGCTGACCGCCATCTGGCTGCTCGTGCTGGCCTTCGGCGGCACCGTCGAGCAGGTCACCCGGATGGTGCCGCAGCTCCAGGCGGCCCTCGGCGCGTGGGCCCGGGTGCAGCTGCTCGCCGACGCCCGGCAGGAACCGGCCGGCGGTGCGCCGCCGGTCCCGGGGCGGCTGGAGATCCAGGGCCTGACCTTCCGGTACCCGACCAGCGACAGCGGACGCGGCCCGGCCCTGCGCGACGTCCACCTGACCTTCGTACCGGGCCGCTCGTACGCGGTGGTCGGGCGGACCGGGTCGGGCAAGTCGACGCTGGCGAAGGTGCTCTCCCGCGCCGTCGAACTGCCCCCGCGGACGGTCTTCCTCGCCGGCACGGACCTGCTCACCCTGGACATCGAGCAGCTGCGCCGGTTCGTCGCCGTGGTGCCCCAGCGCACCGAGATCCTCGCCGGCACGCTGGCGGAGAACGTCGCGCTCTTCGACCCGGACCTGCTCGACGCCGCCACCCACGCCCTGCACGAACTGGGCCTGGACGGTTGGCTCGCGGAGCTGCCCGACGGCGTGCACACCCGGCTGGGCGAGGGCGGGTACGTCCTCTCCGCCGGTCAGGAGCAGCTGGTCGCGTTCGCCCGGATCCTGGTCCGCGATCCGCACGTGGTGATCCTCGACGAGGCGACCGCCCGGTTGGACCCGGTCACCGAGGCGCGGGTGCAGCGGGCCACCGAACGTCTGCTCACCGACCGGATCGGCATCGTCATCGCGCACCGGCTCTCCTCGGTACGGCGGTGCGACGAGGTGGTGGTGATGGCCGACGGCGCGGTGGTCGAGGCCGGTCCGCTGCACGAGTCGGAGCGCTTCGCCCGGTTGCTCGCCGCCAGCCACACCACGCACGCCGACGCGCCGTCGACGAACGGCGGGGGCCCGGACGCGCCGATCGGCCCGGAACCGGACGGCCGGTGGCCGGCGGCGGAGAACGACGGCCCACCCGGTGTCCGGGCGGGCGGACCGCGGGGCGGTCAGGAGCGGGTCCTCGTCACGACCGGGGGCGGCCCCGACGGCGGCAGCCCCGGCACGAGTCGTGAGGGCGGCGGGTCCGGCGGGGCGGCGGCACCCGCGCCCCGATCGGCGGTGGCCGTGGCGGACCGCCCGGCACCGGCCGGGGCACGGGTGGCGAAGGTCGAGGCGCCGCCGCTGCCGGCGACGCCACCGGCCCGGACCATCCGGGAGATCCACCGTCTCGTCGTCAACGACGCCCGGTACGGCATGGTCGCGCTGGTGATGTTCACCGTGGTCGCGGTGCTCGGGCTGGACGGCGTGGTGCTGCCGTGGCTGTGGGCCGATCTCGTCGACGACGTCGGGAGCCTGTGGCTGCCCGCCGTGGGTATCGTCGCCGCGCTCCTGGTCACGCTGCCGGTGCCGTACCTGACCAACCTGTGGTTCCCGCAGTGGTGGGTCCGGCAGAGTCTGCGGATCAGCGCCCGGCTGGTGTACGGGCAGACCGGTCCCCGCCGGGTCAGCGGGCACACCCCGGCCGAGGTGGTCGCCCAGGGCGGCGACACCGAGCGGGTGGTCCAGCTCGCCGACAACGTGATGGACAACGCCACCAGCCTGGTGGTCCTGGTGGCGATGACCGCGGTCTCCGGCAGCGTCGTACCGGGACTGTTCTTCCTCGGCACGATGGTGGTCTCCGCGCTCGCCGCGACGCTGTTCGGGCCCCGGCTGGAACGGTCCGCCCGGGCCACCGTGGCAGCCCGGGCCGCCTTCGCCACCGCCCTGGTGTCCTCGCTGTCGGCGGCCCGTACGGTGAAGCTCGCCGGGGCCACCGCCCCGGTGCTGGGCCATCTGGCCACCCTGGACACCGTCCGCAGCGACCGGCAGCGCCGGGAGATCAAGGTGCAGGTGTGGTCCCGGTCGACCCCCTCGGTGGTCAGTGGCCTGCTGCCGATCGGTGTGTGGGCGCTCTTCCTCTCCGGCGGGCTGTCGGCGGGCGCGACCCTGGTCGCCGTCTCCACCCTCGGCGCCGCCCGCTGGTTCGCCTGGACCACCGCCTCGCTGATCGCCCAGTACCCGTCGGCCCGGGTGTGGACGCGGCGGACGGTGGCGATGACCGGTGTCGCGGCGTACTCGGCGACGGTGCCGGGGCTCGACTTGGCCGACGGCACCGCACTCGCGCCGGAGCCGGCCCCCCGGCGTCCGCTGCGGCGGCTGACCCTGACCGGGTTCTCGGCGGTGCACGAGGACGGCACGGTCGCGGTCCGCGACGTCGACCTGACCGTGGAACGCGGCCAGCTCGTGCTGGTCGTCGGGCCGGTCGGCGCGGGCAAGTCGTCGCTGCTGCGGGCGCTGGCCGGCATCGTGCACCACACCGGTGGCCTGGCCTGGAACGGGGACCCGGTCACCGAGCCGGAGCTGTTCCTCCGCCCCAACCAGGTCGGCTACGTCAGCCAGCTGCCCCGGGTGCTCTCCGGGACGGTGGTCGACAACATCACGCTCGGGCACGCGGTGGACGCCGCCGGTGCGGTCTCCACCGCGCAGCTCGAACACGACCTGGCGGCGGCCGGAGCCGGGCTCGGACTGGTGATCGGGCACAAGGGCACCCGGCTCTCTGGCGGGCAGTTGCAGCGCCTCGCGTTGGCCCGTGCGCTGGCACCCCGTACCGAGCTGCTGATCGCCGACGACGTCTCCTCCGCCCTGGACGTCACCACCGAGTTGGCGCTCTGGTCGGCGCTGCGGGCCACCGGGGTGACGGTGGTCGGGTCGACGTCGAAACGGGCGGCCCTGCTCCAGGCCGACCACGTGGTGGTGCTGGTGGGCGGCCGGGTGGCCGCGCAGGGGCCCTGGCACGACCTGACCGAGCACTGGTCCCACCTGGCCGGCTGAACCGGTGCCGACCCCCGTTCGCCGCGGGGTCGGCACCGCGCCGCGTCGAGCGGTGGGCCGTGCCGGCCGGTACGCCGCAGGGTCCTTCGCCGGTACGCCGCAGGGTCCTTCGCCGGTACGCCGCAGGGTCCTTCGGCCGGTACGCCGGTCGGGCGTGCCGGGTCAGACGGCGCGGGCGTACGGGTCGGGCCAACCCAGGTCGGCGCCGAGCTTCGCCGCCGCCCGGCGTGGCCAGTACGGGTCGCGTAGCAGCTCCCGGCCGAGCAGCACCAGGTCGGCCTCGCCGTCGGCGACTATCCGTTCCGCCTGCTCCGGCTCGACGATCAGCCCGACCGCGCCGGTCGCCACGCCCCCGTCGCGGCGGACCCGGGCGGCGAGCGGCACCTGGTATCCCGGCCCGACCGGGATCCGCGCGTCCGGGGAAGCTCCGCCGGAGGAGCAGTCGACCAGGTCCACCCCGGCGGCGGCCAGTTCCCCGGCCAGCACCACGCTGTCGTCGGCGGTCCAGCCGCCGTCGACCCAGTCGGTGGCGGAGATCCGGGCCAGGACGGGGACGTCCGCGCCGACCGCCGCGCGCACCGCGCGGGCGACCTCGACGGTGAGCCGCATCCGGTTGGCCCGGTCACCGCCGTAGCCGTCGGTGCGATGGTTGGTCAGCGGAGAGAGGAACTCGTGCAGCAGGTACCCGTGCGCGGCGTGGACCTCGACGGCAGCGAAGCCGGCGTCCACGGCCCGTGCCGCCGCCGCCCCGAACGCCTCGACCACCGCCTCGATGCCGGCGATGTCCAGGGCGGTGGGGGTCCGGTAGCCGGGCGCGAAGGGGGCCGAGCCGGGGCCGACCGGCGTCCAGCCGCCGTCGGCGTCCGCCACCCCGCCGCGCCGTGGCGCCCAGGGCCGGTACGTGGACGCCTTGAACCCGGCGTGGGCGAGCTGGACCGCAGGCACGGAGCCCTGCCTGGCGAGGAAGGCGGTGATCGGGCGCCACGCGTCGACCTGTGCGCCGGACCAGATACCGGTGTCGTGCCGGCTGATCCGACCCTCCGGAAGTACGGCGGTGGCCTCGGTCAGCACCAGGCCCGCGCCACCGACGGCACGGGCCCCGAGGTGCACCCGGTGCCAGTCGTTGGGCTGCCCGTCGGCGTCGGCGCGGTACTGGCACATCGGGGCCAGGCCGACCCGGTTGGGGAGGGTCACCCCGCGTAACGGCAGGGGGGTGAAGAGGGCGCTCATGCCGGTCCTCTCAGGGGATGGGTGATTGCCGGGGGTTGCGTGGTTGCAGGGGACCCCTGCTACCCAAAAAGCGGTAGCAGGGGTCCGCTGCAGTCAGGTCAGGCCGGGGCTGGCGCGAGGTCGCCGGCCGGGCGGCCGGCGGCGGTCGAGTGGTCCGCCGGCGCCGGATCCGTCACGTCACGCCGGCCGGCGGAGTCGTACGCGTCCCGATCGAGGATGCCCTCCCGGGCGGCGACGACGGTCGGCACCAGTGCCTGCCCGGCCACGTTGGTGGCGGTGCGGATCATGTCCAGGATCGGGTCGATGGCGAGCAGCAGCCCCGCGCCGGCCAGCGGCAGGCCGAGCGTGCCCAGGGTCAGGGTCAGCATGACGATGGCACCGGTCAGGCCGGCGGTGGCCGCCGAGCCGACCACCGAGACGAAGGCGATCAGCAGGTAGTCGGTGACGCCGAGGTCGACGCCGAAGACCTGGGCCACGAAGATCGCGGCCAGGGCCGGGTAGACCGCCGCGCAACCGTCCATCTTGGTGGTCGCGCCGAAGGGCACCGCGAAGGACGCGTACTCCCGGGGGACACCGAGGCGTTCGACGGACCGCTGGGTCACCGGCATCGTGCCGACCGAGGAGCGGGAGACGAAGGCCAGCTGCACGGCGGGCCAGGCACCGGCGTAGAAGCGCACCGGGTTGAGCCGGCCGGCGGCGACCAGCACGAGTGGGTAGACCACGAACAGCACGATCGCGCAACCGACGTAGACGGCCGTGGTGAACCGGGCGAGCGGGGCGAGCAGGTCCCAGCCGTACGAGGCGACCGCGTTGCCGATCAGGCCGAGCGTGCCGAGCGGGGCGAGTCGGATCACCCACCACAGAGCCTTCTGCACGATCTCCAGCAGCGCCCGGTTGACCGCCACGAACGGCTCGGCGGCCGGGCCGACCAGCAGCGCCGCCGCTCCGACGACGAGGGCGAGGAAGACGATCTGGAGGACGTTGCCCTCGACGAACGCGCCGACCGGGTTGGTCGGGACGATGCCGGTGAGGAAGTCGGTCCAGGAACCGGTCCGCTGCGGGGCGGTCGCCCCGGCGGTGTCCAGGGTGACGCCCCGGCCGGGGTTGGTGAGCAGGCCGAGGCCGATGCCGACGCCCACCGCGACCAGGGCGGTGACGCCGAACCAGAGCAGGGTCTTCAGTGCCAGCCGGGCGGCGTTGGTGACGCCGCGCAGGCTGACCACGCTGACCACGATGGCGGTGAAGACCAGGGGCGGTACGGCCAGCTTGAGCAGCTGGACGAAGAGTCCGCCGACGGTGTCGAGAGTGCTGGTCAACCAGCTCAGGTCGTTGGCGCGGGCCAGGAAGCCGAGCAGGGCGCCGACGACGAGGCCGAGCAGGATCTGGAGCGAGAAGGGAAACGTGCGCAGGAAGGTGGGCATGGGACGTCCAAGGGTCTGGGGAACGGCGACGGCGTCAGCGGAGCAGCCGCGCCGGACAGACACCGCTGGCCTGCCGTCGAAGGTCGACGTACAGGCGGACGGTGAGATCCCAGACGTTGGTCATCGCCTGGCGACGATACGCCGGCCATACGTCGCACCGAAAGGAGCCGCTCGGGTGAGGCTCCTTACATGCCCACGGTCGGGTGTGTGTGCAGGGGACCCCTCCTCGACAAAAAGCGGTAACAGGGGACCCCTCCTACCACCAGGGCGGGCGGCGCGGGCGGGCGGGCAGGGTGAGGAGGGCAGCCGTCACCAGGCCCCAACCGGCGGTCTCCGCCAGTAGCAGCCGCTCCAGCACGCCGACCAGGGTGCTCCGACCCACGACCAGCATCGCCAGCCCCACCGCGGCCGCCAGCGGCAGGGCGAGCAGCGCGCCCACGGCGGCCACCCGGCGCACCCGTGTGCCGGCGCCGGGGCACGGGACGACCGCCACCATCGCGAAGAACACGGTGGCCACGGCGGCCACGCTCGCCCCGCCGTGCACCAGATCGGCCGTGGTGGCCTGCTCGAACGGGGGGAGCGGACAGCCGTCGCTGCACGTCACCGACCCGGAGAGCAGGGTGCAGAAGCTTCCGGCGACCAGCAGTGTGGCAGCTGCCCGGGCGGTCGCCGACAGTGCCACGGCGAGCAGCAGCAGGCCGGCGGTCAGCGCGAACACCCCGGCCCGGTAGGTCGGGGCGTACCCGCTGTCGGTGACGCCCGCCTCGCTGACATACCCGATGAGACCCGGACCGGGACCGGCGACCACGGCGACGACGACCGCGACCGTGCCGCCGAGCACACAGGCGGTCGCGCCCCCTGCGGCGACCCGTCGGGTGAGTTCGGTCATGCCCGGACGGCCCCGTGGAGGCGGAGGGGCCGGGATCCGGCAGGCACAGGCCCCCCGGTGGTGGTCTCGGCGCGGCCCATGCCGGCCAATCTAACCCGCCCCGGCGGCCGACCCGCCCCGGCGGCCGACCCGCCCCGGCGGCCGACCCGCCCCGGCGGCCGACCCGCCCCGGCGGCCGACCCGCCCCGGCGGCCGACCCGCCCCGGCGGCCGACCCGCCCCGGCGGCCGACCCGCCCCGGCGGCCGACCCGCCCCGGCGGCCGACCCGCCCCGGCGGCCGACCCGTTCCGCTGACCGACTGCGCCGTTCCGGCGGCCGATATCCTGGCCCGGGTGCCGCCGTGACCCGGCCGGCACCGCCCCCGCCCCTTCCCACCCCGAAGGACAGCAGCGATGAGCGTGGCATACCTGGTGGCCGGAGTCCGCACCCCGATCGGCCGGTACGCCGGCGCGCTCGCCGGGGTCCGCCCCGACGACCTCGCCGCACATGTGATCCGCGAGCTGGTCGCCCGCCACCCGACGGTGGACTGGGAGCGGGTGGACGACGTCGTCCTCGGCTGCGCCAACCAGGCCGGGGAGGACAACCGCAACGTGGCCCGGATGGCGGCGCTGCTCGGCGGCCTGCCGGAGAGCGTTCCCGGCAGCACCGTGAACCGGCTCTGCGGTTCCGGCCTGGACGCGCTGGCCACCGCCGCCCGCGCGGTGGTGGCCGGGGAGGCGGAGCTGGTGGTCGCCGGTGGGGTGGAGAGCATGAGCCGCGCGCCGTTCGTCATGCCGAAGGCGGCCACTCCGTACTCCCGTACCGCCGAGGTGTACGACACCACGATCGGCTGGCGGCTGGTCAACCCGCTGATGAAGAAGGAGTGGGGCATCGACTCGATGCCGGACACGGCGGAGAACGTCGCCACCGAGTTCGGCGTCGACCGGGCCGAGCAGGACGCCTTCGCGCTCCGCTCCCAGCAGCGCGCCGCGAAGGCGCAGGCGGACGGGCGGTTCGCCGAGGAGATCGTGCCGGTGAGCGTCCCGGAGGGGCGCAGGGGCACCCGGCTGGTCGACACCGACGAGCACCCCCGGGAGACCTCCCTGGAGAAGCTCGCCGCCCTGCCCACGCCGTTCCGGGAGGGTGGGACGGTGACCGCCGGCAACTCCTCGGGCGTCAACGACGGCGCGGTGGCGCTGCTGGTGGCCGGCGAGGCGGCCGTCGCCCGGTACGGGCTGACCCCGCTGGCCCGCGTCGTCGGCGCCGCGGCGGCCGGGGTGCCGCCCCGGACCATGGGCATCGGACCGGTGCCGGCCACCGGGCGGCTGCTCGACCGGCTCGGCCTGCGGCTGACCGACGTGGACGTGATCGAGCTGAACGAGGCGTTCGCCGCGCAGTCCGTCGCGGTCCTGCGCGAGCTGGGCCTGCCCGCCGACGCCGAACACGTCAACCCCAACGGCGGGGCGATCGCGCTCGGCCACCCACTGGGCGCCAGCGGGGCGCGGCTCGCGCTGACCGCCGCGTTGGAGTTGCGGCACCGGGGCGCGCGGCGCGCCCTGGCCACCATGTGCGTCGGAGTCGGTCAGGGGATCTCGCTGATTCTGGAGTCAGCGGCCTAGAGTGGGCACACCACACGACCTGCGGGTCCGTCGGTGATCGCCCGCGTCCCTGGCCGCGGGGCCGCCGGCGTCCGCGGCCACGGACTGGGGTGGACGATGCAGCAGCCGGACGGAACGCCCGCCGGGATCGACCTGAGCCGCCCGAGCGCGGCCCGGGTGTACGACTACTTCCTCGGCGGCGCGCACAACTTCGAGGTCGACCGGCAGCTCGCCGAGCAGATCGCCGCCATGACCCCGAACCTGCCCGCCACCATGCGGGCCGGGCGGGAGTTCCTGCGCCGGGCGGTGCGGGTGCTGCTCGACGCCGGCATCGACCAGTTCCTGGACATCGGCTCCGGGATTCCGACCGTGGGCAACGTGCACGAGGTCGCCCAGGCGGCGAACCCGGCGGCCCGGGTGCTCTACGTGGACATCGACCCGGTGGCGGTGGCGCACAGCCGGGAACTGCTCGCCGGCAACGAGCGGGCCGGGGTGCTCCACGCCGACCTGCGTGACCCGGAGCGGATCCTCGCCGAGGCACGCGCCTCCGGCCTGCTCGACCTCGACCGTCCGGTGGGCATCCTCCTCGGCGGCGTGGTGCACTTCGTCCCGGACGTGGACCGTCCGGCCGAGATCCTGGCCACCCTGCGGGCCGCTGCCGCACCCGGGAGCTTCCTGGTCGTCTCGCACTCCACCTTCGAGGACCAGCCGCCGGAGATGCTGGACGCGCAGCGGCTCTCGGCGCGTACCGACACCGAGATCACCCTGCGGTCGCGGGCCGCGGTCGCCGCGTTCCTCGGCGACTGGACGGTCCTCGATCCGGGCGTGGTACACATGCCGCTCTGGCGGCCGGATTCGCCCTCCGACGTGGACGAGCACCCGGAGCGGTTCGGTGCGTTCGGTGCCGTCGCCCGGTACGACGGTACCGCCGGCTAGGCGACGGTGAGCGGCTCCACCGGGGAACCGGACGACGAGGGGCTGCGCCACCCCGGGGCCCGGCGGTACGCCGCCGACTGGGCGCGGGCGGTGCGCCGGCTGGGGTTCGTGCCGCTGAGCGCGGCCGAGACCGAGCGACTGCTGCTGGTCCACACGGTACGGCTGGCCGACGCGCTCCGTGCCGCCGTCTTCACCTCCCAGCCGGCCGAGGACGTCGGGCGGGCGCTGGTAGAGGCGCACCTGACCGAACCCCGGGTGCTCGACTGGTCGGTACGTGCCCTCGGTACCCGGTTCCTCGCCGAGGTTCTTCCCGAGCAGCCTGAGGCCCCCGAGCAGCGTGAGGTCCCCGAGCAGCCTGAGGCTTCCGAGCAGCGTGACGTTGCGGACGTCGCCGGCCGGGTCGCCGCCCTCCAGGGCGCGCTCGCCGCCGGGTTCGCCCGGGCGCTGCGCGACCGGACCTTCACCCAGCAGGAGCGGATCGCCCGGTCCGCGTGGCAGGCCCGGGACGACGTGGAGCAGGCGCTACGGGACAGCGAGGCCCGGTTCCGGGCGGTGTTCACCGGCGCGGCGATCGGGATCGGTATCGCCGGCACCGACGGGCAGATCATCGACGTCAATCAGTCCTTTGCGGACATGCTCGGCTACACCCCGGCGGAACTGCGCGAGACCAACGTGGCCGCGCTGTTCCACGTCGACGACGCGGCCGGGATGTGGGAGCTGTACCAGGATCTGATCGCCGGCCGGCACGACTCGGTCCGGACGGAGAAGCGGTACCGCCGCAAGGACGGCAGCGTCGTCTGGACCGACCTGGCCGCCTCCCTGATCCGGTACGACGACGGTCGGCCGAGGTTCACCGTGGCGATGATCGAGGACATCACCGACCGGCACGAACTCCAGCAGCGGCTGCGCTTCCAGGCCCTGCACGACCCGCTGACCGGTCTGCCCAACCGGACGCTGTTCTTCGAGACCCTGGGGGGACTCTTCGCCCAGGCCACCCCGGAGCACCGGGTGGGGGTCTGCTTCCTCGACCTGGACGGCTTCAAGGCGATCAACGACAGCCTCGGCCACGACCTCGGTGACCGGCTGCTGGTGGTGATCGGCGAGCGGTTGGCGAGCTGCGTCGCCGAGCACGGTCACCTGGTCGCCCGCATGGGCGGGGACGAGTTCGTCATCCTGGTCGACGGCGGCGACGGGCTCGACCGCGCGATCGAGGTCGCGGAGAGCGCCCTGACCGCCGTGGCCGCCCCGGTGCACGTCGCCGGGCAGCAGCTCGCCGTCTCGGCGAGCGTCGGCATCGTCGACTGCGCGGTCGGGCAGACCAGTGTCTCGGAGCTGATGAAGGCCGCCGACACCACGCTCTACTGGGCCAAGGCGGAGGGGCGGGGCCGGTGGGCGGTCTACGACCCCGAGCGCGGCGCCCGGGACATCGCCCGCTCCGCGCTGGCCGCGGGCCTCCCGGCGGCGCTGGAACGGGGCGAGTTCGTGGTCCACTACCAGCCGATCGTCTCGCTGCTCGACTCGACCATGGTGGCGGTCGAGGCGCTCGTCCGCTGGCAGCACCCGGAACTGGGCCTGCTCGGGCCGGACGCCTTCATCGGCCTGGCCGAGGAGACCGGTCTGATCGTGCAGCTCGGCCGCTGGGTGCTCGACCGGGCCTGCCGGGACGCCCGTGGCTGGCTGACCGAGTTCCCCGACGCCCGGTTGGTGGTGAGCGTCAACCTCGCCGCCCGGCAGGCCGACGACCCGGCGATCGTGGCCACCGTCGCGGAGGTGCTCTCCAGCAGCGGTCTCCCCGCCGACCTGCTCCAGTTGGAGCTGACCGAGAGCGCGGTGATGGGGACGGCGGGCGAGCCGTTGCGGTCCCTGCACCGCCTCTCCGACCTCGGCGTACGACTCGCCATCGATGACTTCGGCACCGGTTACTCGAACCTGGCGTACCTGCGGAGGCTGCCGATCCACTCCCTGAAGCTGGCCGGGCCGTTCGTGGAGGGGATCCGCGCCGACGGTCCGGACTCGCCCGCCGGACACCGGGACGAGCGGATCGTCGACGCGCTGGTGCGGCTGGCGCACGCGGTGGAGCTCTGGGTCACCGCCGAGGCGGTGGAGACGGCGGCACAGGCCGAACTGCTCCGCGCGCTGCGTTGTGACACCGGGCAGGGAAGGTTCTTCGGTCCACCCGCGCCGGCCGACGAGATCACCGCCCGACTGCGCGGCGAACCGTGACGTGACCCACACGCGGGAGGCGGCGGCGCGGGGCGGTTGTCGGGTACGGCGGATCGCCGTACTGGTGAGAGAGAGGTGACCGACGCCCCGCGCCGCCGCGGTGCCGGGTTCCGAGTGCCCGGCGGTGGCCCGGATCGGGCCTGGTCACGAGGTCAAGGATGCGCCCGGTGTCAATGGGCCGGCAAGGCAATTAGGCGCGCCGGGGACGGCGTCCCAACCGGCGGGCAGGGGGCACCGGGAACGACGCGACGGTGTGAGGATGGCTGGTATGGGCACGGTGTACCCGGAGATCGGCGGGCGGCTGCGCACCTTCATCGAGGCGCAGCCGGTCTTCTTCGTGGCGACCGCCCCCACCTCGGTCGACGGGCACGTCAACCTGTCGCCGAAGGGCATGCGGGGCACGTTCGTGGTCCTCGGCCCGCACCGGGTGGCGTACCTCGACTACCACGGCAGCGGCGCGGAGACCATTGCCCACCTGCGGGACAACGGCCGGATCACGCTGATGTTCTGTGCCTTCGCCGGCCCGCCGAAGGTCGTCCGGTTGCACGGGCGGGGCGACACGGTCGCCGTGGGCACGCCCGACTTCGCCGCCCGGCTCGCCGACTTCCCCGACCCGCCCGACCCGCACGCCGTCCGGGCGGTGGTCACCGTCGAGGTCGACCGGGTATCCGACTCGTGCGGGTTCTCGGTGCCGCTGATGGAGTACCAGGGCGACCGGGACATGCTCCTCGCCTGCCACTCCCGGCGGACGACCGAGGACCTGGTGGTCTACCGGGCGACGAGGAACGCCACGAGCATCGACGGCCTGCCGGTCTTCTGACCTGCCGGCCCTCCTGCCGTCGACGGTCCGCCGCCGGTGGTGTGCCGGCGGGCCGAGCCCGGCGTACCCATCCGGGCCGACCTGACGATCCGGACGTCGACCGGGGACGTCAGGATGAGACACGGGTAAACAGCGTTGCGTGGACGGCATGCGTTACGTTGCTGTTCCGCTTGGGTACAACTCGGCGCACGGGCGGGCGAATATTCAAGGGGCGCGCCGGACATGGCCGGAGCGGGAGGCAGCATGAGCTCGGCCCAGGGGGGCGTGGACGAGCGTGGCCTGTGCGGGGGCACCACCGGGGGTGGACTGCCCCCGCAGTTGGTGGCCGCCTTCGCGGCTGGTGGCGAGATGGGCGCACGGATTCGTGACCTTGACTGGGCCGACAGTCCGGTCGGCAGCCCGGAGCAGTGGCCCTCGGCGCTGGCCAACGCGGTCGCCATGCTGCTCACCTCCAAGGCCCAGATCGTGATGTTCTGGGGTGCCGACCACCGGGCCTTCTACAACGACGCCTACCTGCCGACCATCGGCACCAAGCACCCGCACGCCCTCGGCCGGCCCGCTCGGGACCACTGGACGGAGACCTGGGCCGACCTCGCCCCGCTGCTGGACGGCGTCCGCCGCACCGGTGAGTCCTACCGGGCCGAGGACCGGCCCTTCCTGCTGCATCGGCACGGCTTCCTGGAAGAGGTCTACTTCGACGTCTCCTACGACCCGATCCGCGTCGACGACGGATCGATCGAGGGGGTGTACTGCATCGTCAACGAGACCACCGGGCGGGTGCTCGGTGAGCGACGCCTGCGGGCCCTGGCCGACCTCGGTGCCCGGCTCGTCGACGTGGGGAGCGGTGCCGAGTTGGGCCGGGCCACGGCCGAGGTGCTCGACGCGCACCACGAGGACCTCCCCGTCGGTCTGCTCTACCTGACCGACGCCTCCGGTCGGGTCACGCTGGCCGGGTGCAGCGGTGTCGACGCCGACCGGGTGACGTCCCCCGGTGCGCTGCCCGAGGCGGTCCGCCAGGTGGTCGCCGGTGCCGACGCCCGGTCGGTCGACCTCACCGACCTGGTCGACCCGGCACCACCCGGAAGCGCACCGAGAGCGGTGGTGCTTCCCGTGCTCGCCGCCCACGAGACCGTCGGGGCTCTCGTCCTCGGCACCGCCGAACGGTTCCCGCTGACCACCGAGTACCGCACCTTCCTCGACCTCGTCGCGGCCCAGGTCTCCCGCGCCGTGGCCCGGCAGCGGGCGTACGAGCAGGAGCAGGTTCGCGCCGCCGAACTGGCCGCGCTCAACCGGGCGAAGACCAACTTCTTCGCCAACGTCAGCCACGAGTTCCGCACCCCGCTGACCCTGGTGCTCGGGCCGCTGGAGGACCTGCTCGCCGATCCGGACCTGCCGGTGGACCACATCGAGCGGTTCACCGTGATGCACCGCAACGCGCTGCGTCTGCTCAAGTTGGTCAACACCGTCCTGGACTTCTCCCGGCTGGAGTCCGGCCGCCTCGCCGCCGACTACCGTCCCACCGACCTGGCCGACTACACCTCCCGGCTGTCCAGCACCTTCCGCTCGGCCGTGGAGCGGGCCGGGCTGCGGCTGACCGTGGACTGCCCACCGCTGCCCGCGCCGGTCTTCGTCGACCGGGACATGTGGGAGAAGATCGTGTTCAACCTGCTCTCCAACGCGGTGAAGTTCACCTTCGACGGGGAGATCCGGGTCCGCGTTCTCGCGGTGCCGGGCGGTGCGCGGCTGGAGGTGACCGACACCGGCGTCGGTATCGCCGACGACGAACGTGCGCAGGTCTTCGAGCGGTTCCACCGGGTGCCCGGGGTTCGCTCGCGTACCCACGAGGGGACGGGGATCGGCCTGGCGCTGGTCCGTGAGCTGGTGGAGATGCACGGCGGCGAGGTCGGTGTCGCCAGCCGGGTGGGCGAGGGGAGCACCTTCACCGTCACCGTTCCGTTCGGTTCCGCGCACCTGCCGGCCGACCGGGTCGTCGACCGACCCGTAGCGCTGACCGACTCCCAGCAGGCCCGGCTGTACGTCACCGAGGCCGCCTTCTGGTCCGCCGGTCCGGCACCGGCGTACGGAACGGACGAACCGGCCGGTCCCCGGGCGGGCCGCATCCTGGTCGTCGACGACAACGTCGACCTGCGGGAACATGTCACCCGGCTGCTCGCACCATCCTGGGAGGTCGTCGCGGTCGAGGACGGTGTCGCCGCCCTGGACGCGATCGAGAACACCTCGTTCGACCTGGTGCTGGCCGACGTGATGATGCCGAGACTCGACGGCTTCGGCCTGGTCACCGCGTTACGGGCCGATCCGCGTACCCGGTACGTGCCGATCGTGCTGCTCTCCGCCCGGGCCGGCTCGGTCGAGGCGGTCGCCGGGCTCGCCGTCGGCGCCGACGACTACCTGGCCAAGCCCTTCTCCGGGCAGGAACTGATCGCCCGGGTGCGGGCCAACGTCGAACTCGGGCAGCTGCGCGGGCAGATCATCCGGCGGCTGCGCGCCCTCGCCGACGCGGCGGTCGCGATCAACACCGCCCGCTCCACCGCCGACGTGGTCTCGGTCGCCGCCGCGCACGCGCTCAGCCTGGTCGACGCGGTACGGGCGGTGGTCACCGCCGGGGACGCCCGCTCCGAGGCGCACGGTGCCGGCGACGCGTCCGGAGACCCGTCGGTCGTCCTGCCGTTGGCCGGTACCACCGGCGAACCCCTCGGCGAACTACGGATCTGGCAGCCGGCCGCAGCCCGCGTGGACGCCGAGCAGGCCGTGCTGACCGAACTGGCCCGGCTGATCGGCGTGCGGTTGGAGAACGCCCGGCTCTACGAGGCCGAGCACCGCATCGCCACCACCCTCCAGCACAGCCTGCTGCCCCGCTCCCTGCCGCAGCGGCCCGACGCGGTGGTGGCCAGCCGCTACCTGCCCGGTAGCGGTGACGTCGAGGTCGGCGGCGACTGGTACGACGTGATCGAGGTCGACGACGAACTGGCGCTGGTCATCGGAGACGTGGTGGGCAAGGGTGTGCACGCCGCCGCGGCGATGGGACAGCTCCGTAACGCGCTGCGCGCGTACCTGCTGGAGGGCTTCGATCCGGGCGAGTCGCTGACCCGGCTCAACCGGCTGGTCGGCTCCGTCGAGCGGCGCTCGTTCGCCACTGTCGTCTGTCTCTGCTTCAATCCCCGAACCGGGCGGTTACGGTACGCCAGCGCAGGCCATCCGTCCCCGCTCCTGATCCGAGGAGGCGACGTGGCGTTCCTGCACGACCGCGCCCTGGGCCCGCCGGTCGGTGCCATTCCCGACACGTCGTACCGGACCGAGACGGACACGCTGGAGGCGGGCGGCCGGCTGCTGCTCTACACCGACGGCCTGATCGAGGACCGGACCCTCGGCATCGACGTCGGCTTGGGTCAGCTCAGGTCGGACGTGGCGGGCTTCAGCGGGCACGTCGCCGACCTGGTGGACTCCGTCGTCGAGCGGGTCGTCGATTGTCCACGCCGGGACGACGTGGCGGTGCTCGCGTTGGAGGCGACCGAGCGGGACCGCTTCGCGCTGCGGCTGCCCGCCGACCCGACCCGGCTGAGCGTGCTGCGCAAGCGGGTGGAGGACTTCCTCGTCGCCCACGACGTCGGCGAGATAGATCTGTTCGACCTGACCGTGGCGGTCTCCGAGGCGGCGGCGAACGCGATCGAGCATCCGGTGGCTCCGGCCGAGCCGGTGATCGACGTGGAGGTGACCATCGAGGACCGGACGGTGGTCGTCACCGTCCAGGACAGCGGCCAGTGGCGGGAGTCGTCCGGGTCGACGTTCCGGGGCCGGGGGCTCTCCCTGATCCGCGCGCTCGGCGACCTCTCGGTCCGCCGTACCGCGACCGGCACGGAGGTGACCCTGCGTCGCCGGCTGGCGGGCCGCCGCGGGGAGCACGAGCGGTCGGGTCGCGGCGAGGCGGCCTGAACGGCCGGTGGTGACGTGGGCCGGTCAGCTCGGGTCGAACCAGTCCTGGCCGGCGAGACCGGAGATCTCCAGCACCCGGCGCACCTGGCGGGACGGCAGCACGGCCAGCGTGCCCGGGAACCGCTCGGCGATCCGGACGACGGCGTGGATGGCGGCGGAGTCGAAGAAGGCGACCGCCCGCAGGTCCAGGGTCAGCCGTCGGGCCGGTTCCCGTAGCGCGATCTGGAGCATGGTGTCGGCGGTCGCCATGTCGACCTCACCGGTCACCACGACCCGGAGGTGGTCGCCGTCGACCTGCACGCTGGCAGCGAAGACGGGAGCGCTTCCCCCTTGATCCACGCCTGACACCATGGCACAGCACCCCGGTGGGGGCAACAGCCGCCCCCGGGCCGCCCGCTGCGTGCCGACCCTGTCCGGGGCGGCGATAGGCTTGGCGGATGACCGTCCGAGCGCCGTTGACCCCAGGCACGCTCTCTCCGTGGCGACCGGTGCCGTCGCACATCCGCCGCCCGGAGTACGTGGGCAAGAAGCGTCCGCAGCAGTGGACCGGCTCCCATGTGCAGAACCCGGAGACCATCGAGCGGATGCGCGTCGCCGGGCGGATCGCCGCGCAGGCGGTGCAGCTCGCCGGTGAGCACTGCAAGCCCGGCGTGACCACCGACGAGATCGACCGGGTGGTCCACGAGTTCCTGGTCGACCAGGGTGCCTACCCGTCGACGCTGGGCTACCGGGGCTTCCCCAAATCCTGCTGCACCAGCCTCAACGAGGTGATCTGTCACGGGATCCCGGACTCCACCGCGCTGCACGACGGTGACATCGTCAACGTCGACGTCACCGCGTACATCGGCGGGGTCCACGGGGACACCAACGCCACTTTCGGTGTCGGCGAGGTCAGGGAGGAGGCCCGGCTGCTGGTCGAGCGGACGCACGAGGCGATGATGCGGGGCATCCGCGCGGTCGCGCCCGGCCGTCAGATCAACGTCATCGGCCGGGTCATCGAGTCGTACGCCAAGCGGTTCGGTTACGGCGTCGTGCGCGACTTCACCGGCCACGGCATCGGGGAGGCCTTCCACAGCGGCCTGTACGTGCCGCACTACGACAGCCCGCGTCCCACCGACGTGATGGAGCCGGGGATGACCTTCACCATCGAGCCGATGATCACTCTCGGCACCCACCAGTACGACATGTGGGACGACGGTTGGACCGTGGTCACCAAGGACCGGAAGTGGACGGCCCAGTTCGAGCACACCGTCGTGGTCACCGAGAGCGGCCACGAGATCCTGACACTGCCGTGACCGACACACCTGCGGCGCTGCGGGAGGGGCACCACGCGGACGTCTCCGGCGGCTGGCTGCGTCCGGCGGTCTTCGGCGCGATGGACGGCCTGGTCACCAACATCGCCCTGATCGCGGGCGTGGGCGGCGGCGGGGTCTCGCCCCGGGCCGTCGTGCTCACCGGCACCGCCGGGCTGGTCGCCGGGGCGATCTCCATGGGGCTCGGCGAGTACACCAGCGTCCGCTCGGCCAACGAGCAGGTCGCCGCCGAGGTCGCCAAGGAACGCCGGGAGCTGGAGCGGCACCCCGAGGCGGAGGCCCGGGAACTGGCCGACGCCTGGGCCGCCCGCGGCCTCCCGTACGACCTGGCCCGCGAGGTCGCCGAGGCGGTCAGCCGCAACCCGGAGGAGGCGTTGCGGGTGCACGTCCGGGAGGAGTTGGGCGTCGACCCGGACGAGCAGCCCAGCCCGTGGACGGCGGCCTTCTCGTCGTTCGTGTTCTTCTCCATCGGGGCGCTGGTTCCGCTGCTCACCTACCTGGTCGGGTTCACCAATCTCTGGCTGGCTCTCGCGGTGGGTGGGGCCGGGCTCTTCGCCGCCGGGGCGATCGTCGCCCGGTTCACCAACCGGCCCTGGTGGACCAGCGGGCTGCGGCAGCTTCTCCTGGGCGCGGCGGCGGCCGCCGCGACGTACCTGATCGGGGCGCTGATCGGCGTCCAGGGCGGGATCGGCTGACGCGACCGGCGCGGTCCTCCCTGCGGCGTGCCCGGTCCCCGTCCACGGCGGGGCCGTCCTCCAGGCTGGACCCGGCCGCGGGGTCGGCGGCTCAGCCGTCGAGCAGGTCGTCGACGGGTGCTGTCCACCGGCCGGCCGCGCGCGGCCAGCTCGCCGGCCTGCCGCCGTAGCACCGCGCCCACCTCGGTCATGTCCGCCCCGGCAAGTCCGGTACGCCGTACCGCGTCCCCCGCGCGTCCCGGTAGTACGTGCGGCTCAGGTCGGCAGAGTCGATCGGGCGAGCGGGTCTTGTCGGGGCGGTCGGGTCAGGAGGGGCGGGCGGGTCTAGTCGGTACTAGATCGCGGTGTAGCCGCCGTCGATGACGATGTCCTGCGCGGTTAGGTACGTCGAGGCGTCGGACGCCAAGAAGCGGACCAGCCCGGCGAGATCCTCGGGCTTGGCCATGCGGCCCTGCGGGATACGGGCGACCCAGTCGTCGTGCAGCTCCGGCTCCCGGTCGAGGATGGCCTTCGTGAGGTCGGTGAGCACATATCCGGGCGAGATCGAATTTACCCGGATCCCGGCGGGCGCCCACTCGACGGCCAGCGACCTTCCCAGGTGCGCGACGGCGGCCTTGGACGCGTTGTACGACGCCGCCCATTGCGGCACGTTGACGATCGAGCCCGACATGGACGCGATGAAGATCGCGCTACCGGGCATTCCGGCCGTCAGTAGTCCGTTGGCGAATGCCTGGGCCGCGAAGAACGTGCCGGTGAGGTTGACGTCGATCACCCTCCGCCACTGCTCCGCGGTGACCTTGACCGAGTCGCCGTTGATTTCGATACCGGCGGCCGTGACCAAAACGGACGGAACGCCGAAGGTCTGCCGGACGGCCCGGAACGCGTCGGCAACCCCGTCCTGATCGGTGACGTCGATCTTCTGTCCGTGCGTGGCGACCCCGTACTCGTCGGCGATGGCCTTCGCGCTCTCCTCGACGGTGTCTAGCAGGTCGAGAAGGGCGACGTTCATGCCGTCTGCCGCCAAGGTTCTGGCGAGCGTCAGGCCAATGCCGCGGGCGCCTCCGGTGAGGACCGCGGTGCGGCTCGTCAGGTTGCTGGTCATGGCGCTCTCCCTCAACTGATCTCACCTGGTGGTGGCGGGCCAGGCGCGGCGCGCCTCGTCCCAGCCGATCCTGGTGGCGGCGATGAACTGGCGCGCTGCCGCCTCGCGGTCCGGGGCCGACAGCACGCCGCTGGTGGAGCCCGTGCCCTCGGCACCGGCCGCCATGACGGCCCGAGCTGTCGCGGGCGTCGAAATGCCACCGGCATGCATGGCCAACACGGCGTGGCCGGCCCGATGGATGGCTTCGGTCGACGTGGCGATCCAGTCGCGGCGGCCGGCCCTACTGGTGCCGATGAGACTGGGCGGCTCGTAGAGCACGACGGTCGGCTCCAAAGCGGCAAATCGGACCGCCTCGTGCTGGGTGGCGGCACACACCACCGTTTCGAGGCCTACCTCTACCGCGCGCTGCAGCGCTAGCTCCAGCTGCGTGCCGTCGAGCGGGTCGGCGTCGTGGTTGAGCATCACGCCCCAGGCGCCGGCATCTGCCAGCGACTCCGCCGTGACCCGGTTCATCGACGGACCGAGTCGATCGGTGTGCATGCCCTGCGCCAGCACGCGTACACCGCAGCCGAGCCCCTCGACCGGTGCGACCAGTGCGGTGGGCACAGTGAGAAGAACCGTGACGCCGTGGTCGTCGCCCGCGCGGCCGGCCGCGACCGCGACAGACTCGATCTCGCGGCGGCGGAGCAGGTTCTTCGGACCGATCTCGAAGAACGGCGGGGTCAGGGAGCCGGTCATTTCCCGATCAGCTTCCGCAGCCGCTCGGCGGTCGCGGGCAGGGTCACGGCCGGGTCGCCTTCGGTCGAGCATTCGAGGTTGACCGCGCCGTCGAAGCCGATCTCGTGCAGCGCGCCGAAGATGGACTCCCAATCGAGCCGGCCGTGCCCCGGTAGCAGCCGGTTGTTGTCGCCAAGGTGGACGTGGGCGACCCGGTCGCCGGCGCTGCGGATGGCTGCGGCGGGGTCTGCCTCCTCGATCGACATGTGGAAGGTGTCCGGCAGCAGCGCGGCGTTCGGGTGGGCGACAGCGTCGAGAATCTCGAGGTTGTCGGTCACGAGGTTGAGGTACCGGCACTCGTATCGGTTGATCGGCTCCAGCAGCACGCGACCGGGCGTTCCCTCGACTACGGCCAGTACCTCGCGGTAGAAGTCGATGAACTGCTCGGTCTGGCCGGCGTCGAGCTTCTGGTAGGGATGGAAGAGGGGCAACGGGTCGCGGGCGCCGTACTCGTACTCGATCTCGGTAACCGTGCCGATCTCGGCGCAGACCGAAGCGGCCTCCAGGTACATCGCGCGGCAGCGGGCCCGGCGGTCGGCGTCCGGCGACATCGCGTTGCCGTAGATCTCGTCGATGAGCACGAACTCCACGGGCCGGACGCCGGTGCGCTGTTCCAGAGTGACGAGCTCACGGCGCACGCCGTCGTTCCATTCCGCCAACGGGTGAAACACGGCGAGGGCGTCGTAACCCCACCGCTTCAGCGACTCGGCCTTGGCGGTCAGCGACTCTCCCGGGACCATCGGGGACGAGCAGGCCAGCATCATCGTGGATCTCCTTCCGGGTCGTTCATGAACAGGCGTCTCAGGTATTCGCCGAACAACTCGTACCGCGCGTCCCGCTCGGCGGACCGGCGCGGCTGGTAACGGGCGGTCGGCGGCCGACTGAGGTGGGCTGACTCACCAATTCCGTCAATCTGCCCGGAGGCGACGAGGGCGAGCGCGGCCGCTCCGCGGCAGGTGGCCTCCCGCTCGGCCGGGACGAGCACGTCGACGCCGCACACGTCGGCCTTGAGCTGGTTCCAGAACGGGGACGACGAACCACCGCCGGTGGAGACGATCTCGCGTACGCGAGCAGGGGTGAGATAGTCCACGTTGCGGCGCAGGAGGTGGGCCACGCCCTCCTCGACAGCGTAGGCGAGGTCGATCCGGTCGTGCGCGAGGTCCAGACCGAGGAACGCCCCCCGGGCGTGGGGGAAGTGGTCAGGTGGGTTCACCCCGGTGAGGTAGGGCAAAAAGATCGGTGCGTTGCCGGCGGTACGCGCGGCGAGGCGTTCCTCCAGATCGTCGTACGACATACCGCCGAGACCCTCGCGGCGGAACCATTCGAGCGAGACGCCCCCGCTGTCGACGCCGTTGAACAGGACGATGTCGCCGGGGCGCAGCCCGGCGTGGAACGACACCTTCCGCTCGGGATCAAACGACCAGCCCGCGGTGAGCATGGACAGCGACAGCACCGTTCCGGCGGATTCACTCACGGCCCCCGGCGTGTAGGAACCCGTGCCGGCCATGGCACAGAAGTGGTCGAGCGCTCCGGCGTTGACCCGGTAGGAACGGGCCGGCGGGAGGCGGTCGGCGATCTGCGGAAGTACGCGGCCGACGTCCGTCCCGGCCGGCACGATCGGGGCGAGCGACCCCGCCGGTACGGAGACGAAGTCGAGCATTTCCTCCCAGTAGCGACCGCGTCGTACGTCGTAGAGGTAGGTGAATCCTCGCGTCGTCACCTCGCCCACCGCGGTTCCCGTGAAGCGGCGGAGCAGGTCGTCCTTGACCATGAGGACGGCCGCCGTCCGGTCGAGCGTCCGTGGTTCGTGCTTGGCGAGCCAGCGCAGCTTGGCCGCCGGCCAGGTCGCCGACGGGCCGGGCTCGCCGGTGACCGCGAAGGCATTCTCGACGCCGAAGCGTTCGCCCAGCTCGCCGGCTTCGGCGGTGGCACGGTTGTCCAGCCACGAGAGCGCTGGTCGCACGGGATCGCCGCGCCGGTCGTTGAGCACCAACGACTCTGCCTGGCCGGTCAGGGCGATCACCGCGTCATGGCGGGCGGCGTCCCCGATCGACCCGGCACATTGGGCAATCAGCTCGATGACGAGGTCGAAGACTTCCTCGGGACGGAACTCGACGCGGTCGCCCGTGCGCTGGTACACCGCGGGCGCGGCGGCGACGGCCAGCCGGCGGAGGCACTCGTCGAAGACGACGACCTTGATGTTGGTGGTACCGACGTCCACCGCGTAAGCGAGCATGGTCAGGCGCCGAGCACCTGGAAGTGAACGGTCCGGGTCCGGGCACGGACGGCGTCGAGGTCGCCGAAGTAGACTCGGCCGAACTCCCCGAGCAGCAGCGTGCCGTCAACGAGCGGAATGCTTTCCGAACGGCCCAAAATCGAAGAGATGATGTGCCCGTCGGTGTTCAGGCCCCATTCCGGAAGCTCGTCGCGCAATTTGGCGGCATTGCGGATGTGGATCGGGCCAGGATGCAGGTACTGTCCCTCGTGCCGGGTCGGAGGCGCGATCTTGGCGAAGACGTTGAGGGTATCCTGCAGCAGTAGCTGGGTGCCGTAGTACGTGACGTCCTCGGACTCCTCCTGGAGCAGGACGCAGCAGCTCGTGTGGGCCGAGTAGGCGATGGCGAGCCCGTCACGTACACCGGTGCCGGCGACGAATTCCTCCAGCTGGGCGGTCACATCGTAGAACTCCTGCCGAGCCGGGGTCTCGATCGTGACGGACGTGTAGTAGGCGGACATCGGCTACCTCTCGCTCTCCGGATGATTCGGCGAGATCAGGATGCGACGAACGCTCTTGCAACGGAAGGGAAAGATTGCGATGATCTGATAAGCGGCGCCTATCACGAACCCCTGGGAGGTGCGATGAACCATGGCGCGAGCCTTCGCTTGCTGAAATACTTCGATGCCCTCGCTAGTACACTGAATTACCATAAAGCGGCCGAACGGCTCTTCATTTCCCAGCCGGCCTTGTCGGCGGCGATTCGACAACTCGAGAGCCACATCGGTGGCCGGCTGTTCGAGCGGGACACACATTCGGTCGCGCTTACCGTACTCGGTCGGGAGTGGCTGCCCCACGTCCGGAAGGCGCTGCACGAGGTCGAAGCGGCGTTCGACGTCGTCGAAAACCTCGTCGGCAGCGCCCAGATCCGGGTCGGTTACCTGACCGGCATGGGCGCCGACCTGCTGTTCGAGTTGCTTGACGGGGTGGAGAAGAGCCTGCCCAAGCTGTCCCTGGAGATCACCGAGTACGACTTCTCAGACCCGACCGTAGGCCTCCGGTCGGGCGCGTGCGAGATCGCGCTCCTGCGGCTCCCGGTGGACGTCCCCGATCTCGAGTCGGTGGTCGTCGCCAAGGAGTCCTGGGTCGCCTGCCTACCGCGTACGCATCGCTTCGCCGACCGCGCCCAGCTGCACATCGGCGAGCTGCTGGACGAACCGATCGTCGTCGCCCCCCAATCGGCTGGTGTCTGGCGCGACTACTGGATGGCTAGCGACGTCCGAGACGGCAAACCGGCGAACGTCGCCGCGGAGGCGGCCACCTACGAGGCCGAGACGACGATGGTCTCCCGCGGAGTCGGGATCAGCTTCACGACGTCCTCGCTCACGCGTCTCTACGATCGGCCGGGGATCAGGTTCGTCCCCATCGTCGACCGACCGGCTAGCGTGACAGCCGTCGCCTGGCGCCCGAACCGCCTGTCGGCCGGCGGGCGACAGGTGGTGCGGTACATGCTCAGACGCGTCCCTCGCACGAGCCAGCGGCGGTCATAACCCCTGGTTACCGGTAGATAGAAGCTCCGTCCTTCCAGTCCGGCCACTGCCAGAGATTCACTGCTGACAGCCCTCGGCCGTGCGGGCCCGAGGTCGTCAGCAGAGGGAGTGCGGCATGACTGACCGGGCGTCACGACCCAGACTCGACACCGACCAACCGACAGGACCCAGACTTGACCTCGCTCCACCGCCGCGAGTCGTCGGCGAGGACGAGGATGCCCGGCTTGCCGAGTTCGGGTACGAGCAGAAGCTCGACCGCTCGGTCGGCAAGATCGCCTCATTCGCCATCGGCTTCTCGACGATCAGCGCGACCACCGCCGTCTTCACCGGGTTCGGGGCCGGCTATTTCAATGCCGGGTCCCCGTTCATCTGGACCCTCTTCCTGGCGATCCCGGTGTTCCTGCTGTGGACCGTGATCGCCGCCGACATGGCCGCCAAGATCCCCCTGGCCGGGTACGCCTACCAGTGGACGAGCCGGCTCAACGGCTCCAGCTACGGCTGGTTCACCGGGTGCGCGGCGCTCATCGGCTGGGTCAGCGGAATGACGAGCCTGGGTTACATCTTCGCCGGCTATCTGGGCAGCCTCCTGGGGTGGGACCTCACCCAGGCCGGGCAGATCTTCATCGCCATCGGCGTGGTCAGCATCTGCACCCTTATCAATGCCTACCGGTTGCGTCTGGCCACGCTCCTCAACAACATCGGCGTCGGCCTCGAGCTGGTCATCACCATCGCCGTCACGCTCATCGTGGCGGTGGTGGCGTTCGCCGTCCACGACGACGCCCAGCCGATCAGCTCGCTGTTCCAAGGTACGACGCCCGACGGCCAGACGCAGTCGTACTTCCTCGCCTGGCTGACCGCGTCGCTGGGACCGTTCTTCGGCCTGGTCGGCGTCGAAGCGGTCGCCGACGTGGCCGAGGAAACCAAGGGTGCGCGTCGGATCATTCCCCGCACGATGTTCTACGCGTTCGCGACCTCGTGCGTCATCGAGTTCCTCATGTACTTCGTGTACGTCCTCGCCATCAGGAACCCGAGTGAACTCACCGACTCGTCCGCCCCGATCGAGGTGATCATCACCCAGCAGCTGGGTCCGGTGTTCTCGCGCATCACCGTGGCGATCGCACTGACGAACATCCTCGTCTGCCTGCTCGCCAACGTCTTGGTGGCGACGCGGCTGCTGTACTCCCTCTCGCGCGACAACATGATGCCGTTCTCCCATGCCCTCCGGCACGTCTCGCCGACCCGCAAGACGCCGTCCACCGCCGTCGTCAGCCTCGGTGTGGTCTCGGTGCTCATGCTGCTGTCCGCCCTGGTCAACGCGCGTGCATTCAACTACTTCTTGGGAATCGCCACGCTCGCGTTCTTCACCACCTACGTCCTGCAGACCATCGGACTGCTCGTCGCGAGTCGGCAGGGACGAGTTCCTGCGGCGGAGCCCGGGACCTACGACCTGGGGAAAGCGCGGACCCCGGTGCTGGTGACCAGCCTGGTGGTCTTCCTCCTGGTCGAGGCCGCCCTGCTGTTCCTCCCTGCGTTTGCCGGGAACGGCCTCGTGTTCGCCGGCATCCTCGGACTCCCGCTGCTCTGGTGGCTGCTGGTCCTCCGGCGCAGGTTGAAGGCCGGCGGGGCGGGAACGCGATACGCCCAGCAACACCCGGACGAAAATCAGTCCGCGGGACTACGCGTCTGAACGTTCTGACGACGGTCCTTGGGGACGGCGGATCATGCCTGGCCGGATCGAGACACGATCGCAGGCGGACCTGCCCGAACCGCGGACCCTGGAACTCGAGAGCGTCATGTCGCCGCGCGACGCGTTCGTCGGCCGCGCCGAGCAGGTTCCCATCGAGGACGGCCGGAGCGCCGCGAAATGGTCAGCCCGTACCCGCCGGGCGTTCCGGTGCTCGTGCCGGGTGAACGGATCAGCCAGGCCGCCCTCGACTACCTGACCAGCGGCGTGCGAGCCGGCATGCTCATCCCCGGGTTATTTTTCTGCGAGCCCTCAGCTAAGGGCTCGCAGAAAAATAACACGTCGGTTCCGAATCTGGCGGCCACGAATGTGATGTGTGGATCCCGCCACCTGCTGAGATCCGCGCACAGGCTCGGGTGCCAGGCTGACAGGAACCCCGGCATCGCTGCAGGCCATTGGCATCTAGCAGATGGAAATCCGCGCGGGCGGAAATCTGCGCGTTATTCTTCTGCGAGCCCTAACTGAAACGGCGTTGGGTCTAGTCGGGGCGGTCGGGGCGGTCGGGTCAGGAGGGGCGACCGGGGAACGGGACGGTCGACGGCGTGATGCCGGCGGTGCGCCGCCAGCGGGTCGCCCGCAGCGCGCAGTCGGTCAGCGCCGCCAGGGCCCGGGTGCGTTCCGCCCCGGTGGTGGCGGCCAGCGCCGCCCGCCAGTACCCGGCGGTGCGTTCCTCCACCTCGACCGCCAGCCGCAGCGCACTCGTGGCGTCGGTGACCGGGTAGGGCAGCGCGTAGCCGGCCCGGTCGGCCGGGACGGTGCCGCCGCCGGTGCTCAACCGCAGCACCAGGTCGTCGCGGCGGCGCCGGTGCGCGGACTCCGCCTCCCGGGCGGCCCGCTGGGCGGTGCCGGTGAGTCGCACCCCGATCGGCCCGTACGCGAAGATCGCCGCGTACTCGGCGGTCAGCGCGGCGCCGAGCGCCTCCTCGGCGGTCACCGGAGCACCTCCACGTGCGTGGCGCGGGCCGCCGCGATCGAACCGACCAGGGCGGCCCGGTCGGCCGGGGCCTGCGCGCAGAAGGTCGCCGCCTCGGCGCGTCCGCGCTCCTCCTCCGCGCGCAGCCCGGCGAGGACGGTGCCGGCGTCCCCGGTGGGACCGCCGGCCGGCGCGGACGGGCTGGGCGAGGGGAGTGCCAGCCCGATCGCGGCGGCCAACTCGGTGGCGTGTGCCCGGTGCGCCTCGGCGATCGGGGTGAGCCGGGCGGCGAGCGCCGGGTCGGCGTCCATCGCGGCCCGGTACCGGTCCGCCAGGGCGAGCGCGCCGTCGACCAGGGGGGTCAGCGGGTCGGGCGGGGGCGGCGGGTCGTCCCGGTCGAGGAGTCCGCAGCCGGCCACCGACGCGGTGGCTCCGCCGAGGACCAGGGCCACTCCGGTACGCAGCACCCTCCGCCGGGAATGTCCGGCCGCTCCGTCGCGCTGTGTTGCTCTGCCGATCGCCACCGGACAAGTCAACACCATCCGCTACCGTTCGCGGGCAAGGGCGTCGGTGCGCCGCCCGGCCGGTCCGGCCGACGGCGCGTTACGCTCTGCGCAGCCACCGGCGGCGAACCGCCCCGGTGGCGTGCCGCCGTGGCTGCCCGCCCGGGTGCCGTCGATGTCGAGAGGGGTGCGCCAGATGACGCAGCGTGGCCGTGCCACCAGGTCGACGGGGAGACCCCGTCCCGCCGGTGCGCCGCGCGGGGATCTCGCCGCCCGTCGGTCCCGGCTGCGGTCCGTGATCGAGCCGGTGGTGGTCGCCGCCGGGTACGACCTGGAGGATCTCTCCGTCTCGCGGGCCGGACGCCGGCACGTGGTCCGGGTGATCGTCGACGGTGACCGGGGCGTCAGCCTCGACGCGGTGGCCGACGTCTCCCGGGCGGTCTCCTCGGCGCTGGATGCGGCGGAGGAGGCGAGCGGCGACATCGTCGCGGGGGAGTACCAGCTCGAGGTGAGTTCGCCGGGCGTGGACCGCCCGCTGACCCTGCCCCGGCACTGGCGCCGCAACGTCGGCCGGCTGGTACGGGTGACGGCCCGGGTGGCCGTGCCGGACCAGCGTGCCGGGGAGCCGGGGGACCGTCAGGTCACCGGCCGGGTGCTGGACGCCGGTGACGAGCGGGTGGTGCTCGACGTGGACGGCGAGCGGTGGGAAAGGGCCTACGCCGAACTCGGCCCCGGCCGCGTACAGGTCGAATTCAGCCGCCTCGACGAGGTGGCGGACGACGAGTTCGGCGACGACATCGACGACGACGAAGATGAAGTGGAGGACGAGGAGAGGTGAACATCGACCTCGCGGCGCTGCGCGCACTGGAGCGCGAGCGGGAGATCCCGTTCGACACGATCCTCGCGGCGATCGAGACCGCGCTGCTGACCGCCTACCGGCACACCGAGGGTGCGCAGTCGCACGCCCGGGTGGAGATCGACCGCAAGACCGGTCAGGCCCTGGTCTACGCCCAGGAGCTGGACCCCGACGGCACCGTCGTCCGGGAGGTCGACGACACCCCGCACGACTTCGGCCGGATCGCCGCGATGACCGCCAAGCAGGTGATCCTCCAGCGCCTGCGGGAGGCCACCGACGAGGTGCACTTCGGCGAGTACGTCGGACGCGACGGGGACCTGGTCACCGGCGTGGTCCAGGCACACGAGGCCCGCGCCGAGAAGGGCATCGTCAGCGTCGACCTCGGCAAGCTGGAGGGTGTGCTGCCGCAGTCGGAGCAGGTGCCCGGCGAGCGGTACACGCACGGAGAGCGCATCCGCTGCGTGGTCGTGCATGTCGCCAAGGGCATGCGCGGTCCGCAGATCACCCTCTCCCGGTCCCACCCGGCGCTGGTGAAGAAGCTCTTCGCCCTGGAGGTGCCGGAGATCGCGGACGGCACCGTGGAGATCAGCGCCATCGCGCGTGAGGCAGGTCACCGTACGAAGATCGCGGTCCGCTCCACCACGCCCGGGGTGAACGCCAAGGGCGCCTGCATCGGCCCGATGGGGCAGCGGGTCCGCGCCGTGATGAGTGAACTGCACGGCGAGAAGATCGATATCATCGACTGGTCGGACGACCCGGCGACCTTCGTCGGCAACGCGTTGTCGCCGGCCAAGGCACTCCGGGTCGAGGTGGTCGACCTGGCCACCCGGACGGCACGGGTCACCGTGCCCGATTTCCAACTTTCGTTGGCTATCGGGCGGGAAGGGCAGAACGCCCGGCTTGCTGCCCGACTGACCGGATGGCGGATCGACATCCGGTCCGACGCCGAGCAGTCGGCCCCGGCGGGACGGCGCGGTGCTGATCACGTCCCGGAGCCGGGCGGCGCGATCTCGAGCAGCTAGGGGTAGACTTTCTCAAGTGGTACGACGCGCGCAGCCGGAGCGCACCTGTGTGGGCTGCCGGAAACGGGCGCCGGCCAGTGAACTCCTGCGGATCGTCGCGGTTGGCGACGAGGCTGGTCACAGCCTCCGACCCGATCCGGCCCGTAGGCTGCCGGGTCGGGGAGCGAACCTGCACCCGGATCCGGCCTGCTTCGCGCTGGCGGTGCGACGCCGCGCCTTCGGGCGTGCGTTACGGATCGCCGGGGTTCCCGATCATGGTGAGCTGGCGAAGCACGTCGACGCGCCAAGCTTCACGTCCGGTCAGCCCGACCGGACGGGAGTCGCTAGCAAGGTAGGACGACCGACATGAGCACACGATGAAGTCCCTGAAATGACCAGGCTTCAAGTGCAGGAGTGAGGTCGCTGCGGGTGCTGCCCGCACGACCTCGGAGTGAGGAGTGCAGTGGCAGGTAAGGCCCGCGTACACGAGCTGGCAAAGGAGCTCGGGGTCGAGAGTAAGACCGTTCTCGCCAAGCTGAAGGAAATGGGCGAGTTCGTGAAGTCCGCGTCCAGCACCGTCGAGGCGCCCGTCGCCCGACGGCTGCGGGGCGCATTCGTCGCGTCCGCCGATGGTTCGGCACCGTCCGCTCCGGCGGCGGCCACCCCGAGCCCGGCCCCGCGACCGACCCCGACCCCACCGCCGACCCCCGGCGAACCCCGGATCTCGGCCAAGCCGATGCCGCCCCGGCGGCCGGTGCCCGGTCCGAAGCCGAAGGGGCCGGTCCCCGGCCCGCCGGCCGCGGCGACCCCGGTCGCCAAGCCGGCGAGTGCCCACGACATCGAGGTGGCCGCCGCCGAGGCGCGCGCCGCCCAGCTGAAGGCCGACCAGGAGGCCGCGGTCAAGGCCGCCCAGGCCGCCCGGCAGCAGCAGCGTGAGAACGTCCGCCGGGAGCCCCCGACGGACGGCACCAACCGCCCCGGCCCCCGGCCGGGTCCGGGTCCGGGTCCGGGCGCGATGCCGCCCCGCCCGGGTTCGCTGGCCGCCGGTCGTACCGGCACGCCGGCCCCGGGTCGTCCCGGTCCCGGCGGACGCCCGCCGGCCCGTGGCGCGGGCAACAACCCGTTCGGTATCCAGGGTGGCGGCCAGGCCCGGCCGCCGGCGAGCAGCGCCGGCGGACCACGGCCGAGCCCGGCCTCGATGCCGCCCCGGCCGAGTCCGGCCTCGATGCCGCCCCGGCCGAGTCCGGCTTCGATGCCGAGCCAGCGTCCCGGTCGTCCGGGCGGGCCCGGCGCGGGTCGTCCCGGCGGCGGCGCGGGCCGTCCCGGTGGCGGTGGCGGCGGCGGTGGCTTCCGCGGTGGCCCCGGTGGCGGTGGCGGCGGCGGTGGCTTCCGCGGTGGCCCCGGTGGTGGCGGCGGTGGCGGTGGCTTCCGTGGCGGTCCCGGTGGTGGCGGCGGCGGTGGCGCCGGTGCCGGTGGCGGGTTCCGTCCCGGTGCGCCCGCCGGTGGCGGCGGTCGTCCCGGTGGCGGCGGCCGTGGCCGTGGCGGCGGTGCCGCGGGTGCCTTCGGGCGTCCGGGTGGCCGGCCGACGCGTGGTCGCAAGTCCAAGAAGCAGCGCAGACAGGAGTTCGACAACCTGTCGGCTCCGACCATGAGCTCGGGTGCGCCCCGGGGTCAGGGTCAGGTCGTCCGGCTCTCCCGTGGCGCCTCGCTGTCGGACTTCGCCGACAAGATCAACGCCAACCCGGGTTCGCTGGTCCAGGAGATGTTCAACCTGGGCGAGATGGTCACCGCGACCCAGTCCTGCTCTGACGACACCCTGCTGCTGCTGGGTGAGCACCTCGGCTTCAACGTGCAGATCGTCAGCCCGGAGGACGAGGACCGCGAGCTGCTCGCGCAGTTCAACATCGACCTCGACGCCGAGGTCGCGGAGGACCGCCTGGTCAGCCGTGCGCCGGTGGTGACCGTCATGGGTCACGTCGACCACGGTAAGACCAAGCTGCTCGACGCGATCCGCAAGGCGAACGTCGTGGCCGGCGAGGCGGGTGGCATCACCCAGCACATCGGTGCGTACCAGGTCCACGTCCCGCACGACGGCGAGGACCGGGCAGTGACCTTCATCGACACCCCGGGTCACGAGGCGTTCACCGCCATGCGTGCCCGTGGTGCCCAGGTCACCGACATCGTGGTGCTGGTGGTCGCGGCCGACGACGGCGTGATGCCGCAGACGATCGAGGCGCTCAACCACGCCAAGGCGGCGGACGTGCCGATCGTGGTCGCGGTCAACAAGGTCGACAAGCCGGAGGCCAATCCGGACAAGGTCCGCCAGCAGCTGACCGAGTACGGCCTGGTCGCCGAGGAGTACGGCGGCGACACCATGTTCGTCAACGTGGCGGCCAAGCCGGGCATCGGCATCGACGAGCTGCTCGAGGCCGTCCTGCTCACCGCGGACGCGTCGCTGGAGCTGACCGCTCCGATCGACGGGCCGGCGCAGGGTGTGGCCATCGAGGCGCACCTGGACAAGGGCCGTGGTGCGGTCGCGACCGTGCTGGTGCAGAAGGGCACCCTGCGGGCGGGCGACTCGATCGTCGCCGGTGGGGCGCACGGCCGGGTCCGGGCGATGCTCGACGAGAACGGCAACCAGGTCGCCGAGGCCGGTCCGGCCCGTCCGGTCCTGGTGCTCGGTCTGACCGCGGTGCCGGGTGCGGGTGACACCTTCCTGGCGGCCGAGGACGACCGTACGGTGCGCCAGATCGCCGAGCAGCGGCAGGCGCGGCGGCGGGCGGCGAGCTTCGCCAACTCCCGTGGCCGGGCCACCCTCGAGACGCTCATGGAGCAGCTCAAGGAGGGCGAGAAGACCTCGCTCAACCTGGTGCTCAAGGGCGACGTCTCCGGTTCCGTGGAGGCCCTCGAGGACGCGCTGTTCAACCTCGACATCCCCGAGGAGGTCCAGCTCAGGATCATCCACCGGGGTGTCGGCGCGATCACCGAGAGCGACGTCATGCTCGCGAGTGCCTCGTCCGAGGCGGTCACGATCATCGGCTTCAACGTGCGGGCCGCCAACAAGGTCCGTGAGATCGCCGACCGCGAGGGCGTGGAGATCCGGTACTACACCGTCATCTACCAGGCCATCGAGGAGATCGAGGCGGCGCTCAAGGGCCTGCTCAAGCCGGAGTACGAGGAGGTCGAGCTGGGCACCGCGGAGATCCGCGACGTCTTCCGCTCGTCCAAGGTCGGCAACATCTCCGGTTGCATCGTCCGGTCCGGGATCATCCGGCGGAACGCCAAGGCGCGGCTGCTGCGCGACGGGGCGGTCGTGGCGGACAACCTCACGATCAGCTCGCTCAAGCGGTTCAAGGACGACGCGACCGAGGTGCGCGAGGGCTTCGAGTGTGGTCTGACCCTGGGCGGTTACAACAACGTCCAGGTCGGCGACGTCATCGAGACCTTCGAGATGCGCGAGAAGGCCCGTAGCTGACGCTCGGGACACCCGATCAAGGGGTTTACGCCGGACGGGCGTAAACCCCTTGATCATGGGGGGCGGTGGGCGGGTATCGTCCGAGGCGATGTTCACCGGAACCGCGGTCTTCGACCTGCTGCTACCGGGTGATTCCCGGTCGCTCAAGGCCAAGAGATCATACGTACGACCGATCGTGGCGGCGTTGCGCCGCTTCGAGGTGTCGGCTGCCGAGGTGGGAGCGCTCGACCTGCACGGTCGGGCCCAGATTGCCGTGGCCGTGGTGGCCGCGGAGGCGGGACACGTCCGCGAGGTGCTCGACTCGTGCGAGCGTCTGGTGGCGGGCCGCCCGGAGGTGGAACTGCTGTCGGTGCGTCAACGCCTCCACGGCGTGGACGACTGACAGTGGAGGCCGGCGGCCCGGGGCCGCCGGTGCTCCGGCGTGACCGACTGGTCGCGCGGGTAATGTTCGAGTTGTTGGCCCGGTTCGGTCACCGGTGGCGTCCGCGCCCCGGTCCGACCGGGACGTCGATGCCGTGGAGGTGGCGGAGATGACGGATCCGGCCAAGGTACGCCGGCACGCCGAACGGGTGCGTGAGCTGGTCGCGTCGGTGGTGCGGAGCCAGATCAAGGATCCCCGCCTCGGCATGATCACCATCACCGATGCCCGGATCACCGCCGACCTGCGGGACGCCACGGTCTTCTACACCGTGCTCGGTGACGCCGCCGAGCAGGCCGGCACCGCCGCCGCGCTGGAGAGCGCGAAGGGCATGTTGCGCAGCACGGTGGGCAAGGCGCTCGGACTGCGGCACTCGCCGACCCTGACGTTCGTGCTGGACAACGTCCAGGACCACGTCAAGCACATCGACGATCTGCTCGCCCAGGCCCGCAGCGCCGACGCCGAGGTGCAGCGGATCGCCGCGCGGGCGGAGTACGCCGGGGAGGCCCAGCCGTACCGGCTCGACGAGGACGAGGACGACGACACCGAGGCCGACGACGAGTCCGACGACGTCGCGTCGGCCGCCCAGGAACGGCGGTGACGGACGATCCGGGCGGGTCAACCAGCGGGTTGCTCGCCGGAGAGGACCCGTCAATCCGGTCCGGCCCGACCGACGCCGACTGGGCCGCCGCCGTCGACGCCCTGCGGGGGCTCGACCCCGACGCCCGGGTGCTGCTGATCTGCCACGTCAATCCGGACGGGGACGCCCTGGGCAGCATGCTCGGTTTCGGGCTGGGGCTGTGCCGCCTCGGGTCGCGCCGGGTGCAGGCGACCTTCCCCGGTCCGCCGGAGGTGCCCGAGCCCTTCCGGGACCTGCCCGGTCTCGAGCTGCTGGTGCCGGCCGTCGAGGCGTACCACGACCCGGATCTGGTCCTCTGCTTCGACGCGGCGAGTGAGTCCCGCCTGGGTGACCTGGTCGACCGGTTGGCGCTCGCGGCCCCGGCGGTGGTCCTCGACCACCACGCCTCGAACACCGGCTTCGGTGACATCCACCTGGTCGACCCGCGGGCCGCGGCGACCTCGGTGGTCGCCGAGGAGCTGCTGACCCGCCTCGACGTGCCGCTCGACGCGGGGATCGCCGAGTGCCTGTACGTCGCGCTGGCCACTGACACCGGTTCGTTCCGTTTCGACGCCACCACCCCGGACGTGCACCGGATGGCGGCCCGGCTGCTCGCCACCGGCATCCGGCCGGGGGAGATCTCCCGGCGGATCTTCGACACCCGGCCGTTCGGCGCGGTCCGTCTCCACGGCGACGTGCTCAACCGGACCCGGCTGGAACCGGCGGCGGCCGGTGGCCACGGCTTCGTCTGGACCTACGCGACCCTGGCCGACCTGGCCCGGCACGACCAGCAGCCGTACGTGCTGGAGCCGCTGATCGACTCGGTGCGGTGCACCGCCGAGGCGGACGTCAGCGGGGTGCTCAAGCAGATCGCCGAGGACGGCTGGGCGGTCTCGCTGCGCAGCAAGGGAGCGGTGGACGTCAGTCGGGTCGCGGTGGCCCTGGGCGGCGGTGGGCACCGTTTCGCGGCGGGCTTCACCGGGCGCGGCACGGCGCAGGACGTGGTGGCCCGGATCCGGGCCGAACTCGACACGGCGCTGCTCCGGGCGGTGGAGCGGGACTGATCGCGGGGAGTGTCGGCCTTCCCGCTGCGTGACGGAAGGGGAGAATCGCGGGATGGAGCAGCCCCACGAGATTGCCGCCGAGGCACCCCGGGCCTGGGACCGTCCGGTGGTGGTCGTTCCGGTACTCGCCTTCCTGTCTCTGGTGGGCGGCCAGTTCCCCTCCTTCTCGACGTCGGCGAACCTCTACACCCTCGGTACCGGCGGGGTGCTGGTCTGGCTCGGGCTGAGCCACCGGGTGCCGCGTCGCCCCGCGCCGGAGCGGCTGCGCTCGGGCGCGATCTGGTGGGCGCTGCCGGTGGTGGTCTTCGGGGTGTTCGAGGGGGTCACCTTCGTCGCGGCGGCCGGCGACGACTTCCCCACCTTCTCCCGCCTGGCCGATCCCCTGCTGGAGGACCCGGTGGTCCGGACGGCTGCCTGGTTCGCCTGGCTGGCGGCGTTCTGGGGCCTGGTGCGGCGATGATGCGGGCCCTGGCCATCGGCGGCTTCCTGGCCTCGCTGGTGCTGCTCGCCGCAGTCGAGTGGGCGGCCCGCCGGGAGGGCTCGCGGGTGCCGTCGTTCGGTGACGTCTGCGCGTACGTCATGCAGTACGAGGTCGGCGCGGTGCCGGTGGGGCGGATCGGCCTCTTCGGCTTCTGGTGGTGGCTCGGCTGGCACTTCTTCGCCCGCTGACCGCGTCCACGTGTTGGGAAGCGTGGGCAACATGTGGAACTTAACGATAGCTTGGGTGCGGGCCGGCGCGTACTGCTGGCGTCGCCCACTGGTGGTGGCTCCCACCGGACGCCACCTCCCTCCAGGGTCGAACCGACCCCGGGCCACGCTGCCCGGGCCAGCCGAGCCGGTCACCCCCGGCCGCTGGCGGGGGGTCCAGCAGGAACGCCCACGTGTGCCGCGTCGTCGACGCGTGCCTCCCCTGGAAGGGAACCGTCATGCCGACCAAGCCCCAGCCCGAGACCGTCGACGAGGCTCGTGAGCAGGCCCGTCGCGCCCTCCAGACCTCCATGGACACCCGTCAGTAGCCCGTCCGACCCGCTCGCGCGCTCACGGGTCGCCCGGACGCTGGGCGGCCCTCCGTGCGGCCGGTGACGGTCACGTGAGCGGCGGGGGCCCCGGCCGGCGGGACGGTAAGGGGCGAGCAGAGTTGTAAACGTTACGCGGGGCATGCCAGGATCGGGCGGTGACCGCCTCCGCCACCCCCGCGGCACCGGTGGCGTCGGCGCGGCGGATCGCCGGGCTGGCCCTGCCGGCGCTGGTCGTGCTCGCCGCCGAACCGCTCTACGTCCTGGTCGACACGGCCGTGGTCGGCCACCTCGGCCGGTTGCCGCTGGCCGCCGTCGCGGTCGGCGGGACGGTGCTCACCCTGATCGCCTGGCTCGGCAGCGTCCTGGCCTACGGCACCACCGGCCGGTCGGCCCGTCGCTTCGGCGCCGGTGACCGGGCCGCCGCGGTGGCCGAGGGAGTCCAGTCGTCCTGGCTCGCCCTCACCGGCGGGCTGATTGTCGCGCTCGGCATGCAGGTCCTGGCCGGACCGCTGGCGCGTGCCCTGGCCGGGTCGGCGGGCGACGTGGCCGACGCGGCCGCGCAGTGGCTGCGGATCGCGGCCCTCGGCGCGCCCGGCCTGCTCCTGGCCGCTGCGGGCAATGGCTGGCTGCGCGGCGTCCAGGACACCCGGCGCCCGCTGTGGTACGTGCTCGGTCCCAACCTGCTCTCCGCGCTGCTCTGCCCGCTGCTGGTCTATCCGGTCGGGATGGGTCTGGTCGGCTCGGCGGTGGCCAACGTCGTCGCGCAGACCCTCTGCGGTGTCCTGTTCGTCACGGCGCTGGTCGGCGAGCGGGTGTCGTTGCGACCCCGGCCGACGGTCATCCGCCACCAGTTGGCCCTCAGCCGGGACCTGCTCGTCCGGGGCGTCGCCTTCCAGGCCAGCTTCCTCTCCGCGACGGCCGTCGCCGCGCGGTTCGGTGCCGCCGCGGTCGGCGCGCACCAGATCGTCGTGCAGCTCTGGTTCTTCACCGTGCTGCTGCTCGACGCCCTCGCCATCACCGCCCAGGCGCTGGTCGGGGCGGCGCTCGGCGCCGGGGACGAGGCCGGCGCCCGCGCGCTGGCCCGCCGGATCGGCCTGCTCGGCGGGGTCTGCGGACTGGCGTTCGCGCTGGTCATCGCCGTCGGCGCGAACCTGGTCCCGGCCCTGTTCAGCTCCGATCCCCAGGTGCGCGAGCAGGCCGCGGCGATCTGGCCGTGGTTCGTGGTGATCCAGCCGCTCGGTGGCGTGGTGTTCGCCCTCGACGGGGTGCTGATCGGCGCGGGGGACGTCCGCTACCTGCGCAACCTGGCCGTGGTCGCCGGCCTCGGCGGATTCCTGCCGGCGATCTGGTTCACCTACGCGTTCGACCTGGGCCTCGGCGGCATCTGGGCGGGTCTCACCCTGTTCGTCGTGATCCGGCTGGTCGCGCTGGCGCTGCGGCTGCGCTCCGGGCGCTGGGCGGTGACCGGCGTCCGCTGACCGCCCGGCCGCGTGGACCTGGCGTCGTCAGGCCAGCGAGAAGAGGGCGTACGCGGCGAGCAGCAGGGCCACGGCGAGCCCCCAGGAGACGAAGAAGGCCACGATCTTGAAGGAGTTCGGAAAGCGCTGGTGCAGCCGTTGCCGGTCCCGCCACATCCACCAGGCATGCCGTAACCGGGGTGCTCCCGGCACTCGCAGCAGCCTGGCGGTGACCCGGTCGCCGAGGGTGAGCCGGGCCGGCGGCGGGTCGCGCATCCAGTCGGGCAGCTGCGACGGCTGACCGGTCGGGCGCGACCGGGCCGGCGGGTCGGCCCGGTCCGGCCCGTCGGTGTTGGTGTCGTACGCAGTGGACATCGGGGGCTCCTCTGTGACCGGTCGGTCCGCTCCACGCACGGGAAGCGGGTGCCTGATGATGGCACCGCATCGCGGTCTCCGCCGTCCCGTTTCCGACCCTACGCGCCGGCCGGCCGGCTGCTTTCGTCGGCGCGGACCGCCCGGCTCCCGGCGGGCGGTCCGGCGCGGACCGGTCCCGGACGGTCTGGCAGGCTTGGCCGACGTGAGCGCAGACGGTCTGATCGTGGTCGACAAGCCCGGTGGCATGACGTCCCACGACGTGGTGGCACGGATCCGGCGGCTGGCCCGCACCCGGCGGGTGGGGCACGGCGGCACGCTCGACCCGATGGCCACCGGGGTGCTGGTCATCGGGGTCGGCCGGGCCACCCGGCTGCTCACGTACGTGATCGGCGCGACGAAGAGCTACACCGCCACCATCCGGCTCGGGCAGACCACGGTCACCGACGACGCCGAGGGGGAGGTCACCGCCACCACCTCCGCCGCCGGAGTGACCGACGAGGCGGTCCGGTCCGCCCTGGCCGCCCTCACCGGCGAGATCGACCAGGTGCCGAGCGCGGTCAGCGCCATCAAGGTGGACGGCCAGCGGGCCTACAAGCGGGTCCGGGACGGCGAGACCGTGGCGCTGGCCGCCCGCCGGGTCACCGTCTCCCGGCTGGCCGTGCTCGCCGTCCGTCGCGGCGCGCCGGACCTGGTCGACGTGGACGTCGACGTCACCTGCTCCTCCGGCACGTACATCCGGGCCATCGCCCGGGACGCCGGCCTCGCGCTGGGCGTCGGTGGGCATCTCACCGCGCTGCGCCGGACCGCGGTCGGCGGGTTCACGCTGGCCGAGGCGGCGACCCTGCCGGAGCTGGAACAGCGGGCCCCCGACGTGGTCCCGCTCCCGCTCGCGGCGGCGGCCGACCGGTTCTTTCCGCGCCGGGACGCCAGCGGTGACGAGGCCCGGGTGCTCTCCCACGGTGGACCGTTGGTCCCGGCCGGCATCGCCGGCCCCTACGCGGTCTTCGGCCCCGCCGGGGAGCTGATCGCTATCGTCAGCGAGCGGGAGGGCCGGGCCCGCGCGGAGATCGTGCTCGCCCCGGCCTGACGCCGGGGACCGCACCGGCCGACACCGGTGCGGCAGGGGAGGAGAGAGATGCAGCGCTGGCGGGGTTACGAGGCGGTGCCCGGGGGCTGGGGGCGTTCGGTGGTCACCATCGGCGTCTTCGACGGGGTGCACCGCGGTCACCAGGCCACCATCGGCCACGCCGTGGCACGGGCCCGGGAGTTGGGCGTCAGGTCGGTGGTGGTGACCTTCGACCCGCACCCGGCCGAGGTCGTCCGCCCCGGATCCCATCCGGCGGTGCTCACCGAGCCGGCGCGCAAGGCCGAACTGGTCGAGGCGCTCGGCGTGGACGTGCTCTGCGTGGTGCCCTTCACGCCCGAGTTCTCCCGGCTGCCGGCCGAGCAGTTCGTGCACGACATCCTGGTGGAACACCTGCACGCCGCGCTGGTGGTGGTCGGCGAGAACTTCCGTTTCGGCCACCGGGCCGCCGGTGACGTGGCGCTGCTGGAACGACTCGGCCGGACGTTCGGGTTCGCCGTCGAGGGCGCGCCCCTGGTCGCCGCGGACGGCACGGTCTTCTCCTCGACGTACATCCGGGCCTGCGTCGCCGCCGGCGACGTCGGGCCGGCCGCGGCGGCGCTCGGTCGCCCGCACCGGCTGGAGGGGGTGGTGGTCCGGGGGGACCAGCGCGGCCGGGAACTGGGGTTCCCCACCGCCAACCTGCTCTGCCACCGGTACGCGGCGGTGCCCGCCGACGGCATCTACGCCGCCCGGCTGAGCTGGCGGGGCCGGTCGGAACCGCTCGCGGCGGCGGTCTCCATCGGCACCAACCCGACCTTCTCCGGCCGTGAGCGTCGGGTCGAGGCGTACGCGCTGGACTTCAGCGGGGACCTCTACGGCGAGCGGCTCGCGCTGGACTTCGTGGCACACCTGCGTGAGCAGCGCCGGTACGACGCGATCGAGCCGCTCGTCGCGCAGATGAACGAGGACGTCGCGCGTACCCGCGCGGCGCTGGGCTGAGCGGACGGACGCGTCCCGCGGCCCTTCGGCGGGTGGCTTCCCGGGATGCTGGTAGTCTGGCGGAAACGTCATTCAACGACGTGGGGCCTCGCGCGCCTGCTCGACGCCGCGGGTGCGAGGTTCGCCTCCGCTTCCGATCCCGTACGGGACGGGCGGATCCTGACGAACAACCCATCGAAACAGGGAGAACATGGCGCTCGACCAGGAAGCCAAGGCCAAGATCCGCGCGGAGTACGCGACCGCCGAGGGGGACACCGGTTCCCCCGAGGTCCAGGTGGCGGTGCTCACCAAGCGGATCGCCGAGCTCACCGAGCACCTGAAGGTGCACAAGCACGACCACCACAGCCGTCGTGGGCTGCTGCTGCTGGTCGGCCGTCGCCGTCGGCTGCTCAACTACGTCCAGAAGAAGGACATCAACCGCTACCGGTCGCTCATCGAGCGGCTCGGCCTGCGCCGGTGACGTGACGGGGGAGTGACCAACCGGGTCACTCCCCCGACCGGCGTCACCAACCGACAATCCAGGGCCGCGCGACCACCCGAGACGGGAGCCGGTCAGCGTACCGGTCTCCGGTAGTGGCCCCCGGGATCCCCGGCGTCGAATCCGCCGGCCCCCGGGCGCTTCGATCGAAGACCGGCCGTCTGAGCAGCTTCCGCGCGTCGTGGGCCCCCGACGTGAGGAGTAAGACCTACCCATGACCGAGAACCGACTCGGCACCGAATCCCGTACCGCCGTGATCGACAACGGTGCCCTCGGCACCCGCGAGATCACCTTCTCCACCGGCCGGCTCGCCCGGCAGGCCGCCGGTTCCGTCATCGCCCAGCTCGGCGAGACGGTCGTCCTCTCCGCCACCACGGCCGGCAAGCAGCCGAAGGAGCAGTTCGACTTCTTCCCGCTGACCGTCGACGTCGAGGAGCGGATGTACGCCGCGGGCCGGATCCCCGGCTCGTTCTTCCGCCGCGAGGGCCGGCCCAGCGAGGACGCGATCCTCACCTGCCGGCTGATCGACCGGCCGTTGCGCCCGTCGTTCGTCAAGGGCCTGCGCAACGAGGTCCAGGTCGTCGAGACCATCCTGGCGCTCGACCCGCAGCACCCGTACGACGTGGTGGCGATCAACGCCGCGTCGATGTCGACCAAGCTCTCCGGCCTGCCGTTCTCCGGCCCGATCGGGGCGACCCGGATGGCGCACGTCGACGGTCAGTGGGTCGCCTTCCCGACCCGCGACGAGCTGGCCCGGGCCACCTTCGACATGGTGGTCGCCGGCCGGGCGCTGGCCGACGGCGACGTCGCGATCATGATGGTCGAGGCCGAGGCCACCGAGCACACCGTGGCGCTGGTCGCCGGTGGCGCGACCGCCCCGACCGAGGAGGTCGTCGCCAGCGGCCTGGAGGCCGCCAAGCCGGCCATCCGTGAGCTGTGCCGGGCGCAGAGCGAGCTGGCCGAGGTGGCCGCGAAGCCGGTCGCCGAGTTCCCGGTCTTCCTGGACTACCAGGAGGACGTCTTCGCGGCGGTGGCCGACCTGGTCCGCGCCGAGGTCGCCGAGGCTCTCAAGATCGCTGGCAAGGCCGACCGCGAGGAGGCTCTGGACCGGATCAAGGCCAAGGTCGCCGAGGAGCTCGGCCCGCGCTTCGAGGGCCGGGAGAAGGAACTCAGCGCCGCCTTCCGCTCGCTGACCAAGTCCGAGGTGCGCAACCGGGTGCTGCGCGAGCAGGTCCGCATCGACGGCCGGGGCCCGCGCGACATCCGTCCGCTGACCGCCGAGGTCGGGGTGCTGCCCCGGGTGCACGGCTCGGCGCTCTTCGAGCGGGGCGAGACGCAGATCCTCGGCGTCACCACGCTGAACATGCTGCGCATGGAGCAGATGCTGGACACGCTCGCGCCGGAGACGCGCAAGCGCTACATGCACAACTACAACTTCCCGCCGTACTCGACCGGTGAGACCGGCCGGGTCGGCTCGCCGAAGCGGCGCGAGATCGGCCACGGCGCGCTGGCCGAGCGGGCGCTGATCCCGGTGCTGCCGTCGCGCGAGGAGTTCCCGTACGCCATCCGGCAGGTCTCCGAGGCGCTCGGCTCGAACGGCTCGACGTCGATGGGTTCGGTCTGCGCCTCCACCCTGGGCCTGCTCTCGGCGGGTGTGCCGTTGAAGGCTCCGGTCGCCGGCATCGCCATGGGCCTCATCTCCGACGAGGTCGAGGGCAAGACCGAGTACGTGACGCTGACCGACATCCTCGGTGCCGAGGACGCCTTCGGTGACATGGACTTCAAGGTCGCCGGCACCCGGGACTTCGTCACCGCGCTCCAGCTCGACACCAAGCTCGACGGCATCCCGTCGGACGTGCTGGCCGCCGCGCTCCAGCAGGCGCACGAGGCCCGGCAGACCATCCTCGACGTGATGCAGGCGGCGATCGAGGCCCCGGCCACGATGTCGGAGTACGCGCCGCGGGTCACCACCGTCAAGATCCCGGTCGACAAGATCGGCATGGTGATCGGCCCGAAGGGCCAGACCATCAACGCCATCCAGGACGAGACCGGCGCCGAGATCTCCATCGAGGACGACGGCACGATCTACGTCGGTGCCACCAACGGCCCCTCCGCCCAGGCGGCGGTCGACCGGATCAACGGCATCGCCAACCCGACCCTGCCGAAGGCGGGCGAGCGGTTCCTCGGCACGGTGGTCAAGACCGCCGCGTTCGGGGCCTTCATCTCGCTCCTGCCGGGCCGCGACGGCCTGCTGCACATCTCCAAGGTGGGCGACGGCAAGCGGGTCGAGAAGGTCGAGGACTTCCTCAACGTCGGCGACAAGGTCGAGGTGGAGATCGCGGACATCGATGCCCGCGGCAAGATCTACCTGGACAAGGTCCGTCCGGAGGGCGCCGAGGCGCCGGCCGCCGCCGAGGAGGGCGAGCGTCCGGCCAGCCGGGACCGGGGTGACCGTGGTCCGCGTGGCGACCGGGGCGAGCGCCCGAGCCGGGGCGAGGGCGGCGAGGGCGGCGAGCGCCCGCGCCGGGAGGGTGGCGAGGGCGGCGACTCCCGTCCGCGTCGCCGGACCCGGCACAGCTGACCCACCCGTTCTGTTCTGACGAACCAGCCCGGCTCGCCGAGCCGGGCTGGTTCGTCGGAGGACACGGCACCACCCCCACCGGCGTCGTCCAGTCAGGAGCCAGCCACCTGTGAGTCGGGTCGACCACGCAACCTTCCCCGCAGGCCGACGGGGTACGGGTCACCGGGCCCGCGCCGCCGGTGCCGACCGGCCGACCGCCGCCGCCCGGGCGGTGACCCGGACACTGAGCGACGACCCGTTGGGCGGAACGGTACGGCGTACCGTGCTCCCCAGCGGGCTGCGCGTGCTCACCGAGGCGATCCCGGCGATGCGCAGCGTCTCGTTCGGGATCTGGGTGGCGGTCGGCTCGCGGGACGAGACCGGCCCGCAGTCCGGTGCCGCGCACTTCCTGGAGCACCTGCTCTTCAAGGGCACCCACAAGCGGACCGCGCTGGACATCTCCGCCGAGATCGAGGCGGTGGGTGGTGAGACGAACGCGTTCACCACCAAGGAGTACACCTGCTACTACGCCCGGGTGCTCGACGAGGACCTGCCACTGGCCATCGACGTGATGTGCGACCTGGTCGCCGACTCGCTGATCGAGGCGGCGGACGTCGAGACCGAGCGCGGGGTGATCCTCGAAGAGATCGCCATGCACGACGACGAGCCCGGCGACGAGGTGCACGACATCTTCGCCCGGGCGGTCTACGGCGACCACCCGCTGGGCCGGCTGATCTCCGGTACCGAGGAGACGGTCACCCCGATGACCCGCCGGCAGATCCAGGGCTTCTACCGGAAGCGGTACGTCGCACCGCAGATCGTCGTCGCCGCCGCCGGCAACCTCGACCACGCCACCGTGGTGAAGCTGGTCCGGCAGGCGCTGCGCGACACGCCGCTGGACACGGAACCGGCGTCCCCGGCCCCGCAGCGGGCGAACCGGCCGGCGGTCCGGACGAGGTCCGCCACCACCGTGGTCGAGCCGAAGGAGACCGAGCAGGCGCACGTGATCCTCGGCTGCCCCGGCATCGACCGGCTGGACGAGCGTCGTTTCGCCCTGGGCGTGCTCAACAACGTGCTCGGCGGCGGCATGTCCAGCCGGCTGTTCCAGGAGATCCGGGAGCAGCGCGGGCTGGCGTACTCGGTCTACTCCTACGCCAGCCAGTACGCCGACTCCGGGCTGTTCGCCGTCTACGCCGGCTGCGCGCCCGGGAAGGTGGACGAGGTGCTGGAGCTGGCCCGCGCCGAGCTGCGCCGGGTGGCCGCGGACGGGCTGACCGGGGCCGAGGTGGCCCGGGGCAAGGGCATGTCCAAGGGCTCCTTCGTGCTCGGCCTGGAGGACACCGGCTCCCGGATGAGCCGGCTGGCCAAGGGGGAACTGCTCTACGGCGAGCTGATGCCCGTCGACGAACTGCTGTCCCGGGTGGACGCGGTCACCGTGGACGACGTCAACACCCTCGCCGCCGAGCTGCTCAGCCGACCCATGTCGCTGGCCGTGGTGGGCCCGTTCGGCGAGGGCGACTTCCCGGGCTGACCGTCCGCCCGGTGGGCGTCCCCGGTTCCGCAGGCCGGACCATGCCCGGCTTGGGATAGGTTGTGCCGCGTGACTGACGAGCAGGGAAAGCGACGTGGTGGGCCGGTCCGGGTGGGCGTACTGGGTGCCCGGGGTCGGATGGGTGTCGAGGTGTGCAGGGCGGTCGACGCCGCCGACGACCTCGACCTGGTGGCGACGATCGACCAGGGTGACGACCTGTCCGTCGCCGCCGGCGCCCAGGTGGTCGTCGACTTCACCACGCCGGACGTGGTGATGGACAACCTGCGCTGGCTGATCGACCGGGGGATCAGCGTGGTGGTGGGCACCTCCGGTTTCACCGAGCAGCGGCTCGACCAGGTGCGCGGCTGGCTGGCCGGCAAACCCGACGTCGGCGTGCTGATCGCCCCGAACTTCGGCATCGGCGCGGTGCTGATGATGCAGTTCGCCGCGAAGGCCGCCCGGTACTTCGAGTCCGTGGAGATCGTCGAGCAGCACCATCCGCGCAAGCTGGACGCGCCGAGCGGCACCGCCACGCACACCGCCCGGCTGGTCGCGCGGGCCCGCGCCGAGGCCGGGCTGGGGCCGTCGCCGGACGCCACCACCAGCGAGGTGCCGGGCGCACGGGGTGCCCACGTCGACGGGGTACGCGTGCACGCGGTCCGGGCCACCGGTCTGGTCGCCCACCAGGAGGTGCTCTTCGGCACCACCGGCGAGACGCTCACCATCCGGCACGACTCCTACGACCGGGCCTCCTTCATGCCCGGCGTCCTGCTCGCCGTCCGCCAGGTCCCGCAGCGACCCGGCCTGACCATCGGCCTCGACCCGCTCCTCTGAGCCGCTGGGCGCCACGCTGGCGGTGGCGGCGGTCGCGGCGCACCCCGACCGCCGCCAACCGTCACGGTCAGCGGAACGGGAGCGCCTCCGTCCCGGTGCGCGGGGCGGGAACGGTGGGCAGGTGCCCCGGGGCCAGGTGGGCGGGGGCGTTGGTCAGGCTGACCTCGCCGTAGCCGGTGACGGTGACGTCGACGGGGGTGCCGGCGATCCGGAGTCCGCTCACCGCGACGGCGCCCAGCTCGGGACCGGCCAGCGGGCGGAGCGCCACCCGCCCGCTGGGGACGTCCGGGTAGAGGCCGACGGCGGCCTGGAGGAGGAGGACGGCGCTCGCCGCCGACCACGCCTGGGGGCGGCACGCCGCCGGGTACGGCACCGGACGGCCCAGGCTGTCCCGGTCGTCGCCGCCGTACAGCTCCGGCAGCCGGTAGTCGAACGCCTCGGCGGTGCGGAGCAGCCCCTCGGCCAGGGTGCGCGCGGCGTCGTGCAGCCCCGTCCGGGCCAGCCCGCCGAGCACGATGGCGGTGTCGTGGGTCCAGATCGACCCACAGTGGTACGACAGCGGGCTGAACCCGCCGTCGGCCCGGGACATGGTGCGCAGCCCGAAGCCGCCGGTCATCTCCTCGGTGGCGAGCAGCCGCGCGACCTGGGTCGACTCGTCGTCGTCGAGCAGGCCGGTGCCGAGCAGGTGACCGATGTTGCTGGTGAGTGAGTCGACCGGGCGCTTGTCCCGGTCGAGGGCGAGAGCGGGCTGCGGGCCGTGCCGGCCGTCCACCCAGAACGTGGCCCGGAACCGCCCGGAGAGCCGCTGGGCGTACTCGCGCCAGGCGTCCCCGCCGGGGCGACCGATCGCGTCGAGCAGGGCCGCGCCGTTCACCGCCGCCTCGTACGCGTACCCCTGCACCTCGGCCAGCACGATCGGGGCCCGCGCGATCGTGCCGTCGGCGAAGCGCACCGCGTCGCCGGAGTCCTTCCAGCCCTGGTTGGCCAGGCCGTGCCCGGTGGTGTCGACGTACTCGACGAGCCCGTCGCCGTCGGCGTCGGCGTGTGTGCCGAGCCAGTGCAGCGCCGCCTCCAGGTGGGGCAGCAGCGGTTCGACCTGCTCGGCGGCGAGACCCCAGCGCCACGCGTCGTGCAGCAGGTTGATCCAGAGCATGGTGGCGTCGACCGTGCCGTAGTAGACCGGTGGGAGCCGCAGGCCGGCGTCGGAGAGGGCGAACTCGTGGCGGCGCAGCTCGTGCAGGATCTTGCCGGGTGCCTCGCCGGTGGACGGGTCGACCCGGGTGCCCTGCCGGCGGGCGAGTACCCGCAGCGTGCTGGCGGCCAGGCCGGTGCCGAGCGGGAGCATCATCCGGGCCGCCCAGAGGCTGTCCCGGCCGAAGAGGGTGAGGAACCAGGGCACGCCCGCGCCGAGGAAGACGTCCTCCGGGTGGCTCGGTTCGGCCAGTCGCAGCGCGCGCAGGTCGGCCAGGGAGCGGTCGAGGAGGCGGGCCAGGCGGCGGTCGTCGGCGCGTACCTCGGGACGGGCCCAGTCGGGGCCGTCCACCGGGGCCACCACGACGGCGCGGGGGTCGGTGACGGTCAGTCGCCAGCGCAGCACGGCGCTGCCACCACCGGCGGGGAGATCGACCGGCCAGGCGAGCCGGGGGGCGGTGGCGTGCTCGCCGTCGACGTACGCGGTCGCGCCCTCGCCGTGGACCGCGACGGTGACCCCGCCGGCGGCCCAGCCGAAGCCGCCGTCCGGTCCGGGGCGGGCCGGCAGCGCCGGTCGGCTGTCACCGGACTTGACCACCTCGATCGGGGCCAGGTCGCAGCCGAGGTCGACGCTGACCGTGGCCCGGACGCCGACCGAGGCGGTGGAGGCCACGTGCAGTTCCTCGACCAGACCGTCGCGGGTGACCCGACGCAGCCGGTCGACGCGGACGGTGGGGTCGGGGTGCGGGTCGCCGAGCCAGCGGGCGACGCTGACGAAGCGGGCGCCGTCGGGGCCGTCCGCCCCGGCGGCCAGCCCTTCCGGTTCCCGGTCGTCGACGCGTAGCTCGGCCCGGGACAGCACCCGGGCGTCGGCGTGGAAGACGCCCTGCACACCGACCGGCCGGATCTGCCCGGCCGCGTCGCCGAGTGCGCTGGTCGGGGCGTGGACGACTCCGACCAGCTCGTGCAGCAGGGGTTGCAGGTGCCGTTCGGTCATAGGGGAACTCCAGGTCGTCGGCGGAACGGAGGGCTCTTGACAGATCGTTTCGGGGAGTGCAGAGTGCGAAACATTCCAACAACTTTGAACGATCCAATCCTGCCTTATCCAGTTTGGAACGTTCAAGATGGCGAGAGGGATTTCGTGGCACAGAAGGTGACCATCGCGACGGTGGCCCGGCGGGCCGGGGTCAGCCGTCAGACCGTCTCCAATGTGCTCAACGCCCCGCATGTCGTCCGCGAGGAGACCCGGCAGCGGGTGCAGGAGGCGATCGACGCCCTCGGCTACCGGACCAACCAGGCCGCCCGGCAGATGCGCACCGGCCGGTCCCGGCTGATCGCCGTGCGCATCGAGCCCACCCGGGACGGCATCAACGGCTCCGTGCTCGACCGCTTCCTGCACGGCCTCTCCGAGACCGCGGGCACCGCCGGCTACCGGGTGATGCTCTACACCGCCGTCGACGACGAGCAGGAGATCCGGGAGTACGGCGACCTGCTCGGCGCGTACGACCTCGACGCCTTCGTGCTCACCGGCACCAAGCGGGGCGACCCGCGTACCGCCTGGCTCGCCGCCCGGAACGTGCCCTTCGTGACCTTCGGACGGCCCTGGGACGACCCGACCGCCCACCCGTGGGTCGACGTGGACGGGGCCGACGGCACCGCCCAGGCGACCCGGCGGCTGCTGGCGCTCGGCCACCGGCAGATCGGCTTCGTCGGCTGGCCGGTCGGCTCCGGGGTCGGCGACGACCGACGCCTCGGCTGGGAGCACACCCTGCGGGCCGCCGGGGTCGACCCAATCGACCTGGACCGGCGGACCGAGGACGGCATCGTCGAGGGTGAGCGGGCTGCCCGTTCATTGCTCGATGCGGCCCGTCCGGCGACGGCCCTGGTCTGCGTCAGCGACTCGCTCGCCCTCGGTGCCCTCCAGGCCGTCCGCACCGCCGATCCCGCCGTCCCGGTGATCGGCTTCGACGACACCCCGGTCGCCGCCGCGGTCGGTCTGACCAGCGTCTGCCAGCCCCTGCACCAGGCCGCGGTGCGGTGCGTGGAACTGCTGGCCGGCCTGCTCGACGACACCCCCCGACAGATCCACCCCCAGGTGCTGCTGAAGCCCCACCTGGTGCTCCGGCAGACCGCGTGACACCTTCCCCCACCCGAATCCCCCACCAGGAGAGTAGAAATGGCTCCTCGATCGATCCGCCGCGCGGCGGTGGCCGGCCTCGCCGTCGCCGCCCTGTTCGGCTCGACGGCCTGCGGCAGCGGTTTCGACGACTCCGGCGACGAGGCCCAGTCCAGCGGCCCGGCGAAGCTGGAGATCCTGATCGGCTCCTCCGGCGAGGCCGAGACCAGGGCCGTGCAGGAAGCGGCGGCGAAGTGGGCCGGCGCCTCCGGGAACACCGCCACGGTCACCCCGGCCCAGGACCTCACCCAGCAGCTCGGGCAGGCGCTCGCCGGAGGTGACCCGCCGGACGTCTTCTACGTCGACGCCAGCCGCTTCGCCGACTACGCCAGCGTCGGCGCGCTCGAACCGTACGGCGACAGGATCAGCAAGCCGGAGGACTTCTACGGGAGCCTGCGGCAGACGTTCACCTACGACGGCACGTTCTACTGCGTGCCGAAGGACTTCTCCACCCTCGCCCTCCAGATCAACACCGACCTCTGGGCGAAGGCCGGCCTCACCGACGCCGACATCCCGACCACCTGGGACCAGCTCACCGCCACCCCCGCAAGCTGAAGGCGGCCGGGCAGGTGCCGCTGGTGGTCGCCGACACCCGGGACCGGATCGGCGCGTTCATGGTGCAGGCCGGTGGCTGGTTGACCAGCGAGGACGGCAAGCAGGCCACCGGCGGCACCCCGGCGAACGTGCAGGCGCTCGGCTACGTCAAGACGCTGCTCGCCGAGGGGCTGGCCCGCTACCCGAAGCAGCTCGACGCCGGCTGGGGTGGCGAGGCGTTCGGCAAGGGCAAGGCGGTGATGACCATCGAGGGCAACTGGATCAAGGGGGCCCTCCAGAACGACTTCCCGAACGTGAAGTACAAGGTCGTCCCGCTGCCGGCCGGGCCGAAGGGGCCGGGCACCCTCTCCTTCACCAACTGCTGGGGCATCGCCGCCAAGAGCAGGCACAAGGAGCAGGCGACCAGGTTCGTCGAGGCGATGACCGCCGGTGAGCAGCAGATGACCTTCGCCAAGGCGTTCGGCGTGCTGCCGTCCCGGCAGTCGGTCCGTGACCAGTACACCCGGCAGTTCCCGAACGACAAGCCGTTCATCGACGGTGCCGAGTACGCCCAGGGGCCGGTGAACGCCCCCAAGATGGACAGCGTCCTGAAGGACCTCGACACCGGCCTGAACACCCTCGCCACGGGTGACCCGAAGGCGATCCTCGCCCGTTTCGACCAGAACGCCAAGGCGGCGCTCGGCGGTAGCTGAGGGGGTTGCAGGGGCCCCTTGCTACCGCTTTTTGATGAGCAGGGGGCCCCTGCATCCCACCAACCCCCGGAGGGAGGAGGGAGGGAAGATGGCGATCGACGCGCCGGTCGCGCCGGCCACCCCGCCGGCCCCGCCGCGCGGCGGGCGACGTCGCGGCGGCGTACGCGGTGACGAGACCCTCGCGGGTTGGCTCTTCGTGGCGCCCGTGGTGGCGATCCTCGGGTTGTTCCTGCTGCTGCCGATCCTGATGGCGTTCTGGGTGAGCCTGACCGGCTGGAACGGCCAGGGCAGCCCGTTCACGTCCGAGGTGCCCTTCGTGGGAGCCGACAACTACACCCGGCTGTTCACCGAGGAGGGGCTGGCCCGCCGGGACTTCATGACCAGCATCCGGAACAATCTCTACTACGTGGCGATCGTGGTGCCGACGCAGACCGCGCTGGCGCTCGGTCTCGCCCTGGTCGTGAACAACCGGATGCTGCGGGGGAAGTCGTTCTTCCGGTCGGCGTTCTACCTTCCCTCGGTCACCAGATCGGTGGCGATCAGCGTGGTGTTCCTCTTCCTGTTCGCAACTCCGGAGCGGTCAACGCGCTGCTCGGCGCGTTCGGCGTCAACGGGCCGCAGTGGTTCGCCGACGCCCGCGGCGTGCTCCACATCCTGCTCGGCGCGGTCGGGGTCGACCAGCCGCCGGCCGCGCTCACCGACGGCGGCCCGTTCGGCCTGACCTGGTGGGAGTGGCTCTCCGGGCCCAGCGTGGCGATGGTCTCGATCATCACGCTGGTGGTCTGGACCACCGCCGGGACGTTCATGCTGATGTACCTCGCCGCGTTGCAGAACGTGCCGGTGGCCCTGGACGAGGCGAGCACCCTGGACGGGGCGACCCGCTGGCAGCGGTTCCGTCACGTCACCCTGCCGCTGCTGCGGCCGACCACGTTCCTGGTGGTCACCCTCGGCCTGATCGGCACCTGGCAGGTCTTCGACCAGGTGTACGTGATGAGCCAGGGCGACCCGGCCAAGACCACGCTCACCCCGGCGTACCTGTCGTACCGGACCGCGTTCCGGGACTTCGAGTACGGCTCGGGCGCGGCGATCTCGTTCGTCCTGTTCCTGATCATCATCCTGCTGGCCCTCGGGCAACGCCGGCTGATGCGGGAGAAGGACCAGGTCGGGCGGCGGTCGTGGCGTCGAGGCGTACCGGGGAGGTCCTGACATGGCCGTGGTGACCGGGCCGGCGGGCCCTCGGTCGGCCCCGGCGACCGCCCGTCGCCGCCCCGCCGGCGCGCGTGGCCTGGCGACGACCTTCCTCGGATACACCACCCTGGTCTTCTTCGGGCTGGTGTTCCTCTACCCGTTCGTCATCCAGATCGCCAACTCGTTCAAGACCGAGCCGGACGCGGCGGCCAACCCCGCTCTCCCCGTTGCCCGACCCGATCGACCTGGCCGGCTTCCAGCGGATCGTCGAGGGCACCGAGTTCCCGCACAGCCTGGTCGCCGTCCAGGACCCGGGCCTGTTCACCCTGCCCCGGGGGCTGGCCGACCTGGTCGGCGGGTCGCTCGGCGCGGGCACGCAGTACCCGCTCAAGCTCGGCGCGGCGTTGCTGGCCACCATCCCGGTGGCGATCGTCTTCGTGGTCTTCCAGCGCTACTTCGTCCGGGACGCCAACGACGGCGCCGACAAGGGCTGAGGACGGTGCTGGTTCCCGCGCCGTGGGCCGGGAACCAGCACCGGACCCTACTGCTCGATGACGGACATGATGTTGCCGGCCGGGTCGGTGAACCAGGCGATGGTCGGACCGTTGTCGCGCATGATCCCCTTCTCGTCCTGCGGCATCCCCGGGTACCGGGCGAACCGCACACCCCGCGCGGTCAGCTCCTCGACCGCCCGGTCGACGTCGTCGACCGGGAAGTTGAGCACCGTGAAGGCCGCCGGGGTGTGGTCCGCCTTCGGGTAGACCAGGACATTCCGGTCCCCGGCGAGGTGCAGCGTCAGCAGCCCGCCCGTACCCCCGGTCTGCGACACCCGCAGGCCGAGGGTGCGCTCGTAGAACTCCCGGGCGCGGTCGGTGTCGTCCACCGAGAAGCTGCCGAACGCCGGCGTGTCCCTGAACATGGTCGTCTCCGTTCCGGCCGTGGTCGCGTCGTCCGTGTGGTCGACGGGTCCGGGTCGGCCCCGGTGTCGTGCACGCGGCACGACCCGCGGTCGGCGTACCCGGCCCGGTGACCCGTCAACCCTGCGGAACCGGCTCGGTCGGCACCGCGACGTGGAGGCGGAGCTGGGGCACGAGCATGTCGTCGACGTCCAGGGCGCGGGCCGCTCCGTCCGGCTCCCAGCCGGTGCCGGTGAGGAACTTCCGGGTCGCCTCGTCTCCCTCGAACGCCCAGGCCACCGCGCGGGTGAAGCCGTCGGTCCGCCAGTGGTCGACGGCCGCCGCCAACAGCCGGCTGCCGTGCCCGCGTCGACCCCAGCGCGGCTCGATCAGCAGGTCGGTCACGGCCACCACGTCCGGCCCCAGCGACTCCGCCGGCTCCTCGGGGGCGAGTGCCTCCGCGTCGGCCGGACCGGACGCGGTGAAGCCCACCAGATACGATGATTCGGCCTGCTCGACGGCGACCAGCACCCGGTGGGCGGCCGACGGCGGCTCCTGCACCGCGGCGGTCCACCGTCGGGCGAGGTACGCCTCGTCCAGGTTGTCCAGCACGTGCCGTGGCAGAATCCGCCGGTAGGCGACCCGCCAGGTCGCGAGCTGGATTCGTGCGATCTCGCCGGCGTCCTCGGGACGCGCCGGGCGGACGTACCCGAGAGCCATGGGACGCAAGCCTACGCAGGGCGAGGGAGGCGACGGTGCCCCAGGGTGCCAGACGGACGGTCGCACAGGTCGCGGGCGTGATCGGGCTCGCCATCGCGGTGGCCCTCTTCCTCTCCGTGGCGGCCGTTCGGCACGGCTTCTTCGACCTGGAGGTCTACCACGGCGCGCTGTCGTACTGGGTGCACGACGGCGGCGAGGTCTACGACTACCTCAAGCCCCGCAGCAAGTACGGCTTCACGTACCCGCCGTTCGCCGCCCTGGTCATGCTGCCGATGGCGTACCTCTCCTGGAACGCCGCGATCCTGGTCAGCGTGACCCTCAGCGTGCTGGCCAGCACCGTGGTGATCTGGTGGCTGCTCGATCCGGTGGCGGTCCGTGCCGGGTGGAGCCGCTGGTTCACCCTGGCCGTGGCGCTCTGCCTGGCCGCCGCCTTCGAGCCGATGCGCGAGACGGTCAACTTCGGCCAGGTCAACATGCTGCTGCTCTTCCTGGTCGCGGTGGACCTGCTCTGGCTCGCCCCACGGGGCAGCCGCTGGCTCGGGGTGGGGATCGGGCTGGCCACCGCGATCAAGCTGACCCCCGGCATCTACCTGGTCTACCTGCTGGTCACCGGTCGCTGGCGGGCCGCGGCCACCGCGACCGCCGCGGCCGGCGGGGCCACCCTGCTGGCCGCCGCGCTCTTCCCGGACGCCTCCCGCGAGTACTGGACCCAGGCGTTCTGGAACACCGACCGGGTCGGGGAACTGGCGTTCATCTCCAACCAGTCGTTGCAGGGCGTGGTGGCCCGGCTCGACCCGGGGCACCCGAGCACCCTGCTCTGGTTGCTGCTGGTCGTGGTCACCCTGCTGGTCTGGGCCCGCCGCTGCCGGGCGGCGGTGTCGGTCGGCGACGAGGCCACCGGGTTCGCCCTGACCGGCGTGGTGATGTGCCTGGTCAGCCCGGTGACCTGGGTGCACCACCTGGTCTGGCTGATTCCGGCGCTGATCCTGCTGGTCGACGACGCCATGGCCGCGCCGGCTGGCGGGCGCCGTCGACGCGGGCTGCTCGCCTTCGCCTCCGTCGCGTACCTCGTGCTGATCAGCCGGCTGGTCTGGCACTGGGAGCGGGGTTTCGGCGGGGTGGACGGCTTCATGTTCAGCAACTTCTACGTCTGGATCAGCCTCGCGCTCCTGGTGGCCCTGCCGGTCCGCCGGCCCGCGCCGACCCCGGAGGCCGGCTCAGCCGCCGTCGACACGGCCGGCGTACCGCAGCTCGGCGAGGGCGAGCGGGGCGCGTCCACCGGAGCGCGGTACCGGATAGGTCGACTCCTCGCCGTCCGGTGACAGCCCGGCCCGCACGTAGAACCGGCGGGCCCGCGCGTTGTCGGCGAGCACCCAGACCCGGTAGGTCGTCCACCCCCGGTCGGTGAGTCCGGCCCGCGCCGCCGACAGCAGGGTGACCGCCGTCCCGTCGCCCCAGCACGCCGGGTCGACGTAGAGCCCGACCACCTCACCGCAGGTCGGGTCCAGCTCCGCGCGGCTCTGGTTGATCCGGTACGGGCCGAAGGTGGCGAACCCGGTGACCTGCCCGTCGGCCTCGGCGAGGAGGGTGGTGAACGGGTTCTCCGGATCGGCGGTGGCCATGTCCCGCCGCCGCTGTGCCCACGCCGCGACGTTGAGCCGCCCGAGCACCTCCGGCGGCATGATGCCGGCGTAACCGGCCTGCCAGCCCCGTACGTGCACCCGGGCGACCGCCTCGGCGTCGTCGGGCTCCTCTCGGCGGATGGTGCGCATCTGACCGTTGTATGCCCGAACGGGCGTGCGGTCCAGTGCTTTCGTTCGTGTCGTACCGCTCGGTTAGGGTGCCGGCGATGGCCGCACCGGAATCGCTCTCCCTCGCCCAGGCACGACGCGTGGCACTGGCCGCCCAGGGCTTCGCCGACCCGCCGCCGGCCGGCGTGCCCACCCGGCGGCACCTGCGCCGGGTGCTCGACCGGGTCGGGCTGATCCAGATGGACTCGGTCAACGTGCTGCAACGGGCGCACTACCTGCCGCTCTACAGCCGCCTCGGGCCGTACCCGACCGACCTGCTCGACCGGGCCGCCTACCGCCCGCCCCGCGACCTGTTCGAGTACTGGGGCCACGAGGCGTCGCTGGTGCCGGTGGAACTGCATCCGGCGCTGCGGTGGCGGATGGCGCTGGCCCGGGAGAAAGCCTGGGGCGGCATGCGGCGGGTGGTCGAGGAGCAGCCGGAGCTGGTCGCCTGGGTCCGTGACGAGGTCGCCGCCCGGGGGCCGATCACCGCCGCCGAGATCGAGCACGACGCGCCCCGGGAGACCGGCAACTGGGGGTGGAACTGGTCGGTGGTGAAGCAGGCCCTGGAGTACCTCTTCTGGGCCGGCGAGGTCACCGCCGCCGAGCGGACGACCGCCTTCGCCCGCCGGTACGACCTGCCCGAGCGGGTGCTCCCCGCCGAGGTGCTCGACGCGCCGACCCCGACCGACGCGGAGGCGTACCGCACCCTGGTCGCGGTCGCGGCGCGCTGCCTGGGCGTGGCCGCCGAGCCGGAGCTGCGCGACTACTTCCGGCTGCCGGCGGTCGGCACCCGGCAGGCCGTCGCGGAGCTGGTCGGGGCGGGGGAGCTGACCCCGGTCACCGTGGAGGGCTGGCGACAGCCGGCGTACCTGCACGCGCAGGCCCGACTGCCCCGATGGATCCGGGCGAACACCCTGGTCAGTCCCTTCGACCCGGTGGTGTGGGAGCGGGCCCGCGCCGAGCGGCTGTTCGGCTTCGGCTACCGCATCGAGATCTACGTGCCCGCGCCGAAACGGGTGTACGGCTACTACGTGCTGCCGTTCCTCTCCGGCGACCGGTTCACCGCCCGGGTCGACCTTAAGGCCGACCGGAAGGCGAAGGTGCTGCTGGTGCCGGCGGCCTGGGCCGAACCGGGCGTCGACCCCGGCGAGACCGCGCTCGCCCTCGCCGCCGAGCTGTACCGGCTGGCCGGCTGGCTCGGGCTGGACGCGGTCGCCCCACCGGCCGGCGGGGACCTGGCCGGGCCGCTCGCCGCCGCCCTGGCCGGCACGGCCGGTGTACGGTGAGCAGGTGACCAGCGTTGACGGACCGGCCGCCCAGCCGGCCCCGCCGATTCCACCGGCCGCCGCGACGCCGACCAGCCCACACCCGCACCCGCACCCGCACTGGCCGGCGGGCGCGGTCCAGGTCGCCGAGCCGGACCGGTTCACCCGCTTCGTGGTCGGCCTCTACGACCGCGCGCCCCGCTGGGCGGTGCCGTTGGCCGCCCTCGGCTGCGTCGGCGTCGGCGTGGCGTACGCCCTGGTCAGTGACCCGACACGGGCCGCGCCCGACGCGCTGCCGACCTGCCTGCTGAAGCTCACCACCGGGCTGGACTGCCCGGGGTGCGGCGGTACGCGGGCCCTCTGGTACGTGCTCCACGCCGACCTGCCCGCCGCCGCGCGGCACCACTTCCTGTTCGTCTTCGCGTTGCCCTTCCTGGCGTACCTCTTCGTCGCCTGGGGGGCGAAGCAGGCCTTCGGCTGGCGACTGCCGGAGCTGCGGATCAGCTCGAAGATGATCGGCGGCTTCCTGGTCGCCTGGCTGGTCTTCTCAGTGGCCCGGAATCTGCCCTGGGTTCCCTTCACCTCGCTCTACGTCTGAGCGGTCCGGATCCGGCGGGACCACGCGACCCCTCCGGTGACGCGTGTCGTGTCGCGGGGTGAGGGGTGGTCGACGGCAGCCGCTGTCGCCACGGGCGACCCGACGAGACATGGAACACGCATCCGGCGAAGCGGGTGGGGTCGACGGTGATTCCGCAGGTGGCAGCAGGTGGGTCGGGTTCGGTCGACGCCGGTGGGGCCACTACAGTCCGAGGAATGCCGGAGATGGTGCAACCTCAGGTCAAGCTCGTCGCGTGGACCCACTTCGAGGCTCCCGACGACGTGCCGTGGTCGACCGACGCCGACGGCGGCCAGGCGCTCGCCGAGTTCGCCGGCAGGGCCTGCTACCAGAGCTGGAGCAAGCCGAACCCGGCCACCGCGACCAACGCCGGCTACCTGGCGCACATCCTCGAGGTCGGCCACCTGTCGGTGCTGGAGCACGGCTCGGTGACCTTCTACTTCAGCGGCGTGTCCCGTTCCTTCACCCACGAGCTGATCCGGCACCGCCACCTCTCGTACTCCCAGCTCTCCCAGCGGTACGTGCCCGAGCGGGACGCCGCCATGGTCGAGCCCCGGGTGATCGCCGAGGACCCGGAGCTGCACAAGCGCTTCGTGGAGGCGACCGAGGCGGGCGTGCGGGCGTACAACGAGCTGCTGGAGGGCCTCGAACGGCGCTTCGTCGACGAGCCCAACCCCACCCTGCGCCGTAAGCAGGCGCGGCAGGCCGCCCGCGCGGTGCTGCCGAACGCCACCGAGACCCGGATCGTGGTGACCGGCAACTACCGGGCGTGGCGGCACTTCGTAGCGATGCGGGCGACCGAGCACGCCGACGTGGAGATCCGCGAGCTGGCCGTGGAGTGCCTGCGGCAGCTGCAGCGGGTCGCGCCGAACGTCTTCGGTGACTTCGTCGTCTCGACCCTGCCCGACGGCACCGAGGTCGCGACGAGCCCGTACGCCGAGCGGTCCTGACGACGTACGCCGAACGTGGCCGGGCCGGCACGGCGAGCGTGCGTGGGCCGGCGGTGTCCGGCCGGCCGACCCCGCTGAGCCCTTCCCCGCCGGAGGCGTCCCGGTCGGTTGCTAGGTTGTCAGCATGACCCACGACCACCCTGTCGCCTCGGAGCGGGCGTTGTCGCGTCCCTTCGGGCGACTGCTCACCGCCATGGTGACCCCGTTCACCTCCGACGGTTCGCTCGACCTCGAGGGCGCTGCCCGGCTCGCGACCCACCTGGTCGACTCCGAGGGCAACGACGCGCTGGTGGTCAACGGCACCACCGGCGAGTCGCCGACCACCACGGACGCGGAGAAGGAACGCCTGGTCCGGGCCGTGGTCGAAGCGGTCGGTGACCGGGCCCGGGTGGTCGCCGGGGTCGGCACGAACGACACCCGGCACACCATCGAGCTGGCCGCCGCGGCGGAGAAGGCCGGTGCCGACGGGCTGCTCGTGGTGACCCCGTACTACAGCAGGCCGCCGCAGGCCGGTCTGCTGCACCATTTCACCGCGGTCGCGGACGCCACCGGTCTGCCGGTGATGCTCTACGACATCCCGCACCGGTCCGGGGTGGCCATCGCCACCGACACCCTGGTGCGGCTCGCCGAGCACGGCCGGATCGTGGCCGTCAAGGACGCCAAGGGCGACGTGACCGCCACGAGCTGGGTTACCAGCCGGTGCGACCTGGCGGTCTACAGCGGTGACGACGCGCTCACCCTGCCGCTGCTGGCCGTCGGCGGGGTCGGCCTGGTCGGCACCTCCACCCACTTCACGGGTGCGCTGACCAAGCAGATGATCGAGCGGTACGACGCGGGGGAGACCGCGAGCGCCCTGGCGCTGCACCGGCGGCTGCTGCCGCTGTTCACCGGGATCTTCCGTACCCAGGGCACGATCCTGGTGAAGGCGGGCCTGACGGCGTCGGGACTGCCGGCCGGGCCGGTCCGCCCGCCGCTGGTGGACGCGACCGCCGACGAGATCGCCCAGCTCCGCGCCGACTGCACGGCAGCGGGCCTGGACCTACCCTGATGACGACACGACACGGCGGGCGCCGGATGCCGGCCCCGCAGAATGAGGTGGCTGCGTGACCGAGGCGCACATCGAGGCGGAACTTCCCCCGCCGCTTCCGGAGGGTGGTCTAAGGATCATCCCGCTTGGCGGGCTCGGCGCCATCGGGCGGAACATGACCGTCTTCGAGTACGACGGCAAGCTGCTCATCGTCGACTGCGGCGTGCTCTTCCCCGACGTGGAGCAGCCCGGCGTCGACCTGATCCTCCCCGACTTCGCCCCCATCCTGGACCGACTCGACGACGTCCAGGCGATCGTGCTCACCCATGGGCACGAGGACCACATCGGCGCGGTGCCGTACCTGCTCGCGCACAAGCAGGACATCCCGCTGGTCGGCTCCCAGTTCACCCTCGGCCTGGTCGAGGCGAAGCTGGCCGAGCGGCGGATCGAGCCGTACACCCTGACCGTGCGGGAGGGGGGCCGGGAACGGCTCGGACCCTTCGAGTGCGAGTTCTTCGCGGTGAACCACTCCATCCCGGACGCGCTCGCGGTGGCCATCCGCACCCCGGCCGGGCTGGTCCTGCACACCGGCGACTTCAAGATGGACCAGCTCCCGCTGGACGGCCGGATCACCGACCTGGCCGGGTTCGCCCGGCTCGGCGCGGAGGGCGTGGACCTGCTCCTGTCCGACTCCACCAACGCGGAGATCCCCGGTTTCGTCACGCCGGAGCGGGAGATCGGCCCGGTCCTCGACTCGATCTTCGCCAAGGCGAAGGGCCGGATCATCGTCGCCTCGTTCGCCTCGCACGTACACCGGGTGCAGCAGGTGCTCGACTCGGCCGCCGAGCACGACCGCAAGGTCGCCCTGATCGGCCGGTCCATGGTCCGCAACATGGGCATCGCCCGCGACCTCGGCCTGCTCAACATCCCGCCCGGACTGGTGGTCGGCCTGGACGAGGCGACCAGCCTGCCCCCGGAACGGATCGTGCTGATGTCCACCGGTTCGCAGGGCGAGCCGATGAGCGCGCTCGGCCGGATGGCCAGCGGCGACCACCGGCACATCACCATCGCCCCCGGCGACACCGTCGTGCTGGCCAGCTCCCTGGTGCCCGGCAACGAGACCTCGGTGTACCGGGTGATCAACCGGCTCGCCCGGGCCGGCGCGGTGGTGGTGCACAAGGACGTCGCCAAGGTGCACGTCTCCGGCCACGCGCCCGCCGGTGAGCTGCTCTACCTGCTCAACGTGGTCCGGCCCAGCAACCTGATGCCGGTGCACGGCGAGTGGCGGCACCTGCGGGCGCACGCCCGGCTGGGCATCGAGTCCGGCGTCGACCCCGACCGGGTGGTGCTCTGCGAGGACGGCGACGTGGTCGACCTGGTCGACGGCCGGGCCAGCCTCGTCGGGCACGTGACCAGCCGCTACGTCTACGTCGACGGGCTGGCCGTGGGGGACGTCGGCGAGTCGCTGCTGACCGAGCGGCGGATCCTCGGCGACGGCGGCTTCATCGCCTGCACCGTGGTGGTCGACTCGGTCACCGGCAAGGTGGTCGGCGGGCCGACCGTCTCCGCGAAGGGCTTCTCCGAGGACCCGGCGGCGTTCAACGCGGTCGTGCCGCTGGTCACCGAGGCGCTCAACCGGGCCGCCTCCGACGGGATCACCGATCCGCACCAGCTCCAGCAGATCGTCCGGCGGACGGTCGGTCGATGGGTCAACGACGCGTACCGGCGTCGGCCGATGATCGTCCCGTTCGTGGTCGAGGTCTGACCCACCCGGGTGGTCCGGCGGCGCGCCGGACCACCCGGGTTCCCGGGCTCAGGCCCCGGCGACCAGCGCGTTCAGCTCCGGGTACTCGACCGGGTCCGCCAGCGACGTGTACGTCCCCGGGCCGCCCGCAGCCGGTCGCACTGCTCGTCGGTGTCCCGCAGACCGGGGCCGCCCGACGCGCCGTCCTCGATGTTCACGCCGACAGCGGCGGCCGCGAGCACCCGCCGTACGGTGTCGGCGACGCCGGCCGGGTCGGTGGCGAAGCCGGTCTCGATGTCTGCGGTCACCGGCACGGTCACCGCGGCGGCGAGCCGGGTCACAGGCCGCGTGGGCCGGCGGCTCAGGGCAGGGCGGCCACCGCGTCGGCGTACGCGGTGCCGGTCCTGACCACCGCCTCGACCAGCACCTCCACCTGCACCGGCGCCACCCCGTGTGCCAGGTCCGTGGTGACGTCGCCGGCCAGCACCAGTTCGCCGCCGACCACCTCGTGCACGTACGCCTTCGGCAGCAGCCGGTCGCGGTTCCAGGCGTTGACGAACTCGTACGCCTCGGCGCGCCGGCCGACCGGCAGGCGACGGGTGGCGACCACCCGGGCGTGCAGGATCTCGGCCCGTGTCCCGACCCGCTCGAACCGGATCACCGCCTCGCCCCAGCGGCCGACCACGGTGCCACCCGGTTCGACGGCACACCGGTCACCCCGACGCTCGACGGCGGAGACGATCAGGGCGACGGTCAGCGGGGCGGGCTCGTCCGGCGGACCGTCGTCCGGGTCCGGCCCGGTGTCGGCGTCGAACGCCCCGGGGCCGTCGGCCACCGGATCGGCCGGCAGCGGGGGCGGCGCGGTGGTCAGCGGCCGTTCGGCCAGCCGGGCGGCGATCCGGCCGGACTGGTGCCCGGTGCCGTTGCGGGCGTCGAACCGCCCGGCGAGGTCGGTGGCGGTGGCGAGCAGTTCCCCGCCGAGCGCCGCCAGGCTCGGCGCACCGCCCGGCGGGGGCACCCGGACCAGCCCGAACGCCTCGGCCAGCCGGGTCGCGTGGTCCAGGCCGAGCGTCCGCCCCGGCGTCCGGGCGGGCCCCGCGTCGACCGGCCCGGACGGGTGACCCACACCCGACTCGGCGGCCAGCCGGCAGAGCAGGGCACCCGCGGCGGTGAACTCCATCGCGGACCGCTCGTCCACCGGCCGGGCCAGCCGGGGCAGCTGCTCGACCAGGATCTCCACCCCGCGCGCCGGGTGCCCGCCGAGCGCGCAGAACAGCAGGTGCGCCGGGAGGTGCCCGAAGGCTGTCCACTCCCGCCGGTGCCGGCGGTACGCCCGCACGTGCGCCCGCCCCGCGTCGTCGTGCCGTCCCAGTCGCAGGTACGGCAGGAGCAGCGCGGCCAGGGCGGCCTCCGGTTGGTCGGTGCAGTCGCCGGGGTCGGCGACCACGGGTTCCAGCATCCGTACCGCCTCGGCCCACTCGCCCCAACCGGTGAGCAGCTCGGCCTGGCGTACCGCCACGCAGGCGGCGCAGTCGCGCCCCGGACGGGCGGCCCGCCACCGGGCGAACCACTCCCGGGCGGCCGGTTCGTCCCCCAGGTGGTCGGCGAGCCGGCAGCGCAGCTCCGCCACCGTGCCCGGCTCCGTCCCGCCCAGCCGGCGGTCGAGGTCGTCCAGGAGGACACGGGCCTGGTCCAGCCCGATCCGAGGGCTGGCGGGCAGCGCCTCCACGGCGGCCCGCTGGCCGCTGCGCAGCATCGCGACGTCGTCGGCGTCGAACAGGGCGGGATGCTGGTCCATCGCGGCGACACAACGGTCCAGCGGTTCGACCAGCCGCCACCGCTCGCCCCGGTACCGGTGCGTCTCGATCAGCGCGAGCCGGGCGTCCACGCCGAGCCGGACGTCCCCGGCGGCGTCGGCGTGCGCGGCGATCCGTTCCAGTTCGACGAGTCTCGCCTCCCCGTCGGGCAGGTCCCGGGCCGCGTCGAGCGCCGCACGCCCCGCGTCGCCACTCACGCCCGGGCCCCGTCGTTCAGTTCCGCCACGGCGGTGGCCAACCGGCAGCCGGCCGAGATGCCCCGGTCGAGAAGCTGGTCGAGTTGGTGCGGGGTGACTCCCCGTTCCAGGTCGGTGATGACCTCGCCGCAGACCCGGGCCCGCCCGTCGTCGTCGACCTCGACGAACGCCTTCGGCCAGTACCGTGAGTGGTTCCAGTCGTTGCAGAAGGCACGCAGCGCCGGAACGTGTTCGATCCCGAACAGCGGCGCGGTGACGGTCCGCACCTGGAGCACCTCACCGGTCCCGCCCAGCCGGCGGAACCAGACCAGGCTCGTCCCCCAGCGGCCGACCAGGTTGCCGTCGGTGTCCGGGCGGCAGGCGTACCCCCGGGTGGCCAGCACCGCCGCCACCAGCTCCCCGGTCAGCGGACGCAGCGTGTGCGGGTGTCCGCCCAGCGGGCCCTCCGGGCCGTCCCCGAACTCCGGCGGCACCATCGGCGGCACCCCTCCCTGAGGTTCCTGAGGCGAATATCACGGCTGAGTGCCGACAGCGCGCTGCGACGCACGGACACGACGGTAAAAGCGGCGAACTACCGGGTCGCGCCGTTACCGTGACTCTATGGCGGGCCGTACCTCTCAGGCGAGCCGGCGACGCGGCGCGTCGCCGCGCGGTACCACGAACAACCGTGCCCGCCAGCCGGCCAAGAAGACCCGCGCGACCGCCCGGAGCCGCCGTCCGGCGGCCCGGCCCGCGCCCGGCGCCTACCTGGGCCGTGCGATCACCAGTGTCTGGATGGGACTCGCGCACGGTGTCGGGTGGACGGTCCGGGCCGCGGGTCGGCAGGCCGCCACCGCCCGTGAGGTGGGCCCGGAGCACCGGCGCGACGGCGCCGGCCTGCTCCTGTTCGGGCTCGCGATCCTCAGCGCGGTGGCGATCTGGTTCTCCGGGGCGGGACCGGTCGGGGCCCGGCTGGCGGACAGCGTCCGACTCTTCCTCGGCGCGATCTCCATCATCGTTCCCGTGCTGCTGACCATCGGCGCCTGGCGGATGATGCGCGAGCCCGCCGACCCGGCGCACCGGGGGCGCGGCCTGGTCGGCTGGGGGTCCATGATCGTCGCCACCGCCGCCATGCTGCACATCGGACAGGACCCGGTGGACCACGTGCAGCGCGACTACGCCGGTGGCCTGGTCGGCATGGGCGTCGGCGGGCTGCTGGACCGGGCGGTCACCGCCTGGGTAGCCGTACCGCTGCTGATCCTGCTGCTGGTCTTCGGTCTGCTGGTGGTCACCGCGACGCCGATCAACAAGGTCCCCGAGAGGCTCGGCCTGCTCACCGGTGGGGTGCTCGGCGTGCCGCCGGCCCCGGCGACCGACGAGGTCGAGGTGGTGGAGGTGGGCGAGAAGCCGGCCCGCCGCCGTCCGGCCCGCAAGTCCGCGCCGCCGCCGGAGCCGGACGACCCGGCGGAGGTCGACGACGCCTACGCCGACGGCGTCGACCTCCAGGAGACCCTGGTGCTGCCCCGCAAGCCGCCGGCCCGGGTACCCTCCGCCCGGCGCAAGCCGGAGCCGCCGGAGCACTCCGTGCCGCCCACCCGGGCCGAGCAACTCGCGCTCACCGGGTTGGCCGGCGACTACACCCTCCCCCCGGCCAACCTGCTCAACACCGGGGCCGCGCCGAAGACCCGGAGCAAGGCCAACGACGAGGTGATCGCCGCCCTCACCGGGGTGTTCGACCAGTTCGGGGTGGACGCCGAGGTCACCGGCTTCACCCGGGGGCCGACGGTCACCCGGTACGAGGTCGAGCTGGGCCCCGGTGTGAAGGTCGAACGGATCACCCAGCTCTCCCGCAACATCGCGTACGCGGTGAAGTCCCCGGACGTGCGGATCCTCAGCCCGATCCCGGGGAAGAGCGCGGTCGGCGTGGAGATCCCCAACACCGATCCGGAGAACGTGGCCCTCGGCGACGTGCTGCGCTCCCGGGCGGCCACCAGCGACCACCATCCGATGCTGGTCGCCCTCGGCAAGGACATCGAGGGCGGCTACGTGGTGGCCAACCTGGCGAAGATGCCGCACATCCTGATCGCCGGGGCCACCGGTGCGGGCAAGTCGAGCTGTCTCAACTCGCTGCTGGTGTCGATCCTCACCCGGTCCACCCCCGACGAGGTGCGGCTGCTGCTGATCGACCCGAAGCGGGTCGAGATGACCGGCTACGAGGGCATCCCACACCTGGTCACGCCGATCGTGACCAACGCCAAGAAGGCCGCCGACTCGCTGGAGTGGGTGGTCCGCGAGATGGACATGCGCTACGACGACCTCGCCGCCAACGGGGTCCGGCACATCGACGACTTCAACCGCAAGGTGCGCACCGGCGAGATCACCGCCCCGCCGGGCAGCGAGCGGGAGATGAAGCCGTACCCGTACCTGCTGGTGATCGTCGACGAGTTGGCCGACCTGATGATGGTCGCCCCGCGCGACGTGGAGGACTCGGTCGTCCGGATCACCCAGCTCGCCCGGGCCGCCGGCATCCACCTCGTGCTGGCCACCCAGCGCCCGTCGGTCGACGTGGTGACCGGTCTGATCAAGGCGAACGTGCCGTCCCGGCTGGCCTTCGCCACCTCGTCGCTGGCCGACTCGCGGGTCATCCTCGACCAGCCGGGTGCGGAGAAGCTGCTCGGCCGGGGCGACGGCCTCTTCCTGCCGATGGGCGCGTCGAAGCCGATCCGGATCCAGGGCGCCTGGGTCACCGAGCAGGAGATCAGCGACGTCGTCAAGTTCTGCAAGGACCAGCGTGAGCCGGAGTTCCGGCCGGACGTGCTAACCCCGGCGCAGGACGGCAAGAAGAAGATCGACGAGGAGATCGGCGACGACCTCGACCTGCTGGTGCAGGCGATCGAGCTGGTGGTGACCTCGCAGTTCGGGTCCACCTCGATGCTCCAGCGCAAGCTGCGGGTCGGCTTCGCCAAGGCGGGCCGGTTGATGGACCTGATGGAGACCCGGGGCATCGTCGGCCCGTCCGAGGGTTCCAAGGCCCGCGACGTGCTGGTCAAGCCGGACGAGCTGGAGGAGGCGCTGGCCGCCCTCCAGCCCGCCGACAGCTGACCCGGCCGGCAACTCCGCCGCTCCGCACCACCCCCGCCGCCGCACCGCTCCGCACCGTCGCACCGCTCCGCCCGGGTGGTTGCAGGGGACCCTTCCTACCGTTTTTTGTCGAGGAAGGGTCCCCTGCATCCACCCCGACCCACCCCGCAGAGGGTGTCGGGCCGGTGCACGCGTCGGGCCCGCCGGAGACCGGCGGGCCCGTGGGTACGCGCCCGGGTGGGCGGGTCCTTAGTTGATCAGGGCGGCGACGAGCAGGGCGCCGACGAGCGCGCCGACCACGCTCGCGATGGCCGCGTACCAGCCGAGCGGCCTGTCGCCGAGGACCGCGCCGACGATGCCGAGCACCAGGCCCGCCACCCCGAACAGCAGTGGGGAGATGAAGACCGCGAGCACGGCGAAGACGAAGGCCAGGACCGTGCAGATGCGTGCGGCGTTGCTGCGCGGGCGGGCGGTGCTGTGCATGTTCGCCATGTCGTCCTCCGGGTGCGGAAACCGATGTCGTCGACCGGTCTCTACCCATTCGAACCAGCCGTTACGCGTCACGGCGGAGCAGCCGCCCGTCCCGTTCGGCGGCGGCCGGCATCGACCGGAGACGGGCGGCGACCGGCCCTGCTAGTGGAACACCTTCAGTCCCACCACGCCTGCCACCACCAGCAGCAGGCTGGCCAGTCTGGGCAGGTTGGCCGACTCGCCGAGCGCCAGGATGCCGACGGCCGCCGTGCCGACCGCGCCGATGCCCACCCAGACGGCGTACCCGGTGCCGACCGGGATCTCCCGGAGCGCGTAGGCCAGCCCGGCCATGCTGAGCACCAGCGTGACCGCGAAGACCGCGGTGGGCAGAGGACGGCTGAAACCGGCGCTGCGATCGAGGGCGACCGCCCACGCCGTCTCCAGAAGTCCGGACACCACGAGTACGAGCCAGGCCATGACGTCACCCCTGTCACAGGCGCCCGGGACCGGCCCGGACGGGTCGAGGACCACCACTGTCCGGGGGCGTCTTCGCGTGACCGGGTACGCCCACCACTCGTCCGGGACACCCTGGTCGCAAGTGCCGAGGCCGACCGTAGCACCGGTGTGGTGGCGCGGGCCGGTGTCGACCGGGAGCGGGTGATCGGGACCACCGGGGTTGACCTGAAGGTACCTTCATGTTCAAGGATTGACGTATGACTCTGCTCTTCACCGACCAGGAGGTGGCCGCGGTCCTCGACGCGCCCGGCACGATCGACGCCATGCGGGCCGCCCTGCTGGCCGCGTACGAGGGTCGGCTGGTCGCCCCGCCCCGCGCGTCCGCCCCGCTGGGCGGGGGCCGGCTGGTGCTCACCGCCGGCCACCTCACCGGCGAGTGGTACGGCTTCCGCTCCTACGACACCTTCGGCCATCCGGAGGCGGAGCAGCTGGTCGTGCTGCACGACGGTCGTACCGGGGCGGTGCGGGCGGTGGCCGTCGGCGAGGAGTTGGGTTCCCGGCGGACCGGGGGACTGGGCGGGGTCGCGGCGGACGTGCTGGCCCGGCCGGACGCCACCACCCTCGGTGTGATCGGGGCGGGTGGGCAGGCGTGGAGCCAGGTCTGGGCCGTCGCCGCGGTCCGGCCGCTGCGGGAGGTGACCGTGCACTGCCGTACCCCGGCGGATCGGGAGCGGTTCGCCGCCCGGGTCCGGGCCGAGCTGGGCGTGCCGGCCCGCGCGGTGTCCACCGCCGCCGAGGCGGTGCGGGACCGCGACGTGGTGGTGCTCGCCACCACCAGCGCGACCCCGGTGCTCGACGCCCGGGACGTCGCCCCGGGCACCCACGTCACCACCGTCGGGTTCAAGCAGCACGGGCGCACCGAGTTCGGGACCGACCTGCTGGACGCCGCCGACGTGCTGGTCACCGACTCACCCATCCAGGCCGCCGCGTACGACCCGCCGATGCTCGCCGCCCGGCCACCGTACGCGGGACGGCTGGCCGACCTGGGCGCGGTGCTGGCCGGCGCGGCGGCCGGACGGGCCAGTCGGGACGACGTGAGCGTCTTCTGTTCGGTCGGTCTGAGCGGCACCGAGGTCTTCCTTCTCGACCGGCTCGTCCGGCTCGCCGCCACCGTGCCGGCATGACCGGACGAATGGCGCGGCGGTGCGCGCCGGGCCGGTCGTGTGGCCGGGCGTCGGTGGGCGGCCCCGCCGCGCCCGGTACCCTCGGGTGGTGTCTGCCACCTCTTCCGACAGCTCCCGCTCGGCGCGTCTGACGCCGTCGTCCCCCGCTGACGGTCGCCGGGTCGCCCTGCTGACCCTGGGCTGTGCCCGCAACGAGGTCGACTCGGAGGAGTTGGCCGCCCGCCTGCACGCCGACGGTTGGCAGGTGACCACCGACGGCGAGGGGGCCGACGTGGTGGTCGTCAACACCTGCGGCTTCGTGGCCAAGGCCAAACAGGACTCCATCCAGACCCTGCTGGCCGCCGCCGACACCGGCGCCAAGGTGGTCGCGGCCGGGTGCATGGCCGAACGGTACGGGCGGGAGTTGGCCGACAGCCTGCCCGAGGCGCAGGCGGTGCTGAGCTTCGACGACTACCCGGACATCTCCGCCCGGTTGACCTCGGTGGTCAACGGCGAGGCGGTCGGCGCGCACACCCCCCGGGACCGGCGTGAGCTGCTGCCCCTGACCCCGGTGGCCCGTCGGGGCAGCGGGGTGTCGCTGCCCGGCCACGCCACCGGAGTCCGCACCGAGGCTCCGGAGACCGACGCGCACACCCCGGCGCACCTGCGCCAGGTGCTGCGCCGCCGGCTCGACACCGGCCCGGTCGCCTCGCTCAAGCTGGCCAGCGGGTGCGACCGGCGCTGCGCGTTCTGCGCGATCCCCGCCTTCCGGGGCGCCTTCGTCTCCCGTACGCCGGACGAGCTGCTCGCCGAGGCGGAGTGGCTGACCAAGACCGGCGTACGGGAGCTGGTGCTGGTCAGCGAGAACTCCACGTCGTACGGCAAGGACCTGGGCGACCCCCGCGCCCTGGAGAAGCTGCTGCCCCAGCTCGCCGCGATCGACGGCATCGTCCGGGTGCGGGCCAGTTACCTCCAGCCCGCCGAGACCCGTCCCGGCCTGGTCGAGGCGATCGCCACCACCCCCGGCGTGGCCCCGTACTTCGACCTGTCCTTCCAGCACTCCAGCGAGCCGGTGCTGCGCCGGATGCGCCGCTTCGGCTCCACCGACCGCTTCCTGGAGCTGCTCGCCACCGCCCGCGAGCTGGCCCCGGAGGCGGGTGCCCGGAGCAACTTCATCGTCGGTTTCCCCGGCGAGACCCGGGGCGACGTCGAGGAGCTGGTCCGCTTCCTGACCGCCGCCCGGCTCGACGCGATCGGCGTGTTCGACTACAGCGACGAGGACGGCACCGAGGCCGCCGACCTGCCCGGCAAGGTCTCCGCCGCCACCGTCAAGCGCCGGTACGACAAGATCAGCGCACTCGCCGACGAACTCTGCTCGCAGCGCGCCGAGGACCGGCTCGGCGCGACCGTCGAGGTGCTGGTCGACGCGGTCGACGGCGGCGTGGTCGAGGGCCGGGCGGCCCACCAGGCCCCCGAGGTGGACGGATCCACCACGCTGGTCGCCCCGTCCGGCGGCGGTGTCGACCTGGCCGCGTTGCGTCCGGGCGATCTGGTCCGGGCGACGGTCACCGGCACCGAAGGGGTGGACCTGATCGCGGTTCCGGATGAGATGATCTCGGCGGCGCCCGGCGCGGCACGGTGACGGCGGGCCCTGACGGAGCGGGGGAGCCACGTGGTGCGTTGCCGGGAACGCCGGATCGGGGCGGACGGGTGACCGGGACGGCCGACTCGACGCCGCCGGCCGTGGTGGCCCCGGTGCCGGTGCTCAACGCGGCCAACGCGCTGACCGCGTTGCGGTTGCTGCTGGTGCCGATCTTCATGGTTCTGGTGGTCGCCTCCCAGATGACGCACGCCGGCTGGCGGCTGGCGGCCTGCCTGGTCTTCGCCCTCGCCTCGCTGACCGACTTCGTGGACGGCTGGATCGCCCGCCGGTTCGCCCTGATCACCTCGGTCGGCAAGGTCGCCGACCCGATCGCCGACAAGGCGCTCACCGGGGCCGCCCTGCTGCTGCTCTCCTGGTATGCGGTGGTCCCCTGGTGGGTGACCGTGGTGATCCTCACCCGGGAGCTGGGGGTGACCCTCATCCGGTTCTGGGTGATCCGGCACGGGGTGATCGCGGCCAGCCGGGGTGGCAAGGCCAAGACCGCGTTGCAGATCCTCGCCATCGTCTGGTACCTGTGGCCGATGCCGGCCGCCGTGGCCGGCGCCGCTGGGTGGATCATGGCCGCCGCGGTGGCCGTCACGGTGCTCACCGGCTTCGACTACGTCGCCCGCGCGCTGCGCCTGCGTACCGTGCGGTGAACGTTCCGGCGACGGTTCATCCGGGCGCGCCGGGGGAAGGACTGCGGGCATGGTGGTGCGCAGCAGTGGGACGACGACGTCGGGCGGTCCGGACGACCGGCCGGTGATCAACCCGGCGGCCGGGGTCGTGCACCGGCTCTCCGAGCGGGGGGAGACCCTCGCCTCGGTGGAGTCGCTGACCGGCGGGTCGCTGGCCGCCTCGATCGTCGAGATCGCCGGGGTGAGCGGGATCTACCGGGGCGGGCTGGTGGTGTACGCGACGGAGCTGAAGGCACAGCTCGCGGGCGTACCCGACGGGTTGCTCGCGGACCGTGGGCCGGTCGATCCGGACGTGGCGGTCGCGCTCGCCGAGGGTGGACGGCGTCGCTGCGACGCGGACTGGGGGGTGGCGACCACCGGGGTGGCCGGTCCGGAGCCGCAGGACGGCAAGCCGGTCGGGCTGGTCTTCGTCGCGGTCGCCGGACCGAACGGGACGGCGGTCCGCGAGCTCGACCTCGACGGCGGCCGTGACCGGATCCGGTCGACCGCCGTCGTCGAGGCGTTGCGGCTGCTCACCGAACGGATCGTGGCTGCCGGGGAGGTCACCGCCGGGGCGGGGCGCTGACCGCTGCGGGGGCAGGACCGGGCGGGGTGGTATGTCGCGGGGGCCCTCAGCGGGTACGGTTGCGGGAAGGCTCCGACGGTTCGGTTTCGGTGTCGGGACGGCTGAGGTCGCCCGGCGTGATCCGGTCGCCGGGCAGAGGTCCCGTCAAGGGAGGTGCGATGGTCCTGCTACGCCGGGTGATCGGTGACGCACTGCGGGCACGCCGGCAGGGGCAGCACCGCACCCTGCGCGAGGTCTCCTCGGCCGCGAACGTCAGCCTGGGCTACCTTTCCGAGATCGAACGCGGCCAGAAGGAGCCCTCCAGCGAGCTGCTGGCCGCCATCTGCGACGCGCTCGGCGCCCGCCTCTCCGAGGTGCTCCGCGAGGTCAGCGACACCGTGGCGCTGGCCGAGCAGATGCCGGGCGTGCTGGTGCCGGTCGCCGGCGAGCCGGCCGAGCCGGTGGCCCGCCCGTCGGTCCGCAAGGTCGCCCCGCAGGGCGTCCGGCAGGTGACCGCCGACGGCCCGGTCTCGGTGGCCGTCCGGCAGGACTCGCCGCTGAAGGCCACGCTGCGCACCAACCGGGTCCGCCCGGCCGAGCGGGACGTGGTCTGCGCCGCCTGACCGGCTCCGCCCCCGATCGTCGCGTGGTCGACCTGGCGCCGGCCGCGTAGGGTTGATCAGCAGATCGTCCGGTCCACGCCACAGCCGACGCCAGTGGCGCCCGGCTGCGACGATGGACAGGCCGCCGGCGTGCCGGGCGGCCCGTCCGGCACAGGTCACCGGGCGCAGCGACGCGACTGAGGGGATACCGCGGAGATGGCGAACCCGTTCGTCAAGGGTTGGAAGTACCTGATGGCGCTCTTCGGCGCCCGGATCGACGAACACGCCGACCCGAAGGTGCAGATCCAGCAGGCCATCGAGGAGGCGCAGCGCCAGCACCAGGCACTGGTGCAGCAGGCCGCGGCGGTGATCGGCAACCAGCGCCAGCTGGAGATGAAGCTCTCCCGGCAGATGTCCGAGGTCGAGCGCCTCCAGGGAATGGCCCGCCAGGCCCTCGTCCTGGCCGACCAGGCGCGAGCCAAGGGTGACGAGGCCGAGGCCACCAGGTACGAGCAGTCCGCGCAGGTCCTCGCCACCCAGCTCGTCTCGGCCGAGCAGGCGGCCGAGGACCTCAAGACCCTGCACGACCAGGCCATCGGCGCGGCGGCCCAGGCCCGGCGCGCGGTGGAGAACAACTCGATGATCCTCCAGCAGAAGCTGGCCGAGCGCACGAAGCTGCTCAGCCAGCTTGAGCAGGCCAAGATGCAGGAGAGCGTGGCCCGCTCGCTGGAGTCGATGTCCGCCCTCACCGCACCCGCCAACACGCCCAGCCTGGACGAGGTGCGCGACCGGATCGAGCGGCGGTACGCCAACGCGATGGGCCGCGCCGAACTGGCCGGCAACTCGGTCGAGGGCCGGATGCTGGAGATCCAGAAGTCCGCGCTCGACTCGGCCGGGTCCTCCCGGCTGGAGCAGATCCGGGCCAGCATGGCCGGCGAGCAGCTCGCCGGCCGGCAGCAGCGGCCCGGCGTCGAGCAGGCGGCAGCGGCCGCCGACCCGGCCGCGGCGGCCCGGCTGGACGAGCTTCGCGCCAGCATGGGCCGCGACCGGGGCACCGGGGACACCACCACCGCCGCCGGCTGAGCGGACGGGTCGAGGAGGTAGGCGTGGCAGACGAGCGAGCGCGATACTTCCGGCGGCTGCACCGGTTGCGCCGGTCCGCCCGACGGTGGAGCGTCACCGCCGGTGGGCTCGGCGGCGCGGCGGCGGTCCTCACCCCGTACGCCGGCCTCGGCCTGCCTGACGCGGCCTGGGCCGGCGCGGCGGGCAGCGCCCTGATGCTGGCCGCCTGGCGCTGGGTCGACCTGCGGGCGCACGCGGCACGGCCGGCCCCGCCCCCGCTGGACCCGACCGAGGCCGCCGCCCGTTCCCGGGCCCGGCTGGTCGCCGCCGTGGAACGCCTCCCGGCCGGCCCGAACGTGCTCGCCGAGGTGCGTCGGGCCCGCGCCCGGATGGCGCTGCGCGGCACCGCCGCGGCCGAGCCGTGGGCCCGCCTCGACCGGGCCGCGTTGACCCTCGCGGGAATGGCCGGCCGGCTCACCGGGCTGGCCGACCCGGCGGTGCTCGAAGCGGCGGCGGCCGACCGTTCCCTGCGGGATCTCGCCGAGCGGGTGGCGAACGTGGAACGGGCGATGCGACTCGCGCCGGCACCGGCCGGCGAGTCGCTGGCCGAGACCCACCGGGTGCTGGTGGGGCAGCTGCACGAGGGGGTGGCCGCGTACGAGCAGCTCGTCGTCGCGGCGGCCGGTTACGTCGCCGAGGACGCCCGTCCCACCGGCACCCATCCGGCCGCCTCCCGGCTGACCGAGGCGACCGACCTGCTGCATGGGGTGGCCTCGGCCCTGGCGGAACTGCGCGCGGTCGGCGACCCGCGACGGGCACCGAGCCACTAGCCGACCGGCTCAACCCGGTGTGGTCACCGGCACCGGCGCGGTGAACGCCGAGCTACCGACCACGTTGAACGCGCGTACCCGGTACCAGTAGGAGACCCCGCGCCGTAGCCCGGTGTTGGTGAAACCGCGTCCGGAGACGGTGAAGGCGGTCAGCTCCCGGGAGAAGGCCGCGTCGGCGGCACGTTCGACGACGAACCCGCAGCCCGCCCCGGTGGCCGTGCCGGAGGTCCAGCGGAGGATCACCGTGGCACTCTCCGGGCCTGCCGTACAGGCCGTGGCGATCACCGCGGTCGGGGTCCTGGGCACGGGTGGGGTGGTCACCACGCCGACCGTGGACCAGGGCGAGACGGCACCCAGGTAGGTGGTGCGGGCCCGGTAGTAGTAGGTGGTCTCCGGGGCGACCCTCGGGTCCAGGTGCTGGTCGGTCACCCCGACCGCCGTGGTGACGGGGCCGCTGGTGAAGGTCGGGTTGGTGGCCCGCTGCACGTCGACGCCGGTGGCGAAGGACCGGTTGGTCCACCGCACCGCGACCCGCAACGGCGCGGCGGCGGCGACCACCGCGCTCAGGCCGGTCGGCGCGGCCAGCCGGACCGTCGCGAGGACGCTGTTCGACCAGGTCGAACAGGCCGTCGCGTTCTCCGCCCGGATCCGGTAGTGGTAGGTCACGCCCGGGGTGACGGTGGCGTCGACGTACCGGGTCGCGGCGGCGGCCACGGCCAGCACGGTGACCGGGCCGGCGAAGGCGATGTCGGTCGCCCGTTCCAGCCGGTGCCGGGTGGCCGGCGGCCGGTCGCCGTGGCCGGTCCAGGCCAGCGCGATCGCGGGCAGGGCGATGGCCGAGCCCGGGACCGGGGTGGCGGTCAGTCCGGTGGGCGCCCGGGGGGAGACCCGCACCACCAACGGACGGTCCATACCCTGGTCCCGATGGGCGGCGAGCTGGCTGTGCCAGCGGTACTCCCAACCCAGGTCGACCGGGCGGGCGTCGCCGTCGGTCGGGTCGAGGGGACGGACACAGTCGCCGACGGTGAACGGCAGGCCGGGCGGGACGGGCCGCACGGCGACCACCACGTCCTCCCGGGGGTCGACGCGGACGGTCTCCTTCCAGCCCCGTTCGTCCGCCGCCGGAGGGCGGACCGTGCCGTCCCGGGCCACCCGGTTGACCAGTTGCACGTCGCCGCCGCCGAGGTGCAGCGGCTGGGTCAGCCGTCCCTCGCCCCGGATCCGCCAGAGCTGGGTGCCGTCGGCGGGTGATCCGACCGGCACGGCCGGGTCGGTGGCGTACAGGATCTCGGTGGGCGGGTCCTCCGGTTCGCGGGCCACCGGGTCGCCGTCGGTCCTCCCGGTGCCGGGGAGCGGGGCGGCGAGCCGACCGGTCAGCCGGCCGTGCTCCGGCTCGAAGACCTGCTGGACCGCCCGGTCGACCACCGGCAGGGTGACCGGGCCGGTCGCGCCGGCCGGGGTGAAACTGACCGAGGTGGCGTGCACGGGGACGGCCGTGTCCTGCTCGGTCCGGGTGCCGAAGGCCCGGTCGTACGCCGGCTGCGGCACGATCGGTGGCGCCTGGCTGGCCGCGTACGCGACGGGCAGATGTTCCCGCAGCCGGTCCACGTCGTACCGGTCGGCCGGCGTGCCCGCCACCCGGAACTGGAGCAGGGTACGGGTGTCCGGGCCGTACCCGGGCACCGCGCCGGGCGAGGTGGCGTGGTGGTCGTACCGGGGGTCGCCGCCGGGGAGCGGGGCCGGGCAGTCGTTGTACAGGATCAGGGTGCTGCCCGGGGCCACGGCGGCGAAGTCGACGACCACGTCGGCCCGCTCGCCCGGGGTGAGCAGCAGGGTGTGCCCGTCGACGTTGAGCACCCCCGGGTCGAGCCGGTCGTACCGGTAACCGACCGGACGGTTGGCCAGCACCACCGGGGCGGGCAGCAGGCCGCACTCGTTGCCGAGCCGGACGATCTCCGGACCGGCCGCCCGGGGATCGGGCACGCCGCCGTCCCGCCCGTCGGTCGGCCAGTACGCCGGGTGGCCGGGAGTGCGGACCGCCTCGACCATGGGCACCTCGCCCGCCCCGGCGTCGGTGAGGTTGCCGTCGTCGTCCCACATCGGCTGGTCCGAGCGGGCCCGGTAGAGCTGGAGGTTGAGGCTCCGGTCCGGACAGGCGTTGAGGATCCGGAACCGGTAGGCCCGGGGTTCGACCGTCAGGTACGGGTAGGCGACGCCGTTGACCAGCGGGGTGTCCCCGTACACCTGGGGAACGGCCGACGGGTGCGGCACGCCCGGGGCCAGCGGCGGCTGGTCGGGCGCGTCGACCGGGTCGTGGTACGGATTCGGTGTCGGCCCGTGTCGCACGGCCGCGCTCTCCGGGTGCCGGCACCACGGGCCGTAGTCCCAGCGGCCGGTCGGGTTCCGTCCGTCGGGGCGGAACGGGTTCTGCCGGGGCTGGTAGACGTGCGGGTACCAGAGGCTGCCACAGGCTCCCCAGCGGTCCCGGTCCCAGGTCGGGTCCTCGGCGGCGAGTTGCGCGTCGTCCGGGACGAAGGTCCGGTCGGTGATCACCAGCGGGACCTGGTCGGCCGGGAGGACGCCGTCGGCGACCAGCCGCTCCTCGGCCGGGTCGACGAGCAGGTACGGGGCGAGCTGCCCGGAGTAGGTGGTGAGCCGGGACAGGCCGAGGGTGTTGTCGTGGAACCACATCAGCCGGCCGCTCTGGTCGTTCGGGTAGTACAGGGTGGTGGCTCCCGGGCCGGGCGGCGGCATGTCCGGCACGGGGGTCAGCCCGGGTCCGGTCGGATACGGGGTGATCTCGGCGGCCGGCGTGACCCACTGGGTGGGGTTGCCGGCACTGATCCAGGCGGTCCGGGCTCCCTGGAGGCGGAGCACCGCCCGGTTCTGCGGGTACGGTGCCGGCCCGTCCAGCGGTCCGCTCCCGGCTCCCGGCAGGGTCGCGTCGACCGGTAGGAACAGCTCCCCGGCACGCCCGGTGGGCAGCTGGTTGATGAACTTGACCCGGACCGGCCGGTCGCGGCGCGCCACGATCATCGGCCCCAGGTGGTACGCCCGCGCGGGCGGGCCGACCGTGTTGTGCCCGTGCCGGTCGGTGCCGAGGTTGAGCTGGCGGTACCCGCGCAGCCGGGTCGGCGGCAGGTCCCGGTGCAGGCGTTGACGGTACTCCTGGAGGCCGATCTCGTAGTAGTCGCAGCCCGGGTAGCTGATCGTGTCGGGCACGGCCACCGGTAGGTAGCCGCCCAGCGCGTCGGCCTGCCCGGGGCCCGGCCGGGGCAGCGGGTCGACGAACTTGCGCAGGCCGGTGCCCGGCACCACCCGGCCGGTGCCGTCGATCCGGGGGCGGGGGCTGGTGGCGACGTTCGGCTCCGGGCCGAAACATCGCGGGACGGCCTCCGGGTCCAGGACGGCGGGTGGGTTCGTCCCGGTGCCCGGCGCGGGCACCGTGCCGGCTGTGCCCGTCGGCGGGGTCGCCCGGTCGGGCGTGGGCGGGTCGGCGGTGCCCCGGGCCACCGGAACCGTCCGGGCGGGGCGGAGTCTGCGGAAGATGGCCATGGTGTCCCCCGGGGACGGGGGTACGACGACCGCCACCCCGGTGTGGTGGAGGTCGTACCCGTGGCGCCGCGCTGACGGTGGGTGAGCGCGTAGACGCAGCATGCGACAGTCGCCCCGGGCCGGGGAATTACCCAATCGTGTCAATCTGGGTGCCGCCGGAACGTTCCGGCTGGCAGGTGGGGCACCAGTAGGTGACCCGGTTCCCCAGGTCGCGCTTGCGGACGGCGGTGCCACAGCGCCGGCACGGCTGGGCGCGGCGGCCGTAGACGTAGCTGGTCTCGCCCCGGCGCAACGAACCGGTGCTGCTCTGCGTCCACCGGCCCCGGTTGGCGGCGAGCAGTCGCTGGGCGAGGCCGACCAGACCGGGCAGGTCCGGCACCTCGCCGACGGGTGTCCACGGGGAGACACCGCGCAGGAAGAGCAGCTCGCACTTGTAGAGGTTGCCCACCCCGGCGAGGTTGCGCTGGTCGAGCAGGGCCTCGCCGACGGGGACCGTCGGGCCGGCCGCCAGCCGGCGGACCGCCTCGGCCGCGTCCCAGTCCGGGCCGAGCAGGTCGGGGCCGAGGTGACCGACGAGCGCGTCCTCCTCGGCGGTCGGCACCAGGGCGACCTCGTGCAGGTGGTAGCCGACGGCGACCGCGTCGGCCGTACGCAGCACCACCCGGATCAGGTGCGCCGGGCGCCCCGTCCACCGTTCGCCCGGCGCGTACGCCCGCCAGGCCCCGTCCATCCGCAGGTGCGAGTGCAGCGTCCAGGCTCCGTCCCGGTCGCCGGCAGGGGACTCGGCGGGCGGTGACGTCAGCCGGAGCAGCAGGTGCTTGCCCCGGCTGACGCAGCCGTGCACCGTCGCGCCGGTGAGATCGGTGGTGGCGAGCTGCGGCACCCGGAAGTCGGACCCGGTCAGCCGGCGACCCGCCAGCGCGCGGTCCAGCACGCGGGCGGTGTTCCAGACGGTGTCACCTTCGGGCACCCGTCCATCCTGCCTCGCCGTACCGGGCCGGGCACGGGGAGCGGGCCGGGTGCGGGGCGTGGTCGTGCGGGCCCGGCGCGGTCATCCGGGCTGCGGCCGGACCTCCGGCTCCGGGGCAGGCGGTGCGGACGTCAGGGCTGCTCGTCCGGACGGGGTGGGCGGACCATCTCCTGGTAGCGGGGGTGGCTCGCGCCGTAGATGGCGAAGTTGAGCCGCGCGTGGGACAGGCTCAGGTCGCCGTTGGGGCCGCCCCGGACCACGTCGGCGTCCGTGTCGCCCTGGCCGTCGTCTGTCCAGAAGCAGACCGGACAGGTGCCCCCACCGGTCCGGTAACCGCAGCAGGGACAGGTCGTTGGAACCCACTGCTCGCCCACCCTTCGAGCATTCCACAGTAGGTGATACCGGCGCAGGCGGGGACCGGCTCAGTCCGGATGCCGGACCGGTACCGGATCGCCTGGTCGTACCCCCAGGCGGTCCGCTGCCCGGCCCCCGTTCACCGCCACCGCGACCCGGTCGGCGGAGTCGACGTAGATCACGATTTGGCCCGGGGGCGCGTCGCCGAAGGTCCGCCCGTGCACCGCCTCGTGCCCGCCCACCCGGAGCGTCGGCGGGCGGTCGGCCAGGACCGACGGGGGTGCGGCGAGCTGGACGTTGCCGAAGTGGTCGACGGTGAGCACCTCGGCGGTGAAACCCGTCGGGGTCACCTCCAGCACCGGCTCCGGCAGTCGGACCAGGTCGGCCGGGTCGAGCGCGGGGCCCGCCTCGGCCAGGGACGCCCCGGTGGCCAGCCGGGCGGCGACCGGGGCGAAGACGTCCCGTCCGTGGAAGGTGCGGGACACCTCCGGGGCCAGCCACCGTGGGTTCGTCAGCTCGACCGCCGCGCGGACGCCGCCCAACGCCTCGGCGGCCGGCACCAGCAGCCCGTTGTCCGGCCCGACCAGCAGCCCACCGGGAGCCTCGACGGCGATCCCCCGCCGGCTGGTGCCGACGCCCGGGTCGACCACCGCGACGTGCACCCCGGCCGGCAAAAACGGCACGGTCTGGGCGAGCACCGCCGCCCCGTGCCGTACGTCGGTCGGGGGCACCAGGTGGGTCACGTCGATCACGCGTACCTGCGGCGCCAGGCGGGCGATGACGCCGTGGCAGGCCGCGACGAACCCGTCCGAGAGCCCGTAGTCCGTGGTCAACGACACCCATCCGAACCCCATGGACCCACCCTAGGTCGTCACGTCGGGTCGTCGTCGCCCCGGCTGCCCTCGACCCCGGTCGCACCCGGCCCGACCACCCGTCACGCCGGCCGTCGGCGGATGCCGGGCGTCGACCGGGGCGGGCGGTGGCCGGTCGCCGACCGACCGGCCCTCCCGTGGGCGCGGACGGTTCGGCAGACTACGAGGGGTGACCTCCGCACCCCGTACCCTGACCGTCGCCGCCCTGCTCGTGCTCGCCACCGCCCTCGCCGGCTGCGGTGACGACACCGACGACCGTGCCGACAGTGCCCCCTCGGCCAGCGCGCCCGTGTGGGCCACTCCGGCGGAGAGCACCCCGCCGGCTGCCCCCTCCGTGACGCCGAGCCCGGGTGCCACCCCGAGCGGCCCACCCCGGACCGGACGGCCCACCCCGCCGGTGACCAGCGAAGCGCGCCCGTCCCGCACCCCGCAGTTCGTCATGCCGACCCGCTCGGCCGGTGCGCCCGGTGCCCGGCAGGTGATGGACGCGTTCCGGGCCGCGAAACTGCCGGTGTCCGGCGTCCGGGACCGCTCGGTCGACTGCGGACCGAACGGCGCTGGGCTGGGCTGCGCCGAGCTGCTCGTCACCGACACCGTCTCGGTGTACGTCTTCCCCGACGAGGCGAACGCGGTGAACCGGGCCGACATGTGGGGCGCCGACGCGTACCGGAAGGGCACCGTCGTGCTCAGCTACCTGGGCACCACCACCAGCACCGAGCAGCGCAGGCGCTACGAGGCCGTCCTCGCCGACCTGGGCTGAGCCTCGGCCGGTGCGTCAGCCGCGCAGGCGCAGGCCCCGGGGCGTGGCCCGGAAGCCGGCGGTGGTCAGCGCGTCGCGCAGCGGGGAGACGTGCACCGCCTCCCCGTCCGCGCGTTCCACCGAGATCGCGCCGAGCGCGCCGGAGTGCACCGCGTCGGCCAACGCCTTGGCCGCGCCGGTGAGCGCCTCTGCCTCGGCGCTGAACGACAGGATCGTCCGCCCGCCGCGTTCGACGTAGAGCACCAGCTCCCCGTCGACCAGCACGACCAGGGCACCGGCCTTGCGGGCGGCCCGGTGGCCGGTGGCGGGGGCGGTGCCGTCGCCGGAGTCGACCACCCGCTCCGGCCAGGGCAGCGCCGCCCCGTACGGGTTGGCCGGGTCGGTCGCCGCCAGCACCAGGGGTGCCCCGCCGCGCGTCCGCGTCCCGTCGGCGGTGTCGGCGAGGGCACGGAGACGGTCCACCGCGCCGGGCACCGCGAACTGCGCCGCCCCCAACCCCTCGACGAAGTACCCGCGTCGGGCCGCCCCCCGTTCCTCCAGCCCGGACAGCACCGGGTAGACCGCGCTGAAACCGCCGGTGACCTGCTCGGCGACGACCGCGCCCCGGGTGAGCACCCCGTGCCGTTCCAGCAGCAGATCGGCCAGGGCGGCGGCCCGCCGGGTCGGGTCGGTGTCCCGCTCGGGCAGCCGGGACCAGCGTCCGGCCACCGTCGGGGGACCGCTGCGGGCGGGTAGTGCCATCCGACCGGGGCGGCGGTAGCGGGTGCGCGGGGCGGCGGGTCGGGCCCGGTGCGCCCCGCCTCCGCCGAGCGAGGCGCGCAGTGGGGCGAGCGTGTCGTTGGTGAGGTGCCCGGCCCAGACCAGGTCCCACAGCACGGCGGTGAGTACCGCGTCGTCGCCTGAGCCCACCCGGTCGGAGAGGGACCGGAAGAAGAGGGCCTGCCCGTCGGCCAGCGCGTCCAGCACCGCCTGGTGTGCCGGGGTGAGGGCCAGCGCCTCGTCCGGCGCAGGGAGCAGCAGCGGCGCGGCGTCGGCGTACGCCAGGGTGACCCAGCCGTCGCCGCCGGAGATCGCCCCCGACCCGGCCCAGACCAGCTCACCGCTGGCGCACAGTTCGTCGAGGAAGGCGGGGGAGTAGTCGGCCACCCGGGCCGGCAGCACCAGCCGTTCCAGCGCGGACGCCGGCACCGCCACGCCCTGGAGCTGCTCGACGGCGGCGGCGAGCGCCTCGACGCCCCGGGCCGCCGCGCCGATCTGCTGCCAGCGGGGCAGGAAGGTGGCGAGCGTGCGGGGCGGCACCGGCTCGATCTCCCGACGCAGCGCGGCCAGCGACCGGCGGCGCAACAGGCGCAGCACCTCCGCGTCGCACCACTGGGTGCCCGCGCTCTGGGGTAGGAACTCCCCGGAGACCACCCGCCCGGTCGCGGCGAGCCGGCGCAGCGTCTGTTCCACCACGGCGACCCCGAGCCCGAAGCGGGCCGCGCAGGTCGCCGCGGCGAACGGGCCGTGGGTGCGGGCGTACCGGGAGACCAGGTCGCCGAGCGGGTCGGCGACCGGCGCGAGGTACGCCTCCGGCACGCCGACCGGCAGCGCCACGCCGAGCGCGTCCCGCAGCCGGGCGGCGTCCTCCACGCCGACCCAGCGCTCCTGGCCGGCGATCCGCAGCCGCAGCACCCGGCGGGCGGCGGCCAGTCCGGTCGGCCAGTCCGCCGGTACGCCCCGCTCGGCCAGCTCCGCGTCGGTCAGGTCGCCGAGCACCCGCAGCAGTTCCACCACGTCCTCGGCGTCGCGGGGCCGGCGCTGCTCGGTCAGCCAGCGCAGCTGCCGGTCGGTCTCGGCGAGCACCGTGGGGTCGAGCAGTTCGCGCAGGTCGACCCGGCCGAGCAGCTCGCCGAGGAGACCGGAGTCCAGCGCCAGGGCAGCGGCCCGCCGTTCGGCCAGCGGGGCGTCCCCCTCGTAGAGGAACGCACCGACATATCCGAACAGCAGCGAGCGGGCGAACGGCGACGGCGGGGACGTCTCCACCTCGACCAGGCGGACCCGCCGGGTGGCCAGTTCCCGCATCAGCGTGGTCAGCGCGGGCAGGTCGAACACGTCCTGGAGGCACTCGCGGGCCGCCTCCAGGGTGACCGGGAAGTCGCCGTACTCCCGGGCGACGTCGAGCAGCTGCGCGGCCCGTTGCCGTTGCTGCCAGAGCGGCTGGCGGCGGCGTGGGTCCCGGCGGGGGAGCAGCAGCGACCGGGCCGCGCACTCGCGGAACCGGGCGGCGAAGAGCGCCGACGTGCCGACCGACTCCTCGACGAGCTGGGTGATCTCGTCCGGGTCGAAGGCGACCACGTCGGCGCCGGGCGGGGCGTCGGCGGTGTCCGGAAGGCGGACCACGATGCCGTCGTCGGCGGGCATCACCTGGGCGTCCACGCCGTACCGTTCGGCCAGCCGGCGGCCGATCGCCAGCGCCCACGGCCCGTTGACCCGGGCGCCGAGCACGCTGTGCACGGCCAGCCGCCAGTCGCCCAGCTCGTCGCGGAACCGCTCGACCACCACCGTCCGGTCGTCCGGGAGGGACCGCGTGGCGGCCTGCTGCTCGCGCAGGTAGGCCATCAGGTTGCCGGCGGCCCAGTCGTCCAGCCCACCGGCGCGCAGCGTCGCCAGCGCGGACTCGTCGTCCTGCCGTAGCAGTGCCCGCACCCGGGCTCCGATCGCCCGGCCCAGCTCGACCGGGCGGCCCGCCTGGTCGCCCTTCCAGAACGGCATCCGGGCGGCCTGCCCGGGGGCGGGGGAGACCAGCACCCGGTCCGGGGTGATCTCCTCGATCCGCCAGGACGAGGAGCCGAGCAGGAAGACGTCACCCACCCGGGACTCGTAGACCATCTCCTCGTCCAGCTCGCCGACCCGGGCGGCGCGTTCCGCCCCGGCCAGGAAGACGCCGAACAGCCCCCGGTCCGGGATGGTCCCGCCGCTGGTGACCGCGAGCCGCTGCGCGCCCTGCCGGCCGGTCAGCACGTCGGTGGCGCGGTCCCAGACCAGGCGGGGACGCAGCTCGGCGAAGGCGGTCGACGGGTACCGCCCGGAGAGCATGTCCAGCACCGCGTGCAGGGCGGAGTCGGGCAGTTCGGCGAAGGGGGCGGCCCGGCGGACCACGGCGGCCAGCTCGTCGACCCGCCACGGTTCGAGCGCGACCATCGCGACGATCTGCTGGGCGAGCACGTCGAGCGGGTTGCGCGGGTGGTGCAGTTCCTCGATCGCCCCGGCGGCCATCCGGTCCGCCACCACCGCGCACGAGAGCAGGTCGCCCCGGTGCTTGGGGAAGACCACGCCCCGGGAGACCGCGCCGACCTGGTGTCCGGCCCGGCCGACGCGTTGCAGGCCGGCCGCCACGCTCGGCGGCGCCTCGATCTGCACGACCAGGTCGACCGCGCCCATGTCGATGCCCAGCTCCAGGCTGGAGGTGGCGACCACGCAGGGCAGCTGCCCGGACTTGAGCGCCTCCTCGATGTGCTTGCGCTCCTCCCGGGAGACGCTGCCGTGGTGGGCGCGGGCGATCACCGGGGCGGCCCCGTCGGCGGTGCCGGACTGGGCGACGATCTCGGCCGGCGGTCGGGGTGACGCCGGCTCGGGTGGCGGGTCGGCGGCCAGCTCGTTGAGGCGGGCGCAGAGCCGTTCGGCACTGCGTCGCGAGTTGGTGAAGACGATCGTCGAGCGGTGTGTCCGGACCAGGGCGAGGACCCGCTCCTCCACCGCCGGCCAGATCGAGGCCCGGCGGGGGCCGGGGCCGCCGAGGTCGTCCTCGGAGGGTTCGACCTCGTCGAGCCGGGCCATGTCCGCCACCGGCACCTGGACGCTGAGCTCGATGGTCTTGGCGGACGGTGGCTGCACCACGTCGACCGGCCGGGAGCCGCCCAGGAACCGGGCGCAGGCGTCGATCGGACGGACCGTCGCGGACAGGCCGATCCGCTGCGCCGGCCGGGGGAGGAGTTCGTCGAGGCGTTCCAGGGAGAGCGCCAGGTGCGCGCCGCGTTTCGTGCCGGCCACCGCGTGCACCTCGTCGAGGATGACCGTCTCGACTCCGCGCAGGGAGTCCCGCGCCGCCGAGGTGAGCAGCAGGAACAGTGACTCCGGGGTGGTGATGAGGACGTCCGGCGGGGTGCGTGCGAAGGCCCGGCGCTCGTCGGCGGGGGTGTCACCGGTGCGCATCCCGACGGTGACGTCCGGCGGTGCGACCCCGAGCCGGGTGGCCGCCTGCCGGATGCCCGCCAGCGGGGTGCGCAGGTTCCGCTCGACGTCCACCGCCAGGGCCTTGAGCGGACTGACGTAGAGCACCCGGCAGCGTCGCCGCCGGTCGTCCGGCACCGGCTCCCGGGCCAGCCGGTCCAGGGACCAGAGGAACGCGGCGAGCGTCTTGCCGGAGCCGGTGGGGGCGACGACCAGCGCGTGTCGTCCGGCGGCGACCGCCCGCCACGCGCCCGCCTGCGCGGGCGTGGGCGCGGCGAAGGCGGCGGTGAACCACTCCCGCGTCGGTGCGCCGAACTCCGCCAGCATCTCCGTCACGTCTCCCATCCTGCCGCGCGGGTCCGACAACGCCCCGTCCGCGCGTCGGTCGGACCGGGAACGGTGTCCGGCTGGGCTTCTTACGGGAGAAGATGGGGGGCTTGCACGTTAAGTCTTACTTAACTGCTTGCTTCTGCATGGAGACTTACAGTAACTTCTCCCGCATCGCCGGTCGGGGGAGGGGAGCCGGATGGCCGTGGAGCGAGGCTCGGAGCCCGGCACCGATGTGCTCATCCGAAAGGTCGACAGTCATCTCGCCGCCGTCCGCGTCGGTCTGCACGGGCCCGAGCTGGAGCTGGCCGAGCGGCTCGCCCGGTGCCTGCGGGAGCTGGTCGTGCAGACCGCCCAGGCCAGTGCCGCCGACCGCGCCCAGGTGCGGGCCGCCGTGCACTACTTCGTCCTGCGCCGGGAGAGCCGGGGTCAGTTGCTCTCCGTGCGGTCCCTCGCCGCCGCGCAGCGGCTGGCCAACCGGGTCGCCCTCCAACTCGGTCGCCCGGACCTGCTGGTGGAGACCCGCCGCGAGCGCGCGTTGCGCGAGCCCCCCGTCCCGACCGGGTGGTAATCCGGGTGTTTTTCGCGAAACGCCCCATAGGTCCCGTCCGCTGACGTGTGATCCCTGGTAGCCGGAGAGTGCCCTGCCGGGCGCTGCCACCGACCGGGAGGACGCGTGCTCGTACTGCTGATCCTCCACTTCGTGGCGGCTCTGCTCGCGCCGCTGCTGGTCCGGTGGTGGGGACCACGGGCCTGTTATCCGCTGGCCCTGGCACCTGCCGCCGCGTTCGGCTGGGCGCTGGCGTGGACCCCGGCGGTACGTGACGGGGCCGCCCTGGTCGAGAACCACTCCTGGATCCGCCACCTCCAGCTCGACCTGACGTTCCGGATGACCACCCTCTCCTGGCTGATGACCCTGCTGGTCGGCGGGATCGGTGCGCTGGTGCTGGTGTACTGCGCCGGCTACCTAGCCCCGGGTGAGCCGGAGCTCGGCCGGTTCGCCGGCGTCCTCGTCGCCTTCGCCGGGGCGATGCTCGGGCTCGTCCTCGCCGACAACCTGCTCCTGCTCTACGTCTGCTGGGAACTCACCACGGTCTTCTCGTACCTGCTGATCGGGCACGATCCGGAGCGGCGGGCGAGCCGCTGGGCCGCCGCCCAGGCGTTGACCGTCACCACGCTGGGCGGGCTGGCGATGCTGGTCGGGTTCGTCATGCTCGGGCAACGGGCCGGCACCTACCGCTGGTCGGAGATCACCGAGGTGCCGCCCGACGGTGGGTACCTGACCGTCGCCGTCCTGCTCGTGCTGACGGGGGCGCTGGCGAAGTCGGCCCTCCTGCCGTTCACCGCGTGGCTGCCGGCGGCGATGGCCGCACCCACCCCGGTCAGCGCCTACCTGCACGCGGCGGCCATGGTCAAGGCCGGCGTCTACCTGGTCGGGCTGCTGGCCCCGGTACTGGCCCACACCCCGCCCTGGCGGCCGGTCACCACCGTGGCCGGGCTCGCCACCCTGGTCGTCGGCGGCTGGGCGGCGCTGCGCCAGACCGACCTGAAGCTGCTGCTGGCGTACGGGACGCTGAGCCAGCTCGGCCTGCTCGTGGCGGTGACCGGCGCGGGCACCCGGGAGGCGGCGCTGGCCGGACTGGCGCTGCTGCTGGCCCACGCCCTGTTCAAGGCGACCCTGTTCCTGGTGGTCGGCGTCGTCGACCACGTCACCGGCACCCGGGACCTGCGCGAGCTGACCGGGCTGCGGCGTCGGCTGCCGCTGCTCTGGATCGTCGCCGTTCTCGCCGCCGCGTCGATGGCCGGCGTCCCGCCGCTGGTCGGGTTCGTCGCCAAGGAGGCCGTGCTGTACGCGTTCCTCGACGACCCGCTCGCCCTCGGCGTCGTGCTGGTCGGGTCGGTCTTCACCGTCGCCTACAGCGTCCGGTTCCTCTGGGGGGCCTTCGGCGGGAAACCCGGCGTCGACCCGGTGCCCGTCGAGCGGCCGGCCGGCGCGCTCGTGGTCCCACCGGCCCTGCTGGCCCTCACCGGTCTCCTCCTCGGGCCGCTCGCCGGGCCGGTCGGTGCGCTCCTCACCCCGTACGCCGAGGCGTTTCCCGGCGGCGACCACCCGCTGGCGCTCTGGTCCGGGCTCCAGCCCGCGTTCTGGTTGTCCCTGCTGGTGCTCGGCACCGGTGGGCTGCTCTTCCTGCTGCGGGGCGCGCTCGCCCCCGTGCTGGCCCGGCTACGCGCCCCGGTGCCGGGCGTGGACGTGTACGAGCGGACCGTCCACGCCTTCGACCGGGTCGCGATCGAGCTGACCAGCCGGATCCAGCGCGGCTCCCTGCCGCAGTACCTCGGCACCATCCTCGTCGTCCTGGTGGTGCTCCCCGGCGGGGCGATGCTGCTGGTCCGGCCCTGGCCGGTGCCCACCCGGCTCTGGGACAGCCCGGTGCAGCTGCTGGTGGGCCTCGTCGTCGCGGTGGCGGCGGTGCTCGCCGTGGCCGCCCGCACCCGGCTGACCGCGATGTTGCTGGTCGGGGTGACCGGATACGGCACCGCGATGATCTTCGTGGTGCACGGCGCACCCGATCTGGCGCTGACCCAGATCCTCGTCGAGACCGCGACGATCACCTTCTTCGTGTTGGCGTTGCGCCGGCTGCCGCCCCGCTTCTCGGTCCGCCCCCTGCGGCGCAGCCGGTGGATCCGCCGGGGGATCGGGGTGGCGGTCGGCGCGGCCCTCGCCGGGCTGGCCGTCGCGGCGGCCGGCAGCCGTCGCCTCCCCCCGGTCTCGGTGGACTTCCCGCCACTCGCCGTCGAGGAGGGACACGGCCGGAACGTGGTCAACGTGATCCTGGTCGACATCCGCGCGTGGGACACCGTCGGCGAGATCTCGGTACTCGTGGTGGCGGCCACCGGCGTGGCCAGCCTGATCTTCGAACGGTCCCGCACCGACCCCCGCCCGCGTCGCCGGGGCGTGTCCGGCGGCCGCCCCGAGCCGGGTCGACGGGTCTGGCTGCGGGGCGGGCCGACCCTGCACGAACGCCGACGGTCGCTGGTCTTCGAGGTGGTCACCCGGCTGATCTTCCACAGCGTCGTGCTCTTCTCCCTCTTCCTGCTCTTCTCCGGGCACAACGCGCCGGGGGGCGGCTTCGTCGGTGGGCTGGTGGCGGGGTTGGCGTTGACCCTGCGCTACCTGGCCGGCGGCCGGTACGAGCTGGAGGACGCCGCCCCGGTGGGAGCCGGCACGGTGCTCGGCGTCGGGCTGGGGACCGCCGTGGGCAGCGGGGTGGTCGCGCTGCTGGCCAGCGGGACGCTGCTGGAGAGCAGCCGAATCGACCTGAGCCTGCCCGGAATCGGCGACTTCTACCTGGTCACGTCCCTCGTCTTCGACATCGGGGTCTACCTGGTCGTCGTCGGCCTGGCGCTGGACGTCCTGCGCACCCTCGGCGCGGAGGTGGACCGCCAGATCCAGATCGGCGGGGAGGCGGACCGGGGACTGGCCGCCGAGCGGCGGGGAGGGCAACGGTGACCAACTCCGGGAACGCCCCGACGCTGGTGCTGGCGCTCGTCGTCGGGGTGTTCGTCGCGGCGGGCGTGACCCTGCTGCTGGAGCGGAACCTCACCCGGATCCTGCTCGGTGTGATCCTGGTCAGCAACGGGGTCAACGTGCTCATCCTACTCAGCGGCCCGGCCGGGGAGGCCCCGCTGGTCGACGGCACGCCGGTGGACCGGATGAGCGACCCGCTGCCCCAGGCGATGATCCTCACCGCCATCGTGATCACCCTGGGGCTGTCCGCGTTCCTGCTGGCGGTGGCGTACCGGAGCTGGTTGCTCACCGGCCACGACGAGACGAGGGACGACCCGGAGGACCGGCAGATCGTGGGGCTCGCCGCCCGGGACGCCCCGCAACCGGCCGACCCGGGCGGCGAGGGGCCGGGGGACGACCCCGAGCAGGTGGACCCCGGTCCGGGAGGTCACCGATGACCGCCCTGGTGCCGCTGCCGGTGGTGATGCCGTTGCTGGGCGCCGCCCTGACCCTGGTGCTGCCGTGGGCGCGGGCGCAGCGGGCGGTCAGCGTGCTGGTGCTCGTCGCGACCCTGGCCGTGTCGGTGGTGCTGCTCGTCCGGGCGTACGCCGACGGCCCGCTGGTGGTCCGGATCGGTGGCTGGACGCCACCGGTCGGCATCGTGCTGGTCGCCGACCAGTTCGCCGCGCTGATGCTGACCGTCTCGGCGGCGGTGACGCTCTGCGTGTTGCTCTACTCCATCGGCCAGGGGCAGTCCGACCTCGGTGAGGGCACCCCGGTCAGCATCTTCCACCCCACCTACCTGGTGCTGACCGCCGGTATCACCAACGCCTTCCTCGCCGGTGACCTGTTCAACCTCTTCGTCGGCTTCGAGGTCCTGCTGACCGCCAGCTACGCGCTGATCACCCTGGGCGGCACCGACGTCCGGATCCGTACCGGCTCGACGTACGTGGTGGTCAACGTCCTCGCGTCGATGATCTTCCTGAGTGGGGTGGGGCTGGTGTACGCGGCGACCGGCACGCTCAACCTCGCCCAGCTCGCCGGCCGGCTCGACACCCTGCCGGCGGACCTGGGGCTGGCACTGCACCTGATGTTGCTGCTCGCCTTCGGCATCAAGGCCGCCGTCTTCCCGTTGGCGGCGTGGCTGCCGGACAGCTATCCGACCGCGCCCGCCCCGGTCACCGCGGTCTTCGCCGGCCTGCTCACCAAGGTCGGCGTGTACGCGATCATCCGTACCGAGACGCTGCTCTTCCCCGGCGGGCGCGTCGACGGGCTGCTGATGGTGGTGGCCGGGCTGACCATGCTGGTCGGCATCCTCGGTGCGGTGGCCCAGTCCGACCTGAAGCGACTGCTCTCCTTCACCCTGGTCAGCCACATCGGCTACATGATCTTCGGGGTCGCGTTGAGCACCGTGGCCGGGCTCGCCGGCGCGATCTTCTACGTGATGCACCACATCACCGTCCAGACCACGCTCTTCCTCGTCGCCGGCCTGATCGAACAGCGGGCCGGCAGCACCGACCTGCGCCGCCTCGGTGGCCTGGCCCGGGTCACCCCGCTGATCGCCGTGCTGTTCTTCGTCCCGGCCATGAACCTCGCCGGGATCCCGCCGTTCCCGGGTTTCCTCGGCAAGCTCGGCCTCTTCCAGGCCGGGGCGGCGGTGGGCGGTGCGCTGCCCTGGGCCCTGGTGGCCGCCGGGGCGGTGACCAGCCTGCTCACCCTCTACGCCGCCTCCCGGGTGTGGAACATCGCCTTCTGGCGGTCGCCCCGCCCCCTCCCCGACGACCCGCCCTCCCGGCTGCCCCGGCTGATGGTCGGCTCCACGGTGGCGCTGGTCGCGCTCGGTGTGGCGTTCACCCTCGCCGCCGGGCCGCTCTTCACGGTCACCGCGGACGCGGCGGACGACCTGCACCGGCGGACCCCGTACGTGCGGGCCGTCTTCCCCGGGGGCACCCCGTGATCCCCGACCCGCCGGTCCCCGGGTCCGGCCCGCGCCGGCGGTTGGTCCCCGGGGCGGCCCCTGGCCGGGCCCGCGCCGCCCGCTGGCGGGAGCGGCTGATCGCCGCCGCCTGGATGGTGCTCATCTGGAACCTGTTCTGGGGGCGGTTCACCCTCGGCAACCTGGTCGGTGGGTGCGCCGTCGCGGCGGTGGTGCTGGTGTTCTTCCCCCTGCCCCCGGTCTCCCTGGAGAGCCGGCTGCGCCCCGTCCACCTGCTGCGCTTCGGGGCGCGGTTCGCCGCCCAACTGGTCAGCGCGAGCATCCACGTCGCCTGGGTCGCCGTCCGCCCGCGGTACCGGCCGCGCAGCGCGATCATCGCGGTACGGCTGCGGGTGCGGACCGACCTGAACCTGGCACTCACCGCCGAGGTGCTCTCCCTGGTGCCGGGGAGCCTGATCATCGACGTCGATCGGAGCGCCGGGCTGCTCTACGTCCACGTCCTCGACGTTCGTGGACCGGAGGACCTGCGCCGTGCCCGCTGGCGCATTGAGGACGTCGAGCGACGCATCGTCCGCGTCGTCGGCTCGCCCGCCGAGGTCCGGCTGCTGGCGGGCGCCCCCGTCGAGAAGGGAACCGCCACGTGAACCCGGCCGTGATCGTCGCCCTCACCGTCCTGCTCTCCGCCACCGCCCTGCTCGCGCTGGCCCGGATCGTGCGCGGCCCGTCCCTGCTCGACCGGCTGGTCGCCACGGAACTGCTGCTGGCCACGATGATCGCGGCGGTGGGTACCGAGGCGGCGGTGAACCGGCACACCAGGACCCTGCCGGTGCTGGTGGTGCTGTCGCTGCTGGGGTTCCTCGGTTCGGTGGCCCTGGTCCGCTTCGCCGCCGGGGAGGAGTCGTGAACGCCGCCGACCTGGCCGACCCGCTCGCCGCCGTCTGCCTGGTGGCCGGGGCGCTGCTCAGCCTGGCCGCCGGGATCGGGGTGCTGCGCCTGCCGAACGCCCTCGACCGGATGCACGCGGTCACCAAGCCGCAGGTGCTGGGGGTGCTGCTGATCCTGCTGGGCCTGGCGCTGCGCCTGCGCAGCCCCACCGACCTGGGCATGCTCCTGCTGGTCGGGCTCTTCCAACTGGCCACCGCACCGGTCGCCGCGCAGATGATCGGCCGGGCCGTCTACCGGTCGGGTCGCCTCGACCGGAATCTGCTCGACGTCGACGAACTCGCCGACCGGTGACACCGCTTCCCGGGACATCCAGGCAGCACCCAGCCGGGGCCGATAAAATGGCGGCATGATCGACTCTTCTGCCCAGGAGGGCAGCAGTAGCCGGCCGGGTACGACCCGGCCTTCCCCGCCCGCGACGTCGGGAGCCCTGAGCCTCCCGTGTTGATCGTCGTCGGACTCGCCCTGATCATCGTTCTCACCGCCGCGACCGGCTACTTCGTGGCCCAGGAATTCGGCTACGTCGCGGTCGACCGCGGCAAGTTGCGGCAGATGGCCGACGACGGCGACCCGGCCGCGGCCCGCGCCCTACAGGTCACCAGCCGGCTCTCCTTCATGCTCTCCGGTGCCCAGCTCGGCATCACCGTCACCGCCCTGCTCGTCGGATACGTGGCCGAGCCGTATCTCGGTGCCGGCCTGGCCGAACTGCTCGGCGGCGTCGGCGTCTCCACCGCGGTCAGCCTCCCGCTCTCCGTGGCACTGGCCCTGATCATCGCGACCGTGGTGCAGATGGTCCTCGGTGAGCTGGCCCCGAAGAACCTCGCCATCGCCCGGCCCGAGCCGCTGGCCCGGGCCCTCAGCCGCTCCACCCTGGTCTATCTCGCCGTGGCCGGCCCGTTGATCAAGCTCTTCGACCGGGCCGCGGTACGACTGCTCCGGCGGGTCGGCATCGAGCCGATCGAGGAACTGCCCAGCGGGGCGACCCCGCAGGACCTGGAGCAGATCATCGCCGAGTCCCGCGAGGAGGGACACCTCGACGCAACCATGTCCGACCTGCTCGACCGGGGGCTGGACTTCCGTGAGCTGACCGCCGGGGAGGCCATGGTGCCCCGGGTCGACGTGCACACCGTCCGGGCCGACGAGCCGATCAGCCGGGTGGTGCAGCTGCTCGACACCGGCCACTCCCGGTTCCCGGTGCGGGGTGCCGAGGGCGTCGACGACCTGGTCGGCGTGGTCGGGATCGCCGACGTGCTCGGCGTGCCCCCGGCGCGGCGCGCGACGACGCCGGTGAGCGCGGTGGCCGTACCGCCGTTGCTGGTGCCGGAGACGCTGCCACTGCCGACGGTGCTCGACCGGCTACGGGTCGGGCACCGGCAGCTCGCCTGTGTGGTCGACGAGTACGGCGGGTTCGCCGGCGTGATCACGCTGGAGGACATCGCCGAGGAACTGGTCGGCCCGATCCGGGACGAGGACGACCCGCCGGAGCGGGCCCCCGCCCGGCAGGACGACGGGTCCTGGGTGGTCCCGGCCCGCTGGCGGATCGACGAGGTCGCCGACAGCACCGGCATCGCGCTGCCCGAGGGGCCCGAGTACGACACCCTCTCCGGACTGGTCATGCGGGAGCTGGGCCGGGTCCCCGAGGTGGGCGACCTGCTGGAGATCGGCCTGCCCGCCGAGGACGGCGAGCCCGCACCCCGGGCCCTGGTCGAGGTGCTCGTGGTGGACCGGCACGTCGCGGACTCCGTCCGGCTGCGGGTCATCGGGACCAGTGAGGTGGCGGCATGAGCACCGGACTCGCGCTGATCATCTCGGTCGTGCTGCTGGCGCTGAACGCCTTTTTCGTGGCCGCCGAGTTCGCCCTGGTGGCGAGCAAGCGGTACCGGCTGGAACACGCGGCGACCGGCGGTGGCCGGGCGGCCCGCGCGGCGCTCGACGGCGTCCGCGAGCTGTCCCTGATGCTCGCCGGCGCGCAGCTCGGCATCACCCTCTGCACGCTGGGACTCGGCGCGCTCGCCGAGCCGGCGATCGAGCACCTGCTCAGCCCGGTGCTGCACGCGGTCGGCCTGCCCACGGCGGCCAGCCACGTCGTCGCGCTGGTCTTCGCGCTGAGCCTGGTCACCTTCCTGCACCTGGTGGTCGGCGAGATGGCCCCGAAGTCGTGGGCGATCACCGACGCGGAGCGCTCGGCGCAGTTGCTGGCACTGCCCTTCCGGGCCTTCGCCCGGGTGGCCCGGCCGGTGCTGTCCCTGCTCAACGCGCTGGCCAACGCGATGCTGCGCCTGGTCCGGGTCAACCCGCAGGACCAGCTCGCCCAGGTACACGGCCCGGAGGAACTGCGGATGCTGCTGGAGCAGTCCCGTGAGCACGGGCTGCTCGGTGCCGAGCAGCACCAGATGCTCACCAGCATGCTGGAGTTGCAGGGCACCAAGGTGGCCGACGTGATGGAGCCGTTCGGGCAGATCGTGACGGTGCGCCGGGACGACCCCGCCGAGCGGGTCGAGGAGGTCTCCCGGGACAGCGGCCGGTCCCGCCTGGCAGTGGTCGATCCGGCCGGCGACGTGGTGGGCCTGGTGCACGTCCGGGAGGCCGTCCGGGTCACCACGACCGGCCGGTCGGCGACCGCCGGCGAGCTGATGACCGACGCGTTCACCCTGCCCGCCACGGCCTCGGTCACCGAGGCGGTGGCCGCGATGCGGGGGGTGCAGGCGCAGCTCGCGCTGGTGCGCAACGGTGGCGGCCCGACCCGCCCGATCGGGTTCGTGGCGCTGGAGGACCTCCTGGAGGAGGTCATCGGCGAGTTCGACGACGAGACCGACCCGGTGCCCCGCGGGCGGCGGATGCGGTAGGGCCACGGTGCGGTTCACGGGGGTGTCACCGGGGTCCGGCGCGACCGGACTGACCGTGCACACCTGCGTGACCAACCCGAGCACCCGCCCCGGCCTGCGTCTGCCGGGGCGGGTGACGCTCACCGCCGGCTCGACCGACGTGCCGGTCGGGCACATCCGGCTGGGACTGATCGGCACGGCCGAGCCGGAGGACCCGGACCAGCCCCGCCGCCTGGTGCAGTTCCACCAGGCGGCGGTGGCCGGCGGGTTCGTCGTGCCGGCCGGGCGGCGACGGTCGGTGGCCTTCGCGCTGCCGCTGCCCTGGGAGACACCGGTGACCATCTTCGGTGGGGTGCCGCTGCTCAGCCTCCGGACGGGACTGCGCACCGAGGTGGCGCTGGACGGACTGCTGGACCAGGGCGCGATGGTGCCGGTCTTCGTCCATCCCCTTCCCGCCCAGCAACACGTGCTGGCCGCCCTGGACACCCTCGGCTTCACCCTGCGCCAGGCCGGGCTCCAGGCCGGCCGGCTGCCCGGGGTGGCCCAGACCCTTCCCGTCCACCAGCGGATCAACTATTGGGTGGGGCCGCTCTACGCCGGTCCGGTCACCGAGTTGGAGCTGATCTTCGTGGCGGATCCGGCGGCCCTCGAGGTGATCTTCTGGATGGACCGCCGGCTTTCCCTGGCCGGCGTGACCCACCAGAGCATCAGCCGGTTCAAGGTGTGGCACGTCGACTCCAGCCAGCGGGACTGGGTCAGCCTGGTGGACGGTTGGCTGCGCGCGGCGATCAACCGGCACGCCGAGGCGGCGGCGCACGCCGACTGGTCGGCCCAGATCACCGGGTCGGCCCACGTCAGTCGTCCGCCCGACCGCCCGGTGGCCCCGGGGGAGGGGCTGGGCGGCACCGCCGGTGGTGCCGGCATCGGCGGTGGGTCCGGCGACGGCACCTGACCTCCGGTCGGCGGTGCCGGCAGCCGCGCCTCACGCGGCGGTGACCGAACCCCTGACATCGGCCGGCGGTGGCGGCGCCCGACCTCAGCCGGCGGTGGCGGTGGCGAGCTTGACGCTGAAGCCCAGAAAGAGCGCCGCGACCCCGGTGGTGGCGGTGGCGGCGAGCCGGCGGCGGGCCCGGAACTGGCTGGCCAGGTAGGTGCCGGCGAAGATCAGCGCGGTCAGGTACAACACGCTGGTCACCTGGACGACCAGACCGAGCGCGAGGAAGGAGAGCGCCGGCCAGGCATAGGTCGGGTCGACGAACTGGATGAAGAACGAGACGAAGAAGAGGATCGCCTTCGGGTTGACCAGGCTCACCACCAGGGCGCGCCGGAACGGTGCCCGGATCGCCGCCGGCTCCGGGGCCTCCACCAGGCGAGGCGCGGTCGGGTCGTGCCGGGTGCGCCAGCGTCGCCGGGCACCGCGCAGCATGCTCAGTCCCACGTAGCCGAGGTACGCCGCACCGGCGTACTTGATCACGAGGAAGAGCGGTGGGTACGCGGTGAGCAGCGAGGCCACCCCGGCCGCGGAGAGGACCATCAGCACGGCGTCGCCCACGAACACCCCGGCGGCGGCCCGGTAGCCGGCGCCCACCCCCTGTCGGGCCGCGGCCGAGAGCACGAAGAGCGAGTTGGGCCCGGGCAGCAGAACGATCGCCACGGTACCCAGCACGAACGTCCAGAAGTCGGTGATGCCCAGCACGCCGGTCATCATCACGCCGTCGTGGTCCCCGCGCGAAGCTTTTCCCGCAGCCGGCGCTGTGCTTCCGGCCACTCGTCGACGATCATCGAATACTGGACGGTGTCCCGCCAGGAGCCGTCGGCGCGTCGCCGGTCCATCCGGAGTACCCCCTCCCGGGTCGCGCCGAGCCGCTCCACGGCCCGCTGGGAACGCTCGTTGCGGACGTCGGTGTGCCACACCACCCGGCGCGCTCCCAGCTCGTCGAACGCCCGGCCGAGCAGGAGCAGCTTCGCCTCGGTGTTGACCGCGGTGCGCCACCACGGCCGACCGAGGAAGGTGTAGCCGATCGCCACCGACCCCCGGCCGGGGTCGATCTCGTAGTACGAGGTGGTGCCGACCACCGCCCCGGTCACCGCGCAGCGCTGCACCCAGGGCACCCGCTCGCCCCGGTGGTGGGCCGAGAGCGCGTCGGCGACCAGCTCGCGGACACCGGCGGCGTCCGTGGGCCGGGGGCTGGGCAGGTGCCGCCAGACCTCCGGGTTGGCGGTGGCGTCGAAGAGCTCGTCGGCGTGGGTCAGGTCGAGTGGCTCCAGCGTCACGTGTGCGCCGCGCATCGGTGCCGGTTCGTACCACGGTGGGCGGGCCGGGCGCAGGCACGCCGGGACCGGCGCGGTGACCCCGGCATCCGGCTCGGGCAGCGCCGGGGTCAACCGCAACGGCACCACCCCGGCCCAGTACGGCAGGGCCAGGTCGGCCGGATCGTCGCGGACCCCGCCGGTGCGGGCCCGGACCGACACCTCACGCAGGGGCAGCGCCAGGACGGCCGTCTCGGCCAGTTCCCGCCGGCTCGGTGGGCGGCTCTCCGCGCTACGGCCGGTGCCGACCTTCTCCACCAGCGCGGTCAGCACCGCGGACCTCTCCCCGGCGTCGGTGACCAGACGCGCGACGCCGTGCGCGACCACCGAGCGGTAGTTGGCGCTGTGGTGGAAGTGGGAGCGGGCGTAGACCAGGCCGTCGAGCAGGGTGACCCCGACGCAGACCGGCAGCCCGTCCGGGCGGCCCCGGGCGGCCAGCAGGGGCCGGCTTCCGGTGGAGCCGTGCAGGTAGAGGGTGTCGCCCATGCGGACGTGGAGAGTGGGCAGCAGGCGCGGTTCGCCGTCGACGGTGAAGCCGAGCATGCAGTGGTACGCCTCGTCGAGCACGGCGTGGGCGGCGGCCCGGTCGTAGCTCATCCGTTCCCGCGAGCGGTGGGGGGTGGTCCGGGCGGTCGGTGTGTACATGTGACATCCCGCCTTCGTGCTAGTACAATCTTCGAACTGTGGCAGTACGTTATCAGATCACCGGCGGTACGGCGGCCGATATCTCGGCCAGTGTCGAGTCGGGCGTCCGTACCGGGGCGCTTCCTCCCGACAGCCCCCTGCCCCCGGTCCGCGCCCTGGCCGCCACCCTCGCGGTCAGCCCGGCCACCGTCGCCCGGGCCTACCAGGAGCTGCGGCAACGCGGCCTGGTGGCGACCGCCGGCCGGCACGGCACCCGGGTTCGTCCCCGACCTCCGGTCGCCACCCGGGGCGCCGCCCGGTACCCGACGCCGGGCCCCGGGGTCCGTGACCTCTCCCGGGGTCAGCCCGACCTCCGGCTGCTGCCCCCGCTCGGTCCGCACCTGGCCCGACTGGCCGACCGGAGCGGCCCACCGGCCGGCTACGCCACGGCCGGCGTCCTGCCCGAGCTGGCCGAGGCCGCGCGCGCCCGGCTCACCGCCGACGGGGTCCCGGTCGACGGGCTCACCGTCACCGGCGGGGCCCTCGACGGCATCGAACGCCTGCTCGCCGCCCACCTTCGCCCCGGTGACCCGGTGGCGGTGGAGGATCCGGGCTGGGCCAACCTGCTCGACCTGGTCGCCGCGCTGGGTCTGCGGCCGGTCGCCGTGCCGGTCGACGACGACGGCCCGACCGAGGCCGGGGTCCGGGACGCGCTGGCCCTCGGGGCGCGGGCCCTGATCGTCACGAGCCGGGCGCAGAACCCGACCGGGGCCGCCGTCTCCGCCGACCGGGCCGCGGCGTTGCGCACGCTGCTCGCCGGCCGTCCCGACGTGCTGCTCGTCGAGGACGACCACGCCGCCGAGCTGGCCCGGCTGCCGCTGCACACGCTGGCCGGGGTGACCCCGTCCTGGGCCTTCGTCCGCTCGGTGAGCAAGCCGTACGGCCCGGATCTCCGACTCGCCCTGCTCGCCGGCGACGAGACGACCGTGGCCCGGGTGGCGGGCCGGATGAGCGTCGGTCCCGGCTGGGTCTCCACCCTGCTGCAACGTCTGGTGCTCGCCCTCTGGGCCGACCCGGCGGCCAGCGAGTTGATCGTCCGGGCGGAGGAGAGCTACCAGCGGCGGCGTGCCGCCCTGGTCGCCGCCCTCGCCGGGCACGGCCTCACCGCCCACGGCCGCAGCGGCATCAACGTCTGGCTTCCGGTGCCCGACGAGACCAGCGCGGTGACCGCACTGCGGGACGCCGGCTGGGCGGTCGCCCCCGGCGGGCTGTTCCGGATCGGTGCGCCCCCGGCGGTCCGGCTGACCGTCAGCCCGCTCGACGACGCGGAGATCCCGGCACTGGCCGACGCGGTCGCCCGCGCGCTCCGACCGGCCCGGCCGGCCGGCTTCACCGCCTGACCGGTGACCGGCCCCCGGGTCGCGGGCTGCGCGGATCGTCGCGACGCGCCGGGGCGACCAGGGATCGCCGCGTGACCGGGGCGCGTCCGGGTACAACAGTCGCCATGTCCGAGCAGACCGAGACCGCCCCGGGCGCGCAGCGGTTCATTCCACCCCGCGCCGACACGATCGACGAGCTGCGGGCCGCCGCGACCTCCTGCCAGGGCTGTGAGCTGTACCGGGACGCCTCGCAGACCGTCTTCGGCCGGGGCGGTGCGGACGCCCGTGTGGTCCTCGTCGGCGAGCAGCCCGGCGACCTGGAGGACCAGAAGGGCCTCCCGTTCGTCGGGCCGGCCGGGCGGCTGCTCCGCCGCGCGGTCGACGACGCCGGCCTCGACCCCACCGGTCTCTACCTCACCAACGCGGTCAAGCACTTCCGGTTCGAACTGCGCGGCAGGCGACGCATCCACCAGACGCCCGACCGGGTGCACATCACCGCCTGCCGTCCCTGGCTGGTCGCCGAGTTCGCCCGTCTCCGCCCGGAGATCGTGGTGGTGCTCGGCGCCACCGCCGCCAAGGCACTGCTCGGACCGGCGTTCCGGGTCACCCGCCAACGCGGTGAACTGTTGCCCTGGCCAGCCTCGGCCGAGCACCCCGAGGACTTCACCCGGGTGCCGGTCGACTCCGCCGGCGGGGTCGCCGACGCGCCACCGGCCCGGCTCCTCGCCACCATCCATCCGTCCGCCGTGCTGCGCGCCGACAACCAGGACATCGCCTACCAGGGACTGGTCGCCGACCTCACCATCGCCGCCCGGGCCCTCGCCGGCTGACGCGCCACCGGTGGAGCGCCGACCCTGGGCAGGGCGGAGGGCCGGTGCCACACTGACCGCCATGCAGCAGCATCTCTACGAGCCCGTCCACGAAGAGTTCCGGGACCTCTGCCGGGAGTTCCTCGCCCGGGAGGCGGTGCCGTACCACGACCGCTGGGAGGCCGAGGGCATCGTCGACCGGGACGTCTGGCGGAAGGCGGGCGTCGCCGGCCTGCTCGGCACCGACGTGGACCCCGCGTACGGTGGCGGCGGCCAGCGGGACTTCCGGTTCAACGCGGTGCTCGCCGAGGAGGTCGTCGCCGCCGGCTGCTCGGGTCTCGGCTTCAGTCTGCACAACGACGTCGTCGCGCCGTACCTCACCGACCTGACCACGGAGGAGCAGCGCCGCCGCTGGCTGCCCGGGTTCTGCTCCGGCGACCTGGTGACCGCGATCGCGATGAGCGAGCCGGGTGCCGGCTCCGACCTGGCCGGCGTCCGCACCACGGCGGTGCGCGACGGCGACGGGTGGGTGCTCGACGGGCAGAAGACCTTCATCACCAACGGCGAGCAGGCCGACCTGGTGGTCGTGGTCGCCAAGACCGCACCCGGGCAGGGCGCGCACGGCGTCAGCCTCATCGCCGTGGAGAGCGGCACCCCCGGCTTCACCCGGGGCCGCCGCCTGGCCAAGGTGGGGTTGAAGGCCAACGACACCGCCGAACTCTTCTTCGACGGCTGCCGGGTGCCGGCGGCGAACCTGCTCGGCACCGAGAACCACGGCTTCTACCACCTGATGGCGAACCTGCCCCGGGAACGGCTCGGCATCGCCGTCGCCGCGGTCGCCGCCGCCGAACGGCTGCTCGCGATCACCCTCGACTACGCCCGCGGCCGGGAGGCGTTCGGCCGGCCGGTCGGCTCCTTCCAGCACAACCGCTTCCTCCTCGCCGAACTGGACACCGAGGTCACCATCGCCCGGACCTTCGTCAACCACTGCGTCGCCGAGTTCAACGCCGGCCGGCTGACCGTGGTCGACGCGGCCAAGGCCAAGTGGTGGACGACCGAGTTGCAGAACCGGGTGGCCGACCGCTGCCTGCAACTGCACGGCGGGTACGGCTACATGCTCGAGTACCCGGTGGCGAAGGCCTGGCTGGACGGGCGGGTGCAGACCATCTACGGCGGCACCACCGAGATCATGAAGGAGATCATCGGTCGGGGCCTCGACCTGTGACGGGTCGCCCGGCCGGGTGGAACCGACCGTCGGGCGGCGCCACCCGTACGCCAGGATGGGACCGCCCCCTCCCGAGGAGCCGCAGATGACCACCCACCTCGCCGTCCCGGCCGGCGTTCGCCCGGACGTCGCCCCGATCCAGCGCCGCACCCTGCGACTGCTCTTCACCACGCAGGTCATCGGCGGGGTCGGGGTCACCATCGGCATCTCCGTCGGCGCGCTGCTCGCCGAGCGGATCGCCGGTGCGGCCGTGGCCGGCCTGGCGCAGAGTGCCGGCGTGGTCGGGGGCGCGCTCCTCGCCGTCCCGGTCACCCGTGTCATGACCGGGTACGGCCGCCGCCCCGGCCTGGTCCTGGCGTACCTGACCGGCGCGCTCGGCGGCGTCCTGGTGGTGACCGCCGCGGCCGCCCGCTCGGTGCCGCTGCTCTTCCTCGGCATGCTCCTCTTCGGCGGGGGCACCGCCGCCAACCTCCAGGCCCGGTACACCGCCGTCGACCTGGCCGAACCGGCCCGGCGTGGCCGGCAGCTCTCCCTGATCGTCTGGGCCACCACCGTCGGCGCGGTCGCCGCGCCGAACTTCGCCTCCCTCGCCGACGACACCACCAGCGGTTGGGGGCTGCCCCGGCTGGCCGGACCGTTCGCGTTCAGCGCCGTCGCCTTCCTGGTGACGGCTGTGGTGATCTTCGCGTTGCTGCGTCCGGACCCGCTGCTCACCGCTCGTCGGATCGCGGCGTCGGAGGTCGGTGACGGGGACCACCCGGACGGGCCGGGGCGGCGGAACGGGGCCGGGCTGGCGCTCCCCGGCACGCGGCCCCGGGCGGCCGGCATGTGGTCCGCCTGGCGGACCGTGCGGCAGCGCCCGGCCGCCCGGCTGGGCATCGCCGCGGTCGCCATGGGCCACCTGGTCATGGTCGGGGTGATGGCGATGACCCCGGTGCATCTCGGCGAGTCGCACGGTGACGCCGAGGTGCTGCACGTGGTGGGCGTCGTGCTCAGCCTGCACATCGCCGGCATGTACGCGCTCGCTCCGGTGGTCGGTTGGCTCACCGACCGGGCCGGTCGGCGGCCGGTGATCCTCGGCGGCACCGCACTGCTCCTGGCCGCCTGCGCGGTGGCGGGTACCGCCGGACACGACACCGTGCCGCTCTCGGTCGGGCTGGTCCTGCTGGGGCTGGGCTGGTCGGCCACCATGGTCGCCGGTTCCACGCTGCTGTCGGAGTCGGTGCCGGTGGCCGAACGCCCCACCGTGCAGGGCCTGTCCGACCTGACCATGGGACTGGCCGGCGCGGCGGCCGGCGCGGCCAGCGGGTTTGTCGTGCAGGTGGCCGGCTATCCCGTGCTGACCCTGCTCGCGGCGGTCGCGGTCGTGCCGTTGGTGGCGCTAGCGTTGCGGCCGGCGGCGGTGTCCGCGCCGGAGGAGGAGTGACGTGCGGGACGGGGGAACACGGTGCGGCTGACCGACTTCTGGAGCCGGCTCGAGGAGGCGTTCGGTCCCGGCTACGCGGCCAGCATCGCCCGGGACCAGGTCCTCGCCCAGCTCGGCGGGCGGACCATCGAGCAGGCCTTCGCCTCGGGTGAGCAGACCCACGTGGTGTGGCGGGCGGTGTGCGCCGCGTACCCGGACCGGGTGCCCGCGCGACTACGCTGAGCTGCTCTTCCGTCGCGCGGGTGTGTCGCCCGTCGTCTCGTACAGGTGTTCGGCTATTGTCCACAGCGGGGTGCTCGTCCACAGGCCACGGCCGGTCGGCTGGTTCTTGTCGGACCCAGCGCCTAGCGTGTCCGCGTGACGAGAAGCTCAGGAAAGACGCCGGCGAAGGCAGGGGTAACCATGGCGGCAACGCCCGACCGGGAGAAGGCACTTGACCTTGCTCTCGCGCAGATCGACAAGCAGTTCGGCAAGGGTTCGGTGATGCGGCTGGGGGAGCGGCCGGTCGTCCAGACCGCGATCATCCCCACCGGCTCGATCGCGCTCGACGTGGCGCTCGGCGTGGGCGGTCTGCCCCGGGGCCGGGTCGTCGAGATCTACGGTCCCGAGTCCAGCGGTAAGACCACGGTCGCCCTGCACGCGGTCGCCAACGCCCAGCGGGCCGGCGGCATCGCCGCCTTCGTCGACGCCGAGCACGCGCTCGACCCGGAGTACGCCAAGGCCCTCGGGGTCGACACCGACGCGCTGCTGGTCTCCCAGCCCGACACCGGTGAGCAGGCCCTCGAGATCGCCGACATGCTGGTCCGCTCCGGTGCGCTCGACATCATCGTGATCGACTCGGTCGCCGCCCTGGTGCCGCGCGCCGAGATCGAGGGCGAGATGGGTGACAGCCACGTCGGTCTCCAGGCCCGGCTGATGAGCCAGGCCCTGCGGAAGATCACCGGTGTGCTCAACAACACCGGCACCACGGCGATCTTCATCAACCAGCTCCGCGAGAAGATCGGCGTCATGTTCGGCTGTATGTCGTACTCGACCAGGGTCACCCTGGCGGACGGCACGCAGGAGAAGATCGGCAAGATCGTCAACCAGCGGATGGACGTCGAGGTTCTCTCCTACAACCCGGAGACCGACCGGGTGGAGCCGAAGCGGATCACCAACTGGTTCAACAACGGCCCGGCGGAGGAGTTCCTCCAGTTCACCGTCGCCAAATCGGGAGGCAACGGTCGCGCGCAGTTCGCCGCCACGGCGAACCACCTGATCCGGACGCCCGGGGGGTGGCGGGAGGCGGGCGAGTTGATCGCGGGTGATCGCGTCATGCTCGCCGAGTCACGCCAGCTCAGCGAAGAGCAGTGGCAGGTTGTGCTCGGTTCCCTGATGGGGGACGGTTCCCTCTCCCCGAACCGGCGTGACCGTTCCGGCGTCCGGTTTCGGCTCGGTCACGGTGCCGAGCAGGCCGCTTACCTCGACTGGAAGGTCTCCCTGCTGGGCAATCTCGCCCACTCCCGCCGGACCGACTCCCGGGGTGCGGTCTTCGCGGACTTCACCCCGGTGCCCGAGTTGGACGAGCTGCGTCGCGCCGTCTACCTCGGTGATGGGAAGAAGCACCTCAGCTGGGACTATCTCAAGGCGCTGACTCCGCTCGCCCTTGCCGTGTGGTACATGGACGACGGCTGCTTCTCCCTCCGTTCCAAGGGGGTGCAGGAGCGCACCGAGGGCGGCTCCGGCCGTATCGAGATCTGCGTCGAGACGATGGCGGAGGGCAGCCGTGCACGGCTGGTCGAGCACCTGCGCGACGCGTACGGACTCGACGTGACGTTGGGTGTCCGGGGTGCTCGGCAGATGTCGTACGTCCAGTTCACCACCGCTGCCTCGGCGGTGTTCCAGGAGCTGGTGGCCCCGTACGTGCCGGCCGCCATGGAGGCGAAGCTGCTGCCGAGGTTCCGCGGTCGGTGCGTGGTCGAGCCGCAGTTCGTCCCGGCTGAGCTGATGCCGGTTCCGGCGCGGGTCATCGACATCCACGTCAAGCCGAAGACCCGCTCGATGAACCGGTTCGACATCGAGGTGGAGGGCAACCACAACTACTTCGTCGACGGCGTCATGGTGCACAACAGCCCCGAGACCACCACGGGTGGTCGGGCGCTGAAGTTCTACGCGTCGGTCCGGCTGGACGTCCGCCGGATCGAGAGCCTGAAGGACGGCACCGACGTCGTCGGCAACCGCACCCGGGTCAAGGTCGTGAAGAACAAGGTCGCGGCCCCGTTCAAGCAGGCCGAGTTCGACATCATGTACGGCAAGGGCATCTCCCGCGAGGGCTCGCTGATCGACGTGGGTGTCGAGCAGTCGATCATCCGCAAGTCCGGCGCCTGGTACACCTACGACGGCGACCAGCTCGGCCAGGGCAAGGAGAAGGCCCGCGAGTTCCTCCGGGAGAACCCGGACGTGGCCGCCGAGATCGAGAAGAAGATCCTGGAGAAGCTCGGCGTGGGTGCCGGGGCGGGCGACGCGGCTGGCGGTCCCGAGCTGCCGCCGGTCGACTTCTGACCGGCCGCGTGGCGGGACGACGGGCCCGTTCGGGGCGGGGCTGGGACGCCATCCCTCCCCGGACGGGTGACACCCCTGCGCGACCCCGGCGGGGGCGACCGAGCCGTTCCGGGCCGGGCGCGACCGCCGACCCGTTCGACGAGGGCGCCCGGCCGGCCGGATTCCCGGACGACTCGACCGGCGAGCCGTCCCGCGCCGAGCCTCGTGACGAGGCGGAGGCGGCCCGGGAGATCTGCCTCCGGCAGTTGGCGGTGCGGCCGTGTACCCGGGCGGAACTGGCCGGGGCGCTGGCTCGCCGGGGCATCTCCTCGGAGGTCGCCGCCGAGGTGCTCGACCGTTACGACGAGGTCGGCATCATCGACGATGCCGCGTTCGCCCGGGCCTGGGTGTCCAGCCGGCACGCCGGACGAGGGCTGGCCCGGCGGGCGCTCGCCAACGAACTGCGCCAACGCGGGGTGGATGGTGAGGTCGCCGGCGCGGCGCTCGGCGAGCTGGACGAGGCCACCGAGGCAGAGACCGCCCGTGCCCTGGTGGACCGCAAGCTCCGGTCCGCCCGGGGCGAGCCGGACGCGATCTTCCGGCGGCTGGTCGGGATGCTCGCCCGCAAGGGCTACCCGCCCGGGCTGGCGATCCGGGCGGTCAAGGACGCCCTGGCGGCGCGGAGCGCGGAGGCCGCCGAGTTCGCCGACCAGATCGACCCCGACGCCCTCACCCCGGACCTCGACCCCGACCTCCCGTCTATGTGATCATGAAGTACATGGGTGGGACAACGCTTTCCCCGCCCCGTCACCGTGGTTGTCATGTCCAGGTGGCGGATCGGGGCGCGGCGACGGAATGGTCGAGGGAAGTCTGATGGGTCCGGTCATACACCCAGCACCCTGGGTAGTAGCCCCGGGGTGCTTCGCCGGGGGCAACTGCCCGCTTTGTCAAAGCCCGTCCGGGTGGGTGTGAGCGTGGCGTGACCGTCCGACTGCCCTGCGTTGGCTTATTTTGATCATGAGTCCTTGACCGGAGGGGCCCCCGACACCTAGCCTCGCCTTACAGGCTCACATTGCCCGACCAGCGCAGGCTAAGCGCACAACATAGATCGTGTAACAGAACAGCATCAGTTCGGCCAGGTCGTCTGGCCGCGCGGCGGTGTCGGACCACCCGGTGCGACACCGCGAGACAACTGCACCCGGCCGTCGGCGATGACCAAAGGGGGTCACCGTCGACGGAGACCTACCCATGGCCAGTCGCTCCGGTCGGGCGTCTAACAGCCGCAGGGTCACGTGCTCACCGGCACGTCACCACTGCGGCGCTGACGGTTCCAGGGGAGGCGGCCATGACGGGGCGGCAGAGGATCAGCGGTGGTCCCCGCGGGGTGCCGGCATGAGTTGCCCTGTGTCAAGCCGCCACTTGATGATCTTGTTTGAGCAGGTGTTGGAGGGCTCGGTGGCGGTCCGGGTCGTAGGGGGTGTTGGTGGTCCAGCACTTCCAGATGATGTCCAGCCAGGCGCGGGCCAGGATACGGACCGCGTGGGGATGGTCGTGGCCGCGGGCTCGGGCTCGTTGGTAGAGGTCGGCGGCCCAGGGGTTGGCGTGGCGGCTGTCACCGGCAAAGTCGCAGACGGCGTCGCGCAGTTGTTTGTCCACGGCCCAGCGGAAGGTCACGATGCGGACTTTGCCGGATTCGCGGGTCGAGGGTGCGACGCCGGCGAGGCAGGCCAGGGACGCCGGGGTGGGGAACCGGCCGCGGGCGTCGCCGATCTCGGCGAGCAGCCGGGCGGCGCGGACGGTGCCGGAGCGGGGCAGGCTGGTGAAGATGTCCCGGTCGGGGTGCAGGTCGAGGGCTTCGGTGATCTGCTGGTTCAGGGCGTCGATCTGGGCCACGATGGCGGCCAGGGTGGCGAGGTAGGCGCGGGTGATGCCGGCCAGGGTCTGTCCGTAGTTTCCGGTGGCGCCGCGAGGCGCGGCGTCGATGCGGGCGTGCAGCACGGCTGGGTCGGTGCGGCCGCAGTAGCTCGCGCTCTTCAGCCAGGCGGCCAGGCGCTTGGGCGACAGCCAGTCCAGGGCATCCTGGGTGGTGAACCGGGTCAGGAACTGCCGGCTGATCGACGAGTCGATCTCGTTGAACAGCTCGACAGTGGCCGGCAGCGTCGTGGCCAGGTGGGCGCGCAGCTGGTTGGCGACCGCGATGCGGTGGGCGACCAGGTCTTTGCGAGCGCGGCACAGCTTGCGCAGCCCGGTGGTTGTCTCGCTGTCCAGCACGAGCGGGGTCAGCCGGCGCCGGTCGGTGCGGACGGTGTCGGCCAGGACGTAGGCGTCAAACCGGTCGTCCTTGTTCCCGGCCGAGCCGTACCGTCGGCGCAGTGCCTTGACCTGCGAGGGTGGGATCACGTACACGGTCGTGTCGGCGGCCAGCAACGCATCTACGATCGGCCCGTCCGGGCGTTCGATGCCGACCGCGTCCACCCGATGCCGGTCAAGCAGGTCGATCAGCCGTCTCAGGCCGGTCCTGGTGTATTTCAGCGCCAGCCGCTCCAGCGGCTCACCGTCGGCGTCGACCACGCAGACCGCGTAGTCGTCCTTGGCCCAGTCCACCCCGGCCGAGTTGCCTCGCGCCGGCACGGCGGTGTCGGTCACACTCATAGTTGCCTCTCCGCTGCGCTACCAGTGGGGAAGCACCTGGCGGTTCCGGGACACCACTGCCGGTCGCTCATTGAGCGGCGCTCGATGGCGCATAGCCCTGTTGCCAGTCGGGGTGTCCCGGGCCGCCGGGCCTCGCAGAACTCATGCTGGACCTCGAAGGTCGAGCGAGCTGGGCGATGGCCCGACGGTCACCGGTGCACTCGAACCAACCTCAGCTCGAGTGAGACAAGGGTGCACCAATGAGCGCCGTTGACGTCGTCCTCCTCGGGGCGGTCGTGGTCCTGACCCTCGTGGTGGTCGGCGCGGTCGTCCTCGGCGCCCGGACCCTGCGCCGGGTCGGCGCGGCACCGGCACCCGAGGACCCGGCCTTCGTCGCCGAGAAGGACCGCCAGGAACAGTCACTGGCGGCGCTGCGCACCGCCGCCGACGAGGCACACTCGACCGCCGACGTGGCCAAGTCCGCGGCGGCGGCGGCCCGGGCGGAGGCCGCGGCGGCCAAGGCTGAGGCGAGCGCAGCCCGGGACGAGGCGCGCCGGGTGCTGGAGGCGGCCCGGCTGGAGGCGGACACCGTCCTGGAGCGGGCTCACAAGCAGGCCGAGGCGGACGCCGAACAGCTGCGGGCAGCGGCCCGGCGCAGCGGCGAGCGGGAGGTGGCCGTGCTCGCCTCCACCACCCGCGAGCAGGCCGCCGAGGTGGAGCGCCGGGCGGCCCGGATGGACGAACGGGAGCGGCTGCACACCGAGGAGGCGGAGCGGCTCGCCGAGCGGGAACGGCAGCTCACCGCCGCCAGCGCCGCCCTGGCGGCCCGGGAGGCGGCGCTGGTCGAACGGGAGCAGGCCCTCGTGGAGGCGGAGGAGCAGCGGCGCCGGGAACTGGAGCGGATCGCCGGACTCACCGTCGAGGCGGCCCGCGCGGAACTCGTCGAGGCAATCGAGACGCAGGCCAAACGGGAGGCCGCGTTGCTGGTCCGGGACATCGAGGCGGACGCCCGCAGTACCGCCGAACAGCGGGCCCGGCACATCGTGGTGGACGCGATCCAGCGGGTCGCCAGCGAGCAGACCGCGGAGAGCGTGGTCAGCGTCCTGCACCTGCCCGGTGACGAGATGAAGGGGCGGATCATCGGCCGGGAGGGCCGCAACATCCGTGCCTTCGAGTCGGTCACCGGGGTCAACCTGATCATTGACGACACCCCCGAGGCGGTGCTGCTCTCCTGCTTCGACCCGGTACGCCGGGAGGTCGGCCGGCTCACCCTGGAGAAGCTGGTCCTGGACGGGCGGATCCACCCGCACCGGATCGAGGAGGTGCACGACCTGGCCCGGCAGGAGGTGGACGAACTCTGTCAGCGGGCCGCCGAGGACGCCCTGGTCGAGGTGGGCATCACCGACATCCACCCCGAACTGGCCACCCTCCTGGGCCGGCTGCGCTACCGGACGTCGTACGGGCAGAACGTGCTCAAGCACCTGGTGGAGACCGCGCACATCGCCGGGATCATGGCCGCCGAGCTGCGGCTGGACGTGCCGACCATCAAGCGGTGCGCCTTCCTGCACGACATCGGCAAGGCACTGACCCACGAGGTGGAGGGCAGCCACGCGCTCATCGGTGCGGACCTGGCCCGCAAGTACGGCGAGAGCGAGGACGTCGTCCACGCCATCGAGGCGCACCACAACGAGGTGCCCCCGCAGACCATCGAGGCGGTGCTGACCCAGGCGTCGGACGCCTGCTCGGGCGGCCGTCCCGGGGCCCGGCGGGAGAGCCTGGAGGCGTACGTCAAGCGGCTGGAGCGGATCGAGGAGATCGCCGCCGGCAAGCTCGGGGTGGAGAAGGTCTTCGCGATGCAGGCCGGTCGGGAGATCCGGGTGATGGTCAAGCCGGACGACGTGGACGACATCGGTGCTGCGGTGCTGGCCCGGGACGTGGCCAAGCAGATCGAGGAGGAGTTGACCTACCCGGGGCAGATCCGGGTCACCGTGGTCCGCGAGTCCCGGGTCACCGAGATCGCCCGCTGAACGGGCACGTCGAGGGCCGGCGGGCAAGCCGGCCGGCGTCGAGGTGGGACAGGCGCTCGCCCGGAGCGAGTGCGAATGGGGCAACCGATGGTTCGGTTGCCCCATTCCGGCGTTCGCCCCACCCGCTGCCGGTGTCGGATCGACCGCGTCAGGAAAGGTGGGCCGACGGCACGGGCGAGGGAGCCTCACCCAGTCCGGCCGCTGCGCGCCGTCGGGTCAGCCCGACGGTGGGATCGCCCGCCCACCGCACCCGTCAGACCTGGTACTGGTAGGTGACGCTCGCGAGCCACGTGCCAGCCTGGCAACGCGCGCTGGAGATCGAACCGGGGCCAACCCAGTTGCCGGACACGACGCCTGGTTCCCGCCGCAGTTACTTGTCGTGTTCGTGACATAGCGGCGCGCACGTGGATTGCTCGTGGTACCTGGGTGATCCGTGAGGCGCATACGCCGGGGGGCGGACGGCTGTGGCCGTCCGCCCCCCGGCGTATGCGTCCTCCGGTTCAGACCATCCGGGCGGCGTCCGCTCCGGTGTCCTGGGCCGGCATCACCTTGGCGGCGGTCCGGGGCATCCGACCCAACCGGCGCTGCAACCACCAGGCGAAGAGCGAGAGCAGGCCGCAGATGCTGATGTAGATCGCGGCGACGAGGAGGTACGTCGGCACGTAGGGCAGGCCGAACGGCAGTCGTCCGCCGATCTGCTTACCCACGAAGAGCAACTCCGGGTACGTGATGATGAACCCGAGCGCGGTGTCCTTGAGCAGCACCACGAGCTGGCTGACGATCGCCGGCAGCATCGACCGGAACGCCTGCGGCAGCAGGATCAGCCGCAGCACCTGGTTCTTGCGCATGCCGATCGCGTACGCGCCCTCGGTCTGGCCGTACGGCACGGCGTTGATGCCGGCCCGGAAGATCTCCGCCAGCACCGAGCCGTTGTAGAGCATCAGACCGATGACCAGCGCCCACAGCTTGTCGATCGACCAGCCGTACTGCAACGGCACGTAGTAGCCGAAGAAGATCAGGATCAGCAGCGGGATGGCCCGGAACAGCTCCACCACGAAGGTCGCCGGGGACCGCAGGATCCACTTGTCGCTGAGCCGGGCGCTGGCGAAGACCGCGCCGAAGAGCAGCGCCAGTACGGCCGCCATGCCGGCCGCCTTGAGGGTGGCCCAGAGCCCGCCGAGGAGTTCCCGCTGCACCGAGGCGTACTGGAACTGCTCCCACTTGCGCGCCTCGAACTGGCCGGTCGCGTTGAACTTCCAGACCACGTACGCGACGAGCGCGACGATGCCGACGGTCGAGACGACGCTGAGGATCATGTTGCGCCGACGGGCCTTCGGCCCCGGCAGGTCGTAGAGCACCGACGTCATCGCGCCACCGCCCACTTGCGCTCGAGGAATCGTTGCAGGGCCACCAGCGGCAGGATCAGGATCAGGAAGCCGATGGTGATCCAGAGCAGTACGGCGAACTGCGGCTCACCCCGCTCGGCCATGTACGCCGGGATGGCACCCGCCTCCAGCACCGAGAAGCCGGCGGCGATGGTGGTGTTCTTCAACATGGCGATGAAGACGCTCATCATCGGCGGCACCATCGCGCGCAGTGCCTGCGGCATCACGATCAGCGTCAGCACCTGGCCGAAGGTCATGCCCAGTGCACGGGCCGCCTCGGCCTGGCCGGGGGCGACGGTGTTCACGCCGGAACGGACCACCTCGCAGACGAAGGCCGCGGTGTAGACGGTCAGCGCGGTGACCGCGCTCTCGAAGTAGTCGATGTTGACGTCGAGCTTCGGTACCGCGAAGACGAGGAACGCGAAGACCAGGGTCAACGGGGTGTTCCGGACCAGGTTGACGTACGTGGCGCCGAAGGCCCGAAGTGCCGGGACCGGGGAGACCCGCATCGCGCCGAGCACCATGCCGAGGACGAGGCTGCCCACGCCGGCGATCAGGAACAGTTGGACGGTGGTGGTGAAACCGTCGCGGAACAGGGCCGCGTTGTCCGTCAGGACGCGGAAGAACTCGCCCATGCCTCTCGCTCTCAGTCCTCGGACGGGCGGCGGGCGAAAGGCCCGCCCGCCCGCCGCCGCGTCACGTATGGAACCGGTCGGTCAGTACCGCTCGAGGGCCGGCGGGGTGGCCGGCGAGCCGGACTTGCCCAGCGTGCCGTCGTAGATCTTCTGCCAGGTGCCGTCGGTGAAGGCGGCCTGGATCTGGTCGTTGATGTAGTCGCGCAGGGCCTTGTCGTCCTTGGGCAGGCCGATGCCGTACTTCTCGGTGCTGAACGGCTTGCCGACGACCTTGAGCTCGGTCGAACTCTGCGCCGCGTAGCCCTTGAGGATGGCGTCGTCGGTGGTGACGGCGTCGACCTTCTTGTCGAGCAGCTGCGAGACACACTCCGAGTAGGTCTTGAACTCGACGATGTTCTCCGGCTCGGTCAGCCCCTCGTCCCGGACCCGCTGGATCGGGGTGGACCCGGTCGCCGAGCAGACCTTCTTGCCCTTGAGGGTCTCCTTGCCGGTGATCGCGGTCTCGTCCTTGCGGACCAGCAGGTCCTGGCCGGCGACGAAGTACGGGCCGGCGAACGAGATGTCGTTCTTGCGCTTGTCCGTGATCGAGTAGGTGCCGACGTAGTAGTCGACCTCACCACCATTGATCGCGGTCTCCCGGTTGGCGGACGCGATCTCCTTGTACTCGATCTTCGACTTGTCGATGCCGAGGGTGCTGGCCACGTACTGGGCAATCTCGATGTCGAAGCCGCACCGGTTGCTCTGGGCGTCCTTGTAGCCGAGGTTGGGCTGGTCGAACTTGACGCCGATGACGACCTTGCCGGCGCTCTTGATCTTGTCGAAGGCAGGGCTGCCGGTGATCGCGGCGTCGGTCTTCGGCGTGAAGGTGACCCCCGAGCTCTGGCAGGTGTCGGACTTGGCGCCGCCGGGGGCGTTGCCGTCCCCGCTCGGGGTCGGGTCCCCCTCCTTGCCGCACGCCGCGACCGAGAGGGCGAGCGACGCCATCATGGCTGCCGCCGCCACGCGCTTGAACCGCATGATCTTCTCCTTCTTCGACTGAGCTTGCCGGGGAACGGCGCGCTCCGGACGGACGCCTAGTGCGTGAGGATCTTGGAGAGGAAGTCCCGGGCCCGCTCGCTGCGCGGGTTGGCGAAAAACTCGCTCGGGGGAGCGTCCTCGACGAGTTGACCGTCGGCCATGAAGATGACCCGGTTGGCCGCGTGCCGGGCGAAGCCCATCTCGTGGGTGACCACGACCATCGTCATGCCGTCGCGGGCCAGCGAGGTCATCACCTCCAGCACCTCACCGACCATCTCCGGGTCCAGCGCGCTGGTGGGCTCGTCGAAGAGCATCGCCTTGGGCTGCATGGCCAGGGCGCGGGCGATCGCGGCGCGCTGCTGCTGGCCGCCGGAGAGCTGGGCGGGGAACTTGTCCGCCTGGTTGGCGATGCCGACCCGGTCGAGCAGCGCCATCGCCCGTTCCCGGACGACCGCCGGCTTCTCCTTGCGGACCTTGACCGGGCCGAGCATGACGTTCTGGACGATCGACTTGTGCGCGAAGAGGTTGAAGGACTGGAAGACCATGCCGACCTCGCTGCGCAGCTTCGCCAGCGCCTTGCCCTCGGCGGGCAGGGGCCGCCCGTCGAACGTGATCGTGCCGGAGGTGATCGGCTCGAGCCGGTTGATCGCGCGACACAGCGTCGACTTGCCCGAGCCGGACGGGCCGATCACCACGACCACCTCGCCCCGACCGACCGAGAGCGAGACGTCGTTCAGCACGTGCAGCGGACCGAACCACTTGTTGACCGAATCGAGCACGATGAGCGGTTCGCCCGTCGTCACCGTCGTCCACCGTCCCTCGTCGTCGCCTGGGCGCGGAGGTCGGACGACCTCCGGTGGGGCCACTCTAGGCGGGCCGGCGCGGCGGAGCGCAACTCGGCGGGTCACGGAGCGGTAACACCGGCGGCTATCGTCGCGGAATGTTCGAGATCCGGCACCTCTGCGGCCGGCGGCAGGCCGCGCGGCGGGCGGACGGCGTCCGACCAGCGGTGTAGGAGCGCCGGGGCCGGATGCCGGACCGGTGCCACCGGTCCGGCCGAGTGAAGGTGAGGCAGTCATGGAACCGGTCCGGTTGACCCGGTACGCCCGCGGGGGTGGCTGTGCGTGCAAGATTCCGCCCGGCGAACTGGAGCGGATGGTGGCCGGGCTCGGGCCCACCGGCGGCACCACCGAACTACTGGTCGGGCTGGACCACGGCGACGACGCGGCCGTCGTCCGCCTCGACGAGCGGACCGGACTGGTCAGCACCGCCGACTTCTTCACCCCGGTGGTCGACGACGCGTACGACTGGGGTCGGATCGCCGCCACCAACGCCCTCTCCGACGTCTACGCCATGGGTGGCACCCCGTTGCTCGCGCTCAACCTGCTCTGCTGGCCCCGGGAGGTGCTGCCGCTGGAGTTGGCCCGCGAGGTGCTGCGCGGCGGGCAGGACGTGGCCCGGGCGGCCGGCTGCCACCTCGCCGGCGGGCACAGCGTCGACGACGACGGCCCCAAGTACGGCCTCGCGGTGACCGGGGTGGTCCGTCCCGAGGAGCTGATCACCCTGGACGCCGGCCAGGCCGGGTTGCCGCTGTCGTTGACCAAGCCACTCGGTGTCGGGGTGCTCAACACCCGGCACAAGGCGACCGGGGAGAGCTTCCCCGAGGCGGTGGCGACGATGACCACCCTGAACCGGGACGCCGCCCGGGCCGCGGTCGCGGCGGGGGTGCGCTGCGGCACCGACGTGACCGGGTTCGGGCTGCTCGGTCACGCCAGCAAACTGGCCCGGGCCAGTGGGCTGACCGTGGCGCTGGACGCCGCCCGGGTGCCGTACCTGTCGGGGGTGCGGGAGGCGGTGCGGGACGGGTACGTCAGCGGCGGTAGTCGCCGCAACCTGGAGTGGGTCTCCCCGTGGACGGACTTCGGCCGGGTCGGCGAGGACGACCGGCTGCTGCTGGCCGACGCCCAGACCTCCGGTGGCCTGCTGGTCGCCGGCGAGCTGCCCGGTGCCACCGTGATCGGCGAACTGCTGCCGAGGGGGGAGCGGATGGTGCTCGTCCGCTGACGCCGGACCGGGGCCGGGGTCTCCGCCGCGGACCGGAGGGGCACCATACCTGACGAAGTGTCAGGTTTCTGTCAGGTCCCGGGAGTGGGGGCAGGGAAATTTTGCCCGGAATGGTCACAGACCGGTAACTTGCCCCCGCCTCCGGCCAAATCACCTCCACCATCGTCAGTAAGGCCCGATCCGGAGGCCCCTGGGGAACGAGCACAGCGAGGAGGCGGCATGACCGAGCTGTGGAGCTGGAGAATTGACCGGGTACGACCGGTGGAGGTCTACCCGGCGTTGGCGGAGGCGCTCGGTCGGGTGGTGATGCCGCTCGCCGCGGCCGACCCCGGTCGGCTCCCGGTGCACGCGGTGATCTGCGACGTGTGGCAGGCGCCGGGGGAGTTCGCCACCGTCGTGGACTGCTACGGGGTGCCCGAGGGGCTCGGCGAGCACACCAGCGTGGCGGCGCTCGCCCGCCTGCTGGACCGCCCCTGCGTGCTCCGCGACGACACCCTCGACGCGGGACGGCACCTGCTGGTCACCCCGGACGGGACGATCCGTCCGGTGCACTTCGAGGTCCGGGAGACCGACGACGGCGAGGAACTCACCGACCAGCGGCTGTGCACCCTGGCCCACCCCGGCTGTCGGGGCTGGTCACAGTGTCACCGCTCGCGCTGGGCCCCGGACTCGGTGGTGCCCGCGCTCGCGGCGGCCTGAGCGCCGTCCGCCCGGAGCGGTCCGCCGCGCCCGGCGGGCCGGGCGGTCGACGCCGCAGGGCTACCCGGGAAGGTCGGCGGTCTCCTCGGAGCCGTCAGCGGCAGCGCGGGGTGGCCCGGGACGGGTGGCGCCCCGGACCACGAGCTGGTCGAGCAGCGTCCGCGTGGCGGCGGCGACGGCGGTCACCGCCGCCTCGAACGCGGCGGCGTTGTGCGCGGCGGGGGCGCGGAACCCGGAGATCTTCCGGACGTACTGCAACGCCGCGGCGTGCACGTCCGCGTCGGTGACCGCCGGGACGTAGGGCTCCCGCAGGGTCTTGATGCTCCGGCACATGGTTCCTCCTCGGTTCCGGCCGGTCCACCCGGCCCGGATAGGCTGTCACCGTCATGACTACCGCAGCCGTGGGCAGCCCGCGCACCTACCAGGTGCGTACGTACGGCTGCCAGATGAACGTGCACGACTCCGAACGCATCTCCGGTCTGTTGGAACAGGCGGGCTACGTGCGTGCCCCGGAGGCCGACGACCATCCCGACGTGGTCGTCTTCAACACCTGCGCGGTCCGGGAGAACGCGGACAACCGACTCTACGGCAACCTGGGTCACCTGCGTCCGGTCAAGAGCCGGAACCCCGGGATGCAGATCGCGGTCGGCGGCTGCCTGGCCCAGAAGGACCGCGGTGACATCGTCCGCCGTGCCCCCTGGGTGGACGTGGTCTTCGGTACGCACAACATCGGCTCCCTGCCGGTGCTGCTGGAACGGGCCCGGCACAACGCCGCCGCCGAGGTGGAGATCCTGGAGTCCCTGGACGTCTTCCCCTCGACGTTGCCCACCCGGCGCGAGTCGACCTACGCCGGCTGGGTCTCGATCTCGGTCGGCTGCAACAACACCTGCACGTTCTGCATCGTGCCCTCGCTGCGGGGCCGGGAGAAGGACCGCCGCCCCGGCGACATCCTCGCCGAGGTCCGCACCCTGGTCGACTCCGGCGTGCTGGAGGTGACCCTGCTCGGGCAGAACGTCAACTCCTACGGGGCGGAGTTCGGCGACCGGCTCGCCTTCGGCAAGCTGCTGCGGGCCTGCGGTGACGTGGACGGGCTGGAGCGGGTCCGGTTCACCAGCCCGCACCCGAAGGACTTCACCGACGACGTGATCGCCGCGATGGCCGAGACCCCGAACGTCTGCCACTCGCTGCACATGCCGTTGCAGTCCGGTTCGGACGACGTGCTGAGGGCGATGCGCCGCTCGTACCGGGCCGAGCGTTACCTCGGCATCATCGAGAAGGTCCGTGCGGCGATGCCGGACGCGGCGATCACCACCGACATCATCGTCGGCTTCCCCGGCGAGACCGAGGCGGACTTCCAGCGCACCCTCGACGTGGTCCGCGAGTCCCGCTTCGCCTCGGCGTTCACCTTCCAGTACTCCAAGCGCCCCGGCACCCCGGCCGCCACCATGGACGGGCAGTTGCCCAAGGAGGTCGTGCAGGAGCGCTACCAACGGTTGATCGCCTGCGTCGAGGAGATCACCTGGGCGGAGAACAGGAAGCTGGTCGGCGAGACCGTCGAGGTGCTGGTGGCGGTCGGCGAGGGGCGTAAGGACGAGCGCACCGGCCGGATGTCCGGCCGGGCCCGCGACGGCCGCCTGGTGCACTTCGCGACCGGCGCACCCGAGCCGACCGGCTCGCAGGGCGTGACCGGAGCGGCCGGCGACGCCGGCAGCCCGGCCGGGCGGATCCGCCCCGGCGACATCGTGCACACCACGATCACCTATGCCGCCCCGCACCACCTCAACGCCGACGGCGCACCGGTGGCGCACCGGCGTACCCGGGCCGGGGACGCGTTCGAGGCGGGGCTCGCACCGCGTACCCCCGGGGTGCTGCTCGGGCTGCCCACGGTCGGCGCGCCGGCCGCGTCGCCCGCCCCCACCTCCGGCTGCGCCGCGCACTGACCGGGTCGGGGCCCGCCGCGAACGACGGGCCCCGACCGGTACGCCGAACGGGTCGACCCAGACGTTCGTGGCCGGCTCCTGGGCGTTGACCGCGTCGTCGTTCCAGCTCCGGAAGGCCGGCACCGGCGCGCTCCGGTGGCTGGCACCTCGACCGGTGCCGGCCACCGGCGGGGTCAGCAGGCGGTGCCGTCGAGCGTCACCGCGCCCGGCGTGCTGGTCGGGCCGTTCGCGGTGAAGCCGATCGTCACCGAGGCACCCGCGCCCAGCGACGGCGTCCAGGTCGGCGCCGTCGCGGTCACCGTGCCGACGCTCTGGGTCACCGTGGCGTTCCATCCGCTGGCCAGGGTCACCACGGTCGGCCAGGACCAGGTGACCCGCCACGGGTTGACCGCCGTGCCACCGGTGTTGGTCACGGTCACCTCACCCTGGAAACCGCCCTGCCAGGTATCGGTCGTCCGGTGGGCGACCGTGCAGCCACCACCCGGAGGCGGGGACGACGGCCCGCCGGTCGGCGTGGGGAGAGGCCGCCGCCGACCGGGGCGATCAGGTACGGCTGGAGGATGGCCTGCTTGGTGGTGTTGATGGTGGTCCAGTCGTCCAGGGCGATCCCGCCGGTGTCCCCGGAGTTCGGGTTCCACGACCAGTAGGTGAAGGACATCCCGTTCACCCCGCTGCCCGTGTAGGCCATCAGGCGCTCCAGCCAGACCTTGTCCCGGGGATCGGCGAGCGTGCTGCCGAACTCGCCCATCATGATCGGCGCGATGTTCTGCTTGTACAGGTAACCCCAGTACCGGTCCCAGATCCCGGGCAGGTTCGCCGGGAAGTCCGGCGCCTCGAACCAGTCCTGCTCGTAGACCGATGTGGCGTACTCGTGCGGCGAGTAGACCAGCCGGTTCGCCACGGTCAGCCGCACCGGGAACGCGCCGGCCTTCGACAGGTTGCCGCCCCACCAGCCGCAGTCCTCGTCGTTGCTGGGGTCGCTGGCCGTCGCGCCCGGCTTCAGGGCGTCGTTGGAGTACGGCACCCGCAGGGTGTTGTAGCCGAGGCGGGCCATGGTGTCGATCTGGTTGCGCCACGGGTTGGTCGACCAGAGACCGTGGAAGGTCTTGTTGTCGGTCTCCATGCCGAACCAGTTGATGCCGGTGATGCGGACCGTGGTGCCGGTGCCGTCGACGATCCGGTTGCCGTCGGTGTGCAGGTAGCCGGTGCCGGTGCCGGCGCTCGCGGCGACGGCCGGCGCGGGGGTGGGGGCGGCGGCGACGAGCACGCCGACGGTCGCGGTCACCACGGCGGCGAGAACGCCGCCGAGCGTGCCGCGACGGAGGGTACGGGACATTGCCAGAGCTCCATTCCGAGGAATCCGTGCCCGGACCTGCGGTGCGGAAGATGGCCACGCGTGCGTGGCGAATGCCCTGGCTCCGCGCTCATTCTGGTCGCCGTCGATCGCCCCCGTCAACGGCGGGGACGGTCCGTCCCGGCCGGCGCACGACGACGAAGCCCCCTCATGCCGGCGGAACCGGGGCGTGAGGGGGCTGGCGACCGTCGGTCAGCCGGCCTGCTCGGCCAGCTGGAGGAACTGCCGCTTGGACGCGAGCGCCTGCTCGGCCTCCCGGATCCGCTTGGCGTCCCCGGCGGCCCGGGCGCGGGTCAGCCGCTCCTCGGCCTCGGCGACCTGCGCGCGCATCTGGGCCAGCAGCGGGTTGTCCTGCGGCGCGGTACGCCGCCACGCGGAGTCCATCGCCTCGCGGACCCGGTCGTCCACCGCCCGCAGCCGCCGCTCCAGGCCGGCCGCCGCTTCCCGGGGGACCCGGCCGGCTTCGTGCCACTGCGCCTGGATGTCACGCAGTCTCGCCTGGGCGCCACGCGGGTCGCCGTCGACGTTCAGCGCCTCGGCCTCGGCCAGCAGGGCCTGCTTGCGCTCCAGGTTGGCGCGCTGCTCGTTGTCCCGCGCGGAGAAGACCTCGCTCCGGCGGGTGAAGAACTCGTCCTGCGCCGCCCGGAACCGTTCCCAGAGCTTCTGCTCGGCCTCCTTGGAGGCGCGCGGTGCGGCCTTCCACTCGGCCATCAGTTCCTTGAGCCGGTTGGCGGTGGCCGCCCAGTCGGTCGACTCCTTCACCGACTCGGCCTCGGCTACCAGCTGCTCCTTGGCGGACTGCGCCTGCTTGCGCTGCGCGTCGAGGGTGGCGAAGTGCGCCCCCCGGCGCCGGGTGAACCCGTCCCGGGCAGCGGCGAACCGCTTCCACAGCTCACCGTCGGTCTTCTTGTCGATCCCGCGGATGGTCTTCCACTCGTCGAGGATCTCCTTGAGCCGGTCGCCCGCGGTCTTCCAGCCGGTGGACTCGGCGGCGAGCTTCTCGGCCTCCTCCACCAGGGCGGTCTTGCGGGCCACGGCTTCGACCCGCGCGGCGTCGCGGGCCGCCCGCGCCTCGCCGGCCTTCTCCTCCGCGAGCGCGGCGAGCTTCTCCAGCCGGGCGGCGAGCGCGTCGATGTCCCCGACGACGTGCGCCTCGGCCAGCGAGTCCCGGAGCCGGCGGATCGTGGTCACTGACCCGCTGGCGTCGGCCGCACCCGAGTTGAGTCGGGCCTCGGCCAGGTCGACCTCGGTCACCAGGTCGGCGAAGCGGCGGGCGAAGTGGGCCAACCCCTCCTCCGGTGCTCCGGCCTGCCAGGATCCGACCACTCGCTCGCCGTCGGCGGTCTTGACGTACACGGTGCCGTCCGCGTCCACCCGTCCGAAGGCAGTCCAGTCGCTCATGTGCCCATCCTCGTTCTCCCGGCGTCGACGGGGACAGTCCCGTGATCGCCGCCACGGCGCAGCAAGTTTCTCCCCGGCATTGTCACAGGTCCCACCGGGTCCGCGTCGAGCGCCTATCGCCGACCGTGACCATACGGTGTCCTACCCCGGACCGGCGTCTTTCGGCGGTCGGCTTGTCGGGGGTTGACGTACGCTGTACGGTACAACGTACCAATGCTCGGTGCCCGTGGCCGGGCCCCGCAGGAGGAGGACCGAATGACCCAGGCCCGTTCGCGGACCGTCCCGCCGGCCGACCCCGCCTACACGCCGGGCCCGGAGGAGCTGGCCGCCCTGGACGACTGGTTCCGGCGCTACGACGCGTACGCGGCGGCCGGCGACGTGGCCGGCACGGCGAGCCTGGCCGTGTTCCCGCTGAACACCGTCACCGACGACTCGTCCGGGGAGGGTTCCGCCCGGCAACTCGACCGGGAGGAGTACCTGCGGGTGATGGGCGGGGCCCTCGGCGCCCCGGGCGATCTGACGATGACCTCGACCCGCACGCCGTACCTGCTCACCCCCAGTCTCGCGGTGGTCTTCACCGAGGCGGAGTTCACCGTCGACGGGCAGTCCCAGCGGGTCCGCTACGCCGACGTGCTGGTCCGGACCGGCGGTGAGTGGCGGTTCCAGACCATGATCCAGGGCGGTTGGGGCGACCAGGCCGGATAGCCTCCGCCGGGGTCGTGGCGCGGGCGGCGCCCCGGTGGACCCCGGGGCGCCGTCCGCGTCTCGGCCGCTACGGTTGCCTGGTGTCCCTGGTCGCCGCCGCCGTCTGCCCGCACCCGCCACTGCTCGTGCCCGAGGTCGCCGGTGCGGCCGCCGGTGAACTCGACGACCTCCGTGCGGCCTGCGACGCGGCGGTCGCCCGGCTGCTCGACGCCCGGCCGGAGCAGCTCCTGCTGATCGGCTCCGGGCCCCGGACGGCCCGCTTCAACACCGCCGACCACGGCTCACTGCGGCCGTACGGGGTGGACCGGCAGGTCCGGCTCTGGAAGGTCAACTGCGCCGGCGGCCCACACCTCCCGCTCAGCCTCACCGTCGGCGCGTGGCTGGTCGGTCGCTCCGGCACGGAACTGCCCCGGTTCGCCCACTCCGTCGCCACCGACGCCACGGCCGACGAGTGCGCACGGCTCGGGGCGGAACTGGCCACCGCCGCCGCCGAGCCGCGTACCGCGCTGCTGGTGCTCGGGGACGGGTCGGCCTGCCGGGGGCAGAAGGCACCTGGATACGACGACCCGCGCGCGCAGGCGTACGACGACGGGGTGGCCGCTGCCCTGGCCCACGCGGACACCGACGCGCTGCTCGGCCTGGACCCGGTGCTCTCGACGGAGCTGCGAGCCGCCGGCCGGGCCCCCTGGCAGGTGCTGGCCGGCGCGGTGCGCGCGGCCGGCGGCGACTGGCGGGGCGAACTGACCCACCACACCGCCCGGTACGGCGTGGCCTACCTCGTGGCGACCTGGGAGCGGGCGTGAGGGTCGTCGCGGTGGTCGGACCGACCGCCGCCGGCAAGTCCGCGCTGAGCATCGCCCTCGCGCACGCCCTCGACGGGGAGGTGGTCAACGCCGACTCGATGCAGCTCTACCGGGGCATGGACATCGGCACCGCCAAGCTCACCCCCGCCGAACGGGGGGGCGTGCCGCACCACCTGCTCGACATCTGGCCGGTCACCGAACCGGCGAGCGTCGCCGAGTACCAACGGCTCGCCCGGGCGGCGGTCGACGACATCCTCGCCCGGGGACGGGTGCCGCTGCTGGTCGGTGGCTCCGGGCTCTACGTGCGCGCGGTGCTGGAGCGGTTCGAGTTCCCCGGCACCGACCCGGAGCTGCGCGGACGACTGGAACGCGAACTGGCGGCTCTCGGCCCGGCCCCGCTGTACGAGCGGCTCCGCGCGGTCGACCCGGCCGCCGCCGCCGGGATCCTGCCCGGAAACGGCCGGCGCATCGTCCGGGCGCTGGAGGTCGTCGAGCTGACCGGCGCGCCGTTCGCCGCCTCGCTGCCGGAGCCGACCCCGTTCTACCCGTCGGTGCAGCTCGGCGTCGACCTGGACACCGCCCTGCTCGACGAACGGGTCGCCCGGCGGGTGGACCGGATGTGGGCCGCCGGGCTGGTCGCCGAGACCCGCGAGCTGGTCGGCCACGGCCTCCCCGAGGGCCGTACGGCCAGCCGGGCGCTCGGCTACCAGCAGGTGCTCCGGTTCCTGGCCGGTGGGTCGACCGAGGCCGAGGCGCACGACGAGACGATCCGGGCCACCCGCCGGTTCGTCCGCCGGCAACGTTCCTGGTTCCGCCGCGACCCCCGGGTGCACTGGCTGGACGCCACCGCCCCCGACCTGGTCGATGTCGCCCTGCGGGTGGTGCGGGCCGCGGAGGAGTGAGTCACCCGCCGGTCGCCGCGGACCGCTGCGCGATGATGGGGGCGTGGAGTTCACCAAGGGCCATGGCACCGGCAACGACTTTCTGATCCTGTCCGACCCGGACGGGTACCTGACGCTGACCCCCGAGCGGGTCGCCGCGCTCTGCGACCGACGACGCGGCGTCGGCGCCGACGGTGTGCTGCGGGTGGTCCGGGCCGCGGAGGACCCGGACGGCGCCGGGCAGGCCGGCGAGGCCGAGTGGTTCATGGACTACCGGAACGCCGACGGCTCCCTCGCCGAGATGTGCGGCAACGGCGTCCGGGTCTTCGTCCGCTACCTCGTCGACACCGGGCTCGCCGTCCCGACCCGCGGTCTCGTGCCGGTGGCGACCCGGGCCGGTGTGGTGCGTGCCCGCCTCGATGGGGACGACATCGCCGTCGAGATGCGCCACCCCCGCCTGTACGACACCGGGGTGGCCACCCTCGGCGGGCTGACCCTGCCCGGCACCGCCGTCGACGTCGGCAACCCCCACCTGGTCTGTGCGCTTCCGGCCGGGCTGGACCTGGCCACGCTGGACCTCACCCGGCCGCCCGGGGTCGACCCGGCGCTCTTCCCGGCCGGGGTGAACGTCGAGTTCACCAGCCCGGGTGAGCCCGTGGACGGCACCGACCGGCACGTGCTGATGCGGGTGTACGAACGCGGTTCGGCCGAGACGCTCTCCTGCGGCACCGGGGCCTGTGCGGTGGCGGCCGTGGCCCTGCGGGACGCCGGCCGGAGGGTCGGTGTGGTCGCGGTCGACGTCCCCGGTGGTCGCCTCACGGTGACTCTCGACCCGCACGCCTGCTGGCTCGCCGGCCCCGCCCTCCTGGTGGCCACCGGCACCCTGCTCTGACCCGCACTCCTCGCTCTGACCCGCACTCCTCCGTGTCGCTCAGGACGTCGGCCGGGCGGGTCCGTCCGGTCGACGTCCCGATCGAGTCGGGTCGGGAGGGCGGTGGTCAGGGGGTGGCGGAGGAGGCGGCCGCGATCTCGGTGAGGTCTGCGGGGCCGGAGTCGGCCGCCGGGGGAGCGGTGGCGCCGGGGTTCTGGGCGGCGGCGCGGACGGCCGCGGCCACCGCGGGGGCGACCCGGGAGTCGAACACGCTCGGCACGATCACCGTCGGGTTGATCTTCTCTTCGCCGACCACGTCCGCGATGGCCCGGGCGGCGGCGATCGCCATCTCCTCGGTGAACTCCTCGGCGTGCGCGTCCAGCATGCCCCGGAACACCCCGGGGAAGGCGAGCACGTTGTTGATCTGGTTCGGCTGGTCGGAACGGCCGGTCGCCACCACCGCCGCGTGCTTGCGGGCCTCCCGGGGGTCGACCTCCGGGTCCGGGTTCGCCAGCGCGAAGACGATCGCGTCCTTGGCCATGGTGGCGATGTCCTCGCCGGTGAGCAGGTTCGGCGCGCTCACCCCGATGAAGACGTCCGCGCCGGCCACCGCACCGCGCAGGTCGCCGGAGTAGTTCTCCTTGTTGGTGTTCTCGGCCAGCCACTGCCAGGCCGGGTTGAGCCCGGGGAGCCCACGGTGCAGCGCGCCCTGCCGGTCGTACGCGACGATGTCGCCCACGCCCTGGCGCAGCAGCAGCTTCATGATCGCGGTGCCGGCCGCACCCGCGCCGGAGACCACCACCCGGACGTCCGAGAGCTGCTTGCCTACCACGCGCAGCGCGTTGGTCAGGGCGGCGAGCACGCAGATCGCGGTGCCGTGCTGGTCGTCGTGGAAGACCGGGATGTCCAGCAGGTCCCGCAGTCGGGCCTCGATCTCGAAGCAGCGCGGCGCGGCGATGTCCTCCAGGTTGATCCCGCCGTACGCCGGCGCGATGGCCCGGATGATGTTGACGATCTCGTCGGTGTCCTGGGTGTCCAGCACCACCGGCCAGGCGTCCACCCCGCCGAACCGCTTGAACAGGGCGGCCTTGCCCTCCATCACCGGCAGCGACGCGGCCGGGCCCAGGTTGCCGAGGCCGAGCACGGCCGAGCCGTCGCTGACCACGGCCACCGTGTTGCGCTTGATGGTCAGTCGCCGCGCGTCGGCCGGGTTCTCCGCGATCGCCTGGCAGACCCGGGCCACCCCCGGCGTGTACGCCCGGGACAGCTCGTCGCGGTTGCGCAGCGCCACCTTCGGGGTCACCTCGATCTTGCCGCCCAGGTGCAGCAGGAACGTCCGGTCGGAGACCTTGCGGACGTCCACCCCGTCCAGCTCGGTCAACGCCTGGACCACCTGGTCGGCGTGGCCGGCGTCGGCGGTGTCGCAGGTCAGGTCGACCAGCACGTGGGTCGGGTCGGAGTCGACCACGTCCAGCGCGGTGACGATCGCCCCGGCCTCCCCGACGCAGGTGGTGAGCCGCCCGATCGACGAGGCGTCGGCGGGCACGGCGATCCGGATGGTGATCGAGAATCCGGCGCTCGGCAGTCGGGTGATGGCCACAGGGTCCCTCCAGTCACGGCTCGGCGGCCCCGGGCGACGCCGCCCCCGCATTTCTACCGGTTCGCCGGATCGGACCGACACGCGGCCCGGTCGAGGGTGACGTGACCCGCGCGTGTTTTGCCGGAGAGCGGGCAAATAGCAGGTGCGGTGGGGCCGACCGCGTGACACGATTGCTTCGTACTTACCAAAACGGACAGGAGAGCGGTTTGCGAGAGCAGCAGGGCTTCGTCCCGGTCGAGGACGAGGAACTCGACGCCACCACCGGCGAGCTGGAACTGGAGGAGCGTCAGGCGCTGCGTCGGGTGCCCGGTCTCTCCACCGAGCTCAGCGACATCACCGAGGTCGAGTACCGCCAGCTCCGGCTGGAGCGGGTGGTGCTGGTCGGCGTCTGGACCGAGGGCACGGTGACCGACGCGGAGAACTCCCTCACCGAACTGGCCGCGCTCGCCGAGACCGCCGGTTCCCAGGTGCTGGAGGGGCTCATCCAGCGGCGCAACCGTCCGGACCCGGCCACCTACATCGGCCGGGGAAAGGTCGACGACCTGGGCGCGGTGGTCCTCTCCACCGGTGCCGACACGGTGATCTGCGACGGGGAGCTCTCTCCGTCCCAGTTGCGCAACCTGGAACAGCGCACCAAGGTCAAGGTCGTCGACCGGACGGCGCTGATCCTCGACATCTTCGCCCAGCACGCCAAGAGCCGGGAGGGTAAGGCGCAGGTCGAGCTGGCCCAGCTCGAATACCTCCTGCCCCGGCTGCGCGGCTGGGGTGAGACCCTCTCCCGGCAGACCGGCGGTAGCGGTCGCGGCGGCGGCGCCGGCGGCGGCGTGGGTCTGCGTGGTCCCGGTGAGACCAAGCTGGAGACCGACCGGCGGCGCATCCGCCACCGGATCTCCCGCCTGCGTCGCGAGATCAAGGCCATGCGGACGGTACGCCAGACCAAACGCGCCCGTCGCTCCCGTAACGCGGTGCCCGCGGTGGCCATCGCCGGCTACACCAACGCCGGCAAGTCCAGCCTGCTCAACCGGCTGACCGGCGCGGGTGTGCTGGTCGAGAACGCGCTCTTCGCCACCCTCGACCCGACCACCCGGCGGGCCACCACCGCCGACGGTCGCCTCTACACCCTCTCCGACACCGTCGGCTTCGTCCGGCACCTGCCGCACCAGATCGTCGAGGCGTTCCGCTCGACGCTGGAGGAGGTGGCCGACGCCGACCTCGTGGTGCACGTGGTCGACGGCACCCACCCCGACCCGGAGGAGCAGGTACGGGCGGTCCGTGAGGTGCTCGCCGAGGTCGGCGCCGACCGGCTGCCCGAACTGCTGGCGGTCAACAAGATCGACGCTGCCGACGAGGAGACGCTGCTGCGCCTCAAACGCGCCTGGCCGGACGCGATTTTCGTCTCCGCCCACTCGGGACGCGGGACCGACGAGCTGCGGGCCGCCATCGAGGCACAGCTGCCGCGTCCAGCCGTCGACGTCCGCGCGGTGCTGCCGTACGACCGGGGTGACCTGGTCGCCCGGGTGCACCGGCAGGGCGAGGTGCTCAGCACCGCCCACCTGCCGGAGGGGACGTTGCTGCACGTCCGGGTCGGTGCGGCGCTCGCCGCCGAGCTGGCCCCGTTCCAAACGGAGGAGAACGCGCCGCACGTCGTCCATAAGGGGCCTCCGGGTCGTCCGAACGGCGAGGGGAACATGCGACACTGAGCCCATGCGGCGCGCGGTTTCCTCGATCACGGTTGCCTTCGGCCTGCTCACGGCAACCGTGGGAATCGCCGGGGCGGCGGTCGCCGCCCCGGCCCCCTCTCCCTCGGACGCCGCTCCGGCGGCCGGCAAGAAGCGTTGCTCGGTCACCGACGAGAAGCTCCGCGAGCTTTCCGGGCTGGTCGCGACGAAGAGCGGCTACATCGTGGTCAACGACAGCACCGACGTCGACAGCCACAAGCGGATCTTCTACCTGAACACCAAGTGCGCGGTCACCAAGAGCGTCCGGTACTCCGGCCAGGGGCCGCTGGACCCGGAGGACCTGGCCCTCTCCCCGGACGGGAAGACGCTCTGGATCGCCGACATCGGCGACAACCTCACCAGCACCAACCGGCGCGAGCGGGTGGCCCTGTGGAGCATGCCGGTCAGCGGCTCGGAGCAGCCCGAACTGCACCGGGTGGCCTACCCGGAGCGCAAGCCGCACGACGCCGAGGCGCTGCTGATCGGTGACGACGGCAAACCCCTGATCATCACGAAGGCGCTCGGCGGCAAGGCCGAGATCTTCACCCCGACGGCGGCGCTCAAGAAGAACAACGCCGAGCCGGTGCCGATGTCGAAGGTCGGCGAGATCACCCTGCCGAAGACCACGACCCCCAACGTGCTCCAGGGGCCCGGCCGGATCGCGGTCACCGGGGCCGCCCGTGCACCGGACGGCAGCAAGGTGGTGCTGCGCACCTACGCCGACGCGTTCGAGTACGACGTGACCGGCGGCGACGTCGTGGCCGCCCTGACCAAGGGCGAGCCCCGGGTCACCCCGTTGGCCGACCCGTTCGGCGAGGCCATCTCCTACACCCCCGACGGCAAGCTCTTCGTCACCGTCTCCGACGTCGGCGAGCTGGGCGAGGACGCGCAGGTCGACATCCTGGCGTACCCGCCGTCGACCAAGGGCGCCCCACCGGTGGCCGACAAGTCGAAGGCCAAGGAGGGGGCCGACCGCTCCCTGCTGGACAGACTGAGCCTGGACGACATCACGTATCTGATCGCGGCGGTGGGCGTGTTCGGCGCACTGCTGGTCGGGGCGGGCATCGTCGGCATCGTCCGGGCCCGTCGCCGTGCCCCGGCGGCTCCCCGACGCGGCGGCAAGGGCGACCCGTACGTCAGTGGCGAGTTGCCCGACCGCGCGGACGTCGACCGCCGTGCCGACGGCCGCCCCGGCGCTGCCCCGCCAGCCGGCCGGGAGCCCCCGCGGGGCGCGGTCTACGGTGGCGCGCCGCCCGCTGCTGCTCGTCCGACCGGTCCGGCCGGCGGGGGGAACGTCTACGGCGGCGCCGCCCCGCCCGCCGGGGGCGCGGTCTACGGCGGTCAGGGCGGAGCGAACGTGTACGGCGGCCCGCCCGGCGGTGGACAGGGCGGCTACCGGGGCGGCGGTGGACGGGGTCCCTCGGGCGGCCGGGGCGGCTACGGCGGCGACGGTGCGTACCGTGGCGGCTCCTCCGCCGGCGGGTACGGCGGCCGGGCCGAGCCGCCGCGCCGGGGTGCGCCGCCCGGTCGTCGGCGGGACGAGCCGGACGAGTACCGCCGCCGGGGCGGACCCGACCCGGAGGACTACGGACGCGCCAACGGCCCCGGCCACGACTACCGGGGCACCCGGTACTGATCCGCCGACCGCCGTACCGACCCGGGACGGCTGGCCGGCCCTGGTCAGATGCGGCGGAGAACCGCCACGACGCGGCCCATGATGGTGGCGTCGTCACCGGGGATCGGGTCGAAGGCCGGGTTCTGCGGCATCAGCCAGACGTGCCCGTCGCGGTGCCGGTAGGTCTTGACGGTCGCCTCGCCGTCGAGCATCGCGGCCACGATCTCACCGCTGTCGGCGGTGGGCTGTTGCCGGACCACGACCCAGTCCCCGTCGCAGATGGCGGCGTCGAGCATCGAGTCGCCCTTGACCTGGAGCATGAAGACCTCGCCCTCGCCCACCAGTTCGCGGGGGAGCGGGAAGATGTCCTCGACGGCCTGCTCGGCGAGGATCGGTCCGCCGGCGGCGATCCGGCCGAGCATCGGCACGTACGCGGGGGTGGGCCGCTGCGAGCGGGTCGCCTCGTCGTCGATCATGTCGCTGGGCGGGCGGACGTCCACCGCACGGGGACGGTTCGGGTCGCGCCGGAGGAAGCCCTTCCGCTCCAGCTCTTTGAGCTGGTAGGCGACGCTGGACGGCGAGACCAGCCCGACCGCCTCACCGATCTCGCGCACGCTGGGCGGGTAGCCGTGGCGGTCCACCCAGTCCCGGATGAACTCCAGGATCCGCCGCTGCCGGGCGGTCAGGTCGACGGTGGCCGGGTCGGGGAAGGCGCTGACCACCGGGGTGACCGGACGCACGGCGGGCTGCCCGGTGCGGCTGCGCGCGGTGCGACGGCGGGTGGCCGGTGGCCCCGCCTCGGCGATCTGCTGCGGGGGCTTCGGCCGGCTGGCCCGGTCCTCGGTCGACACGTCCGTCCTCCCTGGTCGGCCGCTGGGTGCCTCGGCGGCTCGTGGTGCGTACGGGTGAGCACCGGTCCGCCTGGACGGCGCACCCGCGCCCGGTTGTTCCCGACCGTATAGGTGGGATGGGTCATTTTCAAACGTCTGTACGACCTGATCCGGCGTGTCGCGGGGAAATCCGTCCCCCCGGGCGGGCCCGCTTTCTGTTTAATGGTACGCCCGCTCGAACTGCTGTTCGAATTGCCGACCGGTTCACCGGTAACCGGTGCCCGCTGGCGGACGTTGGACGTGGGGGGCCCGGGTGACGCGCCGGACACGCCGCCCAACTTGACCGCGGTCGGTCGGCAGCATACGGTCGACCCCTAGATGTAGTAGTCACATGGGTGTAAGTCGCCTATAGGTTGGGTTTGACTACCCACCGCACTTCCCGTTCGCGCCCACGGCGGCCAGCCATCGACCGATGGTTCCGCCGCGGTCACGCGTGTCCGGGAACGGGGCGCGCCCGCGATCGATGAAGGAGGTTCGGCGATGCGGTGCCCGTACTGCCGGCACGCCGACTCCCGGGTGGTCGACTCGCGGGAGGCCGACGACGGCCAGTTGATCCGGCGTCGCCGGGCCTGCCCGGAATGTGGCAAGCGGTTCACCACGGTGGAGGAGGCGGTCCTCGCCGTGGTGAAGCGGAGCGGGGTGACCGAGCCGTTCAGCCGGACGAAGATCGTCGGCGGGGTTCGCAAGGCGTGCCAGGGGCGGCCGGTCGACGAGGACTCGATCGCCCTGCTGGCGCAGAAGGTCGAGGAGACCGTCCGGGCCAAGGGAGCGGCGGAACTCCCGAGCCACGAGGTGGGGCTGGCGATCCTGGGCCCACTGCGGGACCTGGACGAGGTGGCCTACCTCCGCTTCGCCAGCGTCTACCGGTCGTTCGACTCGCTGGCCGACTTCGAGCGCGAGATCGAGACGCTGCGGGCGGCGGCGCGGGCGCGGGCCGGCGTCGGGGGCGACCCGGACGGGGCCCGAGGCGCGGCCGGGGCGACCGACCGCACCAACTGAGTTTCCAGACGGTAAGTGACGACGCGCGGTCGGGTGGCCGCGCAGACGAGGGGGCGGATGAGATGGCGGGGGACGGCGTGACAGCCAGTCGGACGCGGGCGGCGAAGAACGGTGCTGCGGTCACCGGGCTGAAGGTCGAGCGGGTGTGGACCACCGAGGGGGTGCACCCGTACGACGAGGTGACCTGGGAGCGCCGGGACGTCGTGATGACGAACTGGCGGGACGGCTCGATCAACTTCGAACAGCGCGGGGTCGAGTACCCGGGGTTCTGGAGCGTCAACGCGGCCAACATCGTGACCACGAAGTACTTCCGCGGCGCGGTGGGAACGCCGGAGCGCGAGTGGTCGCTCAAGCAGCTCATCGACCGGGTGGTCGGCACCTACCGCGCGGCCGGCGAGAAGTACGGCTACTTCGCGAGCCCGGCCGACGCCGAGGTCTTCGCCCACGAGCTGACCTGGATGCTGCTGCACCAGGTGTTCAGCTTCAACTCGCCGGTCTGGTTCAACGTCGGTACGCCGTCGCCGCAGCAGGTCAGCGCGTGTTTCATCCTGGCCGTCGACGACTCGATGGACTCGATCCTCGACTGGTACAAGGAGGAGGGGCTGATCTTCAAGGGCGGCTCCGGCTCCGGGGTCAACCTCTCCCGGATCCGCTCCTCCCGCGAGCTGCTCTCCTCCGGCGGCAACGCCTCCGGCCCGGTCAGCTTCATGCGCGGCGCGGACGCCTCGGCCGGGACGATCAAGTCCGGTGGGGCCACCCGGCGGGCGGCCAAAATGGTCATCCTCGACGTGGACCACCCGGACATCCAGGAGTTCGTGGTCACCAAGGCGCGCGAGGAGAACAAGATCCGCGCGCTGCGGGACGCCGGCTTCGATATGGACCTCGGCGGCGCGGACATCGTCAGCGTGCAGTACCAGAACGCCAACAACTCGGTGCGGGTCTCCGACGAGTTCATGACGGCGGTGGAGACCGACGGCCCGTTCGACCTGCGCGGTCGGCTCGACGGGGCGACCATCGAGACGGTCGAGGCGAAGAAGCTCTTCCGCACCATCTCCGAGGCCGCCTGGGAGTGCGCGGACCCGGGTCTCCAGTACGACGACACGATCAACGACTGGCACACCTGCCCGGAGACCGGGCGGATCACCGCCTCGAACCCGTGCTCGGAGTACCTGCACCTGGACAACTCCTCCTGCAACCTGGCCTCGCTCAACCTGATGAAGTTTCTCCGCGCCGACGGGGGCTTCGAGGTGGAGAAGTTCGTCCGCTCCGTAGAGCTGGTCATCACCGCGATGGACATCTCGATCTGCTTCGCCGACTTCCCGACCGAGAAGATCGGCGAGACCACCCGCGCCTACCGGCAGCTCGGCATCGGCTACGCCAACCTCGGCGCGCTGCTGATGGCCTCGGGCCTGCCGTACGACTCGGAGCAGGGGCGCTCGGTCGCCGCCGCGATCACCTCGCTGATGACCGGCACGGCGTACCGCCGCTCGGCCGAGCTGGCCGGCATCGTCGGCCCGTACGACGGCTACGCCCGCAACGCCGAACCGCACAAGCGGGTGATGCGCAAGCACGCCGCCGCCAACGACGAGATCAAGCCGAGCGGCACCGTCGCCACCGCCATCGTCCGCGAGGCGACCCGGCAGTGGACCCAGGGCAACAAGGTCGGTGACAAGTTCGGCTGGCGGAACGCGCAGGCCAGTGTGCTGGCGCCCACCGGCTGCCTGACCGCCGACACGATGGTCACGACCGACCGCGGGCTGATGCGGCTGGGCGAGATCGGCGACGTGTACGGCGACCGTTGGCAGGACCTGGACATGCAGGTCTCGACCGACGAGGGTGCGCGTCAGGCGACGAAGTTCTTCGTCAACGGCGAGGAGCCGACCCGACGGATCGTGACCGAGGCCGGCTACCGGATCCAGGGCACCCTGGCCCACCGGATCAAGGTCGTGGACCCGGGCAGCGGCGAGTGGGTCTGGAAGCGGATGGCCGAGGTCGCCGCGGGTGACCTGGTGCCGATCCAGCTCGGCACGCTGGTGGGGGAGCCGCGGCGGGTCCCCCTGCCGGTGCTCGACCAGGCGTACTACACCGACGACCGGCGGCTGTACGTGCCGGACGTGGTCGACGCGGAGCTTGCCGAGCTCGTCGGCTACTTCATGGGTGACGGCAGCCTGCATGCCAAGGGCCTGCGGTTCTGCGTGGCCGACGCGGACCTCGACGTCGTCGAGCGCCTCCGGGTGCTCGGCAAGGGCCTGTTCGGCCTGGAACCGGTCGTCAGCGAGCAGGCCGGCTACCGGGAGGTGACCTTCGCGTCCGTCCGGCTTGCCCGGTGGTGGCAGGCGGCGGGCTTCGCGAAGACCCTCCCGGGCGTCGACCACACCGGTAAGGGCTGGTCTCCCCGGGTGCCGTCGGCGGTGCTCGAGACCAACGACGTCAGCGTGTACGCCGCGTTCCTGCGGGGCCTGTTCGAGGCCGACGGCACGGTGGCCTCCGGCGTGCCGTCGTTGTCGACGGCCAGCGAGGCGTTCGCGGCCGAGGTCCGTACCCTGCTGTTGACGCTCGGGATGGCCACCACCACCCGTCAGACGACCAGTGGCCTGGGCTCGGACATGTGGCAGGTACGGCTCCGCAACACCGTGCACGCCATCGTTTTCGAGGAGATCGTCGGGTTCATCGGCGAGCGCAAGGCCGGCCTGCTCGTCGTCGAGCCGACGCAGACCGGCAACCGGGACCGCGTCCACCTGCCCGCTGCGGTCTGGGATCTGCTGGTGCCGGCCGGTCACGAACTGCGCTCGCCGGTCACCCAGTCGCTGCGCAAGACCGGCGGCGTGCCCCGGGCGGTGGCGATGCGGCTGTTCGCGGAGACCGGCGACGACCGGCTGGGCCACGCCCTCGGCTACCTCTTCGAGGCGGTCGCCGTGAACGAGGACGGCGGGATCCAGCCGACGTACGACCTGTCAGTGCCGGAGAACGTCACGTACGTCGCCGGTGGCTTCGTCAGCCACAACACCATCGGCCTGATGATGGACTGCGACACCACCGGCGTCGAGCCGGACCTGGCGCTGGTCAAGTTCAAGAAGCTGGTCGGCGGCGGCTCGATGCAGATCGTCAACCAGACCGTCCCGCGTGCCCTGCGCAGCCTCGGCTACCCGGAGGAGCAGGTCGAGGCGATCGTCGAGCACATCGCCGACCACGGCCACGTGGTGGATGCCCCCGGCCTCAAGCCGGAGCACTACCCGGTCTTCGACTGCGCGATGGGCGAGCGCTCGATCGCCCCGATGGGGCACGTGCGGATGATGGCGGCGGTCCAGCCGTTCATCTCCGGCGCGATCTCCAAGACGGTCAACATGCCGGAGGCGGCCACCGTCGAGGACGTCGAGAAGATCTACTTCGAGGGCTGGAAGCTCGGGCTCAAGGCGCTGGCGATCTACCGGGACAACTGCAAGGTCGGCCAGCCGCTGTCGGCGGCCAAGCCGAACAAGGCAGCCGAGTCCGCGCCGGCCCAGGTCGAGAAGGTCGTGGAGAAGGTCGTCGAGTACCGCCCGGTGCGCAAGCGGCTGCCGAAGAAGCGTCCGTCCCAGACGGTCAGCTTCTCCGTCGGGGGCGCCGAGGGGTACCTCACCGCGTCGTCGTACCCGGACGACGGGCTGGGTGAGGTCTTCCTCAAGATGTCCAAGCAGGGATCCACGCTGGCCGGCGTGATGGACGCCTTCTCGGTGGCCATCTCCATCGGCCTCCAGTACGGCGTGCCCCTGGAGACGTACGTCAGCAAGTTCACCAACATGCGGTTCGAGCCGGCCGGGATGACCGACGACCCGGACGTGCGGATCGCCGCCTCGGTGATGGACTACATCTTCCGCCGCCTGGCGCTGGACTTCCTGCCCTACGACACCCGCGCCGAGCTGGGTATCTTCACCGCCGCCGAGCGGACCGCCCAGATGCGGGCCGAGGCGGAGGCGGCCGAGGGCGGCGCGGACCTCACCGCCATGGCCTCCTCGGCCCCGGTCGAGTCGAAGCCGGAGCCGGCGGCCGAGCCCGCCGCCGAGGTCGCCGTCGCCAAGCCGGCGTCGTCGGTCGGTTCCTCCACCGAACTGCTGGAGGCCGTGATCGGCAAGGCCGCCGACGCGCCGCTCTGCTTCACCTGCGGTACGAAGATGCGCCCCGCCGGCAGCTGCTACGTCTGCGAGGGCTGCGGCTCCACCAGCGGCTGCAGCTGAACCGGGACGTTTGTGCTTATCCGGTGAGTGACTCCTGAGTAGATGCCTCCCACCTGATCGCGGGTGGGAGGCATCTACTTTCGGCGTACGAGAGGTGCGGTGAAGCTGTCGGTGAGCGTCATCTCGGCCACCGCCCGTCAGGATCTGGCGGACAGAAGGAGCGTGACCAGCATGGATCGCCGTCCCGACCCCCTGCTCTGTCCGTGACCGGGAAACGACTGCCGCTGGCGGCGCGGGCGTTGACCGAGCCGCATCCGTCACGCCTCGCGCCGGAGCACCCGGACCGGAAGCGGATCCTCGCCGCGCACGCCGCCGCGCTGGCGGCCGGTGCGGCCGGCTACGCCGACCCGTCGACCGGGCTCTTCGTGCTCACCGCGGGTTTCCTCGCCCGGCGCGGCACCTGCTGCGGACGCGGCTGCCGGCACTGCCCGTACGTCACGGACTGAGCCGGTCGACCGCGATCCCGCACGTGAGGCTCAGCCGGCGGCGACGAACACCCGGGAGGCGACCTCGCGGGGAAGGCGGATCTTCTCGCCGGAGCGGTCGATGGTGACCGCGTCCCGATCCTGGGCGACGGTCACCGTGGCGCCCGGGTCCACCCCGGCGGCGTGCAGTTGGCGCAGCACGTCCGCGTCGGTCTGCACGCTCTCGCAGATCCGTCGGACCGTCACCGTGCCGACGAGACCGGGGAAGGCCAGGTTGCGTTCGCCGTCGGCCGCCTCGGTGGTCGGCTGCTCCGGCGGACCCAGCTCCTCCAGCCCCGGGATCGGGTTGCCGTACGGGGACCGGGTCGGGCGGTTGAGCAGGTCGTAGACCCGCTTCTCCACCGCGTCGCTCATCACGTGCTCCCACCGGCAGGCCTCCTCGTGGGCCTCCTCGTAGGGCATGCCGATCACGTTGACCAGCAGCAGCTCGGCGAGGCGGTGCTTGCGCATCACCGAGACCGCCGTACCGCGGCCCAGCGGGGTGAGTGCGAGGTGCCGGTCGCCTTCTACGGTGAGCAGCCCGTCGCGCTCCATCCGGGCGACGGTCTGGCTGACGGTCGGACCGCTCTGCCGCAGCCGCTCGGCGATCCGGGCACGTAGCGGCGGCACCCCCTCCTCCTCGAGTTCGAGGATGGTGCGTAGGTACATCTCGGTCGTGTCGACGAGGTCGTGCCGGCCCATCTACCCCCACCTTTCATCGGAGGTATCTACGCCTTCGGTCGTGTCGACCAGATCAAGCTTCACGTCGCAGGTCCTCCCGGGAACCGATGCTACCCCGGTGACCGACCGGCGGCCGTCGGCGAACCGCCGGTCAGGGCCCGCCATGGGGTTAACTGGACGCCATGTCCGGTACCGAGGATCTCCTGATCGAGGCGGCGGAGCTGGCCGTCGAGATCGGTCACGACCACCCGCCGACCCTGCTCGACGTCCGCTGGCGGCTCACCGGCCCGCCCGGCCGGGACGACTACGCCGTCGGCCACCTGCCCGGTGCGGTCTTCGTCGACCTGGACACCGAGCTGTGCGGCCCGCCCGGTGCCGCCGGGCGGCACCCGCTGCCCGACCCGGTCGCGCTTGAGAAGGCGCTGCGCCGGGCGGGCGTCCGGCAGGGGCAGCCGGTGGTGGTGTACGACGGCGGCGACGGGATGGCCGCGGCCCGTGCCTGGTGGACGCTGCGCTGGGCCGGGCACCGGCCGGTCCGGCTGCTGCACGGGGGCTTCCCGGCCTGGGTCGCCGCCGGCCTGCCGGTCGACACCGACGTGCCCGACCCCACGCCCGGGGACGTCACCGTCCGGCCCGGTGGGCTGCCGGTGCTCGACGCCGACGCCGCAGCCCGGCTCGCCGCCGCCGACACGGCGGTACTACTCGACGTCCGGGCCGCCCCGCGCTACCGGGGCGAGACCGAGCCGATCGACCCGGTCGCCGGGCACATCCCCGGCGCGGCGAACCTGCCCGCCCCGGCGTACGTCACCGGGGGACGCTTCCCGTCCGCCGCCGTGCTGCGGGACCGGTTCGCCGACATCGGGGTCACCGACGGCCGGCCGGTCGGGGCGTACTGCGGATCCGGGGTGACCGCCGCGCAGGCGGTGCTGGCGCTGCACCTCGCCGGCCGGCCCGACGCCGCCCTCTACGTCGGCTCGTGGAGCGGCTGGGTGGCCGACCCGGACCGGCCGGTGGCCACCGGGACCGGGCCGGGACGCTGACGGGCGGCGTGCGGCGGGTCGGATCCGGCCCGCGTGCGACGATGACCCCATGGCCGACGACACGGTGGTGGTGTGGGACGAGGCGCTGCTCGCCTACGACCTCGGTGACCATCCCCTCGATCCGGTACGGGTGGAACTGACCGTCGCCCTCGCCCGCGAACTGGGCGTGCTCGACCGGCCCGGGGTGCGGCTGGTCCGGCCCGCGCCGGCCGACGAGGCGCTGCTGACCCGGGTGCACCGCCCGGACTACCTGGACGCGGTCCGGGCGGCTCCGCACGACCCGTTCTTCTCCGGGTACGGCCTGGGCACCTCGGACAATCCGGTCTTCGAGGGCATGCACGAGTCCAGCGCGCTGGTGGCCGGCGCGACCGTGGCCGCCGCCGAGGCGGTCTGGCGGGGCGAGGCACGACGCGCGGTCAGCGTGGCCGGTGGGCTGCACCACGCCATGGCCGGGCGTGCCGCCGGGTTCTGCGTCTACAACGACCCGGCGGTGGCCATCGCCCGCCTGCTCGACCTCGGCGCGGAGCGGATCGCCTACGTCGACGTGGACGTGCACCACGGGGACGGGGTGCAGCAGATCTTCTGGGACGAGCCCCGGGTGCTGACGGTCAGCGTGCACGAGACCCCGCTCGCACTCTTCCCCGGCACCGGCTTCCCGGACGAGACAGGCGGCCCGGCGGCACCGGGCAGCGCGGTGAACCTGCCACTGCCGCCGGGCACCGACGACGCCGGCTGGCAGCGGGCGTTCCACGCGGTCGTGCCGTCGGTGCTGCGCGCGTTCCGCCCCCAGGTGCTCCTCACCCAGTGCGGTGCGGACGGGCACCGCCTCGACCCCCTGGCCGACCTGCGGCTCAGCGTCGACGGGCAACGGGCCACCTACCTCGCCCTGCGGGCCCTCGCCGACGAGCTGTGCGAGGGACGCTGGGTGGCCACCGGCGGCGGGGGGTACGCCCTGGTCGAGGTGGTGCCCCGGGCCTGGACCCATCTGCTCGCGGTGGCCACCGGCGACCCGGTCGACCCGGCCACCCTCACCCCGCCGGCCTGGCGGGCCCTGGCCGCCGCCCGCCGACCCGGCCGGGAGGTGCCGCTGCGCATGGGCGACGGTGTCGACCCGGCGTACGAGCCGTGGCAGCCGACCGGCGAGCCCGACGCGGTGGACCGGGCCGTCGCCGCCACCCGCCGGTCCGTCTTTCCGCTGTTCGGGCTCGACCCGCACGACCCGAGAGACTGACCGCGCGATCCGCGCGACCGGGCGTGCGACCGAGAGAGGCGAACCAGCCGGGGAGGTGCCGGACGTGACCACGGTGGACCCGCCGGTGGACGTGCTGCTCAGCGACGGTACGACCGTCCAGCTGCGGCCGATCCACCCGGACGACGCGCCGGGCATCGTGGCGATGCACTCCCGCTTCTCCGAGCGCACCCGCTACCTGCGCTACTTCTCCCCGTACCCGCGCATCCCGGACCGGGACCTGCACCGTTTCGTGTACGTCGACCACCACGACCGGGAGGCGTTCGTCGTGCTGGCCGGCGACCGGATCGTCGCGGTCGGCCGGTACGAGCGGCTCGGCCCGCGCTCACCCGACGCCGAGGTCGCGTTCGTGGTGGAGGACGCCTACCAGGGGCGGGGTATCGGCTCGGTGCTGCTGGAACACCTCGCCGAGGCGGCCCGGCGGACCGGCATCACGTCCTTCGTCGCCGAGGTGCTCCCGGCCAACGGGGCGATGCTGCGGGTCTTCTCCGACTTCGGCTACCAGGTCCAGCGGCAGTTCGCCGACGGGGTGGTGCACCTGAGCTTCCCGATCGCCCCGACCGAGCAGACCCTCCAGGTGCAGCGGGGCCGGGAGCAGCGCACCGAGGCCCGGTCGATCGCCCGGCTGCTCGCCCCGCGTGGGGTGGCCGTCTACGGTGCCAGCGCCTCCGGCCAGGGCGTCGGCGCGGCGGTGCTCGGGCACCTGCGTGACTACGGGTTCGCCGGTGCGGTCGTCCCGGTTCATCCGCACGCGGCCACCGTCGCCGGGCTGCCCGCGTACCCGTCGGCGGCTGACGCCGGGCAGCCGGTGGACCTGGCGGTCGTCGCGGTGGCCCCGGAGGCGGTGCCGGCCGTGGTGGCCGACGCGGCGGCGGCCGGGGCGCACGGCCTGGTGGTGATCTCCGCCGGGTTCGCCGAGGCCGGTGCGGCGGGGGCGGCGGCGCAGCGGGCCCTGGTCCGCCAGGCGCACGCTGCGGGGATGCGGGTGGTCGGCCCGAACTGTCTCGGCATCGCCAACACCGACCCGGCGGTACGCCTCAACGCCACGCTCGCCCCGGGGCTGCCGCCGGCCGGTCGGGTCGGGGTCTTCAGCCAGTCCGGTGCGTTCGGGGTGGCCCTGCTCGCCGAGGCGGACCGGCGCGGCCTGGGACTGAGCAGCTTCGTCTCCGCCGGTAACCGGACGGACGTGTCCGGCAACGACCTGCTCCAGTACTGGCAGGACGACCCGGCCACCGACGTGATCATGCTCTACCTGGAGACCTTCGGTAACCCGCGCAAGTTCGCCCGGCTGACCCGGCGGATCGGTCGGGCCAAGCCGGTGGTGGCGCTCGCCTCCCCGGCCCGCCCTGCCGCCCTGCCCGGCGGCCCGGACGAGGTGGCGGTCAGCGCGCTCTTCGCCCAGTCCGGCGTGATCCGGGTCGACACCGTGGCCGAACTCCTCGACGTCGGGGTGCTGCTGGCCAAGCAGCCGTTGCCGGCCGGCCGACGGGTCGGCGTCGTCGGCAACTCCTCCGCGCTGACCGTGCTCGCCGCCACGGCCTGCGCGGCACACGGGCTCGACGTCGCCGTCGGCTACCCCCGCGACGTCGGCCCCCGGGCGGGGGCGACCGAGCTGGCCCTGGCCCTGACCGGAACCGCCGCCGACGAGCGGGTCGACTCGCTGGTCGCGGTCTTCGCCCCGCCGCTGCCGGGGCAGCTGGTGGACACTGCCGCCGACTTCGCCGCCGCGCTGGCCGGTGTGCTGGACGCGGGCAAGCCGGTGGTGGCGACCTTCCTGGCCGGCGGGGTCCCGGCCGACGTGCCGGCCTACTCCGGCGTGGAGGAGGCGGTCCGGGCGCTGGCCCGGGTCACCACCTACGCGGACTGGCTGCGCCGGCCACCGGGCACCCCGCCCGAGCTGCCCGACGTCGACCCCGCCGCGGCCGAGGCGGCGATCCGTGCCGAGGGCCCCGGCCAGGCCAACCGGCTGCTCGCCGCGTACGGCGTCGAGGTGGCCGACTCGGTGCCGGTGCGCTCCGCCGACGAGGCGGCTGCGGTCGCCGGACGGCTCGGCTTCCCGGTGGCGTTGAAGGCGGCGGCCGCCGGGCTGCGGCACCGCCTCGACCTCGGCGCGGTCCGCCTCGACCTGGCCGACCCGGCCGCGGTACGCCGCGCGTACGGCGAGATGGCAGCGGTCTTCGGGGCGGACGCTCTGGTCCAGGCGATGGTCCCGCCGGGGGTGGCGTGCGTGGTGGAGCTGGTGGAGGACCCGACGTTCGGGCCGGTGGTCGGCTTCGGCCTGGGTGGGGTCGCCACCGAGCTGCTCGGCGACCGGGCCTGGCGTGCGGTCCCGCTGACCGACCGGGACGCCCGCGAGCTGGTCGACGAGCCGCGTGCGGCACCGCTGCTGCGCGGTTACCGGGGTGCCGAACCGGTCGACCGGGAGGCCCTTGCCGACCTGTTGCTCCGGGTCGGCCGGCTCGCCGACGACCAGCCCCGGGTCCGGGCGCTGACCCTCAACCCGGTGCTGGTCCGCGCCGACGGCATCTCGGTGCTGCACGCCAGCGTCCGGATCGGTGCCGCCGCAGCCCGCCCGGACACCGGCCCCCGTCGGTTGTGACGGAGGCGGCAGCGGTGGGGTGAGGTGGTTGCAGGGGACCCCTGCTCACGGTTTCCGGTGAGGAAGGGCCCCCTGCAACCAACACCCCCCGAACCCGGTCACCCCCGGCTGGAGATCTGCTGCACCGCCCAGCCGTTGCCGTCCGGGTCCTCGAAGAAGAAGAAGCCGACGTTGTCCAGCGGGTCCGGCACCGGGCGCGGGTTCTCGCCGACGACCTGGATCTCACCCACCGGCACCCCGCGCGCGGTCAGTTCGGCGTGCGCACGGCGCAGGTCCGGCACGACGAGTTGGAGCCCCTTGAGCGACCCGGGCGGCATCCGGGGCACCGCGCCGGTGCCGATCACGACCGAACAGCCCGACCCGGGCGGGGTCAACTGGACGATCCGTACGTCGTCGCCGATCCGGGTGTCGTGGTCGACGGTGAAGCCGAGCTGCCCGGCGTAGAAATCCTTGGCCCGGTCGACGTCGGTGACCGGCACCACCACGACCTCCAGCGTCCAGTTCACGACGGCCTCCCACGATCGGTTCCCACGCGGTCGCGGCCATTCTCCGCCCCGGACGGCCGAGGGCCCCGGCGAACCGCCGGGGCCCTCGGGTGGTGCCGGTTCAGCAGGCGTAGGCCTCCAGCCGTTGCGCCCGCTCCGGGTCACGCAGCTTGAGCAGGGTGACCTTCTCGATCTGCCGGATCCGCTCCCGGGAGAGGCCGAACTCCCGGCCGACCTCGTCGAGGGTGCGCTGCCGGCCGTCGTCGAGGCCGAACCGGAGCCGGATCACCGCCTCCTCCCGCTGGGAGAGGGTGGCCAGCACGATCCGGACCTCCTGGCGGAGCTGGCCGTTGGCGATCTCGTCGCCGGGTTCCTGCCGCGGGTCGACGGCGGCGACGAAGTCGCCGAGGGCGCTCTCGCCGTCCTCGCCGACGGCCTGGTCCAGGCTGACCGGCTCCCGGTCGTACGAGATCAGCTCGATGACCTGGAACTCCGGCACCCCGAGCGCGACGGCCACCTCGGCGACGGTGGGCTCCCGGCCCAGCGAGACCGACAGCTCGCGGCGGACCCGGACCATCCGGTTGACCTGCTCGACCATGTGCACCGGGATGCGGATGGTGCGGGCCTGGTCGGCCATGGCGCGGGTGATGGCCTGGCGGATCCACCAGGTGGCGTAGGTGGAGAACTTGTAGCCCTTGGTGTAGTCGAACTTCTCGACGGCGCGGATCAGGCCGAGGTTGCCCTCCTGAATGAGGTCGAGGAAGGCCATGCCCCGCCCGGTGTAGCGCTTGGCGATGCTGACCACCAGCCGCAGGTTCGCCTCCAGCAGGTGGTCCTTGGCGGCACGGCCCTCGGCCGCGACGACCTCCAGGTCCGCCCGGAGCTGGACGGAGACCGGGGTGCAGGTGGCGAGCTTCTCCTCAGCGAAGAGGCCGGCCTCGATCCGCCGGGAGAGTTCGACCTCCTGGGCGGCGGTGAGGAGCTTGGTCCGCCCGATGCCGTTGAGGTACGCCCGGACCAGGTCGGTCGACGCGCCGCGCTCGTCGGTGGCGTCCAGGTCCGCCAGGGTCTCCATGGACGCGTGGTCGTCGGTGTCGGTCGTGGCCGGGGTCATCGCGTGCTCGCTCATCTGCAGAACCATCTCTGTCGCCTCCCCGCGTCAACTTCGCGCGTACCGGGCCAGTGGCGCCGGTGACACACAGCTTGCCGGGGAGGGCGTGAAACGGGAGTGAGGCGATCGGGGAACCGACAGGAATAGTGGGAGAACGTTGGCGGGGGTTGCCCCGCCCGGTTACGTTGCCACCGGTCGGCCCGTCGGGCCGCCACGACACAGCAAAGCGGAGGTCGGAGTGGTCTTCAAGAAGTTCATGCAGGCGATGGGGATGGGCGGTCCCTCGGTCGAGACGGTGCTGGCCAACCCCAACTGCCGGCCGGGCGGACACCTGGAGGGACGGATCCAGGTGCTCGGTGGGGACCACGCGACGGACATCGAGTACCTCGCGCTCGGGCTGGTCACCCGGGTCGAGGTGGAGAGCGGCGACAGCGAGTACGAGACCACCCAGGAGTTCCACCGCCAGCAGGTCACCGGCGCGTTCCGGCTGGAGGCCGGGCAGCGGTACGACGTGCCGTTCCGCTTCGAGGTGCCGTGGGAGACCCCGCTCACCAGCCTGTACGGCCAGCACCTGCACGGCATGACGATGGGGCTGCGCACCGAACTGGAGGTGGCGCGGGCGGTCGACAAGGGCGACCTGGACGCGGTGGCGGTGCACCCGCTGCCGGCCCAGGAGCAGATCCTCCAGGCGCTGCTGCGGCTCGGCTTCCGGTTCGCCCGGGCGGACGTGGAGCGGGGCCGTATCTACGGCGTGCAGCAGCACCTGCCGTTCTACCAGGAGATCGAGTTCTACCCCGCGCCGCAGTACGCCAGCGCGATCAACCAGCTCGAACTGACCTTCGTCACGAACCCGCAGCACATCCAGGTGGTGCTGGAGGTCGACAAGCGGGGTGGCCTGTTCACCGAGGGACGGGACGCGTTCGGCCGGTTCACCGTGGACCACGCCACCGCCGGGCAGACCGACTGGGCCGCCCAGCTCGACGGCTGGCTCCGTCAGTCCCTCCAGCGTCGCGGCCTCTTCTTCTGAACCCCTCCCCGTCCCCACCCGACCCCGAGAAGGCCGGGTGGGGAGGGGACAGAGGGCTCAGAGGTCCAGCAGGAGGGTGCGGGGGCCCACGTTGACGCTCTCGACCAGCATGTGGGCGCGGAAGCGGCCGGTGGCGACCGTGGCGCCCCTCGATCGGAGCGCCTCGACGACCTCGGTGACCAGGGGTTCGGCCACCTCGGCCGGAGCGGCGGCGGTCCAGCTCGGACGGCGCCCCTTGCGGGCGTCGCCGTAGAGGGTGAACTGACTGACCACCAGGACCGGTGCCCCGGTCTCCGCCGCCGACCGCTCCTCGTCGAGGATGCGTAGCTCGTGGATCTTGCGGGCCATCGTCCGGGCGGTCTCCGGGGTGTCCGCGTGGGTCACCCCGAGGAGGACCAGCAGGCCGTCGGTGATCGCCCCGACCACCTCGTCGTCCACCGTCACGCTGGCCCGGCCGACCGTCTGCACCACCGCCCGCATCAGGCGGTCACCGGCTCGACGAATCCCCGCTCGACCAGGTGCGCCACGATCGGGCCGGCCGCCTCGGCCAGCTCGTCCGTGGCGACGTCGTGCGCGGCGGCCAGCAGGGCGAGCTGGTCGCGCAGCGGCAACCGGCCGTCCGCGCCCCCGACCAGGGCCAGCACCAGCGGGTCGATCTCCTCGCTCCACCGCAGCCCGTGCGGCGCGGCCAGCACCTGCCGGTCCACCGCCCAGCCCTCGTCGCCCATGGTCGCCTCCTGCCGGAGCTGCAACCCCTCGGCCGCCCGGTACCGGTGCGCCAGCAGCCCCTCGGTGTCGTGGGCGCGCAGCCAGTCCTGCCGGTCGAACCAGCCGGCGACGTGGTCGCCCATCGGCGCCTCGACCCGCTGCCGCAGGTCCTCCACCCGGACCACCGGATCGTCGTGGCCGCTGTTGCGCAGGCTGACGATGCCGAAGCCGACCGCCTCCACCCGGTGCGCGTCGAACCAGTCCAGCCACGCGGCCATCCGGTGCGGGTCCGGGGTCTCGCCGACGTCGGTCAGCCACAGGTTCACGTACGCCATCGGGTCGGCCACCTCGCGCTGGACCGCCCAGGCATCCAGCCCGGTGTCGGCGAACCAGCCGGCGACCCGTTCGCCCCAGTCCTCGCCGGTGACGTGCACCCAGTTCGCCAGGTACTGCATCGTGCCACCCTCGGTGAGCAGCCCGGGGGCGGCGGCGGCCAGCTCCGCGCCGACCGCGTCGCCGACCCGGCCGGAGTCCCGGTAGACGTGGGTGGTCGTACCCGGCCCGACCACGAACGGCGGATTGCTCACCACCAGGTCGAACCGGCGGCCGGCGACCGGGGCGACCAGGTCACCCCGGAGCAACTCCCACTCCTGGCCGTTGAGCGCGGCGGTGGTGGCCGCGAAGCGCAACGCCCGCACCGAGACGTCGGTGGCGGTGACCCGGCGGGCGTGGGTGGCCAGGTGCAGGGCCTGGACGCCGGAACCGGTGCCGAGGTCGAGGGCGCTCTCCACCGGTCGGCGGACCGTCGCGCCGAGCAGGGTCTGCGTCGCCCCGCCCACGCCGAGCACGTGCTCGGCGTGCAGCGGACCGGGCCGGGCGCTGGCCGGCAGGTCGGCGAGCATCCACCAGTCGTCCCCGTACGGCTCCAGGTCGATGCCGGCGCGCAGGCCGTCGCCGTACGGCTCGACGAGCCCGGCGTCGAGGGCCTCCGCCACGGTCAGCGGCGCGAGGGCGGCGGCGACCGGCGCCGCCGGCTCGGTCTGCTCGCAGATGAACAGGCGGATCAGCGTGCCGAGCCGGTCCCGGTCCTCGGTCGCGCGCAGGGCGGCCCGGTAGTCGTTGCGGCCCATCGCGGCGGTGGCCTGCGGCCCGAGGCGGGCGGCGACGCCGGTGGCGGTGAAACCGGCGCTGGTCAGCGCGGTGCGCAACCGGTCGATCCCGGTAGGGGAGAGCAGCATGTCGTGTTCGTCCACCTCGCCATCCTGCCCTGCCGAGGAACATGGCCAGCCTGGCACCCGGCTCAGAACACTCCTCTAGCCACGGGGAGCGTGTCGAGACGCCGTGGGTAGTACCCCCGCAACGCAAAGGCCCCTCAGCGTCACGCTGAGGGGCCTTTTCTTCGCTACTGGAGAGGGTCAGGCGACCGGGCCAATCTGCTTCGCCAGGTCAACGAAGGACTGCCAGGCCGAGGGGGTGATGTGGAGGGTGCCGCCCTCCCGGTCCTTGGTGTCGCGCACCAGCACGACGCCCGGTAGGTTGTCCGCCACTTCCACGCAGTCGCCACCGCCGGAGCCGCTGCGGGTGGACTTGCGCCAGGTTGCGCCGATTAGGTCCATGACTTCACAACTTCCTTCATCAGCTCAGCCGACTGCCGGCGGGGCAGCGCCTCGCTGCGCACCGACTCCCACCGTGTCAGCAGGGTAGCCACGTCGGCCTCACGGTCGACAACGACCCCGCCCAACTGGTTCTCCAGATTAGCCACCCAGTTTCCGTCCCCACCCCTGGCCAAGATGAAGGGACCTGTCAACCCGACATGCATGGAGACCTCGTCGGGCAGGACGTGGACGCTCATGTTCGGCCGTTCGGCCATGGCCAGCAGGTGCTCTACCTCCTCCTTCATGACCTCGCGGAACCGCTGGTCGGTCCGGCGGAGAACATGCTCGTCGATCACCGCCACGAACTGCGGGCCGTTCTCCCTGATCAGGACGGATTGGCGGTCCATCCGCTCGGTAAGGCGAGTCTCGGCCTCCGCCTCGGTGAGGGTGTCATCGCAGCGGATGACCGCACGCGCGTAGTTCTCGGTCTGAAGTAGGCCCGGAACCAGGGTCGGCTGGTAGCACCTGAGCTGCGTGGCTGCCCGCTCGGCATCCAGCCAGGGCAGGAACCAGGACACCTGTCCAAGCTCCTCCGCCATCTTCAGCATCCCTTGCAGTAGGCCGCCGGTTCCTAGCACCTCGTCGGCCCTCGTCGCCAGCGGCAGATCCAGCGGACGCGAGCCCAGTTCCACCGCCGAGACCAGCGAGGCGGAGTAGTTCAGGCGTCGCCCGAACTCCTCCTGGTTCAGGCCGGCAGCGATCCGGAGTCGACGGAGCTGGGCTCGAATCATGTCGGAGTAACGGTCGGCTTCCACGGTTCCTCCAGGATTCTCGCCAAGATCGCCAGGGCCTCGCCAGAGGCAAGGGCCGGGCAGCAGGATGCCGCCGCAGCCAGCGCCAATGGCTTCCGACGGTAGCCCTGTCCTAACCAGACTGTCATGCATGCGGGCTTACTTCACGCCAGGGAGGGCTGGGGTGAGCTTCGGCCAGAGGCCGCCTAACCACCCGGCGGGGCGGCCCCTCTCCAAGTTTCGAGGTGAGTCGACGTGCGTATCCCGAGGTTCCGTCTAGACCGAGTGGCCGAGCCGATGTCGCCGAAGCGCGAATCGCGGCAATCTCTGCCTGACTGGGCGGCCGAGCGGACATACATGTTCCCAGATCTTCAGGTTGGCCGGGTCGGCAGGCTGACGCTCGCCCAGGAGAGCCGAGGGCGCGGGCGGCAAGGGCGATGAGACCTCGGCGAGCCATCCCGCACGTGGCGATGCGTCCGCTCTGGAGGTGCCGCAACTGTGGCGCGGAGTGGCCCTGCCAACCGGCACGCCTGTCCCTGCTCGCTGAGTACGAGGGCAACCGGGTCTCCCTGCTGGTCTACCTTGGCGCGTTGGCGATCGAGGCGGAAGGGCAGCTACGCCAGCTCAACCCGGACCACGAGGTCGACCTATATGGCCGCTTCACGCATTGGGCCAGGGCCCGATGAGCCGCGACCGCGCCCCGAGGGTGAGGGGTCCGCCGGCTCAACACCGCCGCAAGCCGGCCCCACCTGACGATCATTGACGGACAGACATGGAAGCAGGGGCTTCGCCCCCGCACGCGGCGCGAACCCAGTGCCGCGCTGACTGCACAGGTTGAAGGAGAAGCCGTGACTATCACCGCAGACAGATCGACCACGATCGCCTCCGATCCCCGAACCCTCGTCACGCCCGAGGTGTTCAGCAAGCTGGTCGACTACTTCGCCGCCGACCGGCACGTCACCCGGGCCTACGCAGAGCGGGCCGTCGAGCAATTCCTCGTGTTCCTGAAGGCGCACGCCGACAACGTGGGGAACCCGGACTTCGGGATGCCGCTGCCGGACGGGTCGATCGGCCGCGTCGTGCCGACTCTCCCCGTGGACGCGGTGTGGCACTCCGTGTTGCAGCACACCGTGCCATACGCCGCAGCCTGCGAGCAGATCGCAGGCGGCTTTGTCCACCACATCCCCATCCTCACCGAGGGGATGATGGACGGCACCGCCGTAACCTTCACGCTCGCGGCGCTGCATGCGACCGGGTACCGGGTCGAGATGGAATTCTGGGCCGGCGAGGCGGAATCGTGCTGCCCGCCGAACCCGCCCATGCCCGGAGAAGGTAAGTAGTAGCGAAAGGTAACCCATGCGCAGTGAGTGGACCGCTCTGCCCGACGCCGTCACGGCGGAGGTTTCCGAACGGGTCGGCGGCATCATCGACGTGTACCCGGCTCCGAGCGGCAATCACGCGGAGATCGCTTCGACTGTCACCGGCCCTGACGGCAAGGTCTTCGTCAAGGCGGCCTCTGGCGACTTGAGCGCCCGGTCACTGCGCTACGAGCTGGCGGCAACCAGGGCGGTCGCGTGGTACCCGCCTGAAGTGCTGTGGCACTTCCAGGTTGACGACTGGCTGGTGGTGGGGGTCGAACATCTGGTCGGCCCCCACCCCGACCTCTCTCCTGGCAGCCCCGATCTGGACCTGCTGGGAGTGACCTTGAAAGGGCTCCAAGAAACCCCAGCGCCAGACGGGACATGGTTCACCCCTTCGGCCCGCGTCGGGTTCTCGCATCCGGCGATGGACGGCGGGAATCTCGTCCACTCCGATCTCAACCCAGCCAACCTGATCATGACTGCAAGTGGCCTGCGGATCGTCGACTGGGCGTGGGCAACCCGGGCGGCCCCGTGGCTCGAACTCGCGCTGCTCGCCCAGTGGCTCATCGGCAGCGGCCATGCCCCCGGGCAGGCGGAGGAGTGGCTGGCGCAGTTTGCGGCCTGGGCCGCGACCGACCGCCGAGCCTTGGACGACTTCGCATCGAGGAACGCCTCGAAGTGGTCGGCCAAGGCTCGGCAGAGCAGCGAGATATGGGTGCATGACCTTGCGGCCTGGACCGGCGAGTGGGCAGCCCATCGTCGCGGATAGTGCCCAGCAGGCAGCTTGAGATTGATGGCTGGCCCGCCTCACCTTACGCAGGTACCGGCACCTTCGGCTCCCGCAGGTTCAGCTCGTCGAGTAGACGCCGCGCCCGGTCGGGGCCGGTACCCAGTACCTTCGCCGCGACCTTCACCGGTACCGTGCCGTTCGGCTTCCGGGGTACCGCCTTCGGGTCGAGCAGTACCTTCTTCAGCTCCTCGTCCCCGCTGACGTCGACCCGGGTGCCGGTACCCGCAGCGGTGCCAGCCGGCGGTGTCGCCCTTCTGCGGGGGACGGGTACCGCCGTGACCAGGGCCGGTACCTTCTTGGGCGGTGCCTTCGGGCCCGGGGGGCGATCGGCAGTACCTTCGCGCCGGCTGGCACCGGTACTGGGAAGGTGGCCGGTGGTGCCGGTACCTCGGCGGGTACCGGCTCGCGGACCGGGCCGGGCGCTGGCCGGCAGGTCGGCGAGCATCCACCAGTCGTCCCCGTACGGCTCCAGGTCGATGCCGGCGCGCAGGCCGTCGCCGTACGGCTCGACGAGCCCGGCGTCGAGGGCCTCCGCCACGGTCAGCGGCGCGAGGGCGGCGGCGACCGGCGCCGCCGGCTCGGTCTGCTCGCAGATGAACAGGCGGATCAGCGTGCCGAGCCGGTCCCGGTCCTCGGTCGCGCGCAGGGCGGCCCGGTAGTCGTTGCGGCCCATCGCGGCGGTGGCCTGCGGCCCGAGGCGGGCGGCGACGCCGGTGGCGGTGAAACCGGCGCTGGTCAGCGCGGTGCGCAACCGGTCGATCCCGGTAGGGGAGAGCAGCATGTCGTGTTCGTCCACCTCGCCATCCTGCCCTGCCGAGGAACATGGCCAGCCTGGCACCCGGCTCAGAACACTCCTCTAGCCACGGGGAGCGTGTCGAGACGCCGTGCGTAGTGCTCGGCGAGAGCCGCGAACCGCTTCGTCGCCTCGCTGGACAGCCCGCCGCTCCACGCGTCGCGGAGCCGGGTGACGGTCCCGAGCACGATTTCGACCGTCCGGTCCGGGTCCGAGTCGGCGCGTTCTGCCATCCGCCGGAAGTCGTCCAACGTGATCGCTGACGGCAGCGTCTCTCCGTTCAGGCTCAGGGCGAGCGTCGCATACGGTAGGGCTGGTAGACGGTGAGAGAGTGGAAGTCGTAGACCGGAGCCAACCTTGGGGTGCGGCCATCCGGGTAGAGGATCGCCCAGTTCTTCAGATGTGCGTCAGTGTTGCCGACGATCAACATGGCGACCAGCCGACGGACGAATTCCTCATAACCGGCGTGGCCGGTTAGCTGTCGGATCGCGGTGGCGAGCGTGTCGTAGGAAACTCCCGACTCGCTGTACTTGAACTTTGGATCGACGTCGGCGACCTGAGCGAAGTCCTCCACGTGTATTCGGCCCGTCGCAGTGCGATCGAATCGGTTGATCACATAAACCGGATCCGTGGCGTCGACCATTCCATCCGGAAGGCTAGCTACGTCCTTGGCAGGCAGGAGGTGTACGTCAGGCACCGGAAGTCCGGCAGCGTTGAGCCACCGCATGGTGAGGTATTCGTTGGTCGGTAGGTTCCGAAGAGCCTGGTCTGGAAGCTTGACGATCCACCAACCTCCATCGCCGCTCGCTGAAATCGCGAGTCGGCTTGCTGATATCGAATATTTGAGCTGTACTCCGGCCAGCGAATGTCGCAACGGGTGGTCCGAGGGGACGTCGTCGAGGTCATCCGGCATGCGGTCGTCGAAAGGTTCCTGATTCCCGTGTACGGTGACCGCTCCGGGAAGATCGCTACCGACCCGGAGCAGTAGGGTGAAGTTCCCCACGTTTCCGCCACCGAGTTCGCGCACGATTTGTCGACGCAAGGCGCCTTCGGGTAAAAGGTTGGCAAACCAGGAAGGTACCCCTACTCGTTCCCGTCGGACGATCCGTGGGGCATCCTCAAACACCTGGCCCAGTACCTGATGGTCTGGTCGGGAGAGGTCGTCCTCGTAGTGGAACTCGGACCCGCCCTGGCGGTAACGCAACTCGCCGACCCGACGACCGTGGAGTCGCACCTCGGCGACCGTCCAGTGGTTCATGTCAGGCGGCCGAACGGAGAATATCGGCCAGGGCGCGGCCATCTCGGGCACCCCACTCGGCCATCTGATCGACGTGCGTTGCGATGGCTCTTGAGCAAGCGGCGCTCCGGTGGTGGACGAAGTCACTCCACTTGCCCCTCAGGAGGAGACCTTGTCCTTCCTCGTCAATGAGATGGCTCGTAGCAACAGAGGTGGAGGCGGATGCCAGTTCACGTGGCTGTGTACGTTCGCCAGGCGGCAGGACGAGGCGATTTCCGATGGTGTCTGACAGTGGAAGTCCTTGCTGGCTCAGAAGCGGCCGCAGCGGGCTGCCATGATCCAACATTCGGGCGACATCGAGTAGTTCCCCGGTGGTCGGATCGCGGGGTTCGGCTGACAGGAGACCAAGGGCGTTGATCTTCGTCATCGCGTGATTGAAGTGGATCTTGTCAAGCTCCGGCGTGAACTCGGGAAACGGCTGCACACGCTTGAGAAGTTCGGTGGCCGCGTCCAGCGGATCCGGTACGTCTACTGCGGCCACTTGGTTCCGGATGTCCGCGACGCTGATTCCCCGCGCACGGGTGCCGGCCACTGCGCTCCTCCAAACCCATCGCCGAAGCAGTGTCGCGCAGCGATGTTCCGGCACCCCGTGTAGTCGGACAAAGCGCACCATCGTCGGTAGAACATGTGAGTAGGGCAGTAGCTTGATGTGCGGGATGCCGCAGCCGCCGCGTAGGAAGCGCACCGCATCCCCGAGCGCTCCGGCCACCTCGCGCAGTACTTCGGCGGGATCGTCCCCTGGTGCGAACTCCTGCCGGAAGTCCTCCCGGAAGACATCACCGCCGCGAAAAGCCAGGATGCAGCGGAGAGCCAGCCTGTCATCGATGGTGCCGAAGCCGAGTTCTGCTGAGAGGCGCCCCAAACCGTGTAGCGTAGTGAGATCCTCCGCCACCGCGCCGGCATGCAGGGCTTGAAAGACCTCTGACTTGGTCAGTCGTTTGCCTGTGGTGTTCATGCGGGTGAAGATCTCCAGCAGGGCGCTCTCATCCCCTGAACTAACCACGTATGTCGGAATCTGGTACTCGCGAATCGCCTTGGCGGCCTGATCGGCAAGCGTCAGCTGAGGCTCGGTCAGCCAGCCGGAGTTGTCCCGCATCCAGCGCAGGAGCACGGCGGTGTCGAGCAGAGAACTGACCGGCACCCAGGATCGGGGAGGTTGCTGACGGCTCCCGGCAGTGTGGAATTCGCCGGTGTCCAGATCGAGGTGCACCCGGAAACGGGGATCAACTGACTGGTTGGCCTGGGTCAAGGCGCCGACGAGCGACACGATGCGTTGCTGCCCGTCTACGACCCAGAGCGCCGAGGCGGATTCCGGAGCGGCTATCGAGAGCGGGCCGACCTGCAGCCGCTGAGCGGGAGCCGGGCGACGCCAGAGGAGGAGATTGCCGATGGGGAATCCGCGCAGCAGGCTGTCGAAGAGCTTGACGATGTCCGCTGCCTCCCACTTGAACGCGCGTTGAAACGGCGGCGCCTTCAGGCGGGGGAGGAAACGGATCGCCTGTGGAGCAGGACAGGGAAAGCCGGTTCGCCGCCAAGGCGAACAGGCGTCAGGTACCTGCGGTGCGCGACTGGACACACGTGGTAATCTCCGTGCGCTCGGCCGGTGACAACCAAACCGGTCGGGCCTACCGCCGGGCTGGCGGGAAGTGACGTCTGTGGAGACTGTGTAAGACCGATGGGCGGTACACCGTCCCTTGCCGGTGTTCCGGGTCGGCTGTGGTCGGTGAAGCAGAAAGCTCAACCCGCGAGGGTTGAATCCCCCTGCTTCAGCTGGGGGAGATGTCAAGCCTGTGGAGCGCTTGCGCCGCGCCGGATGCGGTCGAAGCCGAGGGCGATGGAGTGGCCCCGGGTGCCGGTGCCGGTTTGCAGGACCGATACCCGGGCCACAGGTCGTCTCCGGTACGTCGCGTCGGCCGGCATGGCCCGGCCGGGCAGGATGAGGCGTATGACGCTCTCGCTGCCCATCGACCCCGAGGCCAACCGGCTGCTCAACGACGATCCGCTGGCCCTGCTGGTCGGCATGGTCCTGGACCAGCAGATTCCGCTGGAGAAGGCGTTCACCTCGCCGTACGTGCTGGCCGAGCGGCTGGGACACACTCCGGACGCCCGGGAGTTGGCGGCGTACGACCCGGAGGCGCTGGTCGAGGTCTTCGCCCGGCCGCCGGCCCTGCACCGGTTCCCGAAGGCGATGGCGGCCCGGGTGCAGGAGGTGTGCCGGGTGCTCGTCGAGCGGTACGACGGGGATGCCGCCCGGATCTGGACCGGCGTCGCCGACGGTGCGCAGCTGCTGCGCCGCCTCACCGACCTGCCCGGTTTCGGCCGGCAGAAGGCGCAGATCTTCCTGGCCCTGCTCGGCAAGCGCTTCGACGTCCACCCGACGGGCTGGCGGGAGGCGGCCGGCGGGTACGGCGACGCGGACGCGTACCGGTCGGTGGCCGACATCACCGACGTGGCGTCGCTGCGCCGGGTCCGGGAGTACAAGCAGCAGCAGAAGGCGGCGGCCCGGGCGGCGAAAGGCTGAACCAGCTTCGGTGCACCCGGCCGTCGGCGGTGCGGACGGCGCACCCCCGCCGCCGGCCCGGCCGGCGGTCCGCTGTCGCCGGATCCGGCGACCGGGCGATCCGGGCGGGTGGCTGCGGGTGGGATCAGGCGGCGGTGGGCTGGGCGAGCGCGGCGAGGGCCCGCCGGACGTCGGCGAGGGAGACCGTCGCCGAGTCGTCCAGGTCGGCCAGGCCGGCCTCGATCCACTGCCGCATCAGCGTGGTGACCCCGAGCCCCCGGGCCTCGGCTGCGGCCCGGACCCGTTCGTACGTCTCCAGGGGCAGTCGGACCGAGCGGCTGACCATCGGCACGTCGGTGTCCGGCGTCGGCAGCCGGGCCGGCTGACCGTCGTCGACCAGTTCGGCGAGCCGGTCGCCGCCCTCGTGGAACTGCCTGGTCGCGTCGTCGCGGTTCATCGTCCCGGCCTCCTCATCGGCGCGATCTCCGCACGGCGTCCTCGTAGCGCTTGGCCTCCACGTCACTGAGGTCGCGGGCGGAGAGGATGTCCCAGTCGTTGTCGAGTCCGTCGGCCGCGGCGAGCAGCACGGCCAGCCGTCGCCCCCGGCGGGCGGCGGCGTAGACGATCATCACGTCGTCGCCCAGGTGTCGGATCACACCCGGCGGGAGCTGTGCAGAGCCTCCCAGACCTCGCCCGGAGAGACGCCGTAGACCCGCAGGTTGACCAGTGCCTGCTCGGTGACGCTGAACCGAGTGCCCACTCCGCGGAGCGTACCACGCGCGTAACACGGAATCCGTCGCGTCGATTGTCGCCGTCACCGGCCGGGAGGTGACAGGATGAGTCGAATCCCTCGAGGAGGTCGTGGTGAAGCGACAGGCGTACGAGCCGATCCTGATCACCGACGCCCCGCGCAGCCAGGACGACCAGCTCAACAGCCGCCAGCGACGGTACGTCGTGATGATGTCCATCCGGGCGGCCTGCCTGGTCGCCGGAGCCGTCCTGGTCGGCGTGGAGGCCCCGCTGCTCTGGCTCTGGCTGCCGCTCTGCGGCATCGGCATGGTGCTCATCCCCTGGCTGGCCGTGCTGATCGCCAACGACCGGCCGCCCAAGGAGGAGCACCGCATGTTCCACCGGGCACCGCGCCGGGAGGCACCCCCGCCGCGCAGCCTCGCCGCCACCGAGGAGCGCCCGCACCGGGTCATCGACGCCGAGCTGTAGAACCCGACCTCACCGGGTCGGTCGCGCGCCGATCCCGGCGACCGCACGGGCACCCAGCTCACCGGCACGGGCCAGTGCCACCGCTGGGGTCGCCCCGACCAGCCAGCCGGCGAGCAGCCCGGCCGCGAAGGCGTCCCCGGCCCCGGTGACGTCGACCACCGTCACCGGCCGTGCGGGTGCCGTCGTCACCGCGCCGTCCGGCCCGGCCCACACCGCCCCCGCCGACCCGCACTTGACCACCACGTGTCGTGCCGTGGCCGTCAGCGCTCGGGCCTGCTGCGTCGAATCGGTGCGGCCGGCGAGCGCCTCGGCCTCGTCGGTGTTGACCAGGAGCAGGTCGACGTCGCGTACCCAGTCCAGGAAGGCGGTCGCGCCGACGAGCCGCAACGGCGCCGCGGAGGCCGCGTCGACGCTGGTGGTGAGGCCGGCAGCGCGTGCGGCGGCCAACGCCGCCAGTCCCGCGTCGCGCGACGCGGCGTCCAGCAGCGGGTACGCCGACAGGTGCAGGTGCCGCGCGTCCGGCAGCGCGGCCAGGGCCTGCCGCACCTGTGCGCCGGTCAGCCGCTCGTTCGCCCCCCGCTCGGTGAGCATGGTCCGCTCCTCGCCGGAGGCCAGCACCACCACGCTGCCGGTCGGTCGGTCGGGGTATGCGGTAACCGCGCAGTCGACCCCGGCGCGGGTCAGCTCGACGACCCGCGCCCGGCCCGCCTCGTCGTCGCCGACCGCCCCGACCAGGGTGACCGGTACGCCCACCTCAGCGAGCCAGGCGGCGGTGTTGGCGGCCTGGCCGCCCCCGCCGACCCGGATCGTGGCCGGGGTGTCCGAACCGGTCGCCAGCGGCCGGGCGACCACCGCGACCACGTCGGTCACAACGTCGCCGACCACGACCACCCGACCCGGACGGCTCATCCGGCGACGGTCCCGGCGGCGGCCACCGCGATCCGGGCGGCCAGGTCCGCGTTGCGCAGGATGATCCGGACGTTCACCACCAGGCTCGCGCCCTCGGTGGCCGAGTGGAAGTGGGCGAGCAGGTACGGCGTCACCGCCTTGCCGGTCACCCCGTCCCGGTCGAGCAGGGCCAGCCCGTCGGCGAGGGTGCGGTCGTGCAGGTCCCGGTCGAGCTGTTCGTCGACGGGAAGCGGGTTGGCCACCACCAGCCCGCCGTCGTGCAGACCGTGCGCGGCGCGGGCGGCCAGCACCGCCGCCACCTGCTCCGGCGAGTCGACCGACCAGTCCAGGTCGAACCCGCCGTCGGTGACGAAGAAGCCCGGGAACCGGTGGGTACGGTAGCCGACCACCCCGACGCCGAGCGTCTCCATCCGCTCCAGGGTCGCCCCCACGTCGAGGATCGACTTGACCCCGGCGCAGACCACCGCGATCGGGGTGCGGGCCAGGGTGGTCAGGTCGGCCGACTCGTCGAAGGACTGCGCGGCCTCCCGGTGCACCCCGCCGAGCCCACCGGTGGCGAAGACCCGGATCCCCGCCGCCGCGGCCACCGCGCTGGTCGCGGCGACCGTCGTCGCGCCGTCCGCACCCGCCGCCGCCGCCACCGCCAGATCGCGTACGGAGAGCTTCGCCACGCCGTCGGCGGTGGCGAGTCGGGTCAGTTCGGCGTCGTCGAGCCCCACCACCAGCCGGCCGCCCACCATGCCGATGGTCGCCGGCACCGCCCCCGCGTCGCGTACCGCCTGTTCGACCTGCCGGGCCACCCGCAGGTTGTCCGGCCGGGGCAGGCCGTGCGAGACGATGGTGCTCTCCAGGGCGACCACCGGACGCCCGTCCCGCAGCGCCTCGGCGACCTCGTTGCCGTGTTGAATGTGAAAGTCGGTCACGCCGCCACCGTACGGCGCGGGGCGGGGGCCTCTCCGGTGGACCACGCGGAAGTGACCTGCCAGACTGGAAAGTTGGAGGTGTGACGTGAGCACAGAGGTTCTCGAGCGTCCGGAGCTGAAGGACGCCGATACCGGCCCGGAGATGTTCCACTACGTCCGGAAGGAGAAGATCGCCGAAAGTGCCGTGATGGGTACGTTCGTGGTGGCGCTCTGCGGGGAGACCTTCCCGGTGACCAAGGCGGCCAAGCCCGGTTCCCCGGTGTGTCCCGCGTGCAAGGAGATCTACGACTCCTGGGGCGACTGACCGTGGGCGGCCCGCCCGGCCGCCCACGTAACCTGCGGCGGTGACCACCTCCACCGCCCTGCTCCTGGCCGACCTGGTCGGCGTGGCCGTCTTCGCCGCCTCCGGGGCCTCCGCCGCGGTGGTCAAACGACTCGACCTCTTCGGTGTCGTCTTCGTCGGCTTCGTCGCCGCCCTCGGCGGCGGCATCCTGCGGGACCTCGTCGTCGACGAGGTCCCCCCACTCGCCTTCGCCGACTGGCGGTACGCCACCACCGCCGTGCTCACCTCGGCGGTCGTGTTCCGGTGGCACCCCCACCTCGCCCGGTTGCGGACCACCGTGCTGGTGCTGGACGCGGCCGGGCTGGCCCTGTTCACCGTCACCGGCACGCTCCGCGCCCTGGACGCGCAGGTGCCGCCGGTCGGCGCGTGCCTGGTCGGCATGCTGACCGGGATCGGCGGCGGCCTGGGCCGGGACCTGCTCACCGGGGAGATCCCGGTCGTGCTGCGCCGGGAGATCTACGCGGTGGCCGCCCTGGTCGGGGCGACCGCGGTGGCGGCGTTGGACGGTCTCGGCCGCACCGGGCCGGTCCCGCTGACCGCCGCGGCGGTGCTGGTCTTCGGGCTCCGCCTGGTCGCCCTCCGCCGGCGCTGGTCCGCCCCGGTGCCCGTCCTCCGGCCGCCCCACGCCCCCGACGGGCAGCCGCCCGCCTCCTGACGGCGACGGTGCGGGCTGTGTGGTTGCAGCTGCGGGCTGTGTGGTTGCAGGGGACCCCTCCTACCGCTTTCTGGCGAGGAAGGGCCCCCTGCAACCACACACCGGCGGGAGAAGGCACCACCCACCACACGTCCGGCGGGAGCCGGTGGGCCGTGGGGCGTGGCCGGTGTGACCGGCGGCGCGTGGTGTCGACGGGCACCCGCGAGGGTGTCCTGGTTATGCTGATCCGGCCTTCGCGGCATCCGCGCGCGGAGGCGTTTTCATGGGCGGCGGTACCCGTGGCCCCGGCGGGTTCCGCCTGCGGCGGTCGAAGACCTACGGCGGTCGGAGAGGAGCGGTTGCGTGCCTGCCCCGTTGCCGGCGATCGAGACGTTTCCGCCACTGCGTGCCTGGCAGCGCAAGGCCCTGGTGGAGTACCTGCGCCGCCGGGATCCCGACTTCACGGCGGTCGCCACCCCCGGGGCGGGTAAGACCACCTTCGCCCTGCGGATCGCGGCGGAGTTGCTTGTCGACGGCACCGTCGACGCGGTCACCGTGGTCGCCCCGACCGAGCACCTGAAGACCCAGTGGGCTCTGGCGGCGGCGCGGGTCGGCATCCAGCTCGACTCCGCCTTCCGCAATGCCGACCTGCACTCCTCCGCCGACTTCCACGGCGCGGTGGTCACCTACGCGCAGGTGGGAATGGCACCCCACGTGCACAAACGGCGCACCCTGACCCGTCGGACCCTGGTCATCCTCGACGAGATCCACCACGCTGGGGACTCCCGGTCCTGGGGTGACGGGGTGAAGGCGGCCTTCGAACCAGCGGTACGCCGGCTGATGCTCACCGGTACGCCGTTCCGCTCCGACGACAATCCCATCCCGTTCGTCACCTACGAGCGGGGCGGGGACGGCCTGCTCCGTTCCCGTGCCGACTCGGTCTACGGCTACTCCGACGCGCTCCGCGACGGCGTGGTCCGGCCGGTGCTGTTCCTGGCGTACTCGGGGGAGACCCGGTGGCGCACCAACGCGGGGGAGGAACTGGCCGCCCGGCTGGGCGAGCCGATGACCCAGGATCTCGTCGCGCAGGCCTGGCGTACCGCCCTCGACCCGGCGGGCGACTGGATGCCCCAGGTCCTGCGCGCCGCGGACGCCCGGCTGACCGTGCTGCGCACGGCGGGCATGAGCGACGCCGGTGGCCTGGTGATCGCCAGCGACCAGCAGACCGCCCGGTCGTACGCCAAGCTGATCGAACAGGTGACCGGCGAGAAGGCGGCCGTGGTCCTCTCCGACGACGTCGGCGCCTCGGCCCGGATCGCCAGCTTTGCGGCCTCCAACCAGCGCTGGATGGTCGCGGTGCGGATGGTCTCGGAGGGGGTCGACATCCCCCGCCTGGCGGTCGGCGTCTACGCGACCAGCGCCAGCACACCGTTGTACTTCGCCCAGGCGATCGGGCGGTTCGTGCGGGCCCGTCGCACCGGGGAGACCGCATCGGTCTTCCTGCCGAGCGTCCCGCACCTGCTCGGACTGGCCAGTGAGATGGAGGCCGAGCGCGACCACGTGCTCGGCAAGCCCAAGGAGGCCGACGGCTTCGACGACGACCTGCTGGAGCGGGCCCAGCGGGACGACCAGGCCAGCGGCGAGCTGGAGAAGCGTTTCGCCGCGCTGTCCGCCACCGCCGAACTCGACCAGGTGATCTTCGACGGCGCCTCGTTCGGCACCGCCGCCCAGGCCGGGACGCCGGAGGAGGAGGAGTACCTCGGTCTCCCCGGCCTGCTCTCCGCCGACCAGGTGGCGCTGCTGCTGAGCAAGCGGCAGGCCGAGCAGCTCGCCGCCCAGCGCCGGCGTTCCGCGACCCGCACGGCGGAACCGGCCGTCGCCGCGCCGCCGGCCCCGCCGCCGATGAACGCCGCCCAGCGTCGGGTGGCGCTCCGGCGGCAGCTCAACGCCCTGGTGGCCGCCCGGCACCATCGCACCGGCCAGCCCCACGGCAAGATCCACGCGGAGTTGCGTCGGCTCTGCGGCGGGCCGCCCAGCGCCCAGGCCACCATCGAGCAGCTCGAGGAACGCATCGCCACCGTCCAGACCCTCTGATCGCCCCCCCCGTCCCGCTCCGGCGTGAGTGTCGGGGTGGCGCGGCGGTGCCGGGACGGCCGGCTGCCGGGGCGCCCTGTCGGCTGCCGGCCAGCGGGGCACGGCGGTGCCGGGGACGGGGGCGGGGACGACTGGTCGGTGCGGCGGAGCCGTGGGCGGGACCGGACACCGGGCCAGGACCCGGACATACGAGAGGACCGGGAGCCCGCAAGCGGGCTCCCGGTCCTGCCATATGTCGGTTGTGCGGTTAGTTCGCCATCAGATCGGCGCCACGCCAGGTGAACTCCGGGTCCGTCGCGTACCGCACGGTGATCTTCACGAGATCCTCCGCGTACTTGTTCGCGTGGTGCCCACAGAACACCAGCTCGCTCCCACCAGCCAGAGTGATGCGGAGCTTGCCGGCAGCATTGCAGCGGTCGCACCGTTCATCGGCGGCTGGGGGAGCCACCGTCTCGGGCGGCGGCGTGAGGGTCGGGGTCATCGCCTTCCTCCTCTGGTCGTCACCGATGAACACTCTCGTCGGTCATTGCTCACCTATCGTGCAACACCCTTGCGGGGCCCTGCCTTCCCAGTGTGCCCGCGGGGGACCGGGGTCACACATGGGAGACAGTGTGCCGTGCACCAAGGGTGCCACGTCAACGATCACAATCGTGCAACCGACCGGTCACCAGGGCGTGTTGTACGTCTGGTGATCAAACCGACACGGTTGGTTGACGGAATCGTTCAGTCCAGGTAGTCGCGCAGCACCTGGGACCGGGACGGGTGCCGGAGCTTCGACATCGTCTTGGACTCGATCTGCCGGATGCGCTCCCGGGTCACCCCGTACACCTGGCCGATCTCGTCCAGCGTCCGGGGCTGACCGTCGGTCAGGCCGAAGCGCAGCCGCACCACACCCGCCTCACGCTCGGAGAGCGTCTGCAGGACCTGCTGGAGCTGGTCCTGCAACAGCGAGAACGACACCGCGTCGACGGCGACCACGGCCTCCGAGTCCTCGATGAAGTCACCGAGCTGGCTGTCCCCCTCGTCACCGATCGTCTGGTCCAGGGAGATGGGCTCCCGAGCGTACTGCTGGATCTCCAGCACCTTCTCGGGTGTGATGTCCATCTCCTTGGCCAGCTCCTCCGGGGTGGGCTCGCGGCCCAGGTCCTGGAGCAGCTCGCGCTGTATGCGGCCGAGCTTGTTGATCACCTCGACCATGTGCACCGGGATGCGGATGGTTCGGGCCTGGTCGGCCATGGCGCGGGTGATGGCCTGGCGGATCCACCAGGTGGCGTAGGTGGAGAACTTGTAGCCCTTGGTGTAGTCGAACTTCTCGACGGCGCGGATCAGGCCGAGGTTGCCCTCCTGGATGAGGTCGAGGAAGGCCATGCCCCGCCCGGTGTACCGCTTGGCGAGGGAGACCACCAGCCGCAGGTTCGCCTCCAGCAGGTGGTTCTTGGCCCGCTCGCCGTCCCGCGAGATCCAGCCCAGGTCGCGCTGCATCTCGCGGGTGAGCTTCTCCTCGCCCTCCTCGGCGGCGCGCAGCCGCTCTGCGGCGTAGAGCCCCGCCTCGATCCGCTTGGCGAGTTCCACCTCCTGCTCGGCGTTGAGCAGCGGGACCTTGCCGATCTGCTTGAGGTATGCCCGGACCGAGTCGGCGGAGGCGGTGAGTTCGGCGTCCCGTCGGGCCTGCTTGAGGGCCTCGGACTCCTCGTCGTCCCACTCGAAGTCGTTGTCGCTGGCGGAGCTGGCCGCGTCGGCCTCGGCGGCCTGGGCCAGCTCGACCGGCTCCTCGACCACCACGTCCTCGATCTCGGCGGCGAGTTCCTCGGGATCGATGTCGCCCTCGGGCCCCTCGCCACCCTTGGCCTTGCCGGCGGCCTTGGCCGGGGCTCCGGGGGCGGCCGTCGCCTTGGTGGCCCGGGTCGCCTTGGTGGCCTTGGCCGGTGCCGCCTTGGCGGCCCCCTCGGCGGTCGCGCCGGCCGCCTTCCGGGGCGCCGCCTTGCGCGGGGCCGGGCTCGCCTCCTCGGCGGCGGGAGCCTGCTTCGGCGCCGGGGCGGCCGTCTTCTTGGTGGTCTTGGCGGTGGTGGCCCGGGACGCCGGTGTGGCCGACCGGGCGGCGGCGACCCGGCGGCGGGTGCTCGCCGAACCGTCGACCACCACGGTCACGCCCGCGTCGGAGAGCGCGCGCAGGATCTTCTTGGCCTGGGCCGGAGTCACCTCAGCGGACTCGACGGTGCGCGCGAGCTGGGCCGACGTCAACTGGCCGCCGGCGCTCTGCGCGTGGGCGATCAGCGTGTCGGTGAGCGAGCGTACGTCGGCGCCGGTGTGGCGGGGTTCTGTCACGAATGACCTTCCGGAGGCGATGAGCGAGCACGGCCGGGTTCGTCCGGCGCAGCATGGGGCACCGCGTCGGGCGATGTGGTTGAGGGACCCCCGTGTCCCGGGCCGGCCGGTCGTCTGGCGGTCCGTGGCGCGTGGGCAGGGGTGAATTGTAACGCCGTCTGCGGCGATCATCCTGCGCCGCACGGCGTACCGGCGGCCGGGGGCCGCGAAATTGGCGAACTTGTGGACTTTGTATGGATGATACTCGCGGGCGACACCGGGACGCCCCGGGACGTGCGGAAGGGGACACCATGGGCTCGGCGACGCCGGAGGAACTGATCGAGGTCGCCCTCGGGGTCGTCCGGGCCGCGGCCGCGACGGCCCACCGGATGTGGGGTGAGGGCGTCGCGGCGGTCGCGACCAAGAGCACCGCCACCGACGTGGTGACCGCCGCCGACCGGGCGGTGGAGGAGCAGGTCACGGCGGAACTGCGCCGGCTGCGCCCCGGGGACGTGGTGCTGGGTGAGGAGTACGGCCAGGGCCGGTCCGCCGAGGCCGGCGGCGTCCGGTGGATCGTCGACCCGATCGACGGGACGGTCAACTACCTCTACGGCCTGCCGTACCACGCGGTGTCGCTGGCGGCCGAGGTCGACGGCCGGGTGGTCGCCGGTGTGGTCCGCAACATCGCCACCGGCGACGAGTGGACCGCCACCCTCGGCGGTGGCGCGTACCGGGCCGGGCGACGGCTGTGCGGTTCCACCGGGACCGATCTCGGCCAGGCGCTGGTCGCCACCGGCTTCGGCTACGACCAGGCCCGACGGGCGCACCAGGCGCGGGTGGTCGCCGGACTCATCCCGCACGTGCGGGACATCCGCCGGCTCGGGGCCGCCGCGCTCGACCTCTGTCTGGCCGCCGAGGGACGGGTGGACGCGTACTACGAGAAGGGGCTGGCCGCCTGGGACATGGCCGCCGGTGCTTTGGTGGCCGCCGAGGCGGGGCTGCGGGTCACCGGGCTGCGCGGGCGTGGCCCGGGCCCGGACATGGTGGTCGCGGCGCCGCCCGCGCTGTACGACGCGCTGCACGACCGTCTCGCCGACCTGGACGCCTCCGGCGGGCCGTGACATCCCGCCGCAGGCGTCCGCCGGTGGCGGCTACTTGTCGACCGGGGCCGGGCAGGTGTTCTCCGGGGCCTGCGGCGAGCCGAGGTCACCGAGGGACTGGTTGACCTCGGTGGTGGTGGCGAGCTGCTGGAACGACTCGCCGATCACCACGTCCACCACGTCGTCCTCGCGCTTGGCGTCGTACTCGTAGACGGCCTGGTTGAGGAAGTACGCGCGCAACAGGTGCGCCGAGCCGACGCCCTTCGGGCCGTACCGCAGCGCGGCCACCTCGTCGACGGAGCGCTTCTGCGGGTCGTTGCCGGCCTTCTTCACCTGGAACTTCCGGTTGCGGAAGTCGTCGGCCACGTTGATGGCCAGCCCCGCCTTGTCGGTGGCGTTGTAGACGTTGATCTTGACGTCCTTGGACTCGCGCAGTGTGACGTCGGCCAGCGGCCACCCCGCCGGGCAGCCCTTCGCGGCTCCGGCGTCGCCCTGGCTGTCCTTGACCAGCGCCACGACCGCGAACACCAGCGCGAAGACCGCCAGCAGACCGACGACAACGAGTGCTCGCACTCGCGCAAAGCTCATCTGGGCGCTCCCCCGGGAGAGGTGGACGAGGACGGCCCACGACGGGTTGGGGCGTACGGACGGGCCGTCGGGTACGCCGCTGAGGTTATCGGTTGTCCGGCGGACGCGTGGAAACAGCCGGACATGCCGGCGTGCCGACCGGCGAGCGGGTAGTACTACCCCTATCTTCGTGTCGCCTGAGTCACATTGGGAACAACTTTGGGGACGAGGGCGTACATCCATGCCACGAGGGCGGTATACATGCCTCGCCCAGAGGGGGGTAAGGTACCGCGCTCGCTGGGGGACGTTCCTCTGGCAAGCCCCGATCCGACCGACTGTCGGGTCGGGTGACCGACACTGTGGTGGCCGGCCAGCGGAACCGGAACAGCGTCGTCCGGCGTGACAACCGGGTAGCGACCATATCGAAATGGGAGAGTGAAACCGATGGCCACCGACTACGACGCCCCGCGTCGCGACGAGGTCGACCTCGGCGAGGACAGCCTGGAAGAGCTCAAGGCCCGGCGGGTCGACTCACAGTCGGGCGCCGTGGACGTCGACGAGGCCGAGGTGGCCGAGAGCTTCGAGCTGCCCGGTGCCGATCTGACTGACGAGGAACTGACAGTCAAGGTGCTACCGATGCAGCAGGACGAGTTCCGGTGTGCCCGCTGCTTCCTGGTGCACCATCGCAGCCAGCTGGCCACCGAGCGGAACGGAGAACTGATCTGTCGCGAGTGCGTGTGATCGTGTCCCGCGACGCCTCCGTCGGAGCCGTCGCGGGACACGATCGTCGTGCGCCGTCGTGTGGGAGCTGATTCACTCGGGTAACCGGTGGGTGGGTGTCCCGAGAACGGCGGACGACGCGGGAGGGTGGCGGTATGAGCGGACGCGGGACGGATCCGGGCCCGACCCCGGAGCCGGCGACCACGGCGGGGTCGGGCCCGTCGCCCGACGGCCCAGCGGGGGGCCTGTCGGCCGGCGAGGAACTGGGCGCGACCGTTGCCGCGCTGACCGCCGACGACCTGTCGACGGGGCGACGTCGACAGCTGCTGACCCGACTGGTCGGCCAGGCCCGCACCCGGGGCCTGGCCGACCTGTTCAAGCCGCGGGCCGCGTTGCGCTGGATCGCCGACACGGTCGGCGATGTCGCGCCGTACGTGCCCGTACGGGACCTGGCCACGCTGCGCAGCCACCACGGTGGACTCGACGGCGAGGCGCTCGCCGAACGCCTGGTCCGGAATGCCTCGCGAGCGACGGCCGGGGTGGGGGCGGCCGGCGGCGGCGTCGCCGCCGTGGAGTGGGCGGTCGCCCCGACCCTGCTCTCCGCGCCGGTGCTGCTGGCCGCGGAGACGGTCGCCGTGGTGGCGATCGAGCTGAAACTGATCGGCGAGCTGCACGAGGTCTACGGCGCCCAGTTGCCCACCGGCGGCACCCAGCGCGCGGTCGCGCTGGTGCAGAGCTGGGCCACCCAGCGGGGGGTCAATCCGATGGCACCGGGCGTCGGGGTGGCGGCGGTGCTCGGCACGGCCGCCCGGAAGGAACTGCGGGACAGTCTGCTCAAGCGCTTCGGCCGTAACCTGACCACACTCGGCCCGTTCCTCACCGGCGCGGCGGTGGCCAGCTACCTCAACCGGCGTGCCACCCGCTCGGTGGGCGACCAGCTCCGCGCCGACCTGCGCCGGCAGCGCAGCACCCTACCCGGCCCGCCACCGGTCGCGCCCTGAACCGGTCCTCAGCCGCCGGCCGGGTCGGCCTCGGCCGGAACGGTCTCCCGCCGGTCGGTGGCGGCGTCGCGGGCGGCCAGCAGCGCCGCCGCGAGCCGGACCGGGTGCCGGGTGCTGACCACCCAGAACGGGGTCGGGTCGGCCGGGTCGTCGAGCAGCACCTGCACCGCCCCGCCGATCCACGGTCGCTGCACCACGAAGGCGAGCGGATCGGCGCCGACGCCGAGCACCTCACGCCGCCCGTCGGCGTCCAGCGGCACCACGTCGGCCACGAAGTGCACCGGCAGCCGGGCGTCGTCCACCCGCAACTCGCCGTCGCCGACCGCGACGCGGATCCGCCCCAGCCACCACAGCCCGGCGGCGGTGGCGGGCAGGAGCACCGCGAACGGCAGCCAGGCGCGCAGGCCGGACGCGCCCATCCAGATCTCGGCGGCGAGCAGTACCGCGACCGCGAGGCCGCCCAGCCAGAGCCACCACGGCAGGGTGAGCCGCTCGATGTGCTCGCCGGGGGGGCTGGGTGGGGAGGAAGGCGACAGGCTCACAGTCCGAGGGTACGGCGCGGCGCGGGCGTCGGAACCGGCAGGATGGCAGGGGCAGGCGGAGCGAACCGGAGGAAGAGGCGAGACGTGAACGACCCCGTACCCGTACCCGTACCCGTGCGGCAGCTCGACCCGCGGCTGCCGCTGCCGGCGTACGCCCATCCCGGCGACGCCGGAGCCGACCTGGTGGCCGCCGTCGACGTCGACCTGGCGCCGGGCGAGCGGGCACTGGTGCCCACCGGCGTCGCCCTGGCGCTGCCCGACGGGTACGTCGGCCTGGTGCACCCGCGCTCCGGACTCGCCGCCCGGCTCGGCGTGACGGTGCTCAACGCTCCCGGTACGGTCGACGCCGGCTACCGGGGTGAGATCATGGTCAACCTGATCAACCACGATCAGGTGAGCCCGGCGAGGATCTCCCGTGGCGATCGGATCGCGCAGCTCGTTGTGCAGCGGGTGGAGCGGGCCGATTTCCACCCGGTGACCGAGCTGCCCGACTCCCGCCGTGGGGTCGGTGGACACGGTTCGACCGGCGGGCACGCCGGCCTCGTCCCGCCACCGGCCGACGGCGAGGCGGGCGGGCGACCAGACGGAAGAGGTGGCACGGTGAGTGCGAACAGCGGAGGGCGGACGCAGTGATCTTCTCCCGAAAGCGGGCCGGTTCCGGGCGGCACGCCCGCGACGAACAGGCCGCCGAGCGCCGGGTCGGGCAGGACACCGACGAGACCGCGGGCACGCCGGCCCGCGGCCCGTACGACATCTCCGAGGCGCCCGACGACGTCCAGCGCCTCGACCTGGGCAGCCTGCACATCCCGGCGGTGCCCGGGGTGGAGGTGCGGGTGCAGGCCGACCCGCAGGGCGTGGTCCAGCAGGTCGTCCTGGTGCACGGGGAGAACGCGTTGCAGCTCGGCGTCTTCGCCGCCCCGCGTAGCGACGGTATCTGGGACGAGGTGCGCGAGGAGATCCGGCAGTCGTTGTTCAACGACGGGGCCGCCGCCCAGGAGCTGTCGGGGGAGTACGGCACCGAGCTGCGGGCCCGCCTGCGTACCCCGGAGGGCATCACCGACCTTCGGTTCATCGGGGTGGACGGCCCGCGCTGGATGGTCCGTGGCGTCTACCAGGGCCTCGCCGCGGTCGATCCGGCGGCTGCCGGCCCGCTCGCCGAGTGCCTCGACGGGCTGGTGGTCGACCGTGGTCAGGAGGCGAAGCCGGTGCGCGAGCCGCTGCCGCTGCGGCTGCCCCGGGAGGTCGCCGACCAGCACCAGGCGCAGGCGGAGGCGCAGGGCGCGGGCACCACGCCCGACGCCTCCGGTGCGGCCTGAGCCGGTGGCACCGACCGGCGGCACCGGGAAGCCCGACCGTCGGCGTACGCTGACGGGGACGGGTCCCGGTGCCGGGCCCGGCCCGGTACCGGTCCGCCGGTCGGCGTGAAGAGGGTGACACGGAGGTCATGGTGACCGACGAAGGGCGGGTGTCGCTGCGTCGCCTGCTGCGCCGGCTCACCGCCGACGAGGCCGAGATCGAGGCGCAGGAGCTGCGCCGGGAGAGCGCCCAGTGCGGCGGGACTCCCGCGCGGCAGTGCCGGCGCGGGCAGGTCGTCTCGGTGTCCGGGCGACTGCGTACCGTGGTGTACACGCCCCGGACGAACCTGCCGACGTTGGAGGCCGACCTCTACGACGGCAGCGACGTGGTGACCCTGGTGTGGCTCGGCCGCCGGCACATCGCCGGCATCGAGCCGGGTCGACACCTCACGGTGCGGGGGCGGGTGGCCGTGCGGGATGATCGCAAGGTCATCTACAACCCGTACTACGAACTCGAGTCGCCACGGTGACGGGCCTGCGAGCGGAGGACGTACCGATGACCACTGGGCAGCACCCGGCCGCCCCGCCCCGAGACGACTCACCCGACGAGGAGCGCCTGCCCACCCTCGCCGAACAGATGGCCGACCAGCTCGGCGGCTGGCGCGGGCTGGTCGAGTCCAGCGTGCCGGTGGTCGTCTTCGTGGTGGCCAACATCATCACCGACCTGCGGCCGGCGATCGTCGCGTCGGTCGGGGTGGCGCTGGTGATCGCCGTGCTCCGGCTGATCCAGCGCCGGCCGGTCCGGCACGCGGTCAACGGCCTCTTCGGCGTCGCCGTCGGCGCGGCGATCGCCTGGCGCACCGGGGACGAGAAGACCTTCTACCTGCCCGGCATCCTCTACGGCATCGCGTACGGGCTGGTGCTGCTCGGCTCGGCCGCGATCCGGCAACCGCTGGTCGGTTGGATCTGGTCGGTACTGGCTGCCGGCGGGCGCTCCGAGTGGCGGCAGGATCCCCGGCTGGTGCGCACCTTCACCTGGCTGACCGCGCTCTGGGGCGTGGTCTGGCTGGCCAAGGTGGGTGTGCAGGCCGCCTTCTACCTCGCCGACATGGACACCGCGCTGGGCATCGCCCGGCTGGCGCTCGGCTATCCGCCGTACGCGCTGCTGCTGCTGATCACCGTCTGGGTGGTCCGCCGGGTGACCCGGCAGCCGGCCGCCCCCGCCGCCTGAGCCGCCGGGAACCCGCGACCGGCACGGTCGTCCGGGACCCGTCACCGTCGGCACTGTCGTCCGGCGGCACCGGTCCGTCCGGCGGCGCGGGTCAGCGGTCGCCGTTGCGGGTGCGTTCGACGCTGTCCGGGCCGAGGACCACCGCGCGGACCGCGTCCTCGACCTCGGCGGTGCAGACGAAGACCAGCTCGTCGCCGGCCTCGATCGGGTCGTCGGGGCTGGGCACCAGCACCCGCCGGCCACGCACGACGGCCACCAGCGCGCTGTCCCGGGGCAACGGCACGTCCCGCAGCGGCTGCCCGACGTAGGGGGCGGCCGGGGGCAGGGTGATCTCGACCAGGTTCGCCTCGCCCTGCCGGAAGGTCATCAGCCGGACCAGGTCGCCGACGGTGACCGCCTCCTCGACCAGGGCGGCCATCACCCGCGGCTTGCTCACCGCGACGTCGACCCCCCACTGCTCGGTGAAGAGCCACTCGTTCTCCGCACGGTTGACCCGGGCGACCACCCGGGGCACCGCGAACTCGGTCTTGGCCAGCAGGGAGACCACCAGGTTGACCTTGTCGTCGCCGGTCGCCGCGACCACCACGTCGCAGTCGGCGATCGCGGCCTCCTCGAGGCTGGTCAGCTCGCACGCGTCCGCCAGCACCCAGTCGGCGCCCGGCACCCGGTCCGGGCGGAGCATCCGGGGCTGACGCTCGATGAGCATCACCTGGTGGCCGTTGTCGATGAGCTCCTGGGCGATCGAGCGACCCACGTTGCCCGCCCCGGCGATGGCGATGCGCATGCTCAGTGCCCTCCTTCCGGCGGGGCCACGGCCACCGCCGTGACCGACGCCGCGATGTCGTCGGTGACCAGCATGAAGAGCTGGTCACCCTCCTGCACCACCGTGGAGGCGGTGGGCAGGGTGCCGATGCCGAAGCGGGTCAGGTACGCCGTGCGCGCGCCGGTCGTCTCCTCCAGCACCCGCAGCGGCCGGCCGATCCAGTCCTTGTGGGTCGGCACCTCGATGATCGACACGGTGCTGGTCGGGTCGCGGAAGATCTCCACGTTCCCCTCGGGAATCAGATGCCGCAGCATCCGGTCCGCGGTCCACCGGACGGTGGCGACGGTGGGGATGCCGAGCCGCTCGTAGACCTGTGCCCGGCGCTGGTCGTAGATCCGGGCGGCCACCCGGGCCACACCGAACGTCTCCCGGGCCAGCCGAGCGGAGATGATGTTCGAGTTGTCGCCGCTGGAGACCGCGGCGAAGGCGTCCGCCCGCTCGATGCCGGCCTGCCGCAGCACGTCGCCGTCGAACCCGGCACCGGTCACGGTGATCCCGGCGAAGTCGGGGCTGAGCCGCCGGAACGCGTCGGCGTCCTGGTCGATGACCGCCACCGAGTGCCCCCGTGCGTCCAGGTTCTGGGCGAGGGTGGAGCCGACCCGGCCGCACCCCATGATCACGACATGCACGGCGTCCCTCCCGAAGGTGCGCACCCGCCCGTCGAGGGCATCGTCGTCTGTGAGCCTGCCATGTTCCCGGCCCCGACGCGGAGGAGACGGTACCCGGCCGTGTTTCCGGTGACGACCGGCCACCCCCGGGCCGTCGGCCTGTGCTGGTCGTACGCTTACCGGTTGTGGCCAGTCCCACCTCGCTGTTGAAGCGACTCCTCGTCGGTCGTCCGTTCCGGTCCGACCGGCTCCAGCACACCCTGTTGCCCAAGCGCATCGCCCTGCCGGTCTTCGCCTCGGACGCGCTCTCCAGCGTCGCCTACGCCCCCGACGAGATCCTGCTGACCCTCTCCATCGCTGGCGCGTCGGCGTACCTGTTCTCCCCGTGGATCGCGCTCACGGTGGTCGTGGTGATGCTCACCGTGGTGGCCAGCTACCGGCAGAACGTGCACGCCTACCCCTCCGGCGGCGGCGACTACGAGGTGGCCACGGTCAACCTCGGCCCCCGGTTCGGCATCGGGGTGGCCAGCGCGTTGCTGGTCGACTACGTGCTGACCGTCGCGGTGTCGGTCTCCTCCGGGGTGGCCAACCTGGGCTCGGTCATCCCGTTCGTCGCCACCCACAAGGTGCTGGTCGCGGTGACCGCGGTGGTGCTGCTCACCGCGATCAACCTGCGTGGCCTGCGCGAGTCGGGCACCGCGTTCGCCATTCCCACCTACGGCTTCATCATCGTCGTGGTCGGCATGATCCTCACCGGCCTGGTCCGGGTCTTCGTGCTCGGGCACGACCTGCGCGCACCCAGCGCCGACCTGGAGATCGTCGCCGAGTGGAGCGACATGACCGGGTGGGCCATGGCGTTCCTGCTGCTGCGCAGCTTCTCCTCCGGCTGCGCGGCGCTGACCGGCGTGGAGGCGATCTCCAACGGTGTGCCGGCGTTCAAGCAGCCGAAGAGCCGCAACGCGGCCACCACCCTGCTGCTGCTCGGCACGGTCGCGGTCACCATGCTGGTCGGCATCGTCTGGCTGGCCCGGCTGACCGGCCTCCAGTTCGTCGAGGACCCGAACCACCAGATCGTCTCCGGCCCCGAGGGGTACGTCCAGAAGACCGTCACCGCCCAGCTCGGCGAGACCATCTTCGGCTCCGGTTCGGTGCTGCTCTTCGTGGTGGTCGGCGCGACCGCGCTGATCCTCTTCCTGGCCGCGAACACCGCCTTCAACGGCTTCCCGGTGCTCGGCTCGATCCTGGCCCAGGACCGCTTCCTGCCCCGGCAGCTGCACACCCGGGGCGACCGGCTGGCCTTTTCCAACGGCATCCTCTTCCTGGCCGCCTTCGCGATCGTGCTGATCGCCGGGTTCCAGGCCGAGGTGACGAAGCTCATCCAGCTCTACATCGTCGGGGTGTTCGTCTCCTTCACCCTCTCCCAGGCGGGCATGATCCGGCACTGGAACCGCCTGCTGCGCACCGAGCGGGATCCGCAGGCCCGCCGCCGGATGCTCCGCTCCCGGGCGATCAACAGCTTCGGCATGGCGCTGACCGGCATCGTGCTGGTCATCGTGCTGATCACCAAGTTCCTGCTCGGCGCCTGGATCGCCATCGCCGCGATGGCGGTGATCTACGGGCTGATGGTCGCCATCCGGCGGCACTACGACCGGGTCGCCGTCGAGCTGACCCCGGACGACGGCCGGCCCGTGCTGCCGGCCCGCAACCACGCGATCGTGCTGGTCAGCAAACTGCACCAGCCGACCCTGCGCGCGGTCGCGTACGCGCGGGCCACCCGGCCGGACTCGCTGACCGCGGTGACGGTGAACGTGGACGACAAGGACACCCGCGCCCTCCAAACCGAGTGGGAACGGCGGGCGGTGCCGGTGCCGCTCACCGTGATCGACTCGCCGTACCGGGAGATCACCCGGCCGATCCTCAACTTCGTCGCCTCCACCCGCCGGGAGTCGCCCCGGGACGTCGTCACCGTGTTCATCCCCGAGTACGTGGTCGGGCGCTGGTGGGAGAACCTGCTGCACAACCAGAGCGCGCTCCGGCTCAAGACCCGGCTGCTCTTCGAGCCCGGGGTGATGGTGACCAGCGTGCCCTGGCAGCTCGCCTCGTCCCGGGGCAAGGACCTGACCCGGTTCGACGAGACGCTCAGCCGGGGCCCGGCCCGGGGGCCCCGGGTGGCCCCGCGCAGCACGCTGCCGCCGGCCCTCCCGCCGGTGCCCGTGGCGGCTCCCGGCGAGGGCGGCTCCGCCAGGGACCGGGAGGCCGGCGATGAGTGACGTCGACGTCGAGATGGAGGGGGCACGGATGGGACCGGAGGAGGCCGAGCGGATCGAGGTGACGGTCGGGGCGGTCGCCCCGGGCGGGCACTGCGTGGCGAGGCTCGACGGCCAGGTGGTCTTCGTCCGGCACGCGCTCCCCGGGGAGCGGGTCGTCGCCGAGGTCACCGAGGTGCACCGGGGCTTCCTCCGGGCCGACGCGGTGACCGTCCTGGCGGCCGCGCCGCAGCGGGTCGAACCGCCCTGCCCGTACGCCGGGCCGGGGCGCTGCGGGGGCTGCGACCTCCAGCACGTCGCGCCGGAGGCGCAGCGCGACTGGAAAACGTCGGTGGTGCGCGAGCAGCTCACCCGGCTCGGTGGTCTGACCGACGCGGAGGTGGACGCGCTCGACCCCCGGGTCGCGGCGTTGCCCGGCGGACCGCTGGGCTGGCGCTCCCGGGTCCGGTACGCGGTCGACGCGGCCGGCCGGGCGGGGCTGCTCAAGCACCGCTCGCACGAGGTCGTCCCGATCGACCGTTGCCTGATCGCCCACCCGGCCGTCCAGGAGACGGGGGTGCTGGCGGCCGACGGCACCCGCTGGCCGGAGGCCGAGGCGGTGGAGGTGGTCGCCTCCACCGGCGGGGACGTGACCGTCACCGCGGTGACCGAGGGGGTCGGCACGCCGGTGCGCGGGCCGGCGACGGTTCGCGAGGTGGCCGCCGGCCGGGACTGGGCACTGCCGGCAGGCAGCTTCTGGCAGGTCCACCCGGCCGCGGCGGACACCCTGGTCGCGGCGGTGCTGGAGTTGCTCGAACCGCGGGCCGGGGAATCCGCCTGGGACCTCTACGGCGGGGCTGGCCTCTTCGCCGCCGCGCTCGCCGACCGCGTCGGCCCGACCGGCCGGGTGACCCTGGTCGAGGCGGCGGCCGACGGCGTCCGGGCCGCCCGGGAGAACCTGGCCGACACCGGGCGGGTGGAGGTGGTGGCGGCCCGGGTCGAGACGGCCCTGGCCCGCCGGCGGATCACCGGCCCGGTCGACGTGGTGGTGCTCGACCCGCCCCGGGCCGGCGCGGGGGCCCAGGTGGTCCGTGGCCTGGTCGCCGCCGCGCCGCGTGCGGTGGCGTACGTGGCCTGCGACCCGGCCGCCTTCGCCCGGGACGTACGCACCTTCACCGCCGCCGGATGGCGGCTGGCCGCCCTGCGCGGGTTCGACCTGTTCCCGATGACCCAGCACGTCGAGCTGGTCGGGCTGCTGCTGCCCCCGGCCCGGGAAGGCTGAGCCGTGCTACGGGTCGTGGGCCTGATGTCCGGCACCTCCTACGACGGGGTGGACGTGGCCGCCGCCGGGTTCGCGGTCGAGGGGGAGACGCTGCTGCTGCGCCCGCTCGGCCACCGGGGGATCGACTACGACGACGACCTGCGCGCCGCGATCGGGCGGCGCTGCCACCGAACCCGACCACCGTCGAGGCGGTCTGCCGGCTGGACAACCGCCTCGGTGAGGTGTTCGCCGAGGCGGCGGCGGTCGGGGTGGCGCTGGCCGGCGGCGACGTCGACTTGGTCGTCTCACCCGGGCAGACGGTCTTCCACTGGGTGGAGGCGGGGCGGGCCCGGGGCACCCTGCAACTCGGCAGTGCGGCCCGGGTGGCCGCCCGGGTGGGCGTACCGGTGCTCAGTGACCTACGCAGCGCGGACGTCGTCGCCGGTGGGCAGGGCGCGCCCCTGGTGCCGGCCTTCGACGCGCTGCTGCTCGCCGACCCGGACGCCACCGCGCCCCGCGCGGCGCTGAACCTCGGCGGCATCGCCAACCTCACCGTGGTCGCGCCCGGCGTGCCCCCGGTCGGGTACGACATCGGGCCGGCGAATGCGCTGCTCGACGCGGCGGCCCACCGGTTCCTCGACGCGCCCTGCGACGCAGGTGGCGCACGTGCCGCCGCCGGCCGGGTGCACCCGGCCCTGCTGGCGTCGCTGCTCGCCGAGCCCTACTACGCCGCGCCGCCGCCCAAGTCGACCGGGAAGGAGCTGTTCCACGCCGGCTACCTGGCCGACCGGCTCGCCGCGCTGGACGGGCCGGTGGCCGTCGACGACGTGTTCGCCACGCTGACCGAGCTGACCGCCCGGACGGTGGCCGCCGCGTGCGACCGGCACCGGGTGGTCGAGGTGGTGGCGGCCGGCGGCGGGGTGCGCAACCCCACCCTGCTGCACCGGCTGGCCGCTCTCGGGGACGGGCGCTGGCGGCTGCGTACCACCGACGAGCTGGGGGTGCCCGCGCAGGCCAGAGAGGCGTACGCGTTCGCCCTGCTGGGCTGGCTCTCCTGGCACGGCCTGCCGGGGGCGGTGCCCTCGGTCACCGGGGCGCGGCGGGCCGCGGTGCTCGGTGCGTGGACCCCCGCCGGGCCGCCCAGTGCCGGCGTCGCCACCGGTGCCCCGCGACGGCTGCGGGTGGTCGACGGGCGGTCCGGGGCGAGTTCCGGCCCGGACTGCGGGTTGCGCGACGGCCGATAGACTCATCGCCTATGAGTGTTGAAGAGGACACGGCCAACCACGGCCGGCTACTGGCCACGGTGCGCGGTCCGCAGGACGTCAAGCGGATGTCCGCCGAGGAACTGGACATCCTCGCCGCCGAGATCCGGGACTTCCTGATCGCCAAGGTGTCCCGCACCGGTGGGCACATCGGCCCCAACCTCGGCGTGGTGGAGCTGACCGTCGCCATGCACCGGGTCTTCGACTCCCCTCGCGACCGGCTCCTGTTCGACACCGGCCACCAGGCGTACGTACACAAGATCCTCACCGGCCGGCAGGCCGGCTTCGACCGGCTGCGGCAGCGCGGCGGCCTCTCCGGCTACCCCAGCCAGGCCGAGAGCGAGCACGACCTGATCGAGAACTCGCACGCCTCCACCGCGCTCTCCTACGCGGACGGCCTCGCCAAGGCGTACAAGCTCCGGGGTGAGCAGCGCAGCGTGGTCGCCGTGGTCGGTGACGGCGCGCTGACCGGCGGCATGTGCTGGGAGGCGCTGAACAACATCGCCACCGCCGGCAACCCGCTGGTCATCGTGGTCAACGACAACGGCCGCTCGTACGCGCCGACCATCGGCGGGCTCGCCGACCACCTCTCGTCGCTGCGGCTCAACCCCGGCTACGAGAAGATCCTGGACACCGTCAAGGACGCCCTCGGCTCGACCCCCCTGGTCGGACGGCCGATGTACGAGGTGCTGCACGCGGTCAAGAAGGGCATCAAGGACGCGGTCGCCCCGCAGGCGATGTTCGAGGACCTCGGCATCAAGTACGTCGGCCCGGTGGACGGGCACGACGTCGGCGCGGTCGAGTCGGCGCTGCGGGCGGCGAAGAACTTCGGTGGTCCGGTGATCGTGCACGCGGTGACCCGCAAGGGCTACGGCTACCGCCCCGCCGAGGAGGACGAGGCGGACTGCTTCCACGGTCCCGGCGCCTTCGACGTCGAGACCGGCAAGCTGGTCGCCGCGCCGGCGGTGAAGTGGACGAACGTCTTCGCCGACGAACTGGTCGCGATCGCCGACGGGCGGCCCGACGTGGTGGGCATCACCGCCGCGATGGCCGAGCCGACCGGCATCGCCAAGCTGGCCCGCAAGTACCCCGACCGGGTCTACGACGTCGGCATCGCCGAGCAGCACGCGGCCACCTCGGCGGCCGGGCTGGCGCTCGGCGGGCTGCACCCGGTGGTGGCGGTCTACGCGACCTTCCTCAACCGGGCCTTCGACCAGGTCCTGCTGGACGTGGCGATGCACCGGCTGCCGGTGACCTTCGTGCTGGACCGGGCCGGCGTCACCGGCCCCGACGGGCCGAGCCACTACGGACTGTGGGACATGTCGGTCTTCGGGGTGGTACCGGGCCTGCGGATCGCCGCACCCCGGGACGCCGCCACGCTGCGCGAGGAGTTGCGCGAGGCGGTCGCCGTCGACGACGGCCCGACCATCGTCCGCTTCCCGACCGGTACGGTCGCCGCCGACCTGCCCGCCGTGCGCCGGGTCGGCCCGGTGGACGTGCTGGCCGAGGCGGAGCGCAAGGACGTGCTGCTGGTCGCGGTCGGCTCCTTCGGCCAGCTCGGCATGGAGGTCGCCACCCGGCTGGCCGAGCAGGGCTACGGGGTCACCGTGGTCGACCCGCGCTGGGTGCGGCCGGTCCCGGCGGAACTGGTCGAGCTGGCCGCAGCACACCGGCTCGTGGTCACCGTCGAGGACGGCGTCCGCACCGGTGGCGTCGGCAACGCGCTGGCCCAGGCGATGCGCGACGCCGACGTCCGGGTCCCGCTGCGCGACCTCGGCGTACCGGCCGACTGGCACCCGCACGGCACCCGGGCGCAGATCCTCGCCGACCTGGGCCTGACCGCGCAGGACGTGGCCCGCGACGTCACCGGTTGGATCTCCGGCATCGACTCCGAGCCGGTCGAGCCGGTCCGACTCGCCGCCGGCAAACCCGCGGCACAGAACTGACCCACCCCTGGCGGACGGCCGGCACCCCACGCGGGTCGCCGGCCGTTTGGCTACCTCGCCGACGGCCGGGGCCGGACGGGTGGGCCCGGGGCCGGCGGGGACGCGGGCACCCGCTGGTGCCCGCAGCGGGTCAGCGCCCGCTGACCGAGCGGTAGTAGGTGCGTTCGGCGTTGGCCAGGCTGAAGGTCTGGTTGGACTCCGGTTGCGGCACGACCACCAGACCGGGGCGGTCCACCAGTCGTCGGGTGCCCGGCGGGGTGGACAGGGAGGTCGTCTGGCTGGCCCGCCAGCTCAGGACCACCAGCGGCTGTCCCGGCACCGGCAGCACGTACGTCTGGAGGGTGCTGGTCCGGTCGGCGGAGGAGATCACGGTCGGTCCCCCGGCGGGGGAGCGGTGCACCAGGGCCGTCATCGGTCCCGCCTCGCTCTCCCATCTGAGCTGCTTCAACTCGGCCGACGCGCCACCGTCGAGGGTGATCTCGCCCAGCACCCGGGTGGTGATCTGCTCCATCGGCCAGGAGCGCGGGACCGACTCGGGGGTCTCCCGGTCGCGCACCCGACGGGGGACGCTGACGAACGGGCCGTCCTCCCCGGCGAGCTGGCAGGTGTCCAACCCGTGCAGGGCCCGCTGGCCGGCGCCGGAATCGTCGCGCACCAGCGGGTAGCGGGGCGGTTCGGTGGCCGTACCCAGGTCGATCAGGCGGTCCGCGGCCCGGCCGCGCGGCAGCGACGCGGTGGCCCGCAGGGTGGCGGTCAGTGGCACGGCCGCGCAGGCCGGGACGGCGACCGGCCCGGTCAGGCCGTCGGTGACGGCCAGTGGCCGCCCGTCCGGCCCGAGCAGGCGCTCCACGCGGGCGGAGGTGAGATAGCGGCGTTCGGCACCGAGCTGCACCGGCAGCACGTCGGCGTAGACCAGGTAGCCCCGGTCGGTGTAGTCGACGGCCCGGGTGACCGTGTACCGCGACCCGTCGCCGGTGAGCTGGAGCAGCCAGGAGGCACTCTCCCCGGGCACGTCGGCGGCGACCAGTGCCAGCCGCGTCCCGCCGACCTCGCCGGACCAGAGGATGCCCGAGGTGGGCAGGTGGACCCGGTCGTCGACCGGTGAGCGCCAGTCGCGGACCGCCTCGGTCAGTGCGGCCGTCGCGTCGGCGTCCGCGGCCAGACCGCCCCGCGCCGGCCACACCGCCAGGGCACCGTCGAGGGAGTCGTAGCCGACCGGAAGCCGGGCCTGCTGCCGCTGGGCGACCGGCCCGCAGCCGGCCGCCGTCAGGGCCAGGGCCAGCAGCGCCGTGGCCGTCCTGCCGCGCCAGCGGACTGAAGCCACGTGTACGCCCCCGATCGTTCTGCCCGGTCCGGAAGCCACATGCTACGAGATGTCCGGAGGTCCCCGGCCGGCGCCTCGGGCCGCGGGACGCGGGCACTGTGGCGTCCGTCCCGGGCGTCGCCGGCGTTTTCGTGGCTTTTCTCTGCTCCGGTAGACTCCGCCGACTGTGACGCCTGCCGTGCCCCGTGGGGTATCCACGCTGGAATCCGCCACCACCGGCCCGGGAAGCGACCCGACAGTGGCGACCGGGCGGGTCGCCGCCCGCTCCGTCGACGCGCGGACGCTCGACGCGCGGACGCCCGACGGGGGACCGGTGGACGGGACCACGGCCGACGGGGAGCCCACGGTCGTCCGGGCGGAGGCCGGCGGCACGGACACCCCCGGTGCCCTGGCGGGGGCCACCGCCGACCGGCGTCGACGGTGGCCCACCTGGCGGCGGGACCTCGGCGTCTTCGGCTTCTTCCTGCTCGCCGCGATCTGGGTGACCAGCCAGATCTGGGTCGACCCGGCCGGCCGGGTGGCCTCGCTCTACAGCAGCGACCCGGCCCAGGTGCAGTTCTTCCTCGCCCACTCGGTCCGGGTGGTGCTGCACGGCGAGTTCCCGTTCTACACCGAACAGTTCAACTACCCCGACGGGGTCAACCTGATGGCCAACACGGCCATCCTGGCGCTCGGCATTCCGATGGTGCCGATCACGCTGCTCTTCGGCCCGGCGGTGACCTTCGTGGTGCTGGTCACCCTCGCCCTGGCCGGCACCGCCTCGACCTGGTACTTCGTGCTCTCCCGGCACGTCCTACGGACCCCGCTGGCGGCCCTGGTCGGCGGCTGGTTCTGCGGGTTCTCCCCGGCCATGCTCTCGCACGCCAACTGGCACCCCAACATCATCTCGCAGTGGCTGCTGCCGTTCATCGTCTGGCGGGTGCTGGTCGTCACCCGTTCCCGCCGGCCGGTGCGGGACGGGGTGATCCTGGCGCTGCTGGTCACCTGGCAGGCCTTCATCAACGAGGAGATCCTGCTCTTCACCGCGATGGCCTGCGGCATCTTCCTGCTCGCCGTGCTGGCCCAGCGGCGGGAACTCTGGTCGTCCGCCTGGCGTCCGACGGCGGTCGCGCTCGGGGTCTGCACCGTGGTGGCCGGGGCGCTGCTGGCGTACCCGCTCTACATCCAGTTCGGTGGCCCGATGGCGTACCACGGGCTCAGCGACGCGGTCCGCGACTACGGCAACGACATCGCGGCGTTCGTCACACCGGGCTCGCCGACCCTCGGCGGTAACGAGCGGGCCAACGCCAACCTGGCCCCCAACTACTCGGAGGAGAACGCCTTCTTCGGGTGGAGCCTGGTGCTGATCACCATCGGCATCGTGCTGTGGCTGCGTCGGGAGGTCGTCGTGCGGGCGCTCGCGGTCACCGGCGCCTTCTACGCCGTGCTCTCGCTGGGGGAGCGAATCTCCTGGTGGGACCGGGACCTGTTCACCGGCCCGTGGGAGTGGCTGGTCCACCTGCCGCTGCTGGACGCGGTGGTGCCCACCCGGTTCGGGATGATCACGACGGTGGTCATCGGCGTGCTGCTGGCCGTTGCCGTCGAGCGGGCCTGGACGACGCGTCCGTTGGCCCAGCACACCCGCACCCTGGTCGGCGCCGGCCTGGTCATGGCGCTGCTGCCGATCGCCCCGATGCCACTGAAGGTGACCGACCGCCCGCCGGTGCCGGACTTTATCACCTCCGACCGGTGGCGACGGTACGTCGCGGCGGAGCAGACCCTGGTGCCGGTGCCGATTCCGAGCATGGGCAACACCCACGGCATGCGCTGGGCCGCCTCGACCAACCTGGACTTCAAGATTCCCGGTGGGTACTTCCTCGCGCCGCGCAACGGCAACACCGGTGACCCGGGTCGGTTCGGCGGCCGGCCCAGCGGGGTGGGCGAGATTCTCCAGCAGGTGGCGACCACCGGGCGTACCGCGAAGCTGACCGACCGGGAACGTCGCCGTTCCCTGGACGAGCTGCGCTACTGGCGGGCGGCGATCGTGGTGTTGCCAGTCGACCAGAAGAACGTCGAGCCGCTGCGGCAGACGGTCGAGCAACTCGTCGGCCCGGCGCGGCGGGAACAGGACGTGTGGCTCTGGGACGTGCGCCCGATCACCACCCGCACCGACTGACCGGAGGTCGCTCAGACCAGGGGACGGACGTCCCAGAGCCACACGTCGTCCACCCGGCGGGGCTCGCCGAGCAGGCCGGTCATCAGCTCGCGCAGCACCGCCTCCCGGGGATGAGCGCCGAGCACCACCACCGAGGCCCGCCAGAAGCGCAGGTCCTCGACGGCCCGGCGGCGGTCCTCGTCGGTCAGCGCCGGCACCGCACCCTTGTCCATCGTGGAGTAGATCAGGGTGCTGGTCGGGCGGTTCGGGGCGCCGAAGATGCCCTCGTCGTTCGGGCCCGGGCCGATGAAGTAGCCGCCGGGAACCGGGAACTCGTGCCGGGTCAGCGCGCTCCAGCGCAGCGTGGACAGGCCGTGCACGTTGCTCGGGACGGGCACCGGCACCAGGGTCCGGCCGTCCGGCACGTAGGGCCGCCAGGCGCCGGAGGTGATGAAGGCCGGCGGCGGGTCGATCTGCTGGGCCGGCAGCGGCCGGGGGACCAGCGGCAGCACCGCCAGCGCGATCGCGGCGTACCCGACCGGCCGGACCCAGCGGCGGCGGGGCCCGGCGGCGACCTCGGTGGCGGCCGACTGGAGGTCGGCGTCGGACGCGGGGGCCGGTCGTCCGCTCCTGGCGGCGGCGTCCCAGGCCAGCGCGAGCAGGACGCCGACCGCGCCGGTCACCACCAGGGTCATCCGGGTGGGCATCATCATCTCGACCAGCGGCAGGTCGTCCGGGACGTAGTGCCAGGGGCCGTAGGTCCCGGTCTCCACGCCGTTCAGGCGGATCCGGGGGCCGAGAGAGACCACCGTGAAGACCGCCACCAGCACCGCCGCGATCCGGGCGGCCAGCGAACGCCGCCAGAGCAGCACGATCGCCGCCAGTGTGACGAGCACCACCGGCCAGCCGAACCAGGTGTTCTGCTCGGTCAACCCGATGGTCTTCTCCACCGCCGGGTCCCCGGCCAGGGTGTCCCGGGCGAAGGTGACGAAGGCGGCCAGGTCCTCGCCCCAGCTGTGGAAGACGCCACCCTGGAGGCCCCGGTAGGACTGCGGGCCGTTGAACTGGAACCAGATCGGGTACGCGGTCAGCAACAGCGCCAGTCCGCCGCCCACGCCGAGGGCGGCGAGGAAGGTGCCGGCCTGGGCCCGCGCCACCCGCCAGCGCGCCACCGCGTACGCGACCACGACCACCAGGCAGGCCAGCGCCGTCAGCAGCAGCATCTCCTCGTTGATGAAGATCTGGTACGCGACCAGCAGGCCCAGCGCCAGCCCGTTGCGCCGCCACCGTCCCGGCTCGCCGAGCCGGAGCACCCGGGCCACGATCAACGGCAGCAGGAAGTTCGACACGAAGTTCGGCTGCCCGTTGGCGTGGTGCACGATGCCGGGCGCGAACCCGAGGAACGCGCCGCCGACGAACGCCGCCGCCCGGGAGCGGACCAGCCGGCGCGAGAGCACCCAGTACGACGTGGCGGCGGTGGCCGCCAGCGCGCCGCCCAGGTAGAGGGCGTACACCACCTGCGGACCGAGCAGGAGGGTCAGCGGGGCCAGCGGCAGGGTCACCCCGAGCAGCGAGGTGTTCGCCATCATGTTCACCCCGTCCGGGGCGTTCTGACGGTCGGAGAAGAGCGGGTTCTCCAGGTGGCGTACGGAGTACGCGCCGTGCGAGAAGAGCCACTCGAACCAGCTGTGGTCGGTGGGCAGGTGCGAGGAGACCCGGTTCCCGACGTCCCCCCAGTAGTTCAGGCACACGAGAACGCCGAGGAGCACATAGGCTCCGATGGCCAGGACGTCGGCGCGGACGAACCGGCCGGTCGCCGGCCGGGTGTCCGTCGGCGGGTCGGCCGTAGCGGACACGGACGCGGACTTCAACGAGGGGTCTACCACCGGCACAGCCACGACGCGCCATCGTACGCGAGGGGCATGTTGCTTTTGCCGGGCCGGTGCCGGTCGCGGGCGCCGGCCCGGCGCGCGACGGTCCCGGTGCTGGCGGGAGGGCACGGGGAGGACGCGGATGGCGCTGATCGATCTGGGTGAGGTGCGCGACGACCCGGAACCGGCGGTGCGGCGGGGCCCCGGGGTGTCACGGCGCTGGCGGTTCGCGCTGGTGCTCGGCCTCGTCCTGGTCACCCTGGCCGGAGCGGCACCGGTGCCCCGGCGGATCTCGGTGACGGTGCCCGGCCGCGCCGGATCCGAGGCGTTCCTCGTCGGCGACCAGCTCGTGGTGGTCGTCCCGCCCGTCGGTGGCGCGTGGAGCGACCGGGAGCTGGTCGCCTACGACCTGCCCGACGGCGGTCCGTCCGCGTCGTCGACACTGCGGGCCCGCGTGACCGCGTACGGGCTCGACCGGCTGGACCGGCGCTGGACCGCCGAGCTGCCGTCGGTGGGGTACGTCAGCACCTGCGGCGCGATGCTCTGCGTCTGGCAGCAGCCCGGCGGGGTGCGACTGCTGGACCGGGCGACCGGCCGGACGGTCTGGCGCGACCCCCGGTGGATGGCGGCCGTCCCGGTCGGGGACCGGCTGGTGGCGACCACGTCGGTCAGTTCGGTCCGGGAGGAGGTCTTCGTGCTGGACGCCGCGACCGGCCGGGAACTGGCCGACCTGGGCACCTGGAACGGGTTGCGGACCCCGGTCGACGGCCGGCCGCCGATCGCCTCCCGGCAGATCCGGGACCGGGGACTGTTGGTGGCCGAGTTCGACGTCGTACGCGCCCCGTCCCCGGATCCTGGACGTGCTGCCCGGCACCTACGGCGAGTGTCGTTTCCATCCTGAGGTGCTGCTGTGCCAGCAGGCGGACGGCTCGTTCCGCCTCTGGTGGCCGCGCGGGACACCCAGCGGCCCACGTCGTACCGGGTGCGGACGCCGGTGTGCGGATCGGTGTACTCCAGCCGGGACGGGGGTCCGCCCAGGACGAGCCCGCCGTCGTCGGGGCGTACGCCGAGAACCGTGCCGTCGTCGAGGTCCGCCGGGAACCGGAAGACCCGGTAGACGACGTCCCGGTGCTGCGTCGCTGCGGTCATCACGGTCCGATCCGTAGACGAGTTTCGTGCAGCATCGCGTACCCGAAGATTGTTTGCAATGTCCGGGTGGCCGCGACCACCTCGCGTTTGGCGGCCGACACTAGGTTGTGGTGGGCAGCAGCGAGGAGGCCGGGGATGCGGGTACTGGTGGTCGAGGACGAGCGCAACCTCGCCGACGCGATCGCGCGGGGGCTGCGTCGCAAGGGCATGGCGGTCGACGTCGCGTACGACGGGGACGCCGGGCACGAGATGGCCTTCGTCACCCGGTACGACGTGGTGATCCTCGACCGTGACCTGCCCGGCGTGCACGGCGACCAGATCTGCGCCGAGCTGGCCGCCTCCGGCACCCTCACCCGGGTGCTGATGCTCACCGCCAGCGGCACCGTCTCCGACCGGGTGGAGGGGCTCCAGCTCGGGGCCGACGACTACCTGCCCAAGCCGTTCGCCTTCGACGAGCTGGTCGCCCGGGTCCAGGCGCTCGGTCGGCGGGCCACCCCGCCCGCGCCGCCGGTGCTGGAGCTGGCCGACCTGGTGCTCGACCCGGCCCGGCGGGTGGTCACCCGCGGCGGGGCGCCGGTCGACCTGACCAACAAGGAGTTCGGCGTCCTCTGCGAACTGCTCAAGGCCCGGGGCGCGGTGGTCTCCAGCGAGGAACTGCTGGAACGGGTCTGGGACGCCAACACCGACCCGTTCACCACCATCGTCCGGGTCACCGTGATGACCCTGCGCAAGAAGCTCGGCGACCCGCCACTGATCGAGACGGTGGTGGGCGCCGGCTACCGGACGGCCGGAGACCTGTCATGACCCTCTACCTCACCCGCCGCCCCCGGCTGCGCCCCACCCTGCGGCTGCGGTTGACCCTGCTCAACGGCATCCTGCTGATCGGTGCCGGGGCGATCCTCGTCCTGCTGGCCTGGCTGCTGGTGCGCGACGCGCTCCGCCCCACCGACGAGCTGCTCCCCGGCACGACCGTGGTGCTCGCCGACGGCCGGACCCTGGACGCCGGGCAGTGGCAGCGGCAGCTGGTCGACACCGCGTCCCGGGAACTGCTCGCCAAGGGGCTGGTCGCGCTGCTGGCGATCAGCGCCGTCGCGGTGGCCGGTGCCTACGCGGTCGCCGGCCGGGCGCTGCGCCCGCTGTACCAGGTCACCTCCACCGCTCGCCGGCTCGGCGAGGCCACCCTCGACCAGCGGATCGGCTACTCCGGGGCGGACGACGAGGTGGCCGAGCTGGCCAAGACCTTCGACGCGATGCTGGACCGGATCGCCGGGGCGTTCGAGGCGCAGAAGCGGTTCGTCGCCAACGCCTCGCACGAGCTGCGGACGCCGCTGGCGGTGATGCGTACCGAGATCGACGTGACGCTCTCCGACGACGAGGCCGACGTCGCCGAGTTCCGCCGGATGGCCACCGTGGTGCGGGACGCCTCGGAACGCGCCAACGGCCTGGTCGACGCGCTGCTGGTGCTGGCCCGCAGCGAGGCGCAGGCGGGGCGGCGGCTCGGCCGCAAGAGCGAGTGCGACCTCGCCGACGGCACCGCCAACGCCCTCTCGGCGGTCCGCCGCGAGGTGGAGCGGATCAAGTTGCGGGTGGAGACCGCGCTGGAGCCGGCCCCGGTGGTCGGCGATCCCGGCCTGCTCGACCGGCTCGCCGGCAACCTGATCGAGAACGCGGTGCGCTACAACCACCTGCACGGCCGGCTCTGGGTGCGGACCGGCTCCGACGGGCACGAGTCCTGGCTGGTGGTCGGTAACACCGGCTTCGAGGTGGACCAGGCGGACGTACCGGGGTTGTTCGAGCCGTTCCGGCGCGGTGGGCGGGAGCGGACCGGGGCACGCGGCTCCGGGCTGGGACTCTCGATCGTCCGGGCGGTCTGCGACGCGCACGGCGGCAGCGTCCGGGTCATCGCCCAGCCGGGCGGGGGCCTGGAGGTGACCGTGACCCTGCCCGCGGCGGCCGTCACCCCGGTGGTCAGCGCCTCGGCAGCGGTGACCACCGACGTGCTGCCCCGCATCGCGGCCGACGTGAAGGCCGACTGACCGGCTGCGCTAATGCGTTTGCGTCGACCGGATCCGGCCTGGCACGATCGTCCGGTCAGCCGGAGGCGGAAGGAGGTGCGGTCGATGTCCAGCATGATCATTCCCGCGCCTCGCCGCCGGCACCGCTGACAAGTCGACTCACGCGGGGCGCGTCCCATCCTCGTACGGAGGAAGACCGTGAGTTCAGGAATTCACAGCGTCACCGTCGACTGCCACGACACCTACGTCCTCGCCGGGTTCTGGGCCGAGGTCTACGGCTGCTCTCGCCGGCCCGAAGACCTCCCCGGGGACCCGGAGGCGACGCTGCTGCCGCCGGGCGGCCCGATGATGCTCTTCGTGCAGGTGCCAGAGGGCAAGAGTGTCAAGAACCGGATGCACGTCTGCCTGCAGCCGGTCGACCGGGACCGGGACGCCGAGGTGGAGCGCCTGCTCGCCCTCGGCGCCACCCAGGTCTCCGACCGGCGTCGGCCGGACGGCACCGGCTGGGTCGTCCTCGCTGACCCGGAGGGCAACGAGTTCTGCGTAGAGCGCAGCGCCGCCGAGCGGGCCGCGACGGCCTGACCCGGAACGCGACGGGGCCCCTCCCACACGGGAGGGGCCCCTTGTCGAGGACTCAGTTGCGCTGCTCGATCGCGGCGCGGATGGTGCCGAACTCCGCCGCGGCCTCCTTGCCGGTCTTGAAGTAGATGACCACCATGCCGAGGCTGCCCCGGTCGGCCCAGACGCAGATGCCGAGCTTGACGCCCTCGGAGGTGCCGTCGCCGCACTTGGCCTCGCCGCCGAGCGGCCCCGGCTCCACGGCGGCCATGTTGGTGGCACCGAGCTCCCCGGAGATGGCGCTGATCGCGTCGTTCATCTCCTTCTGCGGGTCGGCCATCACGCCGGACACCCCGACGATCATGACCAGGTCGTTCTTGTTCACGTCGCCGTAGAAGCCGCCGACCTGGCTGGTCGCCTCCGGCACGTCCTTCTTGATCTCGGCGGCCATCTGCTCCGACGCGGCCACCAGCCCCGGCTCGGTGACCTTGGGCCGGCCGTTGAGCGTCTCCGGGGCGACCACCCGGGTCTTGGTGGCCTCCACCACCTCGTCGACATCGTCCTTCACGGTGGCCCAGATGGCGATCCCGCCGCCGACGCAGAGCACCAGCACCACGGCGAGGACGATCAGCAGGACCTTGCCGACGCCGGACTTCTTCTTCGGCGGCGGCGCGAACCCGCCCGCCATCGGGTCGGCCCCGTACGGCTGGCCGGTGCCGTAGCCGGGCGCGGCCGACGGCTGGGGGTGGGCAGAGCCGTACTCCGGCTGCGGGGGGTGGTGCGGCTGGGACATCGACGCTCCAGATCTGAGGAATGGACGCGTGATCCTAACCAGCCGGACCGACATGGCCGTTGCCCCGATGGGATGCTCCACCGTCGGGCAAGTCAGGCGGGCAGGCTCGCCGCCCCGCGCGGCAGGAACCGGGCCCCGGTGACCCGCTCGGAGGTGCCGGTCCGGTCCAGGTGCGGCGTCACGCCGCCCAGGTGGAACGGCCAGCCGGCACCGAGGATCATGCACAGGTCGATGTCCTGCGCCTCGGCCACCACGCCCTCGTCGAGCATCAGCCGGATCTCCTGGGCCAGCGCGTCGAGCGCACTCTGCCGGACCTGCTCGGCGGTCAGCGGTGTGTCCCCGACGACCAGCAGCTTCGCCACCTCGGGGTTCACCTCGTCGTCCACCATGACCGGCTGGCCCGACTCGGCGATCCGCTTCAGGTTGTCGCTGAGGCCGAACCGGTCCGGGAAGGCCGCGTGCAGGGTGCCGCCCACGTGGTGGGCGACCGCCGGACCGACCAGTTGGAGCAGGGCCAGCGGACGCATCGGCAGACCCAGCGGGTCCAGCGCGCTGTCGGCCACCTCCAGCGGGGTGCCCGCGTCCACGGCCGTGAAGATCTCGCCGAGGAAGCGGGTGAGCAGCCGGTTGACCACGAACGCCGGGGCGTCGGCCACCAGCACGCAGGACTTGCGCAGCTGCTTGCCGACCGCGAAGGCGGTGGCCAGGGTGGCGTCGTCGGTCCGCTCGCCCCGGACGATCTCCAGCAGCGGCAGCACCGCGACCGGGTTGAAGAAGTGGAAGCCCACCACCCGCTCGGGGTGCTCCAGGTCGGCCGCCATCGCGGTCACCGAGAGCGAGGAGGTGTTGGTGGCCAGCACCGCCTCCGGCGAGACGATCTTCTCCAGTTCGGCCCAGACCTGCTTCTTGACGCCCAGGTCCTCGAAGACCGCCTCGATGAGGAGGTCGGCGTCGGCGAAGGCGCCCTTGTCGACCGAGCCGGAGACCAGGCCGTACAGCTTGGCGGCCGTGCCCTTGTCCATCCGGCCCTTGGTGACCTGCTTCTCGATCTGGGCGTGCACGTAGCCGACGCCCTTGTCCACCCGGGCCTGGTCCAGGTCGGTCATCACCACCGGCACCTGGAGGCGGCGGGCGAACAGCAGCGCGAGCTGGCTGGCCATCAGGCCGGCCCCGACGATGCCGACCTTGGTGACCTCGCGGGCCAGTCCCTTGTCCGGCGCGCCGACCGGCCGCTTGGCCCGCCGCTGCACCAGGTCGAAGGCGTACAGGCCGCTGCGCAGCTCCTCGCTGAAGACCAGGTCGGCCAGGGCCTCGTCCTCGGCGGCACTGCCGGCGGCGAAGTCGGCCTCCTTGGCCAGCGCCAGCAGCTCCAGGGCCTTGTCGGCGGCCGGGACCGCACCGTGCAGCCGCTGGTCGAGCATCTGCCGGGCGAAGAAGAGCACGCCGTCCCACATGTCCCGGTCGACCTCCGGGCGGGCCACGGTGATCTCACCGCGCACCACGCTGGCGGCCCACTCCAGGGACCGCTCGAGGAAGTCTGCCGGCTCCAGCAGCACGTCCGCGATGCCCATCTCGGCGGCCTGCTTCGGCCTGAGCATCTTGTTCTGCATCAGCGGGTTCTGGATGACCACCTGGGTGGCGGCCGGGATGCCGATCAGGTTGGGCAGGAGCTGGGTGCCGCCCCAGCCGGGGACCAGCCCGAGCGACACCTCGGGCAGGGCCAGGGCCGCCGCGCCGCCGGAGAGCGTCCGGTAGTGGCAGTGCAGGGCCAGCTCCAGGCCGCCGCCCATCGCCGCGCCGTTGACGAAGGCGAAGGTCGGGACGTCGCTGTCCTTCAGCCGGGCGAAGACCCGGTGGCCGAGCCGGCCGATCTCCAGCGCCTGCTCCCGGTCGGCGATCTGCGGCAGGCTGACCAGGTCGGCGCCCACGCAGAAGACGTACGGCTTGCCGGTGACCGCGACGAACGCCGGGTTCCCGGCCAGCGCGGCGGTGATCGCCTCGTCCAGGCTGGTCAGGCCGCCCGGCCCGAGGGTGTTCGGCTTGGTGTGGTCGAAGCCGTTGTCGAGCGTGATCAGCGCGGCCGGCCGGTCCAGGCCGGGCACGTTCACCTGGCGCAGCAGCGCCTTCGTGACCACCTCGTTCGCCGCGGCGATCGTGCTCACTTGTCCCCACCCTCCCAGTTCGGGTTCTCCCAGATGACCGTGCCGCCCATGCCGATGCCGATGCACATGGCGGTGACGCCGTAGCGGACCTCGGGGTGCTCGGCGAACTGCCGGGCGAGCTGGGTCATCAGCCGTACGCCCGAGGAGGCGAGCGGATGACCGATGGCGATCGCGCCGCCCCACTGGTTGACCCGGGGGTCGTCGTCGGCGATGCCGAAGTGGTCGAGGAAGGCGAGCACCTGCACGGCGAACGCCTCGTTCAGCTCGAACAGGCCGATGTCGTCGATGCCCAGACCGGCGATGCGCAGGGCCTTCTCGGTCGAGGGGATCGGGCCGACGCCCATCACCTCCGGCTCGACGCCGACGAAACCGTACGACACCAGCCGCATGGCGACCGGCAGGCCCAGCTCGCGGGCGGTCGACTCGGCCGCGATCAGGCTGGCCGTGGCGCCGTCGTTCAGCCCGGCCGCGTTGCCGGCGGTGACCCGGCCGTGCGGGCGGAACGGGGTCTTCAGGGTGGCGAGCTTCTCCAGCGAGGTGTCCCGGGGGGCTTCGTCCACGGTGGCCAGACCCCAGCCGCCGTCGCCGTCGCGGATCGCGACCGGGACCAGGTCGGGCTGGAGCTTGCCGTTGGCGTACGCCTTCGCGGTCTTCTGCTGCGAGGCCAGCGCGAACGCGTCGGCGCGCTCCTTGGTGACGTGCGGGACCCGGTCGTGCAGGTTCTCCGCGGTGGCGCCCATCACCAGGGCGGACGGGTCGACCAGCTTCTCGGCGAGGATGCGCGGGTTCGGGTCCACGCCCTCGCCCATCGGGTGCCGCCCCATGTGTTCCACGCCACCGGCGACGGCGACGTCGTACGCGCCCATCGCGATGCCCCCGGCGACGGTGGTCACCGCCGTCATCGCGCCCGCGCACATCCGGTCGATGGCGTAGCCGGGCACGGTCTTCGGCAGGCCGGACAGCAGGGCGGCCGTCCGGCCGATGGTCAGGCCCTGGTCGCCGATCTGGGTGGTGGCGGCGATGGCCACCTCCTCGACCCGCTCCGGCGGCAGCTGCGGGTTACGTCGCAGCAGTTCCCGGATGCAGCGGATGACCAGGTCGTCGGCGCGGGTGTTGGCGTACATGCCACCCGCCTTGCCGAACGGGGTGCGGACGCCGTCGACGAAGACGACATCCCGAACTTCACGGGGCACTTGAGCCTCCTTTTCGACCATGATCCGCAACCCGGCGCCGACAGGCGGCACTCCGGGCCGGACGAAGGTCGCCGGCGCGGGCGTGGTTCCTCGCATGCTACTCACCAGTAACCAACCGCGCCCGTGCCCTCCCTGTGTCCCACGACACACCCACCCCGGTGTCCGGGGTGGGTGTGCGCCGTCACGGCGTGGGCAGGACGACGGTCAGCTCCGGCACCAGCAGGCCGAGCTGCCAAGTCCGCGCGCCGAACCCGCGCAGGGTCTCGGCCACCGTCTCCTCGGTGATCTCCTCCGGCGGGGTCCAGGCCAACCGGCGGATCGAGTCCGGGGTGATCAGGTTCTCCGGCGGCAGGCGGTGCGCGCCGGCGATCCGCACCACCACCTCCCGGCACCGGGCCAGCCGCGCCGCGGCCACCGGATCCCGTTCCGCCCACCGGTGCGGCGGGGGTGGACCCTCCACCGCCGGGCTGACCGGGAGCGCGTCCTCCGGCAGGTGTCGGGCCTCCTCCAACGCCGCCAGCCAGGTGCGGGCCAGCCGGCGTACCGACCGGCCGCCGAAGCCGGGCAGGGTCAGCAGCGTCCGCTCGTCCTTCGGGTCCAGCTCGGCGGCGGCGACGATCGCCGAGTCGGGGAGCACCCGGCCGGGAGCCGCGTCCCGGCGGGCGGCGATCTGGTCCCGGGCGTACCACAACGACCGGACGCGCGCCTGGGCCCGCGCGCCGCGCAGCCGGTGGATGCCGGAGGTGCGCCGCCACGGCTCGGCCCGGACCCGGGGTGGCCGCGCCCCGGCGGCCACCAGCGCGGCGAACTCCTCCGCCGCCCACTCCTGCTTGCCCTGCCGCTCCAGCTCCGCGGCGAGCGCGTCGCGAAGGTCGACGAGGAGTTCGACGTCCAGGGCGGCGTAGGTCAGCCAGGACTCCGGAAGGGGGCGGCTGGACCAGTCGGCCGCCGAGTGGTGCTTCTCCAGGGTGTAGCCCAGCAGGTGTTCGGTCAGCGCGGCCAGGCCGACCCGCTCGAACCCGGCCAGCCGGGCGGCCAGTTCGGTGTCGAACAGTCGGCGCGGGCGCAGCCCCAGCTCGGCCAGGCAGGGCAGATCCTGGCTGGCCGCGTGGAGCACCCACTCCGCCGGGCCGATCACCGCGTCGAGGGTGGAGAGGTCGGGCAGCGGCAACGGGTCGATGAGGACGGTGCCGGCGCCGTGTCGACGGAGCTGTACCAGGTAGGCGCGCTGGCTGTAGCGGTATCCGGAGGCGCGTTCCGCGTCGATGGCCACCGGTCCGGTGCCCGCCGCGAACCGGGCCACCACCTCGGCCAACGCGGCCGATGTGGCCACCGGCTCAGGTGTGCCCTCCCGGGGTGCGGTCAGGGGTACGGGCTGCTCGGCGGTCGCTTCGGTCCCCGCGTCCGTCGGCTCCGGCGCGGCCGATGGCGGGTGCTGCGGTTCGTTTCCCGGTCGGCGTTCGGCGGCCCGACGGCGCAGGGGTGGTTCGTCGGTCACCTGACAACCCTAGTGCGCGCGGCGATCCGGTGCGCGCAGCCTCCTCCGGTGCGTGTCGGCAACCGGTCCGGTACCGCCGTCCCGGGGCTGGACAACAGGGGAGACAATGTCCTCCGGGGCCGGTACGGTCCATCGAGCCCACCGCCGGCGCAGCGCAGGCGGCAGGGCCGCCGGCAGGCGCTCAGCGGGGAGGACGTGGCAATCATGACGGCGGGGTACGGGCCGCAGGACGGTGGACCGGTCGGGCCGGCACCCGGTGACCACGGAGGTAGACCAGGACCGCTGCCACCACGGATGGAGCCGCCCCGCACGGGGGCGGGCGGCTGGCCCGCGCCCCCGGCGTCCGGTGCCCCGGTCCCCGGGCAGCCCCCGGTGGGCGGAGGACACCCGGGCGCCCCGGCGGCCGGTTACGCCACCGCGCCGGCCCCGGCCGCGGTGCCCGCTCCCCGGGGCACCTGGCCGACCGCCGGTGAGACCGGGCAGCCGTCGGCGCAGCCGGTTCCGGCTCCGCCGACCTGGTCGCCCGGCCAGCCGCCGGCCGCCTCCGGGCCGGCCTTCCCGGGCACTTCGCATCCGGGCGAGGCGCCCGTCGTCCGCCAGCGCTCCGGCTGGCTGCCCCGGGCCGCCCTGCTGCTGGCGCTGCTGCTGGTCCTGGTGTCCGGCGTCCAGGCGTACCAGATCCACGTGCTCAACGACCGGCTCGGCGACACCCGCCGCGACCTGGCCACCGCGCAGGAGCGCGACGGCGTTCGCCTCGACGGTGTGGAGCAACGGGCGGAGGAGCTGGAGAAGCAGGCCGGGACGGTGTTCAACCCGGAGGACATCGCCGAGACGGTGCTGCGGAGCGTCTTCCGCGTCCGGGCCGGCAACTCCACCGGCACGGCGTTCGCCGTCGGCAAGCCCAACTCCGAGGGCGGGGCGAACCTGTTCACCAACTACCACGTGGTCGAGTCGCTCTGGACCAGTGGCGAGCGCCAGGTGTTCCTGGAGCGTACCGACCAGCGGTTCCCGGCCACCATCGTCAAGGTCGACGAGGAGAACGACGTCGCCCACCTGCGGACGGCCGCCAAGTTCACCGGCCTGGTCACCGCCCCCACCCCGGTGAAGTCCGGGCAGCAGATCATCGTCGTCGGCGCACCGCTCGGCCTCACCGACAGCGTCACCACCGGTGTGGTGAGCGCCTTCCGCAAGGCGGAGAACGGCGGCGGCGACGTCATCCAGTTCGACGCCCCGATCAACCCCGGCAACTCCGGCGGCCCGGTCATCAACGGCGCCAAGCAGGTCGTCGGCATCGCCACCGCCAAGGCCCGCAACGCCGAGGGCATCGGCCTGGCCGTGCCGATCAAGACCGCGTGCGACGGCTTCGACATCTGCTGACCCGTCCGCCGACGCGCCCGTACCCGCCCGGTCCGCCCCGTCAACCGGAGCCGGACCAGCCCTTTCGGAGGAAGTAGTCATGACCCAGCCACCCACCGGCGGATATCCGCCGCCGGGGTACCCGCAGCAGCCGCCGGCCGGCCCCGGCGGCGGGCTGTACGGTTCCCAGCGCGAACCGCAGGGGTACGAGCCGACCCAGCAGTTCGGTATCGACCCGACGCTGTCGCAGCAGCCGTCCGGCTACCCGCAGTCCGCGCCGCCTGCCGCCGGTTACCCGCAGTCCGCGCCGCCCGCCGCGGGTTACCCGCAGTCCGCGCCCCCGGCCGCCGGTTACCCGCAGCCGGGCTACCCCGGCGGTTACCCGCAGTCCGCGCCGCCGGCCGAGACGCCGGCACCCGCTGGCTACTCCCCGACCTCCGGCGCGCCGGTTCCGGGCCAGTACACCCCCACCTCCGGTCAGCCCTTCGGCCCGCCGATGTCCGGCCCGCCCGGCTACCCGCCGCCGGCCACCACCCCCGGCGGGGGCGGCGGGCGTGGCCGGGCGGTGCTCGTACTGGCGATCGTGGCCGGTCTGCTCTTCGTCCTCGGCGGCGTGATGACCGGGCTCTACCTGAACACCAGCGGCGACCTCGAGCGCACCGAGAAGAACCTGGTCGCCCGGACGGCCGACCGGGACACCAGGGTCAAGGAAATCGAGAAGCTCAAGGGTGAGTTGCAGACCGCCAAGGACAAGCTGACCGACACCCAGCAGGACCTCACCGGCACCAAGAACGACCGCGACGAGCAGGCCCGGCAGAAGAAGGTCATCGCGAACTGCCTGGAGAAGCTCACCACCGCCCTGAGCGCCGCCGCGGCCGGCAACAAGGCGGCCTACGACCAGGCCGTCAAGGGCCTCGACGCGGTCTGCGACGAGGCTGAGAAGTACCTCTGACACACGCTCGTGTCCCGGTCGGTCCGGGGCCGGTCGTCGCCCGGTTGCCGCCGGCAGCAGCGACGACGGGTCCCGGACCGCGGTGCGTCAGCCGGTGATGGCGGGCCGGCGGTCGGGCAGCGCGGTCACTCCCGGCGGCGGCAGGCCGGCGGTGGAGGCGAGCAGCGTGCACCAGGCGTGCAGGTGCGGGGCCAGGTCGTCGTCGAACGGGGTCCACGAGGCCCGGATCTCGACGTCCCCGGTGGCCGGCGGTCCGGCCAGGTCGCCGAACCGGGTGGACATGGTCTGGGTGACGGTGCCGCCGAGCGCCCGGTAGCCCGCGTCCTGTGCCTCCAGCGCGTCGGTCAGCCAGGTCCAGCCCACCCCGGGCAGCAGCGGATCGGCGGCGAGGTCGGCCTCCAGGTCCGCGGTGACGTAGCTGACCAACCGCAGCGTGCCCTGCCACGCCTCGTGCCCGGCCGGGTCGTACAGCAGGATGAGCCGCCCGGTGGCCACCTCGTCGTCGTCGCGCAGCACCGTGGCGGAGAGGGCGAAGGCGTACGGGGCGAGCCGCTTCGGCGCCCCCACCTCCTCCATCACGATCTCGGGCCGGGTCGCCACCGACCGCAGCCCGGCGACCGCGCGGGCGAAGGTCTCCGGAAGCGCGATCGGAGGGGACATGCGGGCAGCCTAAGCCGCCGCGCCGTCCGGCCGGTGCCGGCGCGCCGGCACCGGCCGGACGGCGGCGCCGCCGTCGACGCCCACGCCCGCCGGGAACGCGCAGCGTGACCGGCCGGTGGCTCTCGGAGGACGTGTCCTTCGCAACCCGGGTGACCGTCGGTGCTGGCGGTCGTGGCACGATTGCCGCGATGACCACCACCACCGCGGGCGGCGCTGCCCGAGACGGAGAGACCCGCTTGAGCGCGGGTGGAGCATCCCGCACCGCCGACTCGCCCTTCGTCCGGGCCTGTCGCCGGCGACCCGGCCCGCACACGCCGGTCTGGTTCATGCGCCAGGCCGGGCGCTCGCTGCCGGAGTACCGCGAGATCCGGGCCAACGTGGCGATGCTGGAGTCCTGCCGCCGCCCCGAGCTGGTCGCCGAGATCACCCTCCAACCGGTACGCCGGCACGGCGTGGACGCGGCGATCCTGTTCAGCGACATCGTGGTGCCGGTCGCGGCGGCCGGCGTCGACCTGGACATCGTGCCCGGCACGGGCCCGGTGGTCGCCGAGCCGGTGCGCGACCGCGCCGACGTCGAGCGGATCCGACCGATCACCGTCGAGGACGTCTCGTACGTCGACGAGGCGGTCCGGCTGCTCGTCGCCGAGCTGGGCGAGACTCCGCTGATCGGATTCGCCGGTGCGCCGTTCACCCTGGCCAGCTATCTGGTCGAGGGGGGGCCGTCACGGACCCACGCGAAGACCAAGGCGCTGATGTACGGCGACCCGGAGCTGTGGCATGCGCTCTGCGGCCGGCTCGCCGAGGTCACGCTGGCGTTCCTGCGTGTGCAGATCGCCGCCGGGGTCTCCGCGGTGCAGCTCTTCGACTCCTGGGCCGGCGCGCTGTCGGAGGCCGACTACCGTCGCTACGTGCAGCCGCACTCGGCGATGGTGCTGGCCGGGCTGGCCGACGCCGGGGTACCCCGGATCCACTTCGGAGTGGGCACCGCCGAGCTGCTGACCGCGATGGGGGAGGCCGGCGCCGACGTGGTCGGCGTGGACTGGCGTACCCCGTTGGACGTCGCCACGAAGCGGATCGGCCCGGACCGGGCGGTCCAGGGCAATCTCGACCCGTGCGTGCTCTTCGCCCCCTGGCCGGTGGTCGAGGCCGAGGTGCGGCGCATCCTCGACGAGGGCCGGGCCGCGCCCGGTCACGTCTTCAACCTCGGTCACGGCGTCCTGCCGGAGACCGACCCCGACGTGCTGACCCGGGTGGTCGCGCTGGTGCACGAGGTGTCCGCGCGGCCCGTGGACTGACCGGAGGCGACCATGCGGCACCCGTGGCGGATCGCGGTCATCGGCGGTGGGATCACCGGGCTGGCCGCCGCCGTCCGGTTGCGTGACCGCGCCCCCGCCGGGACCGAGGTCACCGTGTACGAGCAGTCCGGCGCGCTCGGTGGCAAGCTGCGCACCGGCCGTATCGCCGGCGGGCCGGTGGAGTTCGGCGCGGAGTCGTTCCTGATGCGCGACCCGGCCGGCGGCGAGTCCGCCGCGGTGACCCTGGTCCGGCGGCTCGGGCTGGACGCCGAGATCGTGCACCCGACCGTCGGGCAGGCCGCGCTCGCCGTCGACGGGGGGCTGCGCCCCATCCCGGGGGGCACCCTGGTGGGCGTACCGGGGGATCTGGACAAGGTGGCGACGGTGGCCGAACCCGTCGCGGCGGCCGACGTCGACGGCGGCCGGCCGTTGCTCGGCCCGGACGAGGACGTCGCGGTCGGCGCGCTGGTCCGGGCCCGCCTCGGTGACCAGGTGGTGGACCGGCTGGTCGACCCGATGCTCGGTGGCGTCTACGCCGGCCGCGCCGACGACCTGTCCCTGGTCACCACCATGCCAGCGCTGGCCCGCGCCGCCCGGGTGGAGCACACCCTCACCGGGGCGGTCCGGGCGGCGCAGGCCGCCGCCCCCCGCGCGCCCGGCGCACCGGTCTTCGGTGCGCTGGCCGGTGGGATGGGCCGGCTGGTCGAGACCGCCGCGAGCGCCAGCGGGGCGACGCTCCGGCTCGGCGCGACGGTCCGTGAACTCACCCCGCTGGGCGGGCGGTGGCGGCTGACCGTGGGCCCCACCCGGGACCCGGAGTCGGTGGAGGCCGACGCGGTGCTGCTCGCCGTGCCGGCCCGACCGGCCGCGCGACTGCTCACCAGCGTCGCCCCGGAGGTGGCCGACCGCGTCGGCGGGCTCGACTACGCCAGTGTCGCGCTGGTCACCCTGGCCCTGCCCGAGCCGGAGCTGCCGGCGCTCTCCGGCTTCCTCGTGCCCGGAACCGAGGGCCTCCTGATCAAGGCGTCCACCTTCTTCACCACCAAGTGGGGGCACCTGCGCCGGCCGGACGGGGTGGCGCTGGTGCGCGCCTCGGTCGGCCGGTACGGCGAGGAGCGGCAGTTGCAGCTCTCCGACGACGACCTGGTCGCCACCGTGCACCGGGAGCTGTCCGGGGTGCTCGGCACGGCGCTGCCGACGCCACTGGCCAGCCACGTGCAACGGTGGGGTGGGGCGCTGCCGCAGTACACCCCGGGACACTCCGATCGGGTGGCGGCGGCCCGGACGGCCCTGCGGGCGGCCCACCCGACGCTGGCCCTGGCCGGGGCCGGGTACGACGGGGTCGGCATCCCGGTCTGCGTCCGCTCCGGCGAGACGGCGGCCGACGAGATCATCACTGCACTGGGAGGACCGGCGACATGAGCGACGAGCAGAGCAACGCGGCCCGGCTGCGGGAGCTGAACGCGAGCATCCGCTACACGATGTGGTCGGTGTTCCGGGCCAGCAGCCCCCTGCCGGCCCTGCGGGACAACGTCAGCGCCGAGGCCGAGGCGCTCGTCGAGGAGTTGGCCGGCAAGGACGTGGTGGTCCGGGGGACCTACGACGTCGCCGGGCTGCGCGCCGACGCCGACCTGATGATCTGGTGGCACTCCTCCTCCAGCGACGACCTCCAGGACGCGTACGGCCGGTTCCGGCGCACCGCGCTGGGGCGGGCGACGACCCCGGTCTGGTCGCAGATGGCGCTGCACCGGCCGGCGGAGTTCAACAAGAGTCACATTCCGGCGTTCCTGGCCGGCGAGGAGGCGCGGGCGTACGTCTGCGTCTACCCATTCGTCCGCTCCTACGAGTGGTACCTGCTGCCCGACGCCGAGCGGCGCGAGCTGCTCGCCGAGCACGGCCGGATGGCCCGGGGCTACCCGGACGTGCGGGCGAACACGGTCGCCTCGTTCGCCCTCGGCGACTACGAGTGGATGCTCGCGTTCGAGGCCGACGAGCTGCACCGGATCGTGGACCTGATGCGGGACCTGCGCGCCTCCCGGGCCCGCCGGCACGTCCGCGAGGAGGTCCCCTTCTACACCGGCCGTCGCCGCTCGCTCACCGACATCGTCGCCGCGCTGCCCTGATCCGGGCCGGCGCCGTCGCCGACCCCGGCCCCGATCCGGGGTCGGCGGGCGGAGCCGCCGGTCAGGACGCGGGCTCGCGGCGCATCGGGGTGTGCGGGATGCCGTCCTCCACGTACTCCGGGCCGCTGACGGTGAAGCCGTACCGGGCGTAGAAACCGACCAGGTGCGACTGCGCCTCCAGGACGCACGGGCGGTGTCCGACCACGGCCAGCGCCTCGGTCATCAGCCGCCCGGCGTGCCCGCCGCCGCGTGCCGCCGGTGCCACCACGACCCGGCCGATCCGCTCGACGCCGTCCGGGTCGGCCAGGATCCGCAGGTACGCCACCGGCGTGCCGTCCTCGGCCAGCCAGAGGTGCCGGGTGCCCGGCTCGACGTCCCGCCCGTCGAGTTCCGGGTACGGGCACTCCTGTTCCACCACGAACACGTCGATGCGCAGTCTCAGCAGGTCGTGGAAGGTGCGGGTGTCCAGGTCGGCGAAGGAGGCGACCCGCAGGTCGATGGTCCGGGGCTGCATACCGCGATGCTAGTCAGCCGGGCCGGACGCCGACGGCGTCGGCGACCTCGGCGGCGCGTTCCCCCTCGACGGTGCGGGCGCAGTGCGCCGAGCAGAAGAACCGGCCGGACACCTCCACGCCGTGCCCCACGATCTTGAGCTGACAGTGCTCGCAGACCGGGGCCAGCCGGTGCACCGCACACTCGAACGAGTCGAAGGTGTGCGAGTCACCGCTGACCGTCCGGACCTCGAACGCCATCCAGTAGTCGTTGCCGCAGACCTCACAGGTCGCCATGACGGATCCCCCCATCGGCAGTCATGCCCCGAGGGTGCGGCACCGGAGGGCGACGTGGCGGCGGAACGGCCCGAAGACGTCCGGTCGGGTGGCGCGTCGTGCCGGGCGTGTCGCGCGTTGGACCCGGTGAGAGGCCCCGACCGGCGGAGGATCGGTGTGATCAAGCGCAACAAGCTCTTCGGCAACCAGACCCGTGTCACCTTCTGCCTGCCCCGCGACCTTCCGCCGGGGACGGTCAGCGTCGTCGGCTCGTTCAACGACTGGCAGCCCGGACGGCACGAGCTGGTCGCCCGCCGGGACGGCACCCGGACGGTCACCGTGAAGCTGGGCCCGGGGGAGTACCGGTTCCGCTACCTGGCGACCGGCGGGGTGTGGCTCGACGACGAGCACGCCGACCTGGTGGACGAGCGGGGCAGCCTGTTGCTGATCTGAGGGTCGGTCCGCCGTTCGCCCCGAACTCAGCCCTCGCGCGGCGTCAACCGGATGGAGACCGAGTTGACGCAGTGCCGGGTGTCCTTCGGGGTGAAGCCCTCGCCGTGGAAGACGTGCCCCAGGTGACTGTCGCAGCGCGCGCAGCGGATCTCGACGCGCCGCATGCCGAGGGTGTTGTCCGGGATCTCCTTGACCGCACCGGGCAGCGCGTCGTCGAAGCTCGGCCAGCCGCAGTGCGAGTCGAACTTGGTGTCGCTGGAGAAGAGCTCCGCGCCACAGGCTCGGCAGTGGTAGACGCCCGGGGTCTTGGTCTCGACGTACTCGCCGGTCCACGGGCGTTCGGTGCCGGCCTGACGCAGGACCCGGAACTCCTCCGGGCTGAGCCGGACGCGCCACTCGTCCTCGGTGCGGGGCAGTTCGCTCTCGGAAAGACTCACCCGGCAAGAATAGGCCGCCTGTCACAGGTGTGACATATGGTCGCGGCATGGGTGGCACCAAGGCAGCGGCCGTCGAGATCGAGGTGGCCGGGCATACCGTACGGCTGAGCAGCCCGGACCGGGTGATCTACCCGGGCCGGGGGTTCACCAAGGCCGACGTCTTCCACTACTACCTCGCCGTGGGCGACGGGATCATGCGGGCGCTGCGGCACCGTCCCACCACGCTGCAACGCTTCCCCGAGGGCATCGAGGGGGAGATGTTCTTCCAGAAGCGGGTGCCGGCCCGGGGCGTGCCACCGTGGGTGGAGACGGCGCGGATCAACTTCCCCAGCGGGCGCAGCGCCGACGAACTCTGCCCGGCCGACCTGGCCCACGTCGCCTGGGCGGCGCAGATGGGCACGATCGTCTTCCACCCCTGGCCGGTGCGCGCCGCCGACGTGGACCGCCCCGACGAACTGCGCATCGACCTGGACCCGCAGCCCGGCACGGACTTCGCCGACGCGGTGACCGCGGCCGGCGAACTGCGCGCCCTCCTCGACGAACTCGGCGCGACGGGCTGGCCGAAGACCTCCGGCGGCCGGGGCGTCCATGTCTACCTGCGAATCGAGCCGCGCTGGACGTTCACCGAGGTGCGCCGGGCCACCATCGCCCTGGCCCGGGAACTCGAACGCCGCCGTCCCGATCTGATCACCACCGCCTGGTGGAAGGAGGAGCGCGGGGCGCACGTCTTCGTCGACTACAACCAGATGGCCCGGGACCGGACGATCGCCTGCGCGTACTCGCTGCGGGCCAACGCCCGGGCCACCGTCTCCACCCCGGTCACCTGGGACGAACTGCCCGACGTCGACCCGGACGACTTCCACCTCGGCAGCGTGCCGGCCCGGCTGGCCGGGGGCGACCCGCACGCCGGCATCGACGAGCGCCCGTGGGACATCACCCCGCTGTTGGAGTGGGCCGACCGGGACGACGCCACCGGCTCCGGCGACCTGCCGTACCCGCCGGACCACCCGAAGATGCCGGGCGAGCCGAAGCGGGTCCAGCCCTCCCGGGCGCGGCCCGATCCCGCCTGATTCTCGTACTCCGGGATCACCGTCCCGCATCAAGGGACACGGCGGTTAGGTTCGGGGCACCCGAAACGAGGAGGTCCCGCCATGGTCGCCGTGCGCAACGTCTACACCCACGGGCACCACGAGACGGTGCTGCGATCGCACCGCTGGCGTACCGTGGAGAACTCCGCCGGATACCTCCTGCCGCACCTGACGTCCGATCAGGTCCTGCTCGACGTCGGCTGCGGGCCCGGCACCATCACCGCCGACCTGGCCGGGCGGGTGGCCCGGGTCACCGCGCTGGAGGTCAGCGAGGAGGCCCTCGAACTCGCGCGGGCCGAGGCGCGGGCCCGCGGACGGGACGACGTCGACTTCGTGGTGGCCGACGTGCACGGGCTGGACCTGCCCGACGCGGCGTTCGACGTGGTGCACGCCCACCAGGTGCTCCAGCACGTGGCCGATCCGGTCGAGGCGCTGCGCGAGATGCGCCGGGTGTGCCGGCCCGGTGGGCTCGTCGCCGCCCGGGACAGCGACTACGCCGCGTTCACCTGGTTCCCCCGGGTGCCCGAGCTGGACGAGTGGCTCGCCCTCTACCAGCGGGCGGCGCGGGCCAACGGCGGGGAGCCCGACGCCGGCCGCCGGCTGCTCTCCTGGGCCCGTGCCGCCGGGTTCACCGACGTCACCGCCACGGCGAGCACCTGGTGCTTCGCCACGCCCGAGGACCGGCAGTGGTGGGGCGGCATGTGGGCCGACCGGATCCGGCACTCGGCCATGGCCGACCAGGTGCGGGCGTCGGGCCTGGCCACGACGGAAGACCTGGACCGCCTGTCGGCCGGCTGGCGGGAGTGGGCCGCCGACGACGACGGCTGGTTCGCCATCCTGCACGGCGAGATCCTCTGCCGGGCCTGACGGTGTCGTCAGGTGGTACTCCCGCCGCCAGGCCGGCAGCAGGACGGCGACCGCGACGGTCGCCCAGCCGGCGGCGAGCAGCAGCACGCCCAGCCGCCGCCACCGCGCCCCGCGCGGTCCCGGCGCGGCCCGCCGGACAGGCGCCGACCAGATGCCCACCAGACAGGCAAGCACGGCACCGGCGGCGGGCAGCAGCGCCGGTCCGGGCTGGGTGGACACCGACGTCCGGGCCGGGCCGGCGGGCGGTTCGACGGTCCCCACCAGGGCGACCGCGATCACCCCGAGCAGCACCAGCAGGACGACCGCCAGGGCGGTGCCGACCAGCCGGAGCAGCCGCTGTGGCCGTCCGCCCGCGACCGCCACCGCCCGGGTCACCACCAGCAGTGTGGTCGCCCCGACCAGCCAGGGACCGGCCGCCGACCCGACCGCCGCGATCTTCTGCTCCAGCGTGGCGGCGGTCACCGGGTCGCCGGTGACCGTACGCCAGCGGGCGAAGGCGGCGATGACCAGCAGCGTGGCGGCGAACCCCAGCCAGGCCACCGGGGGCAGCCGGGTCGTCCACGCCGCCGGTGCCAGCCGAGCCCGCCCTGTCATGGCCGTGAATGTAGCGGGCCGTTGCGCCGTTCGTCGTCCGGTGCGGCGGGGGTTGCCGGTCCGGGCCCGTACGGTGCGGGTCGGAGTCCTTTTGGAGCTGCCCCGTCCGTGCTACCGGATGGTTCCCGGCTCCCGCGTGCGGCTCGGGGGACGGTATCGGGGTCGGGTGCTGGTCCGCGACGGCATCGAGCGGAAGCTCCGTGCCTGCCCCGTCTGTGCGGGCTCGGGTACCACCAGCCCGGAGCCCGGCTGGTCAGAGCGGCAGCTTCATGCCCTCGTGGCTGGCCACGAAGCCCAGGCCCCGATAGAACCGCTGCGCGTCCGCCCGGCGCTTGTCGGTGGTGAGCTGCACGAGGCCACAGCCTCGCTCCCGAGCCTGGTCGACCGCCCAGGTCACCATGGCCCGACCGACGCCGGCACCCCGGCGGTCCGACCGGACCCGGACCGCCTCGATCAGCGAGCGCTCCGCGCCGTGCCGGCCCAGGCCGGGGATGTAGGTGATCTGGAGGCAGCCGACCACCTCGCCGTCCTGCTCGCCGACAACGAGCTGGTTGCGCGGATCGGCCTCGATGTCCGCGAAGGCCCGCTCGTACGCCTCGTCGACCACTGCGGCCTCCCGGCCCCGGCCGAGGACGTCGTCGGCGAGCAGGGCGACCACTGCGGGCAGGTCGGCGCGGACCGCTGTCCGGAACACCAGGTCAGAACTACCGCCGAGGATGGCACAGCCATTTGGCGGGTACGTGTGGCGGGGGCGCCCGGGTGGGTGCAGCATGATCCGGCATGGAGTTCGTGCTGTGGCCGTTCCGGTTGATCTACCGGGGACTGGTCTGGTTCGCCAATTCACCCCGCACCCTCATGATGTCGTACCTGTTGATGATCGTCGTGGCCGGAGCCATCTACAGCCAGGTCGAGAACAAGAGCACCGCCGACTCGGTCTGGTGGGCGGTGGTCACCGCCTCCACGGTCGGCTACGGCGACATCTCGCCGACCTCCTGGCAGGGGCGGGCTCTCGCCGCGATGCTCATCTCGACCATGGTGCTGCTGGTCATCCCACTGATCACCGCTCACTTCGCCAGCCGGCTGATCGTGGACGACGACGCGTTCGAGCACGAGGAGCAGGAGGAACTGAAGGCCGACGTCCGCCGGATGCGGGCGCTGCTGGAGGAACTCGCCACCCGGCAGGGCATCGCCCTGCCGGAGCCACCGGACGTGCTGAAGGTCAACGCGCCGGGCAGCGCAGCCCTTCCGGGGGAACGGTCAGGTCGATCAGGTAGGCGTCGACGGCGTCGGTGACGCAGCTGGTCTGCGGGTAGGCGGTGTGCCCCTCGCCCTCCCAGGTGAGCACCCGTCCCACCCCGAGCATCGCGGCCAGCGCCGGGGTCTGCTCGTAGGGCGTGGCCGGGTCGCCGGTGGTGCCCACCACCAGGATCGGCGGCGCGCCGTCGGCCTTCCCGGTCGGGTACGGGTCCGGCGTGGCGGGCCAGTTCGCGCAGGTCAGCAGGCCCACCGCCAGCGCCGGCCCGAACAGCGGGTACGCCTCGCGCCACTGCCCCTGGAGCTGGCGGATCCGCTTGAGGCTCGGCTTCTCCTCGTCGTCGACGCAGTTGACGGCCAGGTTGGCGTCGAACAGATTGCGGTAGGTGCCGTCCGGGTTCCGGCCGGCGTACGCGTCGGCGAGGCGGAACACACCGGCCGGGTCGCCCTGGGCCAGCTGGTCGATCGCGCGGGCCAGCTCCTGCCACCCCTGTTCGGTGTAGAGCGAGGAGATGACCGCGTAGAAGACCCAGCCGGAGGTGGCCTCCCGCCCCTCCGCGCCCCGGACCGGCGAGACCCGGGCCTTGTCGATCGCCGAGGTCACCGCGGCTCGGGCGTCCGGGGCGAGCGGACACCGGTCGGCGTTCCCGGCGCACCACCGGACGAAGTTGTCGAAGGCCCGCTCGAAGCCCTTCGCCTGGCTCTCCGAGGCGGCGACCGCCCCCTGGCGGGGGTCGATCGCGCCGTCGAGCACCAGCGCGCGGACCCGCTCCGGAAAACGCTGGGCGTAGACCGCGCCGAGCAGGGTGCCGTAGGAGTACCCCAGGTAGGTCAGCTTCTCGTCGCCGACGGCGGCGCGTACCACGTCCATGTCCAGGGCGGCCTGCTCGGTGCCGTACAGCGACAGCTGGCCGCCGTACCTCGTCCCGCAGGCCCGGCCGATCCGCTGGTTGAGGGCGACCAGACCGTCGAACGCGGCGGTGGACTCCGGGTCGGGGTCGTAGCCGAAGCTGGCGTCGAGGTCGGCGTCGGAGATGCACTCGACGGGGCTGGAGCGGGCCACGCCCCGCGGGTCGAAGCCGACGATGTCGAACCGCTCGGTCACCGACGTCGGCAGGCCACCGAACTGCTCACCGAAGGAGAGGTAGACCGCGGTGTCGACTCCCGAGCCACCCGGCCCGCCCGGATTGACCAGCAGCGACCCGATCCGGTCGCGCTGCTTCGTGGAGCGGGCCCGCAGCAGTGCGATCTCGAAGGTCCCGCCGCCACCCGGGGTGGCCGTCGCCGGCTGGCCGGTGGTGTTCCATCGACGCGGTACGGCGACCCGGGCGCACTCGTACCGCATGTCCGGTGCGGCGCGGCCAGCCACCTGCTCGGCGGTCTCCGGGCAGGACCGCCACCGGGGGGCCGTGCCCAGCGGGGCCACCGACGCCTCACCCTCCACCTCGGCCCGGGGCGCGAACGCCGGCAGGGTGCAGCCGGTGGCGACCAGGGCCGCCGCGACGAACCCGGCCAGCGCGAAGCGGAACCAGCGGGACGGGTACGGGGCGGGGATGCGGCTCACGGGCTGCCCTCCAGGATCGTGTCGGCGTCAGCTCGGCTCGGCCGTCGGCACCGGTTCGCCGCGCAGCACCTGGTCGACGTCGAAGCGGACCGGGCGTTCCAGCTGGTCGTACCCACAGGAGCGGGGGTCGCGGTCGGGCCGCCAGCGGACGAACTGGGCGGTGTGCCGGAACCGGTCGCCCTCCATCGCGTCGTAGCCGACCTCCACCACCAGCTCCGGGCGCAGCGGCTCCCACTCCAGGTTCTTGCCGCCGGTCCAGCGGCTCACCCCGCCCGGAATGCGCTGGCCGCGCTCGTGGTCGCCGTGTGCCCAGGGGTGGTCGTCGCCGACGTCCCGGTACGGCTCCAGCTCCGCCAGCAGTTCCTTGCGCCGGGCCATGGTGAACGAGGCGCACACCCCGACGTGGTGCAGCGTGCCCTGCGTGTCGTAGAGGCCGAGCAGCAGCGAGCCGACCACCGGCCCGGACTTGTGCCAGCGGAACCCGGCCACCACCACGTCGGCGGTGCGGGCGTGCTTGATCTTGAACATCAGCCGTTTTCCCGGCTCGTACGGCAGGTCCGCCGGCTTGGCGATCAGCCCGTCCAGGCCGGCGCCCTCGAAGACGTCGAACCAGCGGCGCGCGGTCTCCACGTCGGTGGTGACCGGGGTGACGTGCACCGGTGGGCGTACCCCGGCCAGCGCGGCCTCCAGCCGGGCCCGGCGCTGCGGGTAGGGCAGGTCGAGCAGCACCTCGTCGTCGATCGCCAGCAGGTCGAAGGCGACGAAGTCGGCGGGGGTGGTCTCGGCGAGCAGCCGCACCCGGGACGCGGCCGGGTGGATCCGCTGGGCGAGCAGCTCGAAGTCGAGCCGGGGCTGCCCGTCGGGGCCGTCGCGCCGGATCACGATCAGCTCGCCGTCGACCGCGCAGCGCTCCGGCAGCTGCCGGCGGGCCTGCTCGACGACCTCGGGGAAGTACCGGGTCATCATCTTGCCGCCCCGGCTGGCCAGTTGGACGGAGTCACCGTCCCGGAAGACGATGCACCGGAAGCCGTCCCACTTCGGCTCGTACGTCATCTGGTCGCCGGTGGGGATCCGGGCGACGCTCTTGGCCAGCATCGGCTCGACCGGCGGGTTCAACGGCAGTTCCACGGCGACAGTCAACCAGACGGGACCGACGACAGTGAGGCACATCACGGGTGCGTACGGTGCCGGTGTGTCCCGCGCCGGCCCGTCCGTCACCCGTGGTCGATCCGCAAAACCGCTACCGTCGCCGGGTGCGCGAGTTCGTCTGCGGCTGCTGCGGGCGCTGGCGGGTCAGCGTGGAGCTGATCCGGGGCCGGTACCGGTACCGGCTGGTGCGCCGCTACCGCCCGGAGTTCGGCGGCGGCAAGGACGTCCTCGGTGAGGCCGGATCGATCCCCGAGCTGGCGGACCTGCTGACCCGGCGTACCCCGCTGACCCTGGCCGACCTGCGCGAGGCCGCCTGAGCCCGCCCGGCCGGCCGTTCGCTGCGGGCCCGCGCCGTCGACGGCGGCCGTACGCTTACCGGGCCCACGCCGAACCCCGGAGGTGCCCGTGTCGCTGACCTATCCGCACGTCGGGGCCACCCGCACCGGGGACCTGCCGGCGGGCTGGCGGCACGTGCGGCACCGGGTCCGGCTTCCCGACGGCTGCTTCGCGGTCGCGGGCGCGGCCGTGCTCACCTGGCGGCTGCACCGCGCCGCCGGGGTCCGCATCACCGCCGACGCGCCACGTGCCGCCCCGGGCGTCGCCGTCACCTCCGGGCTGGGCGTCGGCCCGCTGCGGCTCGACGCCCCGTGCGAGGTGGTCTGGGCCGTCGACGACGACCGCCAAATCGGCTTCGGGTACGGCACGCTCCCCGGCCACCCGGCGTGCGGCGAGGAGGCGTTCGTGGTGGAACGCGACGACGCGGGTCGGGTCTGGTTCGAGATCCGCGCGTTCAGCCGCCCGGACCGCTGGATCATGCGGGCGGCCGGCCCCGCCGGGCGGGCCTTCCAGCACGGGTACGCCCGCTGGCTGGCGTACACCCTGCGTCGGCTCTGCCGCCGGGCCGGCTGACCCGGTCAGTAGGTCGCGAACGAGCGCAGCGGCATCCTCGGCCCGAAGCGGGGCGCGTGCACGCCCCCGGTGGCCAGCAACAGGCAGACCCGCCCCCGGTGTCCCCGGAACGGCTCCAGCAGGGCCAGCATCCGGGCGTCGTCCCCGCGCGCCTCACCGGCCAGCGCCCAGCTCACCGTGTTCGGGACGTGGTAGTCCCCGACGCTCACCGCGTCCGGGTCGCCGTACGCGATCCGGATCACCTCGGCGACGCTCCACGGGCCGATGCCGGGGATCGCGGTCAACCGCCGGGTCGCCTCGGCGGCGTCTGCGCACGCCTCCAGACGGTCGGCCAGGGCGGCGACCCGGCGCAGCGTCTCGGCCCGCCGCTGCTCCACCCCGAACGGGTGGAACACCCAGTACGGCGCGGCAGCCACCGCCGCCGGGTCGGGCGGCATCAGCAGCGGGAACGGCCCCGGTGCGGGCTCGGCGAAGTGCCGGACCATCGCCGCGTAGGCCCGGTACGCCTCCTTGCCGGTGACCTTCTGTTCGCAGACCGTCCGCAGCAACTGCCGGAAGACCCGGCCGGTGGCCGGCATCCGCAGCCCCTGGTGCCCGGCGGCCAGCCGGGACACCACCGGGTGCTGGCCGGCGAGGTCGGCGAAGCCGGTCAGGTCGTCCCGCAGCCCGGCGACCGCGTCGGCGCGTTCCAGCACCCAGCCGGCACCCGGCCCGTACCCCTCGGCGAGCAGGTCACCGTCGTGCCGGCGCAGGCACAGGGTGGCCGGTCCGTCCGGGGTGCGGGTGGCCCACCAGAACGCCCCGGCGGCGATCCGGGCGCACGGGTCGTACGGGCTGAAGGTCAGCGCCCGTACGGTCTCGGCGAGCCGGTGCTCCGGCGGCGGACGAAGGATCCGGGTGCAGGTCACCGGGCCACTCTGCCACGGCCTGCGCCGACTGCCGGTGGCACCGGTCCGGCTCGCCGCCAGTTCGCATCGAGGGGGGCAGGGGATCAGATCCCCTCAGCTCCACCCAGTTCAAAGGCCGTTTCCGGTAGTCGGAGACGGCCTTTTCCGATCTTGTACAGCAGCGGAGTGCAGCAACAAGGTTGTCGCCTTGACCCGACAGGCCGCCGCACTTGAAGCGCTGCCGATGAAGGCAGAGAGTGTGGCGATGACTGAAATCAGCTTCGTGGTGCAGGGACTACCTCCGGCCAAGAATGAAGCCAAGTCGATGCTCGCCTCTGGTCATGTCTACGCCGACCGCGTGTTAGCACTGCTCCGAGCTGCAAGAGAGGCCGTCGGCGAGGGGCAGAAACCGCTCTTTCCGGACGGGCCGCTCACGCTGGATGTTTCGCTGGAGAGCCCGACCGAGCCGCCGTCGGACGCGACCAACTATTTGGGCGGCATTGCTGATGTGCTTGAGGCGAAGCAGCATCGGGGAGCCTTGGAACACTTGGGTGATCTTGCGTTCGTTGCCCTGTATGGGAACGACCGGCAGATTCAAGAGGTGCACTGAAGTGATCTCAACAACCTTGCGGTAGGTATTTGTATTCGAAATGGGTCAGGTGTAGCGCGGCTGCGATGATGTCGCCGATTCGTCGTGGGCTGATGGTCGTGTGGCGTAGCGTCTTCCAGCGTCCGATGAGGATGGCGAAGCCGCGTTCTCCCTGCCAACGCAGGCCGCGTAGCAGTCTGTTGTATGCACGGTTGTCGGGCGCGAGGTGGTGGCCGTCGGCGGGTTGCTTGACGGGGGTCTTGATGCCGTGGCCTGCGCCTTCGTAGCCGGAGTCGGCCAGAGCGGGCAGGCCCAGCTCGGCGGCGGACCAGTTCAGGGCGGCGGTGACGCCCCGGTCGCGGGCGCAACTGGTGTCGTGCAGATGCCCCGGCATCGCCGCCGATGTCCAGATTGGCAGCCCGTCCGGGCGCATGACGGCTTGGATGTTCGCGCCGAAGTCGCGGTGCTTTCCGGAGAACCAGGCGTCGATCACCTCACCCTTGACCGACAGGGTCGTCTCGGTGACCCGGTCGCAGTCGAACAGCTTGCCGTCGAGGATCACGTGCGACCAGCCGTCGGCGGCGGCCCGACGCAGCGCGGTGTGCAGATCGCTCGCCTGGGCGGCAAGGACCGTGACGCCCTCGTCGCGGTAGCGGTAGGCGGTCGCCCGGGAGATGCCGAACCCGGCGGCCAGGAGGGTCATGTCCTCACCCTTGCGGAACCAGACCAGCACCATCAGGGCCTGGTAGAAGCAGGTCAACGCCCGCGCGCCCCGACGGGTGCCGCAGGCCCGGCGCTGCGCGTACAGCAGACGCGCCACGTGCTGCACGAGTTCCCTCGGGACGTCGACCATGGCACGATAGGCAATCACGTGGAGCCCTCTCGAAGACGTGGATCTGTCGCAAGAACCTGTCTATCGATGGCTCCACGCCTGTATCCACTGCCGCCCGACTCGCCGCCTTCGACCGTGTCGCGCCAATCAACCCTTATGCGTTGCTGAGATCACCTCACTACCGGTGGGAGCGTGCCGACCAGACGCGCTATCAGGTTCGACTCCGGCGGCGCTGAGAGCGAGCAGTCCGGTCAAGCAACCTCAGGACTGCTCATCATCGTTCGTGTTCAACTGCTGGCCGAGGCGCTTGAGTGCGGCTTGGGTGGCCGCCGAGGTGGCCTCGCTGTAGATGTTCATGGTTTACGACGATCTGGCTGTGCCGGAGGATCTGCATGGTGACCCGGGGGTGGACGTCGAGGGCGACCAGCAGGGACGCGCAGGTGCGGCGGGTGGTGTGCACGGAGATCTCACGGACGCCGGCCTTGCGGCAGCGGGTCTTGAACTCCCGGTGGAAGTTCCTCGGCTCGACCGGGTGCCGAGTCGGGGAGAGTGGTGGAGGTTCGTCGCCGGCAGCCGGCCGCGCCGCGCCTGAGCAGCGCGACGCAGGAAAGGACGCGCCGGGTCCGCGCGGCAAGCCCCGAACATGGGGGCGGTGGCCGCGCGCGGCATGCTGGTCGTCCAGGAGTCGGCTCCCCAACCGCTCAGGGTCAGGTCAACTGCTCACCTGGGAGGGGGAGGGGCGGCCACCGGTGGCCAGCTTCGACCCCGGGAGCCGGGTCCGTGTCGGGCGAGGTTGGGTCAACTGCGCCACTGTGGCGGTGTCCGCCGGGGGCGAGGTCCGTGACACGAGAGCCGACTCACTCTGTCCGGCAGCGTCCGTACGGGCCGTCAAGGTCCGGTTCGCATTCATCAGGCTCAGCTTCTCGCCAGGCAGAAAGGGTGTCCGGCCGGGTCGAGGAAGACGCGCCATCGGTCGCTACCCGGCTGAGTCTCCGGCTTGGTCGCGCCTAGCCCCAGGACCAGGGCCTCGGCCTCGTCGAGGTCGTCGACAGCGAAGTCAAGGTGAAGCTGCTGCGGCACACGTTGATCGGGCCAACTCGGCGCCTGGTAGTCGTCGACCCGTTGCAGGCCGATGAAGAGTTCGCCTTCGCCGAGCAGTCCGACGAAGTCGTCGTCGGACTTGGCGTCGATGTCGAGTCCGGTGGCCTGCTGGTAGAAGGCGGCCAAGATCCACGGATCCGGGCAGTCGAGTGTTATTGCCGTGAGCTTCAGTTGTGGGGGCATCGGCAACTCCATCTTGGCAACGAAGAGACGTCGTGATTCATGGCCGACAGCGTGCCCGGTAGTGATCTGGGCGGCAATAGCAGTGACCTCAGACAAGATCAACGGGTACAAGTGACGCCGACAAGAGCTGTAAACCGCTGTAAGTAAGGCAGTGATAGAAATCGCCGAGGTCAGGCGGCCGGTCCGCCCGTTGGAGTCGATCAGCACACCGCCGAAGGGGTTCAGGTTCAAGCCTCAGCCCCCACCTGAGCCCGTGCCCGATCCGTGCCCGATGCAGCGGTCAACACCGGCCAGCGGAGGTCCGTTGCAGAGCCTGGCCGTGTTGCCTGTGCGTCCATGACCAGCCAGCACCAGGCCCGAAGGCCACGACCTGCGTCAAGGCTTGCTTGACGCGGAGGGCCGGGCGGTGGCCCGCTCCCCAAGAGGACGGGTTGACGGTAGACGGGATGGAATCGCATGCAGTGACGAACGGGGTGGCCGGCGGCATGACTTCCGGGGCAGGATCATGCCATGGATGAAGATCGACTTATTCGCACCGCCGTCCGTGTTCGAAGGGGCAAGCTGGCAGACGCAGACGTCTTAGGCGAGCTGAACGGCTTGGTGCAGCAGTTACATTCAGATGCCGAGCCTGCCGAGTTCAAGGCACCGGATGCTGCGGCAGCGGCCGAGTTCTTCCGTGGACAGCTCCAGCGGGCCGACATGGTGATACTTCTCGCGGAGCTTGGCGATCACGTAGTCGGCTACCTCACCGCCGAGGAGACGCGTCGGCGCGACAACCCTTTTACTGAGGCGTTTGGAATGTTGTACATCCATCACCTTGCGGTAGCCGAGTCGGCGCGTCGGCGTGGCGTGGGTCGGGCATTGATGGCTGCTGCGGAGGAGGAGGCTCGCCGTCGTGGTTTGAAGGACCTACGGCTGGACTTCTGGTCCTTCAACGAAGCGGCTGGGCGGTTTTTCCAGGAGCACGGATTCGACGCGTACAACATCAGGATGCGCCGGGCCATCTCATGATTTGGACGCGGGCCCTGGGCCTGACCCCCGCCAGCGTGAGCGACCGGTACAGGTCATTGGCGAGCCCTTCCGGTCCGCTCGCAGGCTCCCGGCACAGTTGGGTGACTATTTGGGTGACGATCGGGACGGACACCGGCGGACTGTCACGGACGCTGGGGGATGGGCCTGGCAGTTCAGCGGCTTCGGATCCGCAGGTCAGCGTCCCGTGTTGGTTGCCTGGGGGTCAAGGAGTCTAGGCCGTCGCCAGGCCGTGGAACGTCGACCAATGATGCCCAACGGCAGCGATCGATGCCTGGTATTTGCGCAACTCAAGCGGGCGATAGGCATCCTTTGCCCGCCTGGCACCCGGCAACAGTTCAACGCCAAGTGATTCCTCGGCGTGGGCGGCGCGCGGCATTACGTAGCGTGGAGCGCAGGTGTACTGTCCGATGTGGCGGCCCGTCGGGGTAGAGGCCGGCGGGACCGCCGCCCCAGCCCTCTACCTGGGAGTACGCTGTGTCGCCCATCGCTGACCCACGTTTCGGTGCCCAGCTTCGCCGGCTGCGTACGGAAGCGAGGATTTCGCTTCGCGCTCTCGCGCAGGTGGTGTACCAGAGCAAGAGTCAGCTTCACGACCTGGAGGCAGGGCGACGGCAGCCGAGCGACGACGTGGCGAGGCGTCTGGATGACGCTCTTACCGCAGATGGCCGGCTGATGGCGTTGGCGCGTCCGCCCGAGTTGCCGGGCGACGGTGCTGATCGGATCGCCTTCGCTGCTCGTCATCCGATGCGGACTGATCCGGCTACGGTCGACGCGCTCGCGGATCTCCTGGCGAGTCAACGTCGTCTTGACGATGTTCTTGGTGCTGCCGCTGTCATGCCGGCGGTCCAGGCGAACCTGGATCTCGTCAGCCATCTGGCCCGCGAGGCGCACGACGATCTACGGAGCCGGTTGATCGATCAGGCTGCGCAGTGGGCGCAGTTCGCCGGTTGGTTGGGTATCGCCGCCGGTGATCATGGCTGGTCGCGGCACTGGCTGAATCAGGCGTTGGAGTGGACCGTCGAGAGCGGGCATGACGCGCTGCTGGGTACGGTGCTGTCCTTCCGCGCCGATCTGGCCGGGCAGACGGGGGACATCGGTGCCCTGCTCGGCGTGACCCGGGCGGCGCTGACCAGGCCGGGTATGTCGCCGGGGCAACTCGCGTACGACCATTACCAGCTTGCCCGCGCATGCGTCCTCGCTGACGACCGGCAGGCGGCGATCAATACGGCGGTGGCGGCCGACGAGCGGGCGATAGCCGCGCTGGAGCACAAGGGCGAGATGCCGCCGTGGGACTACTACCGGGACCGAGCGTTCTTCGACCTGGAGGCCGGCACCACCCGGGCCGCGCTCGGACAGCACGAGTAGGCGGTGGAGTTGTTGACCGCCGGTCTCGACGGGTTGGATGCCGACTCGGCTTCGGCCGACTGGACCGGCACGTACGTGTGCCACCTCGCCGGTGCACAGCTAGCCATCGGTGAACGCGACAGCGCAGCCCAGTCGGTGGAGCGAGCCCGATGTATCGCCGCCCGAAACCGGTCCAGCCGGTTGTCCGCCCTTGTCCGCAACCTGTCCGCGTCCATGGACAAGTGACCGGACGCGTGCTACCTGGAATGTGACCGGCTGATCACCCGATGCTGTGACCAGGGCGGGTTCGCCACGGTCATCAGTACCGAGAATGCGTGACCCGCTTGGAGCCGGGCGCGGTGGTGTCGGTCCTTTCAGAGCACGCCGGCGCGCCCCTACCAGCGGAGGTAGGGATGAGCGAGGACGCTCCGTCCGAGAGCCGAGGCGAGCAGATCCAGGCAGCGGAGCGGGAGGCTGCCCGGCAGCGGATTCTCGCGGAGGCTGAGGCGGATCGAATACCGGCTGAGGAGACTACGCGGGCGGTACCGGACCGGCGGTGGCGTCGTGGACAGCACTGATCTGTTGCCGATCGGTCGCCGGGTGGCGTACTGGCGGGGCCGGCGAAAGCTGTCGCAGCAGGTGTTCGCCGACCGGCTCGGCAAGTCCAAGAGCTGGGTCGACAAGGTGGAGCGGGGTGTTCGGTCGCTGGACAAGGTGTCGATCCTCCAGGACGTCGCTGCGGTCCTGCGGATCGACACGGCGGTGCTACTCGGCCGGGACGCCAAGCCGGCCGGGGTGACCGAGCGTGCCGGGGGTGTCGAGCGGATTCGGGCGGCGCTGTCGACGTACGAGATCGCGTTGGAACGGCCGGCAGCCCGCCGCCCTGTGCTGCCGGCTGAGAGGCTGGCGCGGGAGGTAGCCCACTTGTGGACCACCTTCCAGCACGCCCGCTACCCGCAGGTGGTCGACCTGCTGCCGCAGTTGGTGGCCGACGCGCAGCGCACCCACGTTCACGATCCCGGCAGGGGTCGGGTGCCGCTGGTGGAGGCGTACCGGGTGACGGCCGCGCTGTCGGTGAAGCTCGGTGCCCCCGATGTGGCGTGGCTGGCCGTCGACCGGGCGATGACCGCTGCTACCGGTGACCGGGGGTTGGTGGCTGCTGCTGCGGTGCAGCTCGGTCAGGTGTTGCGTGCTTCGGGACGGGTGCGGGTGGCGAAGTCGGTGATGCTGGCCGCCGCGTACCGCATCGCTCCGCCGGTGGCCGAGTTCGTCGACCCGGCCGAGTTGTCCCTGTGCGGAACCCTGCTGGTGCAGGCCGCCCTGGCCGCCGCCCGCGACGGGGACGACCGCACCGCCGCCGAGCTGATCGACGAGGCCGCCGAGATGGCTGCCCGGGTGGGGGACGGTCACGACCACCACCGGACCGGGTTCGGACCGACGGCGGTGGAGCTTGCCCGGATCACCGCAGCGGTGGAACAGGGCGACGCGGAGGAGGCCGTGGCCCGGCACGAGAAGGCGATCAAGCGGGACGGCTGGCGGTGGCTGCCCGCCGAACACCGTGCCGCGTACCTGGTCGACGCTGCCCGCGCGTACCTCCAGGTCGACGACCCGATCAACGCCGGCCGGGTCCTGATCGAGGCCGACCGGATCGCACCCGCCGAGATCCGCCACCGACCAGCCGGCCGAGACGTGCTCGCCCTGGTCGCCCGTGACCCCGCCGCCCCGACGACGCTCGTCCAACTCGCCGCCACTCTCGGGGTGGGCTGAGGATGACCGCGCCGTTCCTGTCCCTGACCCAGATCCGTAACCGGCTGATCCTCACCGCCCGCTGGGTCCTCCGCGACCACCGACCCGGACCCGACGGACGCTGCCCGATCTGCCGAGTCGCAGGCTGCCCGGTGGCGACCGCCGCCCGGAACGTCCTCCGCACCGCCGAAGAAGTACAGCAGCGGAGTGCAGCAGCCGAGCCGCCCGAACCCGACCGGGACAACCCTCAGCGGGCCGGATGACCTCGGACGACACCCGAGCTGACCGACTCGTCGCCAGTTCGCATCGAGCAGGTCACCGACGAACGGAGAAGATCCCGGGCGGGGGTGGCGTGGACGCGGTCGCCCCGGCGTCCCGGACCACCGTCGCGCCGCTCGCGAAACGGTCCAGCTCCGCCCCGGCGACCACCCGTCCGGGGAACCAGTCTCCGGCGGCCCGCCGGGTCAGCGCCGCGACCGGCGGATCCTCCCGGCCGGCGACCAGCACCAGGTTGCCGTACCGGCGGCCCCGCAGCACCGCCGCGTCGGCGACCAGGCAGGCCCGGGGCAGCACGGTCCGGACCGTGGACACCTGGGCGCGGGCGTACCGCAGCGGCGGACCGTCGGCCAGATTGGCCAGGTACCAGCCGCCCGGCCGCAGCACCCGGGCCACCTCGGCGACGTACTCCACCGAGGTCAGGTGTGCCGGGGTGCGGGCACCGGCGAAGACGTCGGCGACGACCACGTCGTACGCGGCGTCCGGCGTGGTGGCGACCACCTCGCGGGCGTCGGCGACCCGGACCCGGATCCGGGCCTGCGCCGGCCAGGGCAGGGCCCGGCGGACCAGCTCCACCAGCGCGCCGTCCACCTCGACCACCCGTGACGCCGAGCCGGGCCGGGTGGCCGCCAGGTAGCGGGGCAGGGTCAGCGCGCCGCCGCCGAGGTGCAGCACCCGCAGCGGTACGCCGGCCGGGGCGAGCAGATCCAGCGCGGCGGCGAGCCGGCGCACGTACTCGAACTCCAGGTGGGTCGGGTCGGTCAGGTCGACGTGCGACTGCGGTGCCCCGTCCAGCAGCAGGGTCCACGACCCGGGGCGGTCGGCGTCCGGCAGCAGTTCGGCCTCACCGGTGTCGACCCGCTCGACCACCCGGTCCTCGCCCCGCCTACGCCCCATGCGGCCCAGTATCCCCGCCGCCCGCGCCCCGATGGTCAGCGGCGGCGGCGGGCGGCGGCGGAGAGCGCGCGGTGCAGCAGGCGGGCGTCGCCGAGCAGGGCGCGCAACCGGCGTTCCAGGCCGGCGATCGGGACGAGGTTCTGCGGGGCGCGCGGATCCTTGTACGGGGTGGAGGCGAACCGGGGGAGGGTGACCAGGGAGAGGTCGGCGAGCGCGATCGCGTCGGCCGGATCCAGGTCCGGTGAGCACTCCACCCGCACGATGCCCGCCCACGGCGCACCCCGCGCCACCGGCAACCGCAGATACCACGACCAGCCGCCCCAGCCGGTGCCCACCCGCAGTCGGAACACCGGGCAGCGCTGCCCCGGCGCCAGGCCGGTCACCACCGCCGTCAGCCGGGCGTCGAGGTACTGGCTGTGCTGCGTCTTGACATACCCGAGGGTGCGGGGCAACTGCCGTCGGGCACGCAACGGACCGTCCACCACCAGCAGGTCGCCGTCGGTCCGGGCGGCGTCGGAGACCGCCACCTCCAGCGCGGTCAGCGGGCCCTGCACGGCGGCCGGCAGCTTGCTCAGCTCGCCGCTGCCGCCAACCCGGTGCACCGGGTACCGCACCGAGCCGGCCACCATCTCCTGCGCCGACGGGCTGGCCGTGAAGAGCCCCCGGGCCACCCGGGCGCCAGCCATCTCCGCCGCGCCCCGCCCCAGGTCACAGCGGACCACCCCGGCCGCGTACGACGCCGCCACCCCCGGGTAGGAGACCCCGTCCGACTCGGCCGTCCAGACGCTGGCGTCGATCCGGCGCACCCCGTCGACCAGCAGCACCATCTCGGGGGCCCGCACCCCCGGCCGGGGATCGAGCGCCCGCCAGTCGGCCGCCGGCAACTCCACGTCCGGGTCGACCTGGGCGCTGCTCGGGGCGGCCGGCCCGCCCGGGGACGCCTCGAACGACACCCCGTACGCCGGGTCCCACGCGTCCACGAAGAACTGCGGACGACCCGCCCCGCTCACCGGGCACTCCTCGCGCTCACAAGCCCATCCGTTCCACGCGGGCGCTGCGGGCGTCCTTGCGGACCTCGAAGCGCACCGGGATCCGCTCGGCGAGTGCCGGCACGTGGGTGACCACCCCGACCATCCGGTCGCCCCGGGCGGCCAGGCTCTCCAGGGTGGCGGCCACCGTGTCCAGGGTGGCCGCGTCGAGGGTGCCGAACCCCTCGTCCAGCACTATCGACTCCAGGCTCGCCGCCGTCGTGGAAAGGCCGGCGAGCTGCTCGGAGAGGGCCAGCGCCAGCGCCAGGGACGCCTGGAAGGTCTCCCCACCGGAGAGCGTCCGCACCCCCCGCCGCAGCCCGGCGTCGTGGTGGTCGACCACGAAGAACTCGCCCTTGTCGTGGACCAGGTCGTACTGCCCGCCGGAGAGTTCCCGCAGGATCCGCGAGGCCCCGTCGACCAGCACGTCCAGCGCCTCCGCCAGCAGCCACCGCTCGAAGTTGTTGGCCCGCAGGTGACCGGCGAGCGCACGGGCCACCCGGGCCTCGCGCTCGTGTCCGGCCCGCTGCTCGCGCAGCTCGGCGGCCTGTTCGCGGCGCTCCACCAGTCTCCGGTGGGCCGCCTCGGCGCGCTCCACCGCGATCGTGGCCGCCCGGACCGGGTCGTCGTCGGGCGGCAAGCCGGCGGACGCGAAGAGGCCGGCGATCCGTTCCTCCACCGCCCCGGCGGCGACCTCCGCCGCCGTCACCGCCGTGACCAGGCCCGGCCGGTCCGTGCGCCGCCGGTCCGCCTCTTCACCGGTCCAGCCGGCCAGACCGGCCCAGGCGGCGGCGAGGTCGTCCCGATCGGCGGACGGGGGGCCGAACCGGGCCAGGCCGTCCCGTACCCGGTCGAACTCCCGCCACGCGGTGCGCAGCCCCTCCTCGGCCGCCTCGACCGCGCCCCGGGCGTGCCGGGCGGCGTCCCGCCCCGCGCGCACCGCGCCCGCCGCCTCGTCCAGGGCCGCGCGCAGCCGGGCGTGCTCGGCCAGCTCGTGCCGCAGCGCCTCGGCGGTGGCGGCTCCGGCGAGCTGCTCGTCCACCTCGGCCAGGCGGCCCCGCAGCTGGTCGTGCTGGGCCCGGGCGCGCAGCAGCACCCGTTCCCGGTCCCGGGCGACGGTGTCGCACTCCTGCATCCGCCGCGTCGCCGCGTCGCTGGCGGCCCGCGCCGCCTTCCCGGCGGCGACGGCCCGGGCCACCGCCGACCCGGCCGGGACCGTCGGCACCCGGGGCACCACCTGCTCGCACACCGGGCAGCACGCCCCGTCGGCCAGCTGCGCCCGCAGCGCCACCGCCTGGTCGGTGGCCTTCGCGTCCTCGTGCGCCCGGAACGCCGCCTCCAGCTCGGTCCCGGCCCGTTCGGCAGCCGCCCGCGCCCCGGCCAGCGCCGCCACCGCCGCCTCGTGCTCCGTCTCGGCCCCGGCCACGGTGGCGGCCACCACCGCCGCCTCGCCGGCGAGGCGGTCCCGGTCGGCGTGCGCCTTCAGCAGCAGCCGCAGGGCACTCTCGTCACCCGCACCGGCCAGCTCGCCGCGCAGCTTCTCCTCGCGCTCCTCGGCCAGCGCCACCGCTTTCGCCGCCTGGTCGGCACCGGTCCGGGCGGCAGCCACCGCCCGGGCCACCTCGGCCACCCCGCCGGGCGCGCGCACCCCGTCGAGCACGGTCAGGTCGGCGTCGAGGGCGGCCAGTGCCGCGTGCGCGTCCCGCGCCGCCGTCCGGGCCCGGTCCCGCTCCGGTACGGCCTCGGCGACCGCACCGGCCAGTTCGTGTGCCCGGGTCACGGCGGACTCCGCCTCGGCCAGCGCCGTGTCGTCGACGTCGGTCAGGCCGCCGAGCATCCGGGCGACCTCCTCCAGCCGCGCCTCGGCCTTCCCGGCCCGCTCGGTGGCGCGCTTCTGCACCTCCTCGTAGACGCCGAGGCCGAGCAGGTTGACCAGGATCTGCTGCCGGGTGGCCGGTTTGGCGTGCAGGAAGTCCGCGAACTGCCCCTGCGGCAGCACCACACAGCTGGTGAACTGCTCGTACGGCAGCCCGACCGCCTCCAGGACCGCCGCCTCCATCTCGGCCGGGGTGCCGGCCAGCACCTCGCCGAGATCCTCCGGGCTGAGCCCGGTGTCCAGCTTGGTGACGTCGAAGCCGGGTGGCATGAGCTGCAACCCGGCGTTGGCGGTCTTGACGGTGCCCCGGCCGTCCCGGCGGACCACCCGGGTGGCGACGTAGCGGTCCCCGGCGGACTCGAACACCAGCCGGACCCGCGCCTCGGCGGAGGACGGGGCGAGCGCGTTGGCCAGGCCCCGCGCGCCGCCCCAGCGGGGGACCGTGCCGTAGAGGGCGAAGCAGATCGCGTCCAGCACCGTCGACTTGCCCGATCCGGTCGGCCCGACCAGCGCGAAGAAGTCGGCGTCGGTGAAGTCGACGCTGGTCTCCTCGCGGAAGACGGTGAAGCCCGCCATGTCCAGCCGCATCGGGCGCATCAGCGGTCGACCTCCTCGAACAGCTCGTCGAACAGCTCGCGCACGCCGTCGTCGTCGTGCCCGCGGCCGGCCAGGTAGTCGGCGAAGAGCTGCTGCGGGGAGCGGCCGGCCCGCTGGGCGGCGCGGGCGCCGCTGCCGGGGGCGGGCACCAGCTCCGGGTCGATCCGGATCTCCAGGGCCCGGGGGAGCAGCTCCTGGACCTCCTCGCGCAGCCCGGCGCGGGGCTGCTCCCGGACGAACACCCGCAGCCATCCCTCGGGCGGCTCCAGTTCGGCGAGCTGGGCCAGGGTGCCCCGGACGGTGCGCAGCGGCACCGCGGCGGAGACCGGCACCTCGCGGACCTGCGCCGCCGTCCGGGCGGTCACCTCGACCAGCGTCACCGAGCAGACGTTCTCCTGCTCGCCGAAGTCGATCGCGATCGGGCTGCCGCTGTACCGCACCGGGCAGGGCCCGTCGACCCGCTGGGCCCGGTGCAGGTGCCCGAGCGCCACGTAGTGGGCGGTGCCCGGGAAGACCGTGGCGGGGACGGCGTACCCCATGACGGTGTGCGCGTCCCGTTCCCCGCCGCCGGTGCTCGCGCCGACCACGGTCAGGTGCGCGGTGACCAGGTGCACCCGGTCGGGCTCGTCGAAGCCCTCGGTGAGCCGGGCCAGCACCCGGCCCAGATGGTCGGCGTACGTCTGGGTGGCCTCGGCGGCCGTCAGCTCGTACATCTCCACCGCGCGGACGGCGTACCGGTGGGAGAGGAAGGGCAGCGCGGCGAGTTGCCAGCGCTCGCCGCCGGGGGTCGTGCCGTCGACGACCAGGTCGGCGGGGTTGGTGTCCCGGACGCTGCCGCGCAGCACGATGCCGGCGGCCTCGGCCCAGGGGCGCAGCGCGTCCAGGGCCGGGCCGTTGTCGTGGTTGCCGCCGATGGCGACCACGTCCGCGCCGGTGCGGCGCAGCGCGGTCAGCGCCCGGGTGACCAGCCGGGTGGCCTCCGGGGTGGGGGAGCCGGTGTCGTAGAGGTCACCCGCGACGACGACCAGGTCGGGCCGCTCCTGTCGGGCGATCTCGATGACCTGGGCGAGGACCTGCTTGTGCTCCTCGGCGCGGGACTGGCCCTTGAGGACCTTACCGACGTGCCAGTCGGAGGTGTGCAGGATCTTCACAGGCTGTCAACCCCTCTAGAACGGGATGTCGTCGTCGGTGCCGCCGGAGCCGACCACGGCGAACGGGTCGGCGGCCTGGGTGATCGACCGGAGCGTCTCCGACGGGGCGTGACCGGCCTCGGAGACCCGGGTGGCCCAGGCCGGGAAGGGAAACTCCAAGCAGAGCGGCACCGGGATGTCCGGCTGGTTGACGAACATGGTGCCCGGCTTGGCCAGCAGCGCCCGCTGCCGTTGGGCCGGCGGGAGGAAGCCGTACTCCGGGCGGGACGCCTCGGCCGGGTCGAGTCGGCCGACCACCCGGATCGCCGAGTTGGTGACGATCCGCCGCTCCACCTCGCTCGCCGTCTGCTGGGCGCCGACCAGGATCACCCCGAGCGAGCGGCCCCGCTCGGCGATGTCGAGCAGCACCTCCTTGATCGGCGAGGAGCCTTCCCGGGGGGCGTACTTGTTCAGCTCGTCGAGGACGACGAAGAGAAGTGGCCGGGCGGTGCCGGCCTTCTCCTTGCGCTCGAACTCGCCGCGCAGCGTCACGCCGACCACGAACCGCTGGGCCCGGTCCGGCAGGTTGTGCAGGTCGACCACGGTGACCTGGGCGCTCTCCGCGGTGTTGATCGAGTGCGGGCGGCGGCTGGCGAGGTCGCCGCGGATCAGCCGGCCGAGGTCCTTCTTGCTGCCGATCAGCCGGCGGGCGAAGGCGTTGACGGTGCCGATGCCGACCGCGCTGCCGGTCCAGTCGCTGCGGGTCTCGTCGTCGTTGAGCTGCTCGACGATGTGGTCGACCAGGTCGGTGTACGAGCCCAGCCGGACGCCGTCGATGCTCACCCCGCCGTCGGCGGGCTGGGCGTACCGGGCCAGGTGCGCGGTGACCGCGTGCACCACCATCGTGTACTGCTGGCGTTCGTCGTCGGCGTCGGCGAAGACGTACGGCAGGAGCCGGTCGGCGCAGAACTCGCTCAACGTCCAGTAGAAGCTGTCCACCCCGGTGAGCCGGCTGCTGACGTCCGGCGTGCCGGAGGAGTCGCCGACCCGGGGCGGGGCGTGCACGCGCACGTCCGGGAAGGCCCCGGCGGCCAGCCCGAGCTTGGCGTACGCCGCCCGCGTCGGGTCGTCGAGCCGGGTGTTCGGATGGTCGAGGAAGAGCAGGTCCTCACCCTTGACGTTGAAGATCAGCGCCTTCGCGTTGACCGCGTCGCCGCCGAGCACCCCGGAGCGGAACACCGAGTAGAGCAGGAAGGTGGCGAAGCTGGTCTTGGTGGCCACCCCGGAGATGCCGGAGATGGACACGTGCGCGCCCCGGCTGCCGTCGAGGAAGTCGGCGTTCAGGTAGACCGGCACCCCGTCGCGCCCTGTCCCCATCGGGATGCGCCGTTCCATCCGGTCGAAGTGCAGCGCCCGGGCGCGGGCGTCGCCCTCGGCGCGGCGCACCACCGCGCCCGGGGTGGGTGGGACGTACAGCTCCGGGTCGACCCGGGTGGTGGTGATCTCGGCGGCCTCCTGCACCTGGGCCGGGAGGGTGCCGTCGGCGATGGCGAAGACGTCCGAGTCGAACTGGGCCCCCTCGTGCCGGGCGCGGACCTGGGTCACCACCCCGGCGATCGTCACCGGCTCCCGGTCGGGCAGCTCCCGCCGGGTCACCACGACGTCGTCGAGTTGCAGGTAGCTGCCGTCGGAGACCGCCGTCCAGAACTGGAGAGGGGTGGCGTCGGCGGTGCCGAGGACCCGCCCCACCGCCTCGCCGGAGCCGTCGAACGCGTCGTCGGCCGTCACCGGGCTGTCGTCGATCATCGCCGGGCTCCGCCGGCCGGGCTGTCGGTCATCGCCGGGCTCCGCTGGTCAGTCGCGTTCGCTCAGGGCACACGTGCTGCATCCTGCCCCAGCGGTACGACACGTTGCCAGTTTGCGCCCGGTCAGTCCCGGGCGTGGCGCAGCATCAGCACCCCGTCGTCGGTGGCGAGGACGTGGCGCAGCGGCAGGTCGCGCGCCGGGCCGGCCGGCCCGGCGGTGATCCGGCCCGCGCCCGGGCCGGCGAGCAGCGGCGCGACCGTCAGGCAGACCTCGTCGACCAGGTCGGCGGCGGTGAGCGCGCCGAAAAGGTGCGGCCCGCCCTCGCAGAGCAGGTGGTCGAGACCGCGTCGACGCAGCTCGGCCAGGCCGGCGGCCAGGTCGACCCGGTCGGTCCCGCAGCGGACCAGGTCGGCGACGTCGGTGAGCCCGGCGGGGGCGGTGGCGTCGTCGGTGGTCAGCACGACCGGGCGGACCGGGGCGTCGGCGAGGGCGGCCTGCGCCGGGTCGAGGCGGAGCGAGCCGGAGACCACCACCAGCGTCGGGTACGCGGCCAGCCCGTTCGCCCGCCGCCAGGCACGCCGGGTCTCGTCGAGGCGTACCGCCCGGTAGCCCTCGTGCCGCAGGGTGCCGGCGGCCACCACGAGCGCGTCGCAGAGCATCCGGAGCAGTCCGAACACCCGCTTGTCCGGCTCACCGGAGAGACCGGCGGAGTAGTCGTCCAGGGCGACCGCGCCATCGATGCTGGTCACGAAGTTGACCCGGAGGCGGGGGCGGTCGCCGCGACCGTAGAGGGCGGTCAGCGCCGCGTCGTCCAGCGGCCCGGTGGCCGGGCCCGGCCAGGCACGGTGGATCGGGGTCCGGACGCTCATTCGCTCGCCGGACCGGTGACCGGAGGGGTCGGTGCGGGGGTACGGTGCTGACAGTCGCACCAGTTCCGGCCCGGGCAGTCACCGTGCCGTTTCGCCCGGCACGCTCGGCAGATCATGCTGGCAGCCTATGCCGAGGGAGGATGGACAGCATGCCGCGTCAGATCTTCCAGTTGCGGATCTCCCTGGCGGGGGTCCGGCCGTCGGTCTGGCGGCGGGTGCTGGTCCCCGGCGGGTACACCCTGGACCGGCTGCACCGCGTGGTGCAGCACGCCATGGGCTGGCGGGACTGCCACCTGCACAGCTTCGAGATCGACGGGGTGCAGTACGGCGCCCCCGACCCGGACGACGGACTGGCGTCGCGCGACGAGTTGGACACCCGGCTGGACATGGCGGTGGGCAAGGGGAACCGGTTCCAGTACACCTACGACTTCGGCGACTGGTGGGAGCACGAACTGGTGGTGGAGGACGTGCTGACCGCCGACCCGGACGGGCGCTACCCGGCCTGTCTGGACGGCGAGCACGCGTGCCCGCCGGAGGACGTCGGCGGCCCGGCGGGCTACCGGCTCCTGCTCGACGCCCTGGCCGATCCGGCGCATCCCCGGCACGACGCGATGCGCGACTGGCTTGGCCGGTCCTTCGACCCGTCGGTCTTCGACGCCGGTCGGGCCAGCACCCTGCTGCGTCGGTTCTGCTGACCACTCCCTGACCCGGCCGTCCGTCGGCGCCCGCCCTCCCGCGGGCTCCTTCGGGTTGCCGCGGGCTCCTGCGGCTTGATCACCTCGAGATGCGGCATCCTGGGCTGTTCGGGCCCCGGGACTGCCCCGGATGCCGCATGTGACGTCGATCGGCGACGGCGGTGACGGCTTAAGCCGGGCTTAGCGGGGCGTTTCGGGTGGCGGAAGACGCTTTCGCGGTAACGATATGGGGACGCTCCCACGATCTATTGACACGCCCGTTACCCGGCGGCTCTCTTGGGAGCGCTCCCCGGGGCGTGCCCCCACCACACGACAGACTCACCACCGAAAAAGGGGTCAGGATGAGCCTCACCTTCCGCCGCCGACGGTTCGCGGCCCTCGCGCTCGCGTCCGTCGCGGCCCTCGCCAGCGTCGCGGCCTGCGGCAACGACGACGCGAACAGCGGTAGCTCCGACGGGCCGATCACGCGCTGTGCTACCGCAGCGACCTCTTCAAGGCGGCCCACCTGCCCACCGACCGGGAGCAGGTCGCCCAGCTCTGGCCCACCTGGGACGCCTTCACCGGGACCGGCAAGAAGTTCGCCGCCGCCGACCCCGAGCACAGGTTCGTCGACATCGGCCGGCATCGAGGCGGTCCGCGCCGGACACCACCTCATGCTCGGGCACGGCCTCGCCACGCAGGCCCTGCGCGCCGGCCGGCACGCCGCCGAGGTGGGGGTGACCTTCAACCTGTACCCGGTGACCCCGGCCAGCGACTCGCCCGGCGACGCCGACGCGGCCCGCCGGATCGACGGGCTGGCCAACCGGTTCTTCCTCGACCCGATCCTGCGCGGGCGGTACCCGGCCGACCTGGTCGCCGACCTGGGCCCGGGTGAGCGACTTCGGGCACGTCCGTGAGGGCGACCTGGCGACGATCTCCACCCCGCTGGACCTGGTCGGTGTCAACTACTACAGCTGGCACGTGGTGGCCGCGCCGATCGAGGGGGCCGCGCCGGAGACGTACTGGCGGGCGCCGTCCTGCTGGCCGGGGAGCGAGTCGGTGCGGTTCGTCACCCGAGGGGTGCCGGTCACCGACATGGACTGGGAGATCGACGCCCCCGGCCTGGTCGAGACGTTGCGCCGGGTGCACGAGGAGTACACCGACCTGCCGCTGTACGTCACCGAGAACGGGTCGGCGTTCGTCGACACGGTCGTCGACGGCCGGGTCCACGACCCGGACCGGCTGGCGTACTTCGACGCCCACCTGCGGGCGGCCCACGAGGCGATCGGCGCCGGGGTGCCGCTGCGCGGGTACTTCGCCTGGTCGCTGATGGATAATTTCGAGTGGGCGTGGGGCTGCACCAAGCGCTTCGGCATGGTGTATGTCGACTACGACAGCCAGCTCCGCATCCCGAAGTCCAGCGCCAGGTGGTACGCCGAGGTGATCCGACGCAACGGTCTGGCCGCACAATAGGCCGCAGGGCCAGCCAGTAACGGGCGGCTCCGGCGGGTGCCCTCTTGCGGGTTCCCCGCCGGTCCGCCCGACGTCGGAGGAGCAGAACCATGACAACCCAGCGCACCCGCTCGCTCGGGCGCCCGACCCTCGACGCGGTGGCGGCCCGCGCCGGCGTCGGTCGCGGGACGGTCTCCCGCGTGGTCAACGGATCACCGCAGGTGAGCCCGGAGGCCCGAGCTGCGGTGCAGCAGGCCATCGCCGAGCTGGGGTACGTGCCGAACCGGGCCGCCCGTGCCCTGGTCACCCAGCGTACCGACTCGGTGGCCCTGGTGGTCTCCGAGTCCGGGGAGCGGGTCTTCACCGAGCCGTTCTTCGCCGGCATCGTCCGGGGGATCAGCTCCGGGCTGCTGGAGACCCCGATGCAGCTCTGGCTCGCCATGGCCCAGTCACCGGTCGAGCGGGAGCGGGTCGAGCACCACCTCACCAACCAGCACGTCGACGGCGTCCTGCTGCTGTCCCTGCACGACGCCGACCCGCTGCCCACCCTGCTGGAGGAGCGCGGGCTGCCCACCGTGCTCGGCGGCCGGCCGGCGCGGATGCTGCGCCCCGGGGCCCAGCCCGCCTACTTCGTGGACGTGGACAACGTCGGCGGTGCCCGGCAGGCGGTGGAGTACCTCGCCGCCAAGGGACGACGGCGCATCGCCACCATCGCCGGCCCGCAGGACATGGGCGCCGGCCTGGCCCGGCTGACCGGCTACCGGGAGGCCGTCGCGGCCACCAGGGGCCAGGTCGACCCGGCGATGATCGCGTACGGGGACTTCAGCGAGGGCAGCGGCACCGCCTGCATGCGACGGCTGCTCGAGTCCTGTCCGGACCTCGACGCCGTCTTCGCTGCCAGTGACCTGATGGCGTACGGCGCGCTGCGGGCGTTGCGCGAGGCCGGCCGCCGGGTGCCCGAGGACGTGGCGGTGGTCGGGTACGAGGACTCGCCGATCGCCCGGCAGTCGGACCCGCCGTTGACCACGGTCTTCCAGCCGGTGGAGGAGATGGGCCGGCAGATGGCCCACCTGCTGGTTGCCCGGATCCGCGGCGACGACCTCCCCGCCCCCTACGTCCTGCTCGACACCCACCTGGTCCCCCGCGCCTCCGCCTGACCCCTCGGAAGGGCAACCGGGCCGGAGGTCAGGTCAGGAGGTGCGGTAGGCACGGAGTTCGCGGCGGGCGAGGGAGGCGCGGTGGACCTCGTCGGGGCCGTCGGCGAGGCGGAGCGTGCGGGCCTGCGCCCAGAGCGCGGCCAGCGGCGTGTCCTGGCTGACCCCGGCCCCGCCGTGCGCCTGGATGGCCTTGTCGATGACCCACTCCGCCATCGCCGGGGCGGCGATCTTGATGGCCTGGATCTCGGTGTGCGCGCCCTTGTTGCCGACCGTGTCCATCAGCCAAGCGGTCTTGAGCACCAGGAGCCGGGCCTGCTCGATGCGCACCCGCGACTGGGCGATCCACTCCTGGACCACCCCCTGCTCGGCCAGCGGCCGGCCGAACGCCACCCGGTCGACGGCCCGCCGGCACATCAGCTCCAGGGCCCGCTCGGCCATCCCCACCAGCCGCATGCAGTGGTGGATGCGGCCCGGCCCGAGCCGGGCCTGGGCCATGCCGAAGCCGCCGCCCTCCACCCCGACCAGGTTCGCCACCGGCACCCGGACGTCGGTGAAGTCGACCTCGGCGTGCCCGCCGTGCGCGGCGTCGGAGTACCCGAACACGGTCATGCCCCGGCGGATCGTCACGCCCGGGGTGTCCCGGGGCACCAGGATCATGCTCTGCTGCTTGTACCGCTCACCGTCCGGATCGGTCTTCCCCATCACGATCAGCAGTTCGCAGCGCGGGTCCATCGCTCCGGACGACCACCACTTGCGTCCGTTGACGACGTACTCGTCGCCGTCCCGGACGATCCGGGTGGCGATGTTGGTGGCGTCGGAGGAGGCGACCTCCGGCTCGGTCATGCAGAACGCCGAGCGGATCTCACCGTCGAGCAGTGGACGCAGCCACCGCTCCTGCTGCTCCCCGGTGCCGAACGCGGCGAGCAGTTCCATGTTGCCGGTGTCCGGGGCGGCGCAGTTCAGCGCCTCCGGGGCCAGGTGCGGGCTGCGCCCGGTCAGCTCGGCGAGCGGGGCGTACTGGAGGTTGGTCAGGCCGGCCCCGTGGCGCGGGTCGGGAAGGAAGAGGTTCCACAGGCCCCGGGCCCGCGCCTCGGCCTTCAGCTCCGCCAGCACCGGCGGACGCGCCCACGGGTCACCGGCCGCCGCGACCTGCTCCGCGTGCACCGCCTCGGCCGGGTGGACCCGTTCCTCCAGGAACCGCAGCAACACCTCGCGCAGCTCGGTGGTCCGGGCGTCGAAGCCGAAGTCCATGTGTCCCTCCCCGGGCGGCCCGCCGGCTGCCCTGTCGTGTCGATCCGGCGACGCCGGCCGCCCTCCTGCCCGCCTCAGCCACGCTCGCCGGTGGCGGCCAACCCGTGTGCGACCAGCGGTGCCACCAGCTCCCCGATCTGGTCGAACCCCTCGCCGAGGGTCTGCCCGAGGGTGTGCCGGTAGTGGATCCCCTCGCAGATCACGGCGAGCTTGAAACAGCCCAGCGCCACGTGCCAGTGCAGCGGGCCGACGTCCACGTCGGCCCGGCCGGCGTACCGCTCGATCAGCTCGGTGCCGGTGGGGAAGCCGGCGCGCGGGCCGAGCCCGTCGGCCACCGGGTTGCCGGCGGCGAGGTCGGAGTCGCCCAGCACGTCCCAGTAGGTCAGCAGCAGACCCAGGTCGGCCAGCGGATCGCCGAGGGTGGCCATCTCCCAGTCGAGCACCGCGCGGACGGCGACCGGTTCGACGGTGGCGAGCAGGTTGTCCAGCCGGTAGTCGCCGTGCACGATCCGGCCGTCGTTCGCCCCCTCCGGGACGGTCGCGGCGAGGCGGTCGCGTAGCTCGTCGACGCCGGGCAGCGGCCGGCTGCGCGACCTGTCGAGCTGGCCGGCCCAGCGGTGGACCTGGCGGGCGAGGTAGCCGTCGGGGCGGCCGAAGTCGGCGAGCCCCACCTCGGCCGGCGGCACCGAGTGCAGCGTGGCCAGGGTGTCCATCATCGCGATGGCCAGGTCCCGCCGCTGCCCGGCGGTGAGCCGGTCGGTCTGCGCGCGACTGCGGTAGACCGTTCCGTCGACCCGTTCCATGAGGTAGAACGGCGCGCCGATCACCGCCGGGTCGGTGCAGAGCAGTAGCGGAGCCGGCACCGGCACCCCGGTCGGGGCGAGCGCGCTGATCACCCGGTGCTCCCGGGCCATGTCGTGCGCGGTGGCCAGCACGTGGCCCAGCGGAGGCCGGCGCAGCACCACCTCCCGGTCGCCGATGGCCAGCAGGTAGGTCAGGTTCGACTTCCCGCCGGCGATCAGGCGGGCGCGCAACGGGCCGCCGGCCAGGTCGGGCCGGTGGGCGGCGAGGTGAGCGGCGAGCCGGTCGAGGTCGAGCCCGCGCGGGGGCGTACCGGCGGGGGAGGCCGAGCCGGTCCCCGGCCGGACCGCGTCGACGGCCGGATCGGTCATCCGAATAGTTGATGGCACCTCGGTTCTTCGTGTCAAGACGCGTTTTTCGCCGGGGACACCGCGCGGCAACAGGGGCGAAACGGCCGTCGGACACGCTGGGGACCAGCCTGCCGGACGGGTACCGGCCGCCGAGCGATGGGGGACAGACATGCTGCTGAGAGTTCGGGTGACCCTGCCGGATCGACCCGGCACGCTCGGCCAGGTGGCCCGCACCCTGGGGGTCTCCGGCGCCGACATCGTCCAGGTGGTGGTGCTGGAACGGCTCGGTGGCCGCGCGGTCGACGACTTCACCGTGGTCTGGCCGGGCGCCGGGCGGCTGGAGCGGCTGATGGCCGGTCTGGCCGCGATCCCCGGTGTGCAGGTGGACGGGGTGTGGCGGGCGATCGGCGCGCCGACCGCCACCGGGCAGGACGCCGAGCTGCTGGCCCAGGTCGCCGCGAACCCGGCCGACGGGCTCGCCACCCTGGTCGACGCGGTGCCCGGCCTGCTGGCGGCGGACTGGGCGGTGGCCGCGACGGTGCCGGTCGACTGGGCGTCCTCCGGCGGCGGTGTGGCCACGGTCGGCTACGCGAGCTGGCGTACCCCGGTCGCGCCGATCCTGCCGGAGGTGACCCCGCTGCGCTCCCGCGCCATGACCGCGCCCGACGGCGGCCACTACGCCGTCGCGCCGTTCGGGCGGGCCGGGCTGGTGCTGGTGGTGGCGCGAGGAGCTGCGGAGACGCTCTCCCCGGCCGCGTTCCACCGCACCGAGGTGGACCGGCTGTCCCAGCTGGTACGGGCCAGCGCGGTGATCCTCGGCGACCGGCTCGACCTGGTAGGCGCCGCGTCGGCTCCGGCACCCGGGGGACGGTCGTGACCCTCTGGCGGATCCGGGCCACGGTGGACGACCGGCCCGGCTACCTGTCGGTGCTCACCGCCAGCCTCGCGCTGCGGGGGGTGAACATCCTCGCCCTCCAGGTGCACACCACCGAGGCCGGGGCGGTCGACGACTTCCTCGTCGACGCGCCGGACACCCTCGGTGAGGCCGACCTGTTCGCCGCCGTCGAGAAGGGGCGGGGCCGGAACTGCTGGATCGCCCGTAGCGAGGCGCGCGGCCTGGTCGACCAGCCCACCCGGGTGCTCGGGCTGGCGACCCGGCTGGTCCGCGACCCGGACGCGACCGGCGAGGCGCTGCGCGCCCTGCTCGGCGCGGAGACGGTGACCTGGCGGCCGGTGCCCGCCGCCGGCAGCGGAGCCGCCGGCGCCGGTGGTGGCCCGGTGGCCGGTGTCGAGGGCACCCGGATGTGTCTCGGTGACGCCGCCGGTGGCTGGTTCGACCTGTCCCGGACCGCGCCGGACTTCACTCCGGCGGAGTACGCGCGGGCGCAGGCGCTGGTCGAACTGGCGACCACCGTCGCGCGCCGGGCCGCCGAGCAGGTCACCCTGGTCCTGCCGGACGGCACCGAGCTGGGGGTACGCCCGGCCGGGCCGGACGACCTCCCCGCCGTCGGGCGGCTGCACGAGCGGTGCTCGGCGCGGAGCCTGCACGGCCGCTACCTGAGTGGGGCGGGCAGCCCGTCGCCGGAGCGGTTGCGGCGGCTGCTCGACCCGACGCGGGGAACGACCCTGGTCGCCACCGAGACCGACGCCGCCGGTTCGGCGGAGTCGGTGGTCGCGATGGCGAACCTGCTCGGCGAGGGGGACCAGGCCGAGGCGGCGCTGCTGGTCGCCGACGACCGGCAGCGCCGTGGCCTCGGTGGCGCACTGCTGCGCCGGCTGGTCACCCACGCCGACCGGGCCGGGTACGCGGCGCTGGAGCTGTACGTGCACACCGGGAACGCCCCGATGCTGCGGATCCTGCACCGGCTCGACCGTCCGATGCACCTGGAGCGGGACGGGTCGGTGCTCACCGCCACGCTCCCGCTCACTGGCCGCCACTGCCCGACCCAGGTCTAGCCGGCCCGCCGCCCGGAGACGCAGAACCGGTTGCCCTCGGGGTCGGCGAGCACCACATCGATCGCGGCCATGGTGGTGACCGTAGCGCCGGCGGGGCCCCGGGCGTCGCTGGTCAGGTGGCCGGGTAGCTGTTGTAGTCGGGGAAGTTGCCGAAGAGCCGGCTGCGGCCGACCGTGACCGCCTGCACCAGCAGCTCACCGCCGACGAACGCGCCCTTCCAGGAGGCGCCCCGGCCGCCGAACGGCTCGTCCCGGTCCCCCCGGGAGCGCGGCTTGTTGATGCCGACCTTGAACGCCTGGAGGTCCACCGCCAGCTTCGCCGCTTCCTCCTCGTCGTCGCAGGCGAGGCTGGCGACCAGCGCGCCGTTGGAGGCGTTCATCGCGGCGAGCAGCTCGTCGGTGGTGTCCACGACCACGATCGTGTCGACCGGGCCGAACGGCTCGGCGTGCATCAGCCGGGAGCGGCCGGGCGGGGCGAGCAGCACCGACGGGGCCACGTACGCCGACGTGTCCTGTCCGGTCAGGAACGGTGCGCCGTCGAGCTTGCCCCGGTAGAGCGGGACGGCGCCGCCGCGTACCGCCTCGTCGACCTTGCGGCGCAGCTCGTCGGCCTTGGTGGCGCTGATCAGCGGGCCGAAGTCCAGCTCGGGCAGGGGGTCACCGGCGGACCAGTCGTCGCCGACGGCGAGCGGGTGGCCGAAGCGCACCGAACGGACCACCGGCAGGTACATGTCGAGGAACTCGTCGACCAGGTCCCGCTGCACGACGAAGCGCGGGTACGCGGTGCAGCGCTGCTTGCCGTACTCGAAGCCCTTCTTCAGGTGCGCGGCGAGCATGTCCCACTGCGAGAAGTTCCAGATGCCCCAGGCGTTGAGCCCCTCCTGCTCGATGAAGTGGCGCTTGTCGGAGTCGAGGAGCGCGGCGGCGACCTTCCCGCCGTTGGACCGTCCGCCGACGAAGGCGACCGCACCGATCTCCGGGGCGCGGACGAGCACCTCGGACAGTTCCTCGCCGCCCCCGGAGACGAGGGTGGTGGGCAGGCCGGCCCGGTGCATCAGCGCGTGGGCGACGGTCAGGCAGACCGCCCCGCCCTGCGAGGGGGTCTTGGCGATGACCGCGTTGCCGGCGAGGAGCTGGACCAGTTCGGCGTGGACCAGCACGCTCATCGGGTAGTTCCAGCTGGCGATGTTGCTGACCGGGCCGGGGAGCGGCTCGCGCCCGTCGGCGAGCATGCGGTCGATCTCGTCGACGTACCACCGGACGCCGTCGAGCGCCCGGTCCACGTCGGCGCAGGCCAGCCGCCAGGGCTTGCCGATCTCCCAGACCAGCAGGAGGGCCAGCAGGTCGCGGTGGTCGCGCAGCGCGGCGAGTGCGTCGTTCACCCGGGCCTTCCGCTCGGCGAGCGGGGTCTCGGCCCAGTCGCGGTGCGCGGCGGCGGCGGAGACCACGGCGGCGCGGGCCGTGGCGGCGTCCAGCCGGGGCAGGTTGACCAGGACGGTGTTGTCGATCGGGGTGCGGACGGGGCTGGGCGTGCCGGCCGGGGCCCAGTCTCCTTCGATGAGGTTGCGCAGGGTGGTGGTGCCGTCGGGGCCGGCGGGGTCGAACGCCTCGGGGGCGGCCTCGACCGCACGGGACAGGGTCTCGGCCCAGGCGGTGCCGTCGGCGAGTCGTAGAGCCATCGCGATCTCCTCAGGGTCTTCCAGTGGAGCGGCGGCATCGACGGCACCGCTTGGCGGTACTGTCCCGTGCCCGGATCGTCGGCGGCAACAGTACGTTCGTATGCCAGGACGGCCGTCCACGCCCGAAAGCCGGCGGAGCCGACCCGGCGATGCGCACATCTCCTCGCTGACCTGCTGTTACGCCGAGACTATGTCGCAGGTTATCGATGATGTGATTCAGTCTGACTTGGCGGGAAAGGGCTTTCTTGAAATGTTCGGCCGAGGTTGGCCCGGTCGCGCAGGGTGCGCCCGCGGGTATGGTGATAAAAGACACTGATCAATTCGTTGGTCGGGCTGCCCGGCCGTCCGGCCCCGCCTGACGGAGCCCGACGGCTGCGGTCGGTCCGGTGGTCGCCACGGCCTGCAGCGTCGGCGTCGGCGTCGGAGTCGGCGTGGCCGACGGCTGGCCGGCGCAGGTGTGGCTCAGGTTGAACGTGCTGCCCTCGCCGGTGACCGAGGCGGTCCCGGTGACCAGGGTCCAGCCGGCCGGGGTGAAGAGGTAGGCGTGCTTCAGCTGCGGGTTCTGCCCGCCGGTCGCGTAGAGGGCGTCCGGGTACGGGTCGGAGTCGCATATCCATGGGAGCGCTTCCATGTGGACGGCGTGGCGGTCGGGGTTGCTGGCGGGGAATGGCGGTGGGGGCGGGTTGGTTGTGTCCCCGGAGCGGCCGTAGCCCTCCGCTGGTGAGCGGGCGGGTGGCCGGGTGGCCCCGGGAATGGAGCCGGCCCGCCGGTCGTTACACCATGTCGACGCCGATGGAGCACCCGCACTGCGGGCGTGGCGGATCCCCCGATCCCCCTTCTTCGGCGCGGTGACTTCCCCGGATCTTCCTCAGAGCGCCCGCACGCGTGGTGCCAGCGCATCGTCCCGTCCCCGCCCTGTGTGGGTGGTGTGTCCGGGTGTGTGCGCCAACCCCCGAATGGAGCTTTGATCATGAACAAGCTGATCCAGCGTGGTGTGCTGTCCATCGCCGGTCTGACCGCCGCAGCCGGAATCGCCGCCGGCCCGGGCCTGGGCCTGACCCACGACACCCCGGTGACCGAGACCAAGCCGGTGGCGGCGACTCAGCAGGTGGCCACCGACAAGCAGCAGGTGTCGATGGACAAGTTGCTGCCCAACGGTGTGCCGGCCGGGCAGTCGACGGTGCCGCTGACCGACGAGCAGAAGGCCAACGCCAAGGCCATCATCGAGGCCACCAAGAAGAACGGCATGGACGAGCGGGCTGCCGTGGTGGCGATCGCCACGAGCCTGCAGGAGTCGAAGCTGGAGAACCTGGGTCACCTGGGTGACCGCAACGACCACGACTCGCAGGGTCTGTTCCAGCAGCGCCCGTCCAGCGGTTGGGGCACGGTCGAGCAGATCACCGACCCGGAGTACTCGACCACCGCGTTCCTGAACGGGTTGAAGCAGGTCGACGGGTGGCGGGACATGCCGCTCACTGAGGCCGCGCAGACGGTGCAGGTGTCGGCCTACCCCGACCACTACGCGCAGTGGGAGAAGCAGGCCGCCGACCTGGTCGCCGAGCTTTGGACCAAGTGACCCACACAGCACCGTGAGGGCCCCTTCCCGCTTGGGAAGGGGCCCTCACCCGTTTCCGCAGCGGCACCACACCACTCTGGGCAGTAGAACCCCCTGGAGGCGCCGTTTAGGGCGTGGCCAGTGACCAGTCGGCGTCTCCGTCCTTTGACGGTGGCGTCGTTGTAGGTGGAGGAGTTGGGTGATGGCCGCGGCTGCGGGTGCTGCCGGACGGCAACCGTCCAGGATCTGGGGTGCTGGGTGTGGGGTGGCTCAGTCCGTGATGGCGCCGTGTTCGACGCAGGTCGCCCGCCAGCCGGTCGGCAGCACCTGCACCTTCATCCGGCGCCGGCAGGACGGGCAGTACCGGGGCGGCTCAAGTGTCCGGGCGGTCCGGCACGCCTCGTGCGCGCTCGCCCCGACCGGCTCACCGCACCGGTCGCACCACACGCCGTCCACCGCCGTCACAGCGTCGCGGAGAGCGCCTTGACCGGCATCTTCAGGTCCTCGAGCAGCTTGAGGTCGTCGGTCGCCGGCCGGCCCAGGGTGGTCAGGTAGTTGCCGACGATCACCGCGTTGATGCCGCCGAGTAGGCCGTCGCGGGTGCCCAGGTCGCCGAGGGTGAGCTCACGCCCGCCCGCGTACCGGAGGATGGTGCGCGGCATGGCCAGCCGGAACGCGGCGATGGCGCGCAGCGCGTCCTTGCCCTCGACCACCGGACGGTCGCCCAGCGGGGTGCCCGGCCGGGGGTTGAGGAAGTTCAGCGGGACCTCGTGCGGGTCCAGTTCGGCGAGCTGCGCGGCGAACTCGGCCCGCTGCTCGACCGTCTCGCCGAGGCCGAGGATGCCGCCGCAGCACACCTCCATGCCGGACTCGCGGACCATCCGCAGCGTCTCCCAGCGCTCCTCCCAGGAGTGCGTGGTGACCACGTTCGGGAAGTAGGAGCGGCAGGTCTCCAGGTTGTGGTTGTACCGGTGCACGCCCATGTCGACCAGCTCGTCGACCTGCTCCTGGGTGAGCATGCCCAGCGACGCGGCGACCTGGATGTCGACCGCCGCCCGGATCGCCGCGACGCCCTCGCGCATCTGCTTCATCAGCTTCGCGTCCGGGCCCCGCACGGCCGCCACGATGCAGAACTCGGTCGCCCCGGTGGCCGCGGTCTGCTTCGCCGCCTCGACCAGGGACGGGATGTCCAGCCAGACCGAGCGGACCGGGGACGCGAACAGGCCGGACTGCGAGCAGAAGTGGCAGTCCTCCGGGCAGCCGCCGGTCTTCAGCGAGACGATGCCCTCCACCTCGACCTCCGGGCCGCACCAGCGCATCCGTACCTCGTGGGCGAGTTGGAGCGCGGCGGTCAGGTGCTCGTCGGGCAGGTTGAGCACGGCGAGGACACCGGCCTCGTCGAGGCCGACGCCCTGCTCCAGCACCTGGGTCCGGGCCTGGTCGAGGATCTCTGGCATGGCTCGTACCCTACAAGGCCGGCCACCGGGGACGAATCCCTGCTGCCCGCCGCTCCAGCCACCTCCGAGCCGGTTGCGACGGGGCCGGGGAGTGCTCCGCCGGGGCCGCGCCGCGCCACGCCGGTGACTCCGGTCCGGATGGTAACTTCGCCCGGCGGAACGGTCGCCGGGCGCGGCGGCGAGGTCGGGCGGCGAGCAGGGGAGTGACGGTGGCGGACTGGCTGGCGGCGCTCGAACGCCGTGCCGAGCTGCGGGCGAAGGCGGGGCTGACCCGGCGGCTGCGGCCCCGGGGCGCGGACGACGCCACGGTCGACCTGGCCGGCAACGACTACCTCGGGCTCGCCACCCATCCCGAGGTCACCGCTGCCGCGGCGGTCGCGCTGCGCGCGTACGGGCTGGGCGCCACCGGGTCCCGGCTGGTACGCGGCTCCACGGACGTGCACCTCGAGCTGGAGGACACCCTCGCCGCCTGGCTCGGTGCGGAAGGGGCGCTGGTCTTCTCCTCCGGCTACCTGGCCAACCTCGGCGCGCTGCGGGCCCTCGTCCAGCCCCGTACCCTGCTCGTCTCGGACGCGCACAACCACGCCTCCCTGATCGACGGTTGTCGCATCTCCGGGGCGGAGACCGTGGTCACCCCGCACGCCGACGTGTCCGCCGTGCAGGCCGCGCTCGCCGCCGCCCCCGGCCGGCCGGCCGTGGTGGTCACCGAGTCGGTCTTCTCCGTCGACGGGGACCTCGCCCCGCTGGCCCGGCTGCACGAGGTGGCCCGCCGGTACGGTGCGCTGCTGCTGGTCGACGAGGCGCACGCGCTCGGGGTGACCGGACCGGCCGGTGCCGGTGCGGTGGTCGCCGCCGGACTCGCCGGAGCGCCGGACGTGGTGGTCACCGCCACCCTCTCGAAGTCCCTCGGTGGCGTGGGCGGGGTGGTGGCCGCTCCGGCACCGTTCGTCCGGCACCTGGTGGAGACCGGCCGGACCTTCATCTTCGACACGGCGCTCCCGCCGGCCGTCGCCGCCGGGGTACGGGCCGCCGTCGGTCTCGCCCGCACCCGTGACGACCTGCGTGCCGAGCTCGCCGACCGGGCTGCGGTGACGGTACGCCGGCTGCGGGCCGCCGGCTTGACCGTCTCCTCGCCCGCCGCCGGGGTGGTGTCGGTGACCGCCCCCGGCGCGGAGGCCGCCACGACGTGGGCCGAGGAGTGCCGGGAGCAGGGGGTGGCGGTCGGCTGCTTCCGTCCGCCCTCCACCCCCGACCCGCGGTCGCGGCTGCGGCTGACCCTCAACGCCGGGGTGCCCCGGGTCGACTTCGAGCGGGCGCTGGACGTCGTCGTGGCGTGCGCGCCGGAGGGGGCGCGGGGGCCGCGGGCCGGGGTGGTCGCGTGACCGCCCCGTGGCAGGGTGCGGTGCTGGTCACCGGCACCGACACCGGCGTCGGCAAAACCGTGGTGACCGCGGCCGTGACCGCCGCCGCGCAGGCGGCCGGGCTACGGGTCTCCGTGGTCAAGCCCGGCCAGACCGGTGCGGCCACCGGCGAGCCCTCCGACGTCGACAGCGTGACCCGGCTGGCCGCCCCGCTGACCGGCCGGACGCTGGCCAGCTTCCCCGATCCGCTCGCCCCGCTGACCGCCGCCCGGGTGGCCGAGCTGGAGCCGCTGGAGCTGTACACCGTGGTCGACGCGGTCCGCGAGGAGGTGGACAAGCACGACCTGGTGCTCGTCGAGGGGGCCGGCGGGCTGCTCGTCCCGATGGGGCTGCGCCCCTCCGGCGAGGCGTGGACGGTCGCCGACCTGGCCGTGGCGCTCGGCGCACCGGCGGTCGTGGTGGCCCGCGCCGGGCTGGGCACGCTGAACCACACCGCGCTCACCCTGGAGGCGCTGGAGCGCCGGGCGGTGCCGGCCGGGGTGGTGATCGGCGCCTGGCCGGCCGAGCCGGAACTGGTGCACTGGGCGAACCTCGGCGAGCTGGTGCCGAAGCTGCTCGGCGCGCTGCCGACCGGAGCCGGGGCGATGGATCCGGGGGTGTTCCGCCGGTCCGCCCCGGGCTGGCTCACCCCGGCGCTGTACGGGGTGCTCGACGACTGGCGGGCCTGGGCCGAGGAGACCTGAACCCACCCACTTCCGACAGTGCCGACCGGGGCCGCCGCCGGGTGTCAGCGCCGCCGCCAGAGCCAGGAGTACGGCGACCGTCCGGCCGCCGTGACGTGGAGTCGTCATGCCGGGACGCTCACGGCGGCGTGGTGCCGCTCCGCAGCGTCTTCCGGCCGGAGCGACCACTGAGTTTCGTCAGGGCTTCCGGCTGCGTACCAGGAAGGTGTCCGGCATCCGGAAGGTGAGGTTGTCCGGGCACCACGGCGGCCGGACCACCTCGACGCCGGCCAGGAGCTCCGCCGTACGGGCCACCACCACGGCCGCCTCCATCCGGGCCAGGTGCGCCCCGACGCAGCGGTGCGCACCCGCGCCGAACGCCAGGTGGCGGCGGGAGCCGCGCTGACCCGGTCGGAAGTGCCCCGGCTCGGCGACCACGGCCGGGTCCCGTCCGGCCCGGGCCAGCCAGAGCACGACACTGGTGCCCCGTCGCACCGGCGTCCCGCCCAGCGTGGTGTCCGCCGCCGCGACCCGCCGCCAGGTGACGATCGGCGGCTCCAGCCGCAGTCCCTCCTCCACCACGTCGGCCACCGGCACCGTGCCGGCGCGCAGCCCGGCCAGCACCGCCGCTTCGCCGGTGAGTCGGTGCAGCAGCAGGGTGAGGAACTGGGAGGTGGTCTCCTGCCCCGCCACCAGCAGGAAGAAGAGCGTGCCGACGACCACGTCGGCGGAGTGTCCCTCGGCCCGCAGCCGGGCGGCCAGCCCACCGCCGGTGGCGGCGAACTCCCGCAGCACCCGGTGGAAGCGGCCCACCTCGACGGCGAGGGCGAGCTGCCGGGCCTCGTCCAGCGGTGCCCAGAAGAGTTCCAGCGCGGCGCGGGCGAACTCCTTGACCGCCTCGACCGGCGCGTCCGGCAGCTCGACCAGGCGGGCCAGCACCAGCAGCGGCAGGTCGGCGGCGAGCCCGGCGTACAGGTCGACGGTCGCCCCGGCGGTCAGGCCGGCGGCCAGCCGGCCGACCCGCGCGTCGACCAGCCCGGTCAGCCAGGGCCGCTGGGCGGCGACCCGTTCCGGGTGCAGCGCCTCGGCGACCAGCGCCCGGATCCCGGGGTGGCTCGGACCGGAGTTGTTGGCCAGGGTCGGCGGCAGCCGGAACCGGTGCCCGGCGAGGACCCGCAGCGCGGCCACCGGGACCGGGGTGACCGCGTCCAGCGCGTTGTCCGGCCGCCAGGTGACCGGGTCGGCGAGCACCTGCCGGACCAGGGCATGCCGGGTCACCAGCAGGTGCGGGACCCCGAGGTGGTCGGCGACGGTCACCGTGTCGGGCGCTTCGCCGTCCAGGACCGGGCCCCAGCCACGGAACAGCACGTCGGACCGGTCAACCATCGGCACGGGGGCGGCCGGGTCGCAGTTCCCAGACGGTGGTGTGCCGGACCCGGACGCTCTCCAGCGCCGGAGGCACCGGCACGTCGTATCCGGCCAGTTCGGTGAAGCGGTCCCGGGGGAGGAAGGCACGGCCGGGGTCGCCGACCAGCACCCGCGTCCCGGCCCGGGTGGCGCGGAGCAGGAAGCGCAGCATCCGGTTGGCCATCGCCTCGCTGTAGAAGACGTCCCCGGCGAGCAGAACCTCGGCCGTACCGGCGTCCGGGTCGTCGAGGACGTCGCCCAGCTCCGCGTCGACGCGTACCCCGTTGGCCTCGGCGTTGAGCGCGACGGCGGCGACCGCCCGCTCGTCGATCTCCACCGCGCGGACGGCGGCGGCCCCGGCGCGGGCGGCGGCGACCGCGACCAGGCCGGAGCCGGAGGCGAGGTCGAGCACCCGGCGGCCGGCGACGGTCTCCGGGTGGTCGAGGACGTACCGGGCCAGGGCCTGACCGCCGGCCCAGGCGAAGGCCCAGAACGGCGGCGGCTGCGCGCTGCGGAACTCGCCCTCGGTCAGCTCCCAGAGCCCGATCGGTTCGTCGGCCTGGTGCAGCCGCACCTCGGGAACGAAGGCGACGGGGCCCAGTCGGGCGTGCAACCGGACGAAGGCCTCGGAGATCTCGGACACCCGGTGATTCTGCCCCGTGCGGGTCCTCCGGGGTCGGCGCGGGTCGACCCCGGTACCTGCCACCGTTGCCTCAGGCTCGGGCGACTACGCCGCAGGAGGAGGTTCCGGCAACCGAGCCACCGCGAGGATAAACTGCTCCAGCAGCACGGACGTCGGCTGGAGGGCGTCACCGATGTCGATCTCGGGCCGGGCGGGCGCCGATCCTGACCGGCGCCGACGTTTTGTGGACATCGATTCGATGCTGCGCCGGGTATACGGCAAGCAGAAGCAGGGCATCGGGTTCGGTCACGTCAAGATCGGCGACTACAACGTCTGGCTACGCGGTCACCACCCTCTGGTGGCGACGTTGTCCACCCCGCTGTCCGCGCCGGTGATCGCCGCGACCCGACTAAGCAGCGGTAACGCCCTGCGTACCGAATAGCGGGTCGCGGACGGGGTGGGCGGCCTGGTCGACTTGCGCGATCGGGCCGTCCAGCGTATTGATTCAACACTGCCTATCGATCTCCCCCGGAGGCTCGGATGCGGATCCGACGAGGATTCTCGCTGGTCACACTCACCATCTGCGCGCTGGTCGTCAATCCGGCCGGCACCGCCGTAGCCGCCGGCGACGGCGCGGCCAGCCTGGCGGCCGAGGCCACCGCCGCGCCCCCCACCGCCACCGGTTACGGCGGCGCGGTGTCCACCGTGGATGCCGAGGCCACTCGGGCCGGCCTGGAGGTGCTGCGCCGCGGCGGCAACGCGGTCGACGCCGCGGTGGCGGCGGCGGCCACGCTCGGCGTCACCGAACCGTTCTCGGCCGGCATCGGCGGCGGTGGCTTCTTCGTCTACTACGACGCGAAATCCGGTCGGGTGTCCACGTTGGACGGCCGGGAAGCCGCGCCGGCCAGCGCGGACGAGCGGTTGTTCGTCAACCCGGACACCGGTGCGGCGTACGCGTTCGACGAAGCGCGGATCAGCGGCCTCTCCGTAGGTACGCCGGGCACCCTGGCCACGTGGCGGGAGGCGCTGCGCCGGTGGGGCACCCACTCGCTCGCCGATTCGCTGCAGCCGGCGATCGGTGTGGCCCGCGACGGCTTCGTGGTGGATTCGACGTTCCAGAGCCAGGTCAACGACGACAAGGCCGCGTTCGCCCAGTTCACCTCGACGCGGGAGCTGTACCTGCCGGGTGGGCAGGCACCGGCGGTCGGCAGCGTGTTCCGCAACCGCGACCTCGCGGACACGTACGCCGCCATCGCCCGGGACGGCATCGACGCCTTCTACACGGGGCCGATCGCCCGGGACATCGTCCGTACCGTGCAGCAGCCGCCGGTCGCCGCCGACCCGAGCCAGCCGTGGGCGTACCCGATCCGGCCCGGTTCGCTGAGCCTGCGCGACCTGGCGGCCTACCGGGTGCGGACGCCGATGCCGACCCATTCGCAGTATCGCGGTCTGGACGTGTACGGCATGCCGGCGCCATCGAGCGGAGGCACCACGGTCGGTGAGGCGCTCAACATCCTGGAAAAGGTCGACCTGGGCGGGCTGGACCGGACCCAGGCGCTGCACCATTACCTGGAGGCGAGCGCACTCGCGTTCGCCGACCGCAACCGTTACATCGGCGACGGTATGCTGCCCTGGGTGCAGCGGCAGCTGCTCACCGACGGCTTCGCAGCCGAGCGGGCCTGCCGGATCGACCCCGCCCGGGCCGCTACCAAGCCGGTGCCGCCGGGCGTGCCGGACCATCGGTACGGCGGCTGCGTGGCCACCACCGGCGGTGCATTCGACTCGTACGAGAACCACACGACGAACCTGACCGTCGCCGACCGCTGGGGCAACGTGGTCGAGTACACGCTGACCATCGAGGCGACCGGGGGCAACGCCATGGTGGTGCCGGGCCGGGGTTTCCTGCTGAACAACGAGCTGACCGACTTCAACTTCGTGCCGACGCAGGGCGACGCCCCGGATCCCAACCTGCCGGGGCCGGGCAAGCGACCGCGCAGTTCGATGTCGCCGACCATCGTGCTGGCCGACGGGAAGCCCTTCCTCGCCGTCGGTTCGCCGGGCGGCTCGACGATCATCACCACCGTGCTGCAGATCCTGATCGGCCGGATCGACCTGGGAATGTCCCTGCCGCAGGCGATTGCCGCGCCGCGGGCCACCCAGCGCAACACGGCCACCGTGACCGCGGAACCGGCGTTCAGCAGCTCGCCGGAGGGTCAGGCGCTGGCCGTCCTGGGCCACCGGTACACACCCAGCGCCGAGATCGGCGCGGCCACCGGCATTGAGTTTCTCGGCGGCGGCCGGTTGCTGGCGGCGGCCGAGCCGGCCCGCCGGGGCGGCGGCGCCGCAGCCGTGGTGTGGGGCTGATCGACGGGGAATCCGCCGCCGTACGCGCAGTACCAGGTCGAGTGGATGATCAAGGTTAGGCAGGTCGCACTGACGCTCCCACTGCTCCCACATGCTCGGGGGTAGCCGGCTTCGACGGTCAGCCAGGCCGCGACCGCGTGGTTCCACGACCGGTGGGTGATGCGGTCCTACACCTCCCGCCGAACCAGCCCGAGGGCGCACGCGGCGTGGTCCGGGTGGACCAGTACCGCAGCGGCCTCGGCGCGGGCGGTGATCCTCCGGACCGCACCAGACTTCTGAGCAGGTCAGCGTCGGCCAGCGGCGTCGGCAAAACCATGCTCGCCGACCGCCGGGCCGGGGAGCGAGGGTCAGTCTCGCGGCGTCCAGGCCGGATCGCGGCCGAACAGGGCGAGCAGCCGGTCCTGCTCGTCGGCGTCGGCGGGCGCGTCCACCCCGGCGCGGACCAGGTTGCCGGCCTGGTAGTCGGCGACCCGTCCGGTGAACCACCGGGCGCACTCGCGGACGGCCTCCCGGTCCAGCCGGGAGTCCGCGCCGATCGCGACGGCCAGGTCCCAGCCGTGGATCAGGTGTTCGGCGACGAGTTGGTGCAGGTACTCCCGGGCCGGCGTCGGGCCGGCCGAGAGGTGGACCGTCCGCTCCGTTGCCCCCGGGGCGGTGGCGGCCTGTTCGGCCCGCCGGGCCGCGTCCCGGGCCGCCTCGACCGGATCGCCGCCGAGCTGGTCGCCGGTGAACCGGTCGCCGACCGATTCGACGGTCGCGCCGTCCAGCAGGGGCACCGACCACCGTTCCTCGGTGACCACGTGCGCGACCAGGGCGCGGACGTCCCACTCCGGGCAGGGCGTCGGCGCCGACCACCGTCCTGGGTCGATCCGACCGACCCGGTCGGTGAACTCTGCCAGGCTGCGCCGGTACGTCTCCAGCAGATCCATGCCGCGATTGTCCCGTTCGGCCGTCCCGGTCGGGTGGTTTCCGGGGAGGCGGTCCGGTCGGGCGGTCTCCGGTTGGGTGGCGCGGAGGCGGCGCTGGCCAGTGGTCTGGCCGTGGCCGGCGTGGGCGTGGCGGCGGGCGTCGGCGGATCAGTCGAGATCGGCCGGGACCAGTCCCAACTCCCGCGCGGTCACCAGGCGGATCCAGTCGGCGAACTGGCGTCGGGTGATCACCCGGTGGTGCACCGCGAGTTGCACCGCGAGCCCGTCCATCACCGCGTTGATCCGCCAGGCCGCGCCGGCCGGGTCGGCGCACTCGAAGGTGCCGTCCTCGACGCCGGCCGTGATGACCGCGGCGAGATCCTGCCGCCAGCGCAGGTCGAGGCGGCGGCAGACCTTCTCCAGTTCCGGGGTGCGCAGCGACTCGGACCAGCCGTCGATCCAGAGCGACCAGGAGGTGGAACGCCCGGACGGTGTGTAGAGCCGCAGGATCTTCTTGAGCTTGGCCAGCGGGGCGGCGGAGGAGCGGACCACCGCGTCCAGGCGGGCCAGGTCCTGTTCGACCGCGTACGCGAACGCCTGCTCCAGCAGGCGGTCCTTGGTGGCGAAGTGGTAGAAGACCAGTGCCTGGCTGACTCCGGCAGCCTGCGCCACGTCGGCGGTCCGGGTGTTGGCCAGGCCACGTTCCACGATCACGTCACACGCCGTGCGCAGCAGGGCATCCAGGCGGATCTCAGCGGCACGTCTCGTCACGCGGCTACCGTAGCCCATCTGGCCGCTCACGAGGAGTTACCGCTCCGGCCTGCCGTCGATGAGCTGTGAAAGGGCGATCGCAGTTCCCGCCGACCGTCGTCCCCCCCCCCGTCCACCTGCTCGGACGCCCGCGCGGGCTCCTGCTGTCCAGGCTCCTAGGAAGCTCAGGGGTGCTGGCCCCGACCCCTCGACCACCGCCCCGATCCGGCCTCCGACCTGCCACGGAACCCTGCCGCACCGGGCCGAACCCGCCGGATGTTCCCCCCGATTTGGCAAGCGTTCCCGGGCTCGGCTAAAGTTCTCATCCGTCACCGGAAAACACCGGGGGCGTGCGGACGTAGCGCAGCTGGTAGCGCATCACCTTGCCAAGGTGAGGGTCGCGGGTTCGAATCCCGTCGTCCGCTCGGAGAGATGCCACCACGCATGCGGGGGCAACCTCGGTGGAGTGGCCGAGAGGCGAGGCAACGGCCTGCAAAGCCGTGTACACGGGTTCAAATCCCGTCTCCACCTCGGCAGTAGACGAGGGCGATTGGCGCAGTGGGAGCGCGCTTCCTTGACACGGAAGAGGTCACTGGTTCAAACCCAGTATCGCCCACCAGACGGAGAAGCCCGTCACCGGAGACCGGTGACGGGCTTCTCCCGTGTACGGAGCGGGCTCCGGCCGCCCCGGGCGGTTCCCGCTCCGCCGTGGTACGGCGACTGACGTCGCCGCCGGTTCACCGGGTGACCCGACCGGAACCGGCGCAGGTCTCGCACATCGTGGGCGGGTTCTCCACGTCGGCGAAGCCGGTGCCGGTGAAGGTCAGGGTCCGCTCCCGCCTGTCGATCCACCCCCGCCCCTGGCAGGTGATGCAGATCAGGGTGACCTCCTCCGCCACCACGGGCCGTCGGGGCTCCCCGGGCCGGCGCAGCCAGCGGGCGGACCGGAGCCGCCAACGCTCGGGCAGGGACGGGCTGTCCCGCCCGGGGCGCGCTTCCCTCCCGGCGGATCGGGACGCCTCCGGAGCGGACCGCCGCCGCCAGCGGGAGAAGGCGGTCGCGACCCCGACGGCCACCAGCAGAAGGAGGACGGCCACTACGGCGTTGCCCATGACGTCTCCTCGGGCCGGTGACGGGGACCGGACAAACTCTAGGCCCCGTACCGGTGGGTAGCGGACGGTGGTCTTCTCGATTCGGCAGGTGCCTGGTTAACTGCGAATTCGATCGTGGATCGTGCCATTGTGGAAGGCGGCTCCCTGCCCCATGACCGAGATCGCGCACCGAGACAACCCGCTGCCTCGGCTCGCCGTGCCCGGTGAGCGGTTCGGCTGGATCTACCAGGACCCCGACCTCTACCGGCGGCGGTTTCCCGAGCCACCACCGGAGCCGGGGACCGTCCCGCCGGAACTGGTCACCCGGGCCGCCACCGCCAGGGAACGGGCGATGCGCCGGATGGGGGTGGCAGTGGGGGTCGGCCTCGGGCTGGCGCTGCTCTTCGGCTGCTGCCAGCGGTTCGGCGCCGCCCTCGGTGAGCCGATCGGCTGGCTGGTGATGTTCCTGATGATCCTCTCCGCGTTCGGCGGCATCGGCGGGGCGGCGGTCGTCTGGCTGCTCAAGCGCCAGGCCGAGCGGGACCTGGCCACCGCGCAGGAGCAGGTCCGCCGCACGTTCGAGCAGGCCAGGTCGGGGTGGGACGCACGCCGCGCGGCCTTCGAGCACCAGCAGCAGCAGGCGTTGGAGCAGATGTACGAGTGGAGCGCGGCGACCCCGTCCCCGGGCACCCGGCGGATCGACGTCGTGGGTGGCAGCAGCTACGGCTGGGAGGCGCTGCTGACCGTCTTCGGTGGGTCGTTGCTCAGCACCCGGGGGCCGATGACCCTGGTGGACTTCACCGGCGAGGCGCTCTGCGGCGAGCTGATGACCCTGGCCGAGCAGACCGGCCGCTCGGTGCGGGTCACCGGGTTTCCGTCCGGCCTGCGCGACCTGGACCTGCTCGCCGGCCTCTCCGGCCGGGAACTGGTCGACCTGCTGGTCGAGTCGATGTACGGCGAGGGCACCGGCGGCGACCGCGCCGACCGGCACCGCGACACGATGCTGCTGGGCGAACTCTGCGAGGTGCTCGGGGAGGACGTGAGCATCGCGCGGCTGGTCGGCGGTCTGCGGGTGCTGACCGACCGGCCCGGCCAGCCGGCGCTCAGCGAGATCGAGTGCGCGCTGGTGGCGGGACTGATGCCGGAGGAGGCCCGCCGGCAGGCCCACCACCACCTGCGGCGACTGGAGAGCTTCCTGCGTCCGCTGACGGGACTGGGGCAGGCCGCCGGGGGGCCGCCCACGGCCGAGTTGTCCTGTCTGGTCGCCGACCGGGACGGCCGCAGCGCCCAGCACGAGCTGCTCAAGGACCTGCTGGTGCAGTGGCTGATCCGCCGGGTGAGCCGGGAGGCGATCAGCGGCGGGTCGATCGTGCTGGTCGGCGCGGACGACCTGCACCACCGGCAGATCGAGCGGTTGGGCACGCTCTGCGAGCGACGGGGGATCCGCCTGGTGCTCTTCTACGCGCACCTGCGGGAGCAGTCGCTGCACGCCCTCGGCGGCGGCGAGGTGGCCTTCATGCGACTGGGCAACCACCACGAGGCGCAGCAGGCGGCGGAGTTCATCGGCCGGCAGCACCGGTTCGTGCTCAGCGGTCTGACCCGCACCCTGGGCGGGGACCAGACGCACACCCTGGCCAACTCCGAGGGCGGCTCGGAGACCGAGGGGGGCAGCGAGGGGTCCCGGGGCGAGGGGAAGTCGCTGATCAAACAGCGGAGCCGCAACTGGAGCCGGAGCCGCACCTGGAGTCAGACGCAGTCGGTGGCGAGCGGGACGAACTGGAGCGACGCCGCCTCCGCGCAGCGGGTGTACGAGTACGCCGTCGAGCCCCGGGTGTTGCAGGATCTGCCGGACTACGCCCTGCTCCTGGTGAAGGGGGAGGGGCGTGGCTCGGTGGTGCAGGCGGTGGAGTGCAACCCGGAGATCGTCACGTTGCCCCGGATGACGATGGACCCGTTGCCGGTGGTGCCGCTGCCGCCCGCCGGGGAGGCCGCGCATCCGGTCTCCGGGGTGCCGGGTCAGGTCACGCTCTCCCAGCCGTCGCCGATCGTCGCGCAGCCGGCCTCGCCGGAGCAGGCCGCCGCCGGTGTCCTGCCGGGGTGGGGTGCGGGCGGCCCGGTGCCGCACCCGCCGCACTCCGGGCCTCCGGTGCCGCACCCGCCGTCGCGGCCGCAACCGCCGCGCCAGCGCCAGCAGCCGGAGCCGCCGCAGGGGCCGGGGCGGGGTCAGGGCTGAGCCCGGTCGGGGATACCCGGTGTCGGGCTGATCTTGGGTTCGGGTAGAGTTCATCCCGTCACCGGGGGCACACCGGGGACGTGCGGACGTAGCGCAGCTGGTAGCGCATCACCTTGCCAAGGTGAGGGTCGCGGGTTCGAATCCCGTCGTCCGCTCGCGGCCCGCCTGAGGGGCAGGGGCGATTGGCGCAGTGGGAGCGCGCTTCCTTGACACGGAAGAGGTCACTGGTTCAAACCCAGTATCGCCCACCAATAATTCTGTCGAAGCAAATATCGGCCCGGCATCTAATTCGGATGTCGGGTCGCTTCGTTTCCGGAATTGATTTTCGGCGATCTACGTCAATGGCTTGGGCCACTTTTGTCCAGCGATTCTCGAGGTCTTTCCGGTTGACTTCCGGGAAGCACCGACGCTGTCCGCCGAGCGGTCGCCGCTCCGGTCGGTGACGGTGCGAGGAAGGACCCACGGGGACCCACGCGAATTCGGCCTCCGCCCAGCGCCGATGTCTTGCATGGCGTCTCCCCGGGGCGGGACGGCGCGACGTCCGCGTCCGTCCCGGTCGACCCGCGTGTGAAGGAGAGTGGAGAGAGTGGACAGACGACGCATGCTCACCCTGGGCGGACTCGCGGTCGGCGGCGTGGCGGCCGTGTCGTCCGCGGTGTCGGTCAGTGCCGCCCTCAAGGGGGAGGACCGGACCGCCGAGCGCCACGCGCACGGCGACGCGGGCGGCGGTGGCACGGACGCGCGGACGGTCGCCGCCGCCCCGCTGGTCGAGCCGTTCAGTGTCGCCATGCCGGTTCCCCCGGTGCTGCGCCCGACGTACGTGGGTTCCACGTCGGATCTCTACCAGCTGCCGGTGCGGGCGGGCACCGTCGAGATCCTGCCCGGACTCGCCACGCCGGTGGTGGGTTACAACGGTCAGTTCGTCGGCCCCACCATCCGGGCCCGCAAGGGGCGGGCGGTGGCGCTCCAGGTGACCAACCAGCTCACCAACCCCACCAACGTGCACCTGCACGGCGGCTTCACCCCGGCCGTCCACGACGGCCACCCGATGGACTTCATCGCGCCGGGTGCCACCCGCAGCTACGCTTACCCGAACCTCCAGCACGCGACCACCCTCTGGTACCACGACCACAGCCACCACGCCGAGGCCGAGCACATCTACCGGGGCCTGCACGGCTTCTACCTGATCGAGGACGACGCGGAGAGGGCGCTGGGCCTGCCGTCGGGCCAGTACGACATCCCGATCCTGTTGCGGGACGCGCTGATCGGCGCGGACGGTTCGCTCGTCTTCGACCCGACCAACGCCGACAACCGGCCGCACATCCTGGCCAACGGCAAGCCTCAGCCGTACCTGCGGGTGACCGGGCGCCGGTACCGGTTCCGGCTGCTCAACGCCTCGCTGCACCGCATCTTCCGGTTGCGCCTCGACCGGGGTCAGCTGATCCAGATCGGCACCGACGGCGGGCTGCTGCCGGCTCCGCTGGCGGTGTCCGAGGTCCGGCTGACCCCGGGTGAGCGGGTCGAGGTGGTCGTCGACTTCGCCGGCCAGCCGGCCGGCACCCGGGTGGTGCTGGAGGACACCTCCGGCCCGGTGATCGGCTTCGACGTCACCGGCCCGGCCACGGACGACAGCAGGGTGCCGGACCGGCTGATCCCGCTGCCGGCGCTGCCGGCCGCGACGGTCACCCGGGACGTCGCGCTCAGCTTCGACCCGAGCAAGCTCGCCTTCACCGTCAACGGCAAGACGTACGACGCCACCCGGGTGGACGTCCAGGTGGTCAACGGCACCACGGAGATCTGGCGGGTCACCAACCGGGACACCGCGTTCGGCATCCACCACAACTTCCACCTGCACCTGGTGCAGTTCCGGTTGCTGGACCGCGACGGCGTGCCGCCGGCCCCCGGCGAGGCGGGCTGGAAGGACACGGTGCACGTGCCGCCGGGCTCGACGGTCCGGGTGCAGGCCACCTTCTCCGGCTTCACCGGCAAGTACGCGTTCCACTGCCACTTCCCGGAGCACTCCTCGCTCGGGATGATGGCGCAGTTCGAGGTCGTGAACAAGACCGCCTGATGGACCTCAAACACTGGCTCGCCCGCGCGGTCGACGCGGTCGACGGGTGGGCGGCGGAATTCGGTTCCGTCGCCCCGCACCCGTCCCAGGTGGTCGACGACTCGGCGTTCGGTGCGGCCTTCGACGAGTTCACCCGCAGGATGCGGGACAACTATCCGTTCTTCCACCCCCGGTACGCCGGCCAGATGGTCCGGCCGCCGCACCCTGCGGCGGTGGTCGGCTACCTGTCCGCGATGCTGCTCAACCCGAACAACCACGCCCGGGAGGGCGGGCCGGCCACCACCGACATGGAACGGGAGGTGGTCGCCCAACTCGCCGGCATGTTCGGGAGGCCGGACGCGTTGGGTCACCTCACGACCAGCGGCACCATCGCCAACCTGGAGGCGCTCTGGGTGGCCCGGCAGGCCCGGCCCGGCCGGGGGATCGCGTTCAGCGTCGAGAGCCACTTCACGCACGCCCGGATGTGCCGGCTGCTCGGCGTCGAGGCGTACCCGGTGCGGGTCGACGACCACGGCCGGATCGACCTGGAGGCGCTGGAGGAACTGCTGCGCACCGGCCGGGTCGGCACCGTCGTGCTCACCGCCGGGACCACCGGCACCGGCACCGTCGACCCGATCGACGAGGTGGTACGCCTCAAGGAACGGCACGACGTCCGCGTGCACGTCGACGCGGCGTACGGGGGGTTCTTCACGCTGCTCGCCGGCAGCGGGGCGGTCCGGCCGGAGCCGTGGGCGGCGATCCGGCACTGCGACTCGGTGGTGGTCGACCCGCACAAGCACGGGTTGCAGCCGTACGGGTGCGGGGCGGTGCTCTTCGCCGACCCGGCGGTCGCCCGGTACTACCTGCACGACTCCCCGTACACCTACTTCACCCCGAGTGACCTGCACCTGGGGGAGATCAGCCTGGAGTGTTCCCGGGCCGGCGCGGCGGCGGCCGCGCTGTGGCTGACCTTCCGGTTGCTGCCGCCCACCCCGGAGGGGCTGGGGCGGGTCCTGGCGGTGCCCCGGCGGACCGCCCGGCGGTGGGCGGCGCTGCTGGCCGACTCGCCGTACCTGGACCTGTACCAGGAGCCGGACCTGGACATCGGTCACGTACCACCCCCGCCGGCCGACCCTGTCGGGTGTGGACGAGGCCACCCGGCGGGTGCTGCACTCCGGGATGCACGACCCGGTCGACCCGGTCTACCTGAGCACGCTGCGGGTCGACGCGGAGGACTTCGGCCGGCGGCGCCCGGACCTGGTCCGGGACGCCGCGCACGCGCGGGTGCTGCGCAGCGTGGTGATGAAGCCGGAGGCGGAGGCCCACCTGGACACGCTGCACGCCCGCATCGAGGAACTCGCCGTGAAGGGAGGCGACTGATGGACACCGTGGACACCGCCGCCGCTGGCGTCGCCACCGCAACCGACCGGGGCGTCCGCCGGGGCACCACGGCCGACGCGGAACCGTTGGTGTCGCTGCTCGCCACCGCGTTCCGGGACGATCCGATCGCGGTGTGGATCTTTCCGGACGCGCGGCGGCGGCGCCGCGCGCTGCCCGGCTTCTTCCGGGCGCTCTACGACCTGAGTCTCGGCGCGGACGGTGTCTGGACCACCGTCGACCTCGGGGCCGTACTGCTCACCACCGGCCCGGACACCCCGGAGCCGGCCGGTTTCGCCGAGCGGCTGGACGCCGTGGCGGGCGAGGACGCCGAAGCCCTGCGTACCGTGTTGGGGTTGCTCGACGCGCACCGGCCGGCGGTGCCGCACCACCACGTGTCGTTCGCCGGTGTGGCACCGGACCGGCAACGGTCCGGGTGGGGCGCGCTGCTGCTGGCGGGATTCCTGCGGCACTGCGACGACCAGGGGCTGCCGGCGCACGCCGATGCCAGTTCCGCTGGTGGACGGGCGCTGGGCCGCCGGTACGGGTTCCGCCCCCGGGGCCCGGCGATCCGGCTGCCCGACGGGCCGACCCTGCAACCGATGTGGCGGGTGCCCCGTGTCCGGCACTGACCCGCTGCCGCGACTGCGGTCGGCCTCCGAGGTGCGGGCCGACCCGGCAGCCGGCACGCTGCGTACGGTCCTGGAGTGGTGTGTCCGCTACCTGGTCGCGCCCCACCCGGAGCTGGGGCGTACCGGTTCGGTCTGCCCGTACACCGCCCCGGCGCTACGCCGGGACCTGCTGTACCTCGCGGAACTGCCCGGCGTGACGGACGTGCCGGGGATCAGCGCGGCGGTCGGCGCGTTGCGCGACCGCTACCAGCGGACCGTGGCGACGCTGCCGGACGACGAGGCGGAGCTGCTGACCTACCTGCTCGTGCTGCCGGACGTCGACCGGACCGATCCCGGGCCGCTGGACGCGCTCCAGGCCCGGGTGAAGGACGAGTTCGTCACCGAGGGGCTGATGGTCGGGCAGTTCCACCCGTACTGCCCCAACCCGGGGTTGTGGAACGAGGACTTCCGGCCGCTGCGGTCGCCGGTGCCGCTGCTGGCCGTACGCCGGATGCTGGTCTATGACCTGCCCTTCCTGACCGACTCGGCGGGGCACTTCGACGCCTGGGTGAACCGGTTCGCCGGGCACCTGCCGGCCCGGGTCCGCAGCCACCTGAGTCACCGGGTGGTGTCCGGCTGACCTGTCGGCGCGACCGCCCGACGGCCGCGCGGAACGTCTATCCCGGCCGGGGCCGCGACGTGCGGTCCCGGCCGGGGCGGCGGCCCCGGTCAGAGCCGCGACACCGGCAGGTCGAGCACGTCGTCGACCATCCGGCGCGGGGTGGGCCACCCGGGCTGGCCGAACCCGATGCGCATCACCATCTGCGGGGTGCCGAACCGGCCCAGCGAGAGGCGCAGCTGCTCGCGTGCGCTGGGCACCTCGATCGGCTGGGAGAGCATCGACACGGCCAGGCCGGCGTCGGTGGCGGTCAGCAGCACCCGTTGCAGGGCCTGACCGGCGATGATCTGGTCGGTGGCGGTGTTGCCGGCCGCGATGAGCACGGCCACCAGGGGCTCCGGCTCGAAGTCCCGGCCGGGTGCCCGGTGCAGGTTGCCGAACCCGCGCTGCGGGAGCAGGTCCTGCGGTTCGCTCTGCGGGCCGCCGGCTGCGGCCGGCACGCCGTCGGGGGCCGGCTCGGCGCGGGTCCATTCGGCCCGCTCGGCCCGGTAGTCCGGGTCCCGGTCCAGCACGCGGTGCGCGCTGCGGGCGATCTCGCCGAAGGCGTTCACCGCGCTGGTGCCGATCACCAGCTCGAGCCAGCACTGCTCGGCCCGCGCCGCCTCGCCGAGCTGCCACCGGATGTCCGCCGGCACCGGGTCGGGCCAGAACGGCCGGCGGTTGCTGAACCGGTGCCCGATGGCGCCGTGCAGGCTCCGCTCGGCCGGGGTGGGGCGGCGGGGCAGGTCCGGCACCAGCCGGGCCACCACGTCCGGCTCGCCCGGGTACGGCCGCAGCCGCACCGACGCCGGGGTGCCGGCCGCCGCCAGGGCGAGCCGCAGGTTGTACAGGGCCGCCCCGCAGGCGATCCGCGCCCCCCAGCCGGTGGGGTCGCTGGCAGGCAGCCGGCGGGCCTGGTCGACGACGATCTCGATGCCCCCCTCGTGCAGCCGGAACCGCCACGGCTGGGTGTTGTGCAACGACGGCGCCCGGACGGCGTCCGCCGCCGCGGCCCGCAGCTGCTCGACGGTGTAGCCGGCGTCCATGGTGTTGCTCCCTCCGGACGTGGGTGCTTCTCCCAGGTCTCCACGATGCGTCGCCGGCGTGGTCAGCGGGCAGGGCCGGACGTCCCCACCCGTCGGGACCAGCTGCCCGACACCGGGTCCACGTTCGGGACCTTCGGCCCGTGTCGTGCCCAGCCGAACGGGGTACAAACGAGGGATGATCCGGGTGTTCCTGCTCGACGACCATGAGGTCGTCCGTCGTGGCCTCGCCGACCTGCTCACCAGCAGCGGTGACATCGAGGTGGTCGGTGACTCCGGCTCCGCTCAGGAGGCGACCCGCCGTATCCCGGCGCTCCGCCCGGACGTGGCGATCCTCGACGCCCGGCTGCCCGATGGCAACGGCATCGACGTCTGCCGGGACATCCGGGCCGTCGACTCGTCGATCAAGGGCCTGATCCTCACCTCGTACGAGGACGACGAGGCGCTGTTCGCGGCGATCATGGCCGGTGCCGCCGGGTACGTGCTGAAGCAGATCCGCGGCACCGACCTGGTGGACGCGGTCCGCCGGGTGGCGGCCGGGCAGTCCCTGCTCGACCCGGCGATCACCACCCGGGTGCTGGACCGCATCCGCAGCGGGGTGGAACAGCCCCGGGAACTCCAGTCCCTCACCGAGCAGGAGCGGCGGATCCTGGAGTACGTCGCCGAGGGGCTGACCAACCGGGAGATCGCCGGCAAGATGTTCCTCGCCGAGAAGACCGTCAAGAACTACGTCTCCAGCGTGCTGGCCAAGCTCGGCCTGGAGCGGCGCACCCAGGCGGCGGTGCTGGCCACCCGCCTGCTCGGCAAGCGACCCTGACCGCCCGACAGGGCGGCGTCAGTCACCCAGGGGGACGCTCCAGCAGAGTTCGGTGCCGTGCGGGTCGACCGGTCGGATGGTGAACCCGCCGCCGAGCCGTTCGGCCCGCTCGCGCAGGTTGACCAGTCCGCTGCGGGCGGCGGCCGGGTCCGTGCCCACGCCGTCGTCGGCGACGATCAGGGTCACCCGGCCCGCGTCGACCTGAACCCGCACGCCGACCCGGTCCGCCCGCGCGTGGCGCACCGCGTTGGAGAGGCCCTCGCGGAGCACCGCCAGCAGGTCCGGCCGGATCGACTCGGGCACCGCGCTGTCGATCGGCCCCACCAGGTCCAGCTCGGGGCGGTACCCGAGGGACTCGGCGGCGGCGTCGATCGCCTCGCGGATGTCGGTGCGCAGCGCCGCGCTCATCGGCGTCCGCAGCTCGAAGATGGTGCGCCGGATGTCCCGGATGGTGGCGTCCAGGTCGTCCACGGCGGCGTTGATCCGCTTGGCGATGTCGGGGCGGGCGGACATCGGGGCGGCGCTCTGCAACTGCAACCCGGTGGCGAACAACCGCTGGATCACCACGTCGTGCAGGTCGCGGGCGATGCGCTCGCGGTCCTCCAGGACCACCAGCAGCTCCCGTTCCTCCTGCCCCCGGGCGCGCTCCATGGCCAGCGCGGCCTGGCCGGCGAAGCTGCGCAGCAGGGCCACGTCGTCGTCGGTGGTGCTGTCCCGGTCGGGCAGGTGCGCGGTGACCAGCACGCCGTGCAGGGTGTCCCCGGCGGCCAGCGGGGAGACCACCGCCGGCCCGGCGGTCACCGGCGCCGGCCAGGGCGCCGCCTCGGCGAGGTTCTCCAGCAGCTCGTGCCGGTGCTCGGTGACCGATCCGCGGAACGTGGTCTCCCGGGCCGGGAGGACCGAGCCGAGCAGTTCCCGCACCCGGTCGCCGGGGCCGTCCACGACCTCGATGGTGAACTGGTCGGCGTCCTCGTCGTAGAGCAGCACCAACGCCAGCTCGGCGTCGGCGACCTCGCGGGCCCGGCGGGCCACCAGGGCCAGCGCGTCGGTCCGGCGTACCTCGCCGAGGAGCACCGAGGTGATCTCGGCGGTCGCCGCGAGCCAGCGTTCGCGGCGGTGGGCCAGCGCGTAGAGGCGGGCGTTCTCGATCGCCACGCCGGCCGCCGCGGCGAGCGCGACCACGATCTCCTCGTCGTCCTCGGTGAACTGCGCGCCGCCCTGCTTCTCGGCCAGGTAGAGGTTGCCGAAGACCTGGTCGCGGATGCGGACCGGGACGCCGAGGAAGGTGTGCATCGGCGGGTGGTTCGGCGGGAACCCGTAGGACTTCGGGTGCCGGGTGATGTCGGGCATGCGCAGCGGGTGCGGTTCGTCGATGAGCAGGCCCAGCACGCCCCGGCCACGGGGCAGGTCCCCGATGGTCGCGTGCGTCTCGGCGGAGATGCCGTGCACGATGAAGTCGTGCAGCGTCCGGTCCGGCCCGATCACGCCGAGTGCGCCGTAACGCGCGCCGACCAGCTCACACGCCGACACCACGATCCGTTGCAGGGTGCTGTGCAGGTCGAGGTCGGTGCTGATGCCGACGACCGCGTCGAGCAGCGCGCGGAGCCGCTCCCGGCTGGTGACCACGTCACCGACCCGGTCGAGCATCTCCTGGAGCAGCTCGTCGAGGCGGACCCGGGAGAGCGGGCTCAGGCCCAGCGACGGCGTGCCCTGGTGCTGCTCGGACGACGGATCGTGCGCGGGTGCGGCCACCAGGGGATGCTACCGCCCGAAGATCGCCGGAGGTGACCCGGCGACCTCCGGCTCCGGGATGCGGCGCTCCGGGCGCGTCCCCGCCGTCAGGGCCGTCCCCGCACGGCGGAGGTGTCCACCACCTGGGCGGCGGGCAGCCGGGGCGTGTGCGGGGGACCGGTGTGCGCCGGGTCGGCCATGCCCAGCCGCAGCACCAGGTACGGGAAACCGAGCCCGGCCAGCAGGTGGCGCAGCGTCTGCCGGGTGCCCGCCACCTCCACCACCCCGCTCAACGGCACCACGGACACCCCGAGCCGGGTCGCGGCCAGCCACGCGGCGGAGAGCGCCTCGCCGGCCCGCAGCCAGCTGTCCGGCTCGTCCTCGTCACCGTGGAGCAGCGCGTACACGGCCCTCCGGTCGTGACCGGGGCCGATCGGCAGGGTGCCGGCCCGGCCGAAGTCCCGGGCCGGGACGGTGGTCTGCGGCGCCTGCTCGGGCAGCACCTCCGGCGGCAGACCGGTGCCGGTGCCGGCCCGGCTGGTCCAGTACGCCAGCTCCTCGCGCAGCTGCGGGTCCTCCGCCTCGACCGCGCCGGCGTGCGCGGCCGCGGCGGCCACCTCCAGCACCTGGTCGCCGTCGAGGATCTGGAGGCGGCCACCGGCGAGGCCGGCCGCCTGGACGATCTCGCTGATCGCGGCGGTGGACACCGGTTCCTCGCTGACCGGTCGGCGGTCGGTGTGCCGGACCTGCATGCACTGCACCAGCCGCATCGCCTCCGGGTCCGGCTCCGCGCGGCGGGAGCCGACGAGCCGGGCCAGCAACTCCGGGTCGGCCGGGTCGGGCAGGTGGTCCACCGCCGGCGTCCAGCCCTCGGCGGTGAGCGCCACCCGGGCGTGGTGCAGGGCGGCCCCGCAGCTCAGGGCGAGCAGCCGCCCCTCCGGGTCGGTCGCGGCGAGCCGCCGCTCGGAGGCCACCCGCAGTTCCAGGGCGTCGGGCAGCACCCGCCAGCTCCAGGGTTGGGTGTTGTGCACCGAGGGGGCGTAACCGGCGGTGGCGGCGGCCTCCGCGTACGCGGTGGTCAGCGAGCGTGCCGGCGTCTCGTGGCTCATGTAACGACCTTTCCTCTCCACCCCATCGTGCCGCACCCGAGCGGTGCTTCGGGCCGGCTTGCGGCTCCATCCTGCGCCATCACCGTCGGTCCCGCACGATGCCCCCGGCCGGCGTGGCGCGGCTCCTCCGGCCCGGTCGAACCGCCGGAACCCGGGTCGGCCACCCCTCGTGGCTGAGACGATCCACGGGTGGGGGACAGCGAATGCGTCCCGGAGCGGCCGGTCGGCCCCCGGCGACCCCGCTGGCGGTGGCGGGAGTGGCTGCCGCTGGCCGGTCTCACCCTCGTGGTGCTGGCCGGCGCGGGCCTCTGGCTGGCCGGGAGACGGGAGGTCGCCGGGCTGCTGTGGGCCGCGGCGACCGTCCTGACCCTGGTGCCGGCCACCGGGTCGATGCTGCGGCAGCTGTGGCACCGGCGGTTCGGCGTCGACGTGGTCGCCGTACTCGCCCTGGTCGGTGCGCTGGTCGTCGGGGAGTACCTGGCCGGGGCGGTGGTGGCGCTGATGCTCGCCACCGGCCGGTCGTTGGAGACGTACGCCCAGCACCGGGCGACCCGGGACCTGCGCGCGTTGCTCGCCCGGGCACCCCGGTCCGCGCGGCGGCGCCGACCCGGCGGCGGGATCGAGCAGGTGCCGCTGGACGTGGTGGCGGCGGGCGACCGCCTGCTGGTCGGCCCGGGTGACGTGGTGCCGGTCGACGGCACGGTCGAGGAGACGGCCACCCTCGACGAGTCGGTGGTGACCGGGGAGTCCCGGCTGGTGGCGCGGGCGGCGGGGGAACGGGTGGCCAGCGGGGTGGTCAACGCCGGGGCCGGGTTCGGGCTGCGGGCGACGCGGAACGCGGCCGGCAGCACGTATGCGGGGATCGTCCGGCTGGCCGAGGAGGCGACCGCCCGGAAGGCGCCGATGGTGCGCCTGGCCGACCGGTACGCGGCGGCGTTCGTCCCGTTCACCCTCGCCCTGGCCGGGCTGGCCGGGCTCCTCGCCGGCGACCTGGTGCGGGCCGTCGCCGTGCTGGTGGTGGCGACGCCCTGCCCGCTGCTGCTGGCCACCCCGATCGCGGTCGTCTCCGGGTTGTCCCGGGCAGCCCGGCGCGGGGTGCTGGTCCGCGACGGCGGCTCGCTGGAACTGCTCGGCCGGGCCCGCACCCTGCTGCTGGACAAGACCGGGACGCTCACCGCCGGCCGGCCCCGGGCGGCCGAGACGGTCACCGCGCCCGGCGGTGACCGCGACGAGGTGCTACGGCTGGCCGCGTCCGTGGAGCAGCTCTCCCCGCACGTGCTGGCGGCGGCCCTGGTCCGGCAGGCGCGCGAGCGGGGCCTGTCGCTGACCGAGCCGACCGAGGTGACCGAGGAGCCCGGTCGCGGGGTCCGGGGCCGGGTGGACGGCCGGGTGGTCCGGGTCGGCCAGCTCGCCGACGGGCTGCCCGACTGGGCGCGGGAGGTGCGGGAACGCGCCGAACGGACCGGCCGCTCCACCGTCTGGGTGAGCGGTGGGCAGGGCCCGCTCGGGGTGATCGTGCTGGAGGACCCGGTGCGCCCGGACGCTCCCCGCACCGTGCGGCGGCTGCGTCGGGCCGGACTGACCCGGGTGGTGATGCTCACCGGCGACCGGCCGCGCGTCGCCGACCAGGTCGCCCGGGTGGTCGGGGTGGACGACGTGGTGGCCCGGTGCCCGCCCCGGGAGAAGGCCGACCGGGTCCGTCAGGAGGCGCGGCGGGCGGTGACGGTGATGGTCGGCGACGGGGTGAACGACGCCCCCGCGCTGGCCGAGGCGCACGTCGGGGTGGCGATGGGGGCAACCGGGGCGCGGGCCTCCGCCGACGTCGCCGACGCGGTGCTCACCGTGGACCGGCTGGACCGGCTCGCCGACGCCGTCGAGATCGCCCGGCGCGCGCGCCGGATCGCCGTGCAGAGCGCCACCGTCGGGATGGGGCTGGCGCTGGTGGCGATGGTCGTGGCGGCGGCCGGTCGGCTGCCGCCGGTGGCGGGGGCGTTCCTCCAGGAGGGGATCGACGTGGTGGTGATCCTCAACGCGCTGCGGGCGCTCGGCGGCGGCCCGCAGCCGGTCCGGGACGGGGAGGACCAGGTCACCCCCGTCCCGTCCGGCGACGGCTCCACCGGGTCCGGCTGAGCCGCCAGTAGGTGGTCACCGGCCCCGGCCGAACGGTGGCGGCCCGGTCACCGCTCGCGGACCACCGCCACCGGGCAGTGCGCGTGCTGGAGCACCTGCTGGCTGACCGAACCGAGCAGCGCTCCGCGCAGGCCGCCCCGCCCCCGGGTGCCGACCACCACGAGCTGTGCGTCCCGGCTCGCCTCCACCAGCACGGAGGCGGCGTTCCCGGCGAGCACCTCGGTGGTCACCGTCAGGCCCGGCACGCTCTCCCGCCACCGTCGCAGCGACTCGTCGAGGCTGGCCCGCTCGGCAGCCTGTGCCTCGTCCGGGTCGAAGCCCTGGGCCCGCCACTGGGCCGGGGCCCAGGTCCGCACCACGTGCAGCGGGGCGTCCCGCCCGGCGGCCCGTTCCACCGCGAACCCGAGCGCGACCAGCGACAACTCGGAACCGTCCACCCCGACCACGACCCGCTTCCCGGTGGCGGTCGGGGTGTCGCCGCGGACCACCACGACCGGGCAGTGCGCGTGGGCGGTCACCGAGACCGCGGTCGAGCCGGCCAGCAGGCCGGTGAAGCCCCCGTGGCCCCGACTGCCCAGCACCAGCAGGGCCGCCTCGGCGGAGCGCTCCTGGAGCATCAGCGCGGGTGGCCCGTCGGACACCTCGCCGCGCACGGTCAGCCCCGGGTTGGCCGTGGCGGCGTCCGTGACGGCCTGCTGGACGAGCTGCTCCACCTGCTGCCGCGCGGCGGCGTCCGGCCACGCGCCGGGAGCGACGCCGGGGGCGATCCAACCCCCCACGGTCAGCCACTCGAACACGTACGTCAGCCGCACCGTCTGCCCGGTCCGCGTGGCCTCGTCCAGCGCCCAGGCCAGGGCGGCCGCCGCGTCGGGGGAGCCGTCGTAGCCGACCAGGATCTCCTCGCCGCTCATGATGCCTGCCCCTCGTTCGCGGTGCTCGGGTCGGTCTCGCGGATCCAGCGCCACTCCACCACCCGGGGGGAGTCCTCGCCGAAGCGCCGGGTGTGGTCGCGGCACTCCTGCCGGGCGTCGACCATCAGCTGACGCAGGTGCGCGGCGCGGGCGGCCAGTCCGGGCACCCGGTCGATCACGTCGATGACCAGGTGGAAGCGGTCCAGGTCGTTGAGCATCACCATGTCGAAGGGCGTGGTGGTGGTGCCCTCCTCGCGTACGTGCAGGTTGTCGTGGTTGGTCCGGCGGTAGGTGAGCCGGTGGATCAGCCAGGGGTAGCCGTGGTAGGCGAAGACGATCGGCTTGTCCCGGGTGAAGATGGTGTCGAACTCGCTGTCCGGCAGCCCGTGCGGGTGCTCCGACGGCGGCTGGAGCCGCATCAGGTCGACCACGTTGACCACCCGGACCTTGAGGTCGGGCAGGTGCCGGCGGAGCAGGTCGGCGGCGGCGAGGGTCTCCAGGGTCGGCACGTCCCCGGCGCAGCCGAGCACCACGTCCGGTTCGCTGCCCTCGTCGGTGCTGGCCCAGTCCCAGATGCCCAGGCCGCGCCGGCAGTGCGCGACGGCCTCGTCCATGGTCAGCCAGTTCGGCGCGGGCTGCTTCCCGGCGACCACCACGTTGATGTAGTGCCGGCTGCGCAGGCAGTGGTCCATCGTGGAGAGCAGGGTGTTGGCGTCCGGTGGGAGGTAGACCCGGACCACCTCGGCCTTCTTGTTGACCACGTGGTCGATGAAGCCCGGGTCCTGGTGCGAGAAGCCGTTGTGGTCCTGCCGCCACACGTGGCTGGAGAGCAGGTAGTTCAGCGAGGCGACCGGCTGCCGCCAGGGGATGCCCCGGGTCACCTTCAGCCACTTGGCGTGCTGGTTGACCATCGAGTCGACGATGTGGATGAACGCCTCGTAGCTGGTGAAGACGCCGTGCCGCCCGGTGAGCAGGTAGCCCTCCAGCCAGCCCTGGCACAGGTGCTCGGAGAGGACCTCCATCACCCGTCCGTCGGTGGAGAGGTGGTCGTCGTCCGGCCCGGTGCTTGCGACGAACGCCCGGTCGGTGACCTCGAACGCCGCGCCGAGCCGGTTCGAGGCGACCTCGTCCGGGCCGAACAGGCGGAACGTCTGCGGGTTGGCGGTGATCACGTCGCGGATCCAGGGACCGAGGGCACCGGTCGCGCCGATCCCGGGCGCCCCCGGTTCGGGTACGTCGACCGCGTACTTCCGGAAGTCGGGCAGGACCAGGTCGCGCAGCACCTGGCCGCCGTTGGTGACCGGATTGGCGCTCATCCGCCGGTCCCCGGTCGGCGGCAGGGTGGCCAGCTCGGCCACCGGTGCGCCGGTCGCGTCGAAGAGCTCCTCCGGCCGGTACGACCGCAGCCAGCGCTCCAGCGCGGCGAGGTGCTCGGGGTTGTCGCGGATGCCCGACAACGGCACCTGGTGGGCCCGGTACGTCCCCTGGACCTGCTTGCCGTCGACCACGTCCGGACCGGTCCAGCCCTTCGGGGTCCGCAGGATGATCATCGGCCAGCGGGGGCGGGTGACCGCCTCGCCGGAGCGGGCCCGGCGCTGGATGGCGGTGATCTCGTCGACCGCCCGGTCCAGGGTGGCGGCGAGCACCTGGTGCACCCGCGCCGGGTCGTCGCCCTCCACCACGTACGGCTCGTGGCCGAAACCGCGCATCATGGCGAGCAGGTCGTCGGTGGGGATCCGGTCCAGCACCGTCGGGTTGGCGATCTTGTAGCCGTTGAGGTGCAGGATCGGCAGGACCGCGCCGTCGCGGGCCGGGTTGAGGAACACGTTGGACAGCCAGCTGCCCGCCAGCGGGCCGGTCTCCGCCTCCCCGTCGCCGATCACGCAGGCGACCAGCAGGTCGGGATTGTCGAAGGCGGCACCGTAGGCGTGGCTGAGGGCGTACCCCAGCTCGCCGCCCTCGTGGATGGAGCCCGGCACCTCCGGGGCCACGTGGCTGGGGATGCCACCGGGGAAGGAGAACTGGCGGAACAGCTTCGCCATGCCCGCCTCGTCCCGCTCGACCGAGTGGTACCGGTCGCTGTAGGTGCCCTCCAACCAGGTGTTCGCCACCAGGGCGGGGCCGCCGTGGCCGGGACCGGTGACGAAGATGGCGCTCAGGTCACGGTCGACGATCACCCGGTTGAGGTGCGCGTAGAGCAGGTTCAGGCCGGGGCTGGTGCCCCAGTGGCCGAGCAGTCGGGGCTTGACGTGGTCGACGGTGAGCGGCTCCCGCAGCAGCGGATTGTCCAGCAGGTAGATCTGGCCGACCGTCAGGTAGTTGGCCGCCCGCCAGTAGGCGTCCAGCCGGCGCAACTCGTCGTCGGTCAGTGGGCCGTGCGGCTCCAGAGCGGTGTCCATCTGCGCAAGCCTCTCGCGGGTCGGGGAATCCTGCATCCGGAACAACGGATCCGTCCGGTGGCTTCAGCTTTCCCCGGGCGCGGCGGTGGGTTCAGGGTCGTTGGTCCCGGAACCGCCGGGCGGGACGGCCCGTTGGTCACGATGCCTCCAGGGGTGCGTCGGTGACCCCACGGACCAACACCACCGGGGCGGGCGCGTGGTACAGCAGCGACTGGCTGACCGCGCCGAGCAGGCCCCGCCACGGCTGGTCCCCCCGGGTGCCGACCACCACCAGCCGGGCCGTCCGGGACTGGTCGATGAGCACCTGGCCAGGGTCGCCGCGCAGCACCTCCGGTTCGGCGGCGACCGTGGGGTGCGCCCGTCTCCGCTCGGTGAGCAGGTCGGTGACGTCCTGCCCGGGCCGGGTGGCGTCGTCGTCCGGCTCGATCACCCGGACCGCCCGTAGCCGGCCGTCGTGCCGGCCGGCGCAGTCGAGGGCGAAGTCCAGGGCGAACCGGGAGGTGGCCGAGCCGTCCAGCCCGACCAGGACCGGGCCGTCCGGGGGCGGATCGAGCCGGGCCACCAGGGTGGGGCAGCCGGCCCGGGCCGCCACCTGTACGGCCGCCGCCTCGGTCGTCACGCAGTCCCGGGCGGTCATGCCGCCGTCGCCGACGACGACCAGGAAGGCCGACTCGGAGTGCCGCAGCAGCGCCGCCACCGCCGCGCCCTCCACGACCTGAGCCTCCACCGGCAGGTCCGGGGCCACCTCGCCGGCCACCTCGACCGCCCGGTCGATCGCCCGTTCCGCCTCGGATCGGGCACCGGCGAGGCTCGGCGCGGCCAGCGCCGCCTCCCAGTTGAAGGCGTGCACCACGTGCAGCCGGCGTCCGTGCTCGGCGGCCTCCCGGGCAGCCAGGCGGACCACCGGCAGACTCTGCTCCGTGCCGCTCACCCCGACCACGACGGGCGCGTCGGCGGCTGCGCTCACCGTGTCACCTCCCGACCGTCACCCTGTCATGGCCGACAGTAGTGGCGTGGTCGCCGCCGTCGGGGCGAGTCGACGGAACCGGGCGGGCGGCTGGGGTGTTTGCAGGGGTCCCCTGCTCGACAAAAAGCGGTAGCAGGGGACCCCTCCTACCAAGCTGCCCGTCCGGGAAGCCCCCGCGCACCGTCCAGCCGGTGCGGGCCCGGGTTCCGGCGTTGCTCTGTCAACCGCAGTTGACGAACGGGAGGCTGTCAACGTAGATTGACAGCATGAGTCAGGCGACGGAACTCGCGGCCGCGGCCGGCAGCGCCGACCCCCGGGTCGGGCTGCGGGCCGTGCTCGCCCTGCGCCGGCTGCTGGAGCGGTTGGAGGTGGTCCAGGTGGACAACGCCCGACGGGCGGGTTGGTCCTGGCAGGAGATCGCCGACGCGCTCGAGGTCAGCCGGCAGGCGGTCCACAAGAAGCACGCCGGGCGTCCGGCGGTCGATCACTCCTGGGAGGCGTGATGTTCGAACGGTTCACCGCCCGGTCGCGCGAGGTGGTCCGGCGGGCCCGGGAGGAGGCCGGCCGGGAGTCGGTGGGCACCCGGCACCTGCTCCTGGCCCTCCTCGCCGATCCGGACGCCCTGGCGACCCGGGTGCTCGCCGATGGCGGCGTCCACGCCGACGACCTGCGGGCCCGGATCGCCGGGTACGTCGACCGGAGCGCGGTCCTCGGGGAGGCCGACGCCGCCGCGCTGCGGCAGATCGGCATCGACCTCGCCGCCATCGAGGCCCGGATCGAGGAGTCGTTCGGGCCGGGCGCGCTCCGCCGGCCGGTGCCCCCGCGCAGGCGGGGCTGGTGGCGCCGGCAGGTCGCCGGTCCGTTCACGCCCCGCGCGAAGAAGGTGCTCGAACTGGCCCTGCGGGAGGCGCTGCACCTGCGCCACCGGCACATCGGCACCGAGCACATCCTCCTCGGCCTGCTCCGGGAGGGCGACGGGGTGGCCGCGCAGGTCCTCCACGAGGCCGGCGTCGAGCTGCGTGACCTGCGCCGCCGGGTCGAGGCGGCGGTGCGGGCGGTGGCCTGACCACCGCCCGGTTTCCGAAACCTCCTGTGGCATGTGCGACGACGGGCTCCGCCGGGTCGCTGCCGACGCCACATTGCTGCACACTTGCGCCGTGGATGCTGGAGAGGGCGGACGGCACGACGCGGACCAGGGCGGGCTGCGCTCCGCCGTGGTGGTCAACCCGGTCAAGGTCGCCGATCTCGACGAGCTGCGGCGCATCGTCGACGAGACCCTGACCGCCGCGGGCTGGCCCGAGCCGCTCTGGTACGAGACCACCGTCGAGGACCCGGGCCGCGGCCAGACCGAGAAGGCCGTCGCTGCCGGTGTGGACGTCGTCTTCGCCTGCGGCGGTGACGGGACCGTGATGTCCTGCGTGAGCGCTCTGGTCGGCACCGAGGTGGCCCTGGCCGTGCTCCCGCAGGGCACCGGCAACCTGCTGGCGGCGAACCTCGGTCTCTCCGGCGACCTCGCCGCCGGGCTGGAGGTCGCCGTCGAGCGGGGTCGCCGCCGCCTCGACGTGGGCGCCGTCGACGAGCACCACTTCGTGGTGATGGCCGGCATGGGCTTCGACGCCCAGATGCTCGCCGACACCTCCGAGACCACGAAGGCCCGCATCGGCTGGCCCGCGTACGTGGTGGGCGCCGCCCGCCACCTGCGTGACCGTCCGATGAAGGTCAGCATCCGCATCGACGACCGGCCCCCGGTGCGCCGCCGCGCCCGCTCGGTGCTGGTCGCCAACGTGGGGCGGCTCCAGGGCGGGGTGACCCTGCTGACCGAGGCCGAACCGGACGACGGCTACCTCGACGTCGCCGTACTCACCCCGCGTACGCTGCGGCATTGGCTGGCGCTGGGGTGGGCGGTGATGCGCCGCCGCGGTCGGGTGCCCCGGATGGAGGTCTTCCGGGGGCGGCACGTCGAGATCACCAGCAACCGGGCGCAGCCCCGGGAACTCGACGGCGACCTCATCGAACCCGGCCGGGTGCTGCGGGCGGAGATCCGCCCCGGGTCGCTGTGGCTCTGCGTACCGCGTCCGGCGCAGGCACCCGACCTGGCCGACGACGCGGACGCGGTGGCGGAGCGGGGTGAACAGCGGGTCGAGGAGGCACGCCGTGAGTAGCACCCGGATCGTCCCCGAGACCCGGCTGATGGCGGACGAGGAACTCTCCGCCGACGACGCCTGGCACACCCTGCGCCGCGAGGGCGGGTGGTGCCTGCTGCGGGACGCCTTCGTCCGGTTCCGCTACGGCGACGGCTTCAGCCACTCCCGCGCCCTGGCCTTCCAGCTCTGCCTCGCCGTGGTCCCGTTCATGATCGCGCTCACCGGCCTGATCAGCGAACTCGGCGTCGAGGAGGGCGGCGAGGTGGTGGCGGACACCGTGCTCGCCCTCAGCCCCGGCGCGAGCGACGAGATGGTCAGGGAACTGCTCAGCGACCGGGAGCGCACCGAGCGGGCCGGCGAGCTGGCGCTGACCCTGGGTCTACTGACCGGGCTGGTGGCGTTGACCTCCACCATGGCCCAGATCGAGCGGGGTGCGAACCGGATCTACGGCGTCGAGCGGGACCGCCCGGCGCTGTGGAAGTACCTGCGGGCCGCCGTGCTCGCCGTCACCGCCGGCCTGCCGGCGTTGGTGGGCTTTCTCATCCTGGTCGGTGGTGGCGCGCTGGCCGACTCGGTACGCCGGCACTACGCCTGGGGCGACACCGCGCACAACGTCTTCACCGTGCTGCGCTGGCCGCTCAGCCTCGGCCTGATCGTCCTCGCCGTCGCGGTGCTGTTCCGGCACGCGCCCCGCCGCAAGCAGCCCGGCCTGTCCTGGCTCTTCCTCGGCGCGGCCATCGCCACCGTGCTCTGGTGGCTGGCCAGCCTGCTGCTCGCCGCCTACGTGGCCTTCGGCGACAACTTCGGGCAGACGTACGGGCCACTGACCGGGATGATGGCGCTGCTGATCTGGGCCAACCTCACCGGCATGGCGCTCTTCGGCGGGCTGGCCTTCGCCGCCCAGCTCGAGGCGCTACGCATCGGTGTGCAGGAGCCCGCCCAGCCCGACCTCTGGGAGCCGGAGGCCCACCGGGAGCAGATCCACGACACCGGGGAGATGACCGCACTCTGACACCCGGCCCCGCAGCGGGTGTACCGAACCGGCCGATCGGGTACAGCCGCACGCCAGAGGCGAAAAGGGAGGCTGCCGTGGCCGAGGTGAGAGATGTTCTGCGTCGACCCCTGGGACACTTCACCGAACGTAGCCTCGCCGGTCTGGCCCTGGTGCTCGGTGCGGGGGTCGGCTTCGGGGTGCTGCTCGTGCTGGTCCGCAGCCGGTGGACGCCCCTCTACGACGTCGACCACGGGATCGCCGAGTGGCTCAACGAGCAGGTCTCGCCGCACGGCCCGCTGGTCACCGTGTTGAACGCGATCACCGACCTCGGCGGCCTGGCGGTGATCCTCTGGCTGGTGTCGGTGGCGGTGGTCGGCCTGCTGATCCGCCGACAGGGACGCCTCGCCGTCTACCTGCTGGTCACCGGAGCCGGTGCGCTCATCCTCGACCCGACACTCAAGGCGCTGGTCGACCGGCTGCGGCCCGAGGTCGAGGTACGCATCGGCAGCTACTCCGGGGAGAGCTTCCCCAGCGGTCACGCGCTCGGCTCGATGGTGGCGTACGGGGCGCTGCTGCTGGTCTTCCTGCCCGCCATGTCCCACCGGTGGCGCAAGCCGGCTGTCGCGCTCACCGCCCTGGTCGTCGCCCTGATCGGCTTCACCCGGATCGCGCTCGGCGTGCACTTCGTCTCCGACGTGCTCGGGGCCTGGTTGCTCGGCGCGGCCTGGCTCGGCGTCACCGCGTACGCCTTCCGGCTCTGGCGTCTGGAGCGCGGCCGTCCCGCCGTACCGCTGGAGGAGGGCCTGGAACCGGAGGCCGCCCGCGACGTCGCGCCCGCGCCCGACGAGGAGCGGCTGCTGCCCCACCCCCGGGCCGGCGTGGCCGAGCTGATCATCGGCTGGGTGCTGGTGCTCGGGGTGCTCTACGCCTTCGGCACCTTCGTCAGCCACCACGCGGACGGCACCTTCTTCGCCGCCCTGGACACCGCCGTGCCGAACTGGTTCGACGAGCAGCGCACCCCGGGCCGGGACGAGGTCAGCCACTGGTGGAGCAAGGTCGGCGACACCCACGCCATCCTGCTGATCTCGCTGGTCTTCTGCCCCCTGGTGCTGGCCGTCTGGCGGCGCTGGCGACCGGTGCTCTTCGTGGCGCTGACCATGTTCGGTGAGCTGAGCCTCTTCCTGGCCAGCGCGGCGGCGGTGGACCGGCCCCGCCCACCGATCGAGAACCTGGACGGGCCGATGCCCACCTCGTCCTTCCCGTCCGGCCACATCGCCGCGACGCTCTGCCTCTGGGTGGCCATCGCGATCGTCGTGTTCCCGCGTACCGACCGCTGGTGGCGCTGGGTGTTCGTCGGGCTCGCCGTGGTCATGCCGGTCGGGGTGGCGATCTCCCGGATGTACCGGGGCATGCACCACCCCACCGACTTCATGGGCGCGATGATGCTCACCGCGTGCTGGGTGGGCATCCTCTACTGGGTGGTCCGCCCCAACGCCGACCTGGCCGAGGGCAACCGACCGGCGATCGAGTCCGAGGACGTGCACACCCTCGACGACGAGTTGGCCAAGGCCGGCCGGGTCGACTGAGCCGCGATGCTGCGGGTGATGACCTGGAACATCCGGACCGGCGGTCGGGACCGCACCGGCCCCGACCGCCGGGACCGGCTGGTCCGGGTCGTCGGCGACCAGTGGCCGGACGTCCTGGCCCTCCAGGAGCTGCGCGGCTTCGACGCGGCCGACGTGGCGGAGCGCTTCGGCGACGCGGTCGGCATGCGGGTGCACCTGGCCCGGAGCTGGTTCGGCCAGCCGGTGGCGGTGCTGGTCCGCCCGCCGTGGCGGGTGCTCTCCGCCGCCCCGGTACGCCGGCCGTTCCACCACGCCGCGCAGCGGGTCACCCTGGCCACCGCCGAGGCCGGGCCGTTCACCGTCGTCAGCGCCCACCTCGACCCGTACTGCGGGCGGCGACGTCTGCTGGAGGCGGGTTGGCTGGCCGCCGCGCTGCGCCGGGCACCGGGGGAGTCGGCGCTGCTCGCCGGGGACCTGAACACCCTCGAACCGGGCGTCGACCACACCGCGCGGATCGCCCGGCTGCCGGCCGCGTACCAACGGCGGCACCTGCGCCGCGACGGCACGGTGGAGACTCGCGCGGTGGCCCGACTGCACCGGGCCGGGCTGGTCGACCTGTTCACCCACGCCGGGTCGGGGAAACCGGAGACCGCCCCGACCCGGTACGACGGGGGCGCCGAGTTCTCCGGAATGCGCCTGGACTACCTGTTCGGCACGCCCGAGCTGGCCGCGCTGGCGCGGGACTGCCGGGTGGTGCGGGGCGGCGCGACCGAGTACGCCTCCGACCACTACCCGGTCGTCGTGGACCTCGACCTCACCCCGGCCTGACCGGGCGCGCGCGAAACCCCCGCCACCATTCCCGCGCCGGCCCGTCACGGTGACACGGCCAGGCCGATGGTGGCGGCGAGGCGGGTGAGGTCGGCCGGGGTGGGGCCGGCGCGGAGTACGACGGTCAGGATGGTGTGGGCGGCGGGTCGGAGGCGTACCTCGGCGGGGGCGATCTGGTCGGCGGTGAGCAGGGCGCGGCCGGCGGCGCGGTGGTCGCCGAGGTCGAGGTGGGCTCGGGTGATGTCGATGAGGTGGGCGGCGCGGTGTTCGGCGGGTAGCCGATGCCAGGCGTCGGTGGTGGTGGCGCGGTGGTGCAGGGTGACGGCGAGGTGGGCGGCGCGGTCGGTGAGGTCGTCCACGGCGGCAGGGTCGCCGCAGGTGGCGGCGGCGAGGGCGGCTTCGGTGAGGAGCGTCCCGGCCAGGGCGAGGTGGTCCGGCGGGGATTCGCGGTGCGGGGTCAGGTCGAGGGGGCATACGGCGGTGGTGGCGACGGTCAGCGCCAGCCGGCCCCGGTGGAGCGTGCGCAGCGCCTGGGCCAGGGGGACGGCGGCCAGGGCGGTGCGGCACGGGTCCCCGGCTGCGGTGGTCATGGCCCGGTCGGCGGCGAGCCAGGCGAGGTGCGGCTCACCGAGCTTGACCAGCGTCTGGGCGGTGAGCCGGTAGACGCGTACCAGGAGAAGAGCGCCGGCTGTCGGGGTCGGGTGGTGGGCGGGACGGGCGGCGGCGAGCAGGTCGGGCAGCATCCTGAGGACCTGGGCGTGGTGGGCGTGGCGGTATGCCGAGCAGGCGTATCCGACCTGGTGGTCGAGGGCGGCGACGGACGGCGGCCGGTCGCGGTTGGCGGTGCCGGGGGTGTGGTAGCTGGCGAGGGCTTCGCGGACGCGTTCGATGGCGGTGGTGGCGTCGGTGGCGGGTGCGCGCTGGACGCGCCGGCCGAGCAGGATGCCGGGCGCGACGCCGAGGGCGGCGGCGACTGTTTCAATCATGGGGAGGCGGTCGAGGGTGCGGACACCGCGTTCGTCGGGTAGCCCCGGCGCATTGCTGCGCCGGGGCCCCCTCAGAACCGGCCGTGCCCGATTTCCAGGCAGCCGGCTCAGGCGAACCCTGAAGGCTTGCGGGCAGGTGGCTGCGCTGTCCTGTTGCCGCCGTTGGTGATCCGGCGGTGGCAGGAGGTGTGTATGAGTCGGGTTGCGGCGCGTTCGTCCGGTGTGCCGGCACCCCGGGCGGTGACCGCGTGTTTGCGGATCGCCGTGCGGGTGGCGGTGAGCCACTGTTCCCATTCGTGGGGGGACTGTGGTTCGTGCTCGGCGTGGAGCAGCAGCCCTCGACAGATCGGGCATCGGCCTTGCTGGGCTCGTAGGAGCCGCAGCGTGATCGTGCCGATCGGGGGAGGGTTGCGGCGTCGCCGCTGGTGCCAGTAGTCAGTCAGGCGTGGATCGTCCGGAGACGCCGTTCCTGCGACCATCCGGTGCCGGACGATCGGTGTCCAGGCGAACTTACGCAGGTAGAAGCCAGTGTCCCGGCTTCCGAACACCCACTTGTCACGCCTGGCCGGGTTGAACTCGCCGAAGTACCGGGTGGTCACCCAGCGCTTCGCCTTGTTCGGGTGTGTGGACCTGGCCCACTTGTAGGTCGGTTTCCACAGGTGGGCGTCCAGCGCGCCGAAGGCGCGTTTGGACACCCCGATCCGGTAGTAGGCGGCCCACCCGTTGATGATCGGGTTGAGCCTTCCGATCACCGCGTCGGCGTTCGGCCCTCGAAGGGCCCTCACCTCGGTGGACAGCCGTTTCTGGATCCGCCGCGACGCATCGTTGCTCGGCTTGGTCAGCAGCTTGCCGTTGGAGTAGCGGCGAATATTGAAGCTCAGGAAATCCACACCTTCACTCAGGTGCAGGATGCGGGTCTTGTCCTCGTTGAAGACCAGACCCCTGGGCGTCAACCACGCCCCCAGCCGCGCCTTGACCTGCTCGGCCTGCTCACGGGAGTGGCACAGCGCGAGAAGATCGTCAGCGTAGCGGACCACCACCGGGCAGCCATCCACCGTCTGTCCGGCACGGGTGCCGGTGACGTGGTAGCGGACCCCGGCGGCGGCCTCCATGCCGTGCAGAGCAACGTTCATGAGCAACGGGCTGATCACCCCACCCTGCGGCGACGCCGTCTGCGACTTTGCCGGTGACAGCCGCCACGCCAACCCCTGGGCCGCCGACCTCTACCAACGAGCCCGAGCCCGCGGCCACGACCATCCCCACGCGGTCCGTATCCTGGCCCGCGCCTGGCTGGACATCATCTGGAAGTGCTGGACCACCAACACCCCCTACGACCCGGACCGCCACCGAGCCCTCCAACACCTGCTCAAACAAGATCATCAAGTGGCGGCTTGACACAGGGCAACTCATGCCGCGTCGGGCGCGTAGTTGTGCGACGCGTCGGCCGATGGGTAGGTCCCGGCGGTCGGGCTGGCGGGGCGCGTTCATCGCCGCTCCGCCGGGTGGGCGGGTTCGGTGTGCTCGCCGCAGCGCGGACACCAGCGGGACTTGACCCGGAAGGCGAGCAGGCCGAGCAGGAACCCCGGCATCAGCCCGCCGAACACGACCGACAGGATCTGGGACGTCACGAGCACTCTCACCTTCCGCCGAGGTTCGTCGGCCCGGCCCAGCGGTCGCGGGACTGTGCAGGCCTGCCACCTGCCGCAGGCGGTGCCGGTTTTGCCGGTACGGAAGCCAGCCGGAGGATCGGCCGAGCCAAGCGATCGTCAGGCAAGTCAGCGTGCCAGCAGCCGGGCGACGCCGAAGGCGAACCGTTCGTCGAACGAGACGTCGTTGAGGGCGGGCAGCACCCGTTGCAGTGCGGACCGCTCGCCGATTGCCTCTGCGGTGATCGGTCGCTGGGGCAGCGCCTGTTCCTCCTGGGCCAGGCCGAGCACGAAGTAGACCAGATTGAACGCGGTCCAGGCGGCCTCGCGCTCCGGGTAGCCACCGTCGAGCAGTGCCGCGATCAGGGTATCGGCCAGGTCCAGGGTGGCCGGCTCGGCGGCGTACGTCCCGGCTACCACGGTCGCGCCGTCGCGGTGGGCGAGTAGGGCGGCCCGGTAGCGCCGGGCTATCTCGGCGGCCCTTTCGTGCCAGGGCGTGGGCAGCCCGTCGAGGGAGGCACCGGCGACGATCGCGTCGGCCATCAGTTCGTCGAGGCGGGCCTTGCTCTTCGCGTGCCACAGCACGGTGTTCATGCGTACGCCCAGACGTTGCGCGATGGCGCGCATCGAGACCGCGCCGACGCCTTGCTCGTCGAGGAGTTCCAGGGCGACGCGGACCACATCCGCTTGACTCTTGGTCACTGACCTAGCCTACTCTCTTGGTCACTGACCAAGGAGGTTCGCATGTGCGACGTCGTCATCGTGGGCGCCGGCCCCACCGGCCTGTGGCTCGCCGCTGAGCTGCGGCTGGGCGGGGCGGCCGTGGTCGTTCTGGAAGCACGCGAGGAACGGGACCCGCACTCCAAGGCGCTCACCATCCATCCGCGTACGCTCGAGCTCTTCGATTGCCGGGGTGTGCTGGAGGCGTTCCTGGCTGAGGGCTTGCGGATTCCGAACGGGCACTTCGCCGGATTGCCGGACCGGCTTGACTTTTCTCAGCTGGACACGCCGTACCCGTTCACCCTGGCCCTGCTCCAGGCGCGCACGGAAGAACTCCTCGAAGAGCGGGCTCGCCGGTTGGGCGCGACCATCCGGCGAGGTAAGCGGGTCGAAGGCCTGACCGCCGAAGGTGTGACACTGGCGGGCGGCGAGGTCATCGCCGGTCGCTATGTCGTCGGCTGCGACGGCACGCGCAGCACCGTGCGCACCGCCGCGGGCATCGATTTCCCCGGCACCGACACCACCACCTGGGGCTCACTCGGTGACGTCGTGCTCGGCGCACCGCCGGCGGGAGGCGTCAACGTGGCCGGCCCGGACGGCGGTCTGATGATCGTCCCGCTGCCCGGCGGGATCCACCGCATCGTCCTCGGAGATCCCACCACTGACCACCCGGCGTGGCCCGGCGAACTCACCCTCGATGAACTACGCGCCACGGTGCGCCGGATCGCCGGAACCGACTACGGCATGCGGGACCCGAAGTGGCTGTCTCGTTTCGGCAACGCCACCCGGCAAGCCGCGCAATACCGCAAGGGCAACGTGCTGCTGGCCGGCGACGCCGCGCACATGCACTTCCCGACCGGCGGAGTCGGTATGAACGTCGGTATCCAGGACGCCCACAACCTCGGCTGGAAACTCGCAGCTGTGGTCACCGGCCGGGCCCCCGAATCGCTGCTGGACACCTACCACGAGGAAAGGCACCCGGTCGGCGCCGACCTGCTCCAACACACCCGTGCCCAGACCGCCCTAATGAACGCCGCCTACACCGCCGAGGGCCAGGCGCTGCGCGCGGTGATCAGCGCCTTGATCGCCACCGCGCCGGACATGTCCCGGCAGTTGGCCGAGCGGCTCTCCGGCCTGGACGTCACCTACGCCACCGGCCGCCGCGTCGCCGACCAGCAGCTGCCCGGCGGTCGCCTCTTCGAGCTGCTGCGCACCGGTGCGACCGTCGATACCAAGGCCGGAACCGTGCGGGCGGACGGCCACCTCGCTGCTTGAGAACCAGCCGCGTCTACCGGGCCGATGATGTTCCTCGGCCGGTAGACGCGGCGCGAATCGAGTGAGCCGGATAACCGCGTTCGCGCGCGCCGGAGAGGCGGGCCGCGCGGTCGAGAACGCCCCCTCCAACGCACTCTGCCACCGCCTTGGCTTCACTCTCCTCGGCCCTGCAATTTCGAGTACCCGCCGGGTAGCGGCATCCCTGATGCCGCAGCAACGACTGGCGCATCGACCTCGCCAATTCCGGCCTGCCTGCCGGCGCGGCGCGAACGCCTGTGGCTTCGACACAGGCCCTAGCTTGATCTTTAACCTGGGTCGGTTGCATCGCCCCCCCCCGGGCGATCATGGCCGCAGCCCTTGATCGATCATTCCTCTTGTCTAGGGAAGAAGATCAGGACCAAGGGCTGCGGGATGATCAGTGTGCATGACGCCGCGCGTGGAAGCGCGGTTGGGGACCTCGCGACGTTCCGTACGGAACTGCATCGCTGTCTGAGCGCCAGAGCTGATGCGCTGTTCGAGTTGGCCGACGCGGTGTTGTGCGCGGACGGGCCGGTACGGTCGCTGCCGGCCTTGTCCCTGGTGGCGGAGCACCGTCGAGGTCACGGCGCGTTGTACGACGCGCTTGGCGCCGGTCGGATCGATGTGGAACGGTTGCGGACCGTGGTGGCCTCGATGCCGATGCCACGGGCCGCCGACGGGCGGATCGTCCTGGCCGTGGATGTCACCTGCTGGCTGCGGCCGGAAGCGCACACCGTGCCGGAGCGGATCCTGTGCCACACCTACGGCCGTGGCAAAGACCAGCACATCGGTGTGCCGGGCTGGCCGTACTCGTTTGTGGTGGCCCTGGAGTCCGGGCGCAGTTCGTGGACCGCGCCGCTGGACGCGGTCCGGCTGGCCCCGGGCACCGAGCTGGCCGCGGTCACCGCCGAGCAGCTGCGCGCGGTGGTGGACCGCCTGATCACCGCCGGGCACTGGCAGCCTGGTGACCCGGCGGTCTGGGTGGTGATGGATGCCGGCTACGACGCGGCCCGGCTGGCCTGGCTGCTACGGGACCTGCCGGTACGCGTCCTGGCCCGGATGCGATCCGACCGGGTGCTGCGCCGCCCGCCGGGGCCATGGATACCGGGCCCCAAGTGCGGTCGGCCACCACGGCATGGCAGCGAGTTCATCTTCGGCGACCCGGCCAGCTGGGGCACCCCGGACGTCACCACCGTGACCGAGACCCGCCTCTACGGCACCGCGACCGCCCGTGCCTGGCACCGGCTGCACCCCAGGCTGACCCGCCGCGCCGCCTGGGCCGACTGCCCTGAGCTGCCCATCCTGGAAGGCACCCTCATCCGCCTGGACGTGCAACGGCTGCCCTCCGGCGCGACCGCGAAGCCGGTCTGGCTGTGGTGGTTCACCGGCCTCGGCCACCAGTCCGGCGGCGACAACCCCGACCCGACCATGATCGACCTGCTGTGTCAGGCGTTCCTACGCCGTTTCGACATCGAACACACCTTCCGGCTGCTCAAGCAGACCCTCGGCTGGTGCGTGCCGAAACTGCGCGACCCGCACGCCGCCGACCGCTGGACCTGGCTGATCATCGCCGCCTACACCCAGCTACGGCTAGCCCGCCCCCTCGCCTCCGACCTGCGTCGCCCCTGGGAACGACCAGCCCCACCCGAACGGCTCACCCCCGCCCGGGTCCGCCGCGGATTTCGGCACCTGCGCGCCAACAGCCCCTGTCCCGCCGGTGCACCGAAACCCACCCGACCAGGACCCGGCCGCCCACCCGGACGACCCAACCGCCATCCCACCCGCCGCTACGACGTCCACATCGCCACCAGCAACGCGACCAGGAAGACAACCTCTTCGAAGAAGAAATCGGCCAATCCCCGGCCGCGCCGCACAGGTTAAAGATCAAGCTAGCGATCTCTGCCGCCAGCAGACCGACCAACTCGTGTGAACCGCTGCCCCACAAACGGGGCAGCTCTAAAGGACCGGCGAGGCAACCACCTGTCCAAACCGGTCCCGCCGATCAACGCCCTGGGTGCGTGCGGGTCATGTTGCTGGCGGTGGATATCGAGAACCATGGCTGTCTGGGAGGGGTGCTCAGAGCACCGTGTTGACCAGGACGGTCAGCACGATCGAGGCGAGGACCGAGAAGAGGATCATCAGCAGGCAGCCGAGGCCGCCGCCGAGCGGCCGGACCTCCGTGTTACCGATGCGCATGGGTGTCCACCTGTCCGTCGAGGAGGTCGGGTCGGGTGAGGAAGGCGCGGACCGCGTCGGCCACCCGCGCCGGTGCCGTGGTGGCGACGTTGTGCGCCGCGCCGGGCACGGTCACCAGAGCCGCCGTGGGGACCAGTCGGGCGACCGTCTCCCGCCAGGCGGGCGGCACGATCGGATCCCGCGCGCCGGTGAGCACCAGGGTGGGCACGGTGATCCGGGCCAGGTCGTCTCCACCGGGTTGCGCACCGAGTGCGCCAGGGTGGCGTACACCCGGTGCGGGCCGGCGTCGCGGACGTCGCGGAGCAGGACCGGAAGTTGGAGCCTCGCCTCGCGGGTGGTGTCCAGCAGCCACCGGCGGGCCTGGCCCCACCGGGACCGGGCGGCCGGGTCGCTGGTCGGCCCGGCCAGCACGACCGCCCGTACCGCGTCGGGGTGCCGGGCGGCGAGCGCGGCGGCCACCTCCGCGCCGAACGAGTGCCCGAGCACGCAGACCGGCGCCAGGGCGTACGCCTCCAGCCAGGCGGCCAGGTGCGCGGCGTGCCGGACCGCGTCGTACGGCCGTGGGGGCGGCCCGCTCAACCCGAAGCCGGGCAGGTCCGGCACGTAGACCGGATGCGTGGGGGCCAGGGCGGTGGCGAGCGGGGTGAGGTACCGGTGCGAGACGGCGAGGCCGTGCACCAGCAGTACGGGCAGCTGCCCACCGGCCGGGGTGGCGGAGCGCCGGCAGTGCGTGCGGATCCCGTCCACTAGCCGGTGTTCGCTGGTCAGCCCCGCCACCGGGCGCGGTGCGGCCAGCGCGAGCCGTAGCTGCGCCCAGCCGAACCCCTCCGGTGCCGGGCCGGTCGTCCGGTCGTGCCCGGCACCCCTCGGGGCCGGGACGGGCGGGGCGTTCACAGTTCGCGCAGCCGGGGCAGCAGCTCCTCGCGCGCCCAGTCGAGGAACATCGGCTGGCTGTCCCCGCCCACCTGGACGATGGCGACATGGCTGAAGCCGGCGTCGACGAACTTCCGGAACGCGGCGACGTGCCTCTCGACGTCCGGGCCGCAGGAGATGCCCTCGGCGACGTCCTCCTCGCGGACGTGCTGGCTGGCCGCCTCGAACGAGTCCGGGCCGGGCAGTTCGGCGTTGACCTTCCAGCCCAGGCCGAACCAGCGGAACTGGTCGTGCACGATCTTGCGGCACTCGGCCTCGTCCGGGCCGTAGCAGATCGCCACCTGGCCGTAGCGGGGCTGGCCCACGCCGCCCGCGTCGTCGTACATCTGGATGATGTGCCGGTCCGGCTCGGTGGCGACGATGCCGTTGCCGTACTCGGCCGCCAGCGTGGCGGACTGCCGGCCGGAGGCGGCGATCGCCATCGGCACCGGCCGCTCCGGCCGGTCCCACACGTACGCGTCGGGCACGTCGTAGTGGTTGCCGGAGAAGGTCAGCGTCTCCCCGTTGAGCAGCGGTCGGATGATCTGCAACGCCTCCTCGAACATCTCGTGCCGCTGCTGCACGTGCGGCCAGCCGCCGACCACGTGCTCGTTGAGGTTCTCCCCGGCCCCGAGGCCGAGGGTGAACCGGCCGTCGGCCAGGACGCCGATGGTGCTGGCCTTCTGCGCCACGACCGCCGGGTGGTAGCGCCGGATCGGGCAGGTCACGAAGGACATCAGCTCCGCCCGGCTGGTGGCGTGCGCGACCGCCCCGAGCACCGACCAGGCGTACGGCGAGTGGCCCTGCGAGTCCAGCCACGGGTAGTAGTGGTCGGAGATGACGAGCTGGTCGAAGCCGGCCGCCTCCGCCCGTACCGCGTAGTCGACCAGCTGCTTCGGGCCGGCCTGCTCGCACATCAGGGTGTAGCCGACGTTGACCATCGCACGCTCCTCTCGCCGCACCGATCCCTCCGGCTTACCCCCGGCCCCGCCCCTCAACCCTCCGTCGGTCGTCCCTGCGGGACCGGGGAACGGTTACTCTTGACCGGTTCAGGTTGCCGCCGGAGACGCATCGGCCTACGCTGATCCCGCGCCGTGGAGTCGGGCGCGGCTGTGGGGCTGCAGCCGCCCCTCGTCACACCTCTCACCCCCTTCGGGCCGGGGGTCATCCCTGAGGAAGGCCATGAGGACACGACTCCCCGTCGTCGCCGCCACCCTGCTCGCGTTCGTCGTGGGCCTGGTGGCGTTCGGTGGGCAGCCGGCGCACGCCGCGACCGGGTTCACCCGTCGCCAACGGCAAGCTGTACGACGCCAACGGCGCGGAATTCGTCATGCGCGGCGTCAACCACGCCCACACCTGGTACACCCACCAGACCAGTTCCTTCGCCAGCATCAAGGCGCTCCGGACGGCCGGACTGCCCATCGTGGTCGGCGGGTTCGGCCACCACCACTCCGACGGTGACCCGGACGAGGACGCCATCCTCTCCTACAGTCAGGCCAACGGCATCGGCTACCTGGGCTGGTCGTGGAGCGGCAACGGCGGTGGCGTCGAGTACCTCGACATGGCCGTCGACTTCGACCCGGCCAACCTGAGCAGCTGGGGTCAGCGGATCTTCAACGGCGTCAACGGCATCAGGCAGACCGCGAAGGAGGCCACCGTCTTCGTCGGCACCCCGCCCCCCACGACCACCCCTCCGCCCACCACCCCTCCGCCGGGCGGCTGCACGGCGGCGTACGCGGTGGTCGGCTCGTGGCAGGGCGGCTTCCAGGGCGAGGTCAAGGTGACCGCCGGCTCCGCCGCGATCAGCGGCTGGACGGTGACCTGGACCTTCGCCGACGGCCAGACCGTCAACCAGTCCTGGAACGCCACGGTGACCAGCAGCGGCTCGTCCGTCACCGCGAGGAACGTCAGCTACAACGGCAACCTCGGCACCGGGGCCAGCACGACCTTCGGCTTCATCGGCTCCGCGCCGGGCGGCACCACCGCCCCGGCGCCCACCTGCACCGCCGCCTGACCCCGACCCTCCCGGAGCGGGACGACCCGATGGGCAGGTCCCGGCGCCGGTCGGCCGCAGGGTCGGCCCGGCGCCGCGTCGTCGGCTGGCACCGGTCCGTCATGATCCTTGTGGGGGAACGGTCAATCCACATGGGAGCGTCATGTCGGAACTCTTCAGCGGTGCCCGTCGGGCGCAGCTCGACAACCGGGACCTCGCGCGGGTCGCGGTCGTCGCCCAGTGCCTCGACAACCAGTGGGTCACCGAGGACCTGCTCACCGAGATCATCAAGCGGCGGCGGTCGTACCGGGACGTGGAGCGGCAACGTCAGCGTGACGCGCGGGCCGAGTACCTCCGGTCGATCCTGAACGCCGAGCAGGTGGTCATCAACCGGGCGTACTTCTTCAACAACCCGGTCGTCCACCGGGACTTCGTCTCCACCGGCCCGCAGCGCGAGGCGTTCCGGGACCTGCTCGACGAGGGCGTGATCGTGCCCTTCCTGCTGCGGGAACGCAACCCCTCCGAGGAACCGCAGTTCGGCGTCGACTCGGCCGGTTGGCCGGCCTGGCTGCGGGTCCTCGACGAGGTGGACTCCGTCCGCTGTCTGCGACTGTCGTGGGACGACGACGAGAACGAGCGACTCACCCAGCGCTGCATGTACGCCGAGTTCCGCCGGTTCCTGGTCGACATGGCCGTCTTCGACCTGCCCCAGCTGGAGCGGGACCTGGGCCTGCGCGACGAGGACCGACCGGGGCTCAAGCGCCGGCTGCGGGAGATCAACAACTGGGCGGTCGACGTCGAGCAGGTCACCCGTAACAGCTTCTACCAGGAGTTCCTGGTGGAGCCGGGCACCAACCCGGCGGACGGGATCTTCCGCACCGATCCGCTGGTGGCCGAGCTCAAGCAACTCGTGGACCTGAGGTACAACACCACCCTCCCGGACGCCGTCGACAGGTACCCGTTGACCCCGGCGGACTCGCTCCGCCGTACGGCGATGCAGGAGTACCGCCGGCCGGAACAGGTGCGGCGCGGACTCGACGACCTGCTGGAGGTGGTCCAGACACTCCGGCCACAGGTCTTCGACCTGGCGCAGCTGCCGCTGCGGCTCGACCTGACCGGGTTGGAGCTGCACCACGTGCGGCAGGCCCGGCAGACCGAAGAGTGGCGCGACTACGTCGCCGCCCTGCAGGCGCTGCTCGACGAGCCGCTCGACTTCGTCGACCGGTCCCAGCGGCTCTACGACCGGTACGTCGCACTCGCTGGGCGGCTGGCCGAGATCGTGGGCGAGCGCCGACAGGAACGGATGAACGTCTGGGATCCGGCGATCCGGGTCACCGTCGAGGTGTCCGGTGCCGTCCTCTCGGTCGTCTTCGACGGCCATCCGCGGCTCGAGGTGGTCGGCGAGGTGCCGACCGAGGTGGTCGCCCGGGCCGCGACCGCCGTGCTCCGTTTCGCCGTGGTCGGGCGGGACGAGCGACGTGCCGCCCGGGAACTGAGCACCGGCATCGACGTGATGCGCGTGCGTCTGCAACGGGCCGGGGAGGATTGGCGGGAACTCGTCCGGCGACTCCGGGAGATGGGCTTTCCGATCACCGACGGGGACGCGGACCGCGACGGCGAGCCGAACATCGACCGAGCGCAGGGGGAAGACGGTGACCAGTAACTGGGAGCAGTACGTTGCGATGCGCGAGCGGCAGCCCGAGCACTTCGCCAACCCGCCGGACGCCGCGGTGCACATCCTCCACGAACCGGAGGAGGTGATGGCAGCGGAGCGGGCCAAGGCCGAGGTGCTCCGGAAGCGGGGCCTGCCGACGGAGTGGGGCCGGGTCGGGGTGGCCTACCAGGACGAGTACGTCACCCTGGTCCGTGACCCGGTCCGCTTCTCCGACGGCTCGCTGGGGACGTACATCCGGTTGATGCCGGGCAACGATGCGGACGGGGTGGTGCTGCTGCCGGTGCTCGACGGCGCGGTGGTCCTGGTGGAGCACTTCCGGCACGCCGTCCGGGGCTGGCAGCTCGAAGCCCCGCGCGGGTTCGGTGCAGCCGGCGTGCCGGCGGTGGAGCAGGCCGCCCGGGAACTGTGGGAGGAACTGGGGACGGTACCCACGCGGGTGGTCGACCTCGGGCTGCTGCACCCGGACTCCGGCACCGCCACCGACCGGGTCCATCTCTATCTGGTGGAGATAGCGGAGCTCGGGCCGTTGGACGCGTTGGAGGGAATCCGGGCCGCCCGGACGTACCCGCCGGAGAAGGTGGGCGAGCTGATTCGGGACGGCGTCGTCACCGACTCGTTCACCATCGCGGCGTGGACGCGGGCCTGGTTGCGTGGGCTGCTCTCCACCCGGCCCTCCGGACCGGCCGGTCCGCTGTGACCAGTGGTGTCCTCCCAGGTAGTTCCCAGTAGGAGCGGTTAGGGTGCGGAGAGTGGCGTCCGGCTCCACCTGGAGCACCGGTGCGATCTTCCGGGAGTTTGCGACATGGTCTTCAAGAAGATGTTGAGCGCGTTCGGCGTCGGCGGGCCGAGTGTGGACACCGTCCTCACCAACCCGAACACCCGCCCCGGCCTCACCCTCGACGGCCAGGTCAACCTGGTTGGCGGGGACGCTCCGGCGAACATCGAGCAGATCGCCGTCGGGCTGGTCGCGCGGGTCGAGGTGGAGACCGGCGACGGCGAGTACGCGGGCGTGATGGAGTTCCACCGGATGAGGGTCAGCAGCGCGCTCCAGCTCGCCCCGAAGCAGCAGCTCTCCATCCCGTTCCAGCTGCCGGTGCCCTGGGAGACCCCGATCACCGACGTGTACGGCCAGCGCCTGCACGGCATGACCATGGGGCTGCGGACCGAGTTGGCGATCGCCCGTGCGGTCGACAAGAGCGACCTGGACCAGGTCTCGGTGCACCCGCTGCCGGTGCACGAGCGGATCCTGGAGGCGTTCCAGCGTCTCGGCTTCCAGTTCCGGAGCGCCGACCTGGAACGGGGGCACATCTACGGCGTGCAGCAGACGCTGCCCTTCTACCAGGAGATCGAGTACTTCGCCGCGCCGCAGTACGCGCAGACGGTCAACCAGGTCGAGCTGACCTTCGTGACCAGCCAGCAGGGCGTCGACGTGATCCTGGAGTGCGACAAGCGCGGCGGGCTGCTCACCCCCGGGCAGGACACCTTCGGCCGCTACCCGGTCGCCCACACCGACGCCGACCGGGTCGACTGGACCCAGGTGGTCGACGGGTGGCTCCGCGACACCATCACCCGTCACGGCAGCATGCGCCCGCACGGCTTCACCTCGCACGGCCACGGCCGGGGGGCGGGCATGGGCGGCATGGTGGCCGGCGCGGCCCTCGGCATGGCCGGCGGCATGGTCGCCGGTGAGATGCTCGAGGACGCCTTCGAGGGCGACTTCTTCGAGGAGTGACCCGCGCCTGCCGACGACGGTGGCCTCCGGGGAACCCCCGGAGGCCACCGTCGCGGTGACGCCGGTCGACGACCGGCCGTACCGTTCATCCCGGTCGGTCAGTGCCGGGCGGTGCGCTCCGCGCCGCTGCGGAAGGCGCTGCCGGCCTTGGCCAGACCACGGCTAGCCAGGTAACCGATGGTCAGCAGCGTGACCATGAACCAGGCGTTGTCGGCCCGGAAGACGTCCACCCCGGTCGAGTTCCGTCCGACCAGCTGGGAGGCGGCCAGAACACCGACCACGGCGGCGATGTAGACCCAGAACTCCGTGGTACGGAACGCGTTCTTCGTCTCCGTACCGGGTGCCTGCACGGCCTCGGCACGACCGTCGTGCATGGCCGCCATCGGACGCGTCGGTGCCTCCGCGACCGCGCGGTTCGGCATGTCCTGTCCCATCCTGGTCGGCATGTCCTGCGCCGGACGGTTGGTCGGCCTGGTGCTTGCAGCCTGCGTGCTCATCTTGTCCTCCTCGGATGCGATGAGTCCTGCACCCACACCCCACTCCGTGTTCCGGTCACGGGGCGGTACTTGGCGGGGCACCGCCTGGCTACCCGGCGTCGGTGGGCCAGTAACCCGGAACTCCGGTCGGATGCCACCGGTCGCGGCCCCCGACCGGCGCGTTTAGCCGAGCCGGGGTCGGGCAGGCAACGGGTCACCGACATTTCTGCGAGGTGATCCACGTGTCCGAGAACATGCGCGAATCCGCCCGACGGAGCGAGGAACGACTCCTCGCCGGGGCCTACGGCGAGGACGCCCTGAACGAGGTGAACTCGCCCCCGAGCGACGTCCAGCAGCAGCTCCAACGTGAGGACCCGGGCGACCCGGCGGATGTACCGATCGACCCGGAGGTGCTGCGCGACGGCGGCCCGACCCGCGGCCAGGGAGCTGTCACCACCACCGGTGGCACCGCCGGACCGGCGAGCGTACGGCGCATCGCCCGGCAGCCGGAACGGCACCCCGGCACGGTCGCCCCCACCACCACCGGGGACGCCACCACCGGTGGCCTGAGTACGCCGGCCGGCAGCACGACCAGCGACCAGTCCTCCGCCGCCAGCCAGATCGGCGGCTTCACCGACGACTGACCCACGCCTGTCCACCTCACCCCCGCGCTGGCGGCGCGGGGGTGGGGTGGAGCGGTTCAGGGGGTGGGGACGAGAGTGGTGAGGCGCTGGGTGGCGCGGGTGAGGGCGACGTAGAGGTCACTCTCACCGCGCGGGGACTCGGCGACGATCGAGTCCGGGTCGACCAGCAGGACGGAGTCGAACTCCAGCCCCTTTGCCTGGGCGACGGTCAGCACCACGGTCTGGCTCTCCAGTTCCGGGTGCTCGCCCACCGCCGCCTCCGGAAGCGCCCCGCTCACCGCCGCGCCCAGCTCGTCGACGTGTCCGGCCGGCACGATCACGCCGAGCCGGCCGTCGCCGAGGCCGGCGACCTCCCGGGTGGCCACGTCGACCAGTTCGGCGGCGAGCCGCCCCCGGGTGACCGTCAGCGTCCGGGGTTCGACACCGGTGCTGCGTACCGAGCGGGGCGGGCGTAGTCCGGGGTCGATCCGGGCGAGCACGTCGGCGGCGACCGCCATGATCTCGGCCGGGGTGCGGTAGCTGACGGTCAGCTCCGCCAACCGCCACCGGTCCGCGACGTACGGTTCCAGCGCCTCCCGCCAGGACGGGGTCCCGGCCAGCGCGCCGGTCTGCGCGACGTCCCCGACGATGGTCATCGACCGGCTCGGGCAGCGGCGCATCAGCAGCCGCCAGGCCATCGGTGACAGCTCCTGCGCCTCGTCCACGATGACGTGCCCGAAGGCCCAGTTCCGGTCGGCGGCGGCCCGCTCGGCGGTGGTCAGCGAGTCGCCGGTCTCCTGCCGGTCCAGCAGCCGGTCGGCGTCGAGCAGGTCGGTGACGCCGAGGATCTCACCGCCGTCCGCCTCGTCCTCCACGTCGATGGAACGGGAACCCCGCCAGATCTCCAGCACGCCCTCGGCGTACTCACGCGCCTGCGAGCGGATCCGTTCCCGTCGGGCCGCGGCCGCCCGGTCGTCCTCGCCGAGCAGTTCGGCGGCCTCGTCGAGCAGGGGCGCGTCGGAGGGGGCCCACCCGCCCGGTTCGCGGTGCAGGAGCGCCCGTTCCGCCTCGTCGAGCATGGGCGCGGCGGTGGCGATCCGGTCCGGGTCGGCGAACAGGTCGGCCAGCAGGCGCTGCGGCGTCAGCACCGGCCAGAGTTCGTCCAGCACCGTCCGTACGCCCGGTTCCTCCCGCAGTTCCCGGCGGATCTCCGCGACGTCGGCCTCGTCGAGCAGGTTCTCCCCGCCCAGTGGGTCCGCGCCGATGCGGTCGGCCTCCTGGTCGGCGAGGGCATGGACGACCTCGATGTCGAACAGGGCACGGGCCAGGTTGTGCGGCCGGCCCGAACGGCGGGCCCGCTCGCGCGCCTCCCGGCACATCTGCGGGGTCAGCGTCAGCACGTCCCGCTGCTCCAGCTCGATCTCCAGCGGCTCGTCCGGCACCCGTTGCCGGTCCCGGACGGCGCCCGCGAGCACCTCGGTCATCACCAGCCGGCCCTTCAGCGCCGCGGTCCGGGCCGACTCGGCGCGGTGGGCGGCCACTCCGGGGAAGAGGTCACCCGGCGTGCGCAGCAGCACACCGGTCTCGGCCAGCGTGGGCAGCACCTGCGAGATGTAGCGCAGGAAGGTCGCGTTCGGCCCGACCAGCAGGACGCCGCGACTGGAGAGTTCCCGGCGGTGGGTGTAGAGCAGGTACGCGGCGCGGTGCAGCGCGACCGCGGTCTTGCCGGTGCCCGGCCCGCCCTGCACGACGAGCACGCCACCCAGGTCGGCCCGGATCACCCGGTCCTGTTCCGCCTGGATGGTCTCGACGATGTCCCGCATCCGGCCGGTACGGCTGGCGTCCAACGCCGCCAGCAGGGACGCCTCACCGGTCAGTTCCTCGTGCGCGGTGGGGGAGGCGCTGGCCAGGTCCAGGGTCTCGTCGTGCAACCCGACCACCTTGCGGTCCCGGGTCCGCAGGTGCCGACGGCGGCGTACGCCCTGGGGGTTGGCCGCCGTGGCGAGGTAGAACGGTCGGGCGGCCGGGGCCCGCCAGTCCATCAGCAGCGGGTCGTAGTCGTCGCGGGTGTCGAAGATCCCGATCCGGCCGATGTAGTGGCGTGAGCCGTCGTCGGCGTCCAGCCGGCCGAAGCAGAGCCCCTGCTCGACGGCGGAGAACTGCTCCACCTGTTCGGCGTACATCCGCACGGCGGTGTCCCGCTGGGACCGGGCCTGCATGGTGCCACCGTCGCTGCGCAGTTCCTCGGCCAGCCGGTGGGCGGCCTGGTCCCGCAGCCCGTCCAGCCGGCGGTAGAGCATCGAGACGTACTCCTGCTCGCGGCCGATCTCGTCGGTGTGCTGCTGCTCGTCGGACTGCGTTGACAAGCGCTCTCCCAATTCGATAAAATGAAGCTGAACGGCCATTTTCAATGGTCGTTCTTTTTGTGTCTGAACTGAGAAAGATAGCGTGCCGGGGCGGTGCCGACCAAGTCCCGGGAAAGAACTCGCGTCACCGGAACGGGTTCCGGTGACGCGAGTCATGGTCGTTCGGACGGGGTCAGCCGCGGGCGACCTCGTAGAGCCGCTCCGGCGTGACCAGGCCGGCGAGCACCCGCCCGTCGTCGGTGAGCAGCACGCTGAAGATCGTCCCGGAGAAGAGCCGGCCGCTGCCCCAGGCCCCGCTGACCTTCGGCAGCTGGTTGAGCAGGTCCAGTCCGGCGGCGTCCGCCTTCTCCGGCTGGCTGGCGGGGGCGTCCTTCCCCGCCGGCCGGTCCGTCCCGGTACCGGTCCGGGCGACCAGCACGGCGGCCCAGCCCTCACCGACCACGGTGGTGTCCCGGTCCTTCGCGTCGCCCGGCTTCCCCGGCGCGCTCCGCTCCGGCCTTGCCGGACGTGCCGGGGACTTCTCCTCGTTCACCTTCACGCCCGGCGGCGGGTTGAAGGTGAACTGGTCGGCGGCCGGACGGCCGAAGTCGACCTGGGTGAAGGCCACCTCGATCGCCGGTGCGTCCCCCGCGTCGGCGAAGAGCTCGAAGCGCAGCGGCACGTGCTCCTTCGCGTCCAGCGCGATCCGCACCTGGTCGACCAGGGAGGCGGCGTCCCTCGGCTTGAGCACGAGCTCGTACGCGTCCCGCCCGGCCACCGTCGCGGACCGGCCGACGCTGACCTCGGTGCTCGGGTCGATCGCGGCCAGCGCCCGGTCGGCGGCCTCGGCCGGCGTGACCGGCAGCTCCCGGTCGGCACCGGCCCGCTGCCCGGCGTCGGCCGGCAGCGTCCGGTGGTGGGCCTCGTTCTTCTTGCTGTTCCAGACCCACAGGTCGGTGCCGTTGCGGATCACGTCCCGCTCGCCCATGGTGTCCTTGAACGCGATCCGCGCCTTGTCCGGGCCGGAGTACCAGACCCGCATGGTGTGCGTACCGGCGACCAGGGCGGTCAGGTCCTCGCGGCGCTCCGCGACCCTGGCGACCAGCGGCGGCAGGCCGAGGTCGGCGCGCTGCACCACGGTGCCGGAGAGTCCCTCCAGCCGGGACGTCTGCAGGTCGACCAGGAGCTGGGCGGCGCTCCTCGGCGGCAGGCTCGGCTCGGCCTCGGCGGCGAACCGGCCGACCGCCGCGCCACCCCCGAGCAGGACGACCGTCGCGGCCGTCGGCACGACCCAGCGCAACGCCGGACGGCTTGTCAGAACAGACATGTGCACCTCCTTCCGCCATCCTGCCCGACGGATGCTGTGAAGGTGCTGAGGAGAACGAACCGGCGGGCGGCGCGGCGGTGGCACCCTTGACCCGTGCGACTGCTGGTGGTGGAGGACGAGACCCGGCTCGCCGGGACCCTGCAACGGGGCCTCCAGGCGGAGGGCTTCGCGGTCGACGTGGCGGCCACCGGTCCGGCCGGGCTGGAGGCGGCCCGGCACGGCGGGTACGACGCGATGATCCTCGACGTGATGCTCCCCGGGCTCTCCGGCTACGAGCTGGTGCGTCGGCTCCGCGCCGAGGAGCACTGGCTGCCGGTGCTCATGCTCTCGGCCAAGGACGGCGAGTACGACCAGGCCGACGGGCTGGACTGCGGGGCCGACGACTACCTCACCAAACCCTTCTCGTACGTGGTGCTGCTGGCCCGGCTGCGGGCCCTGCTGCGTCGGGGCGCGCCGCAACGACCCACCGTGCTGACCGTCGGTGACCTCAGCCTCGACCCGGCCGGCCGCCGGGTGACCCGGGGCGACGCCGAGATCGCCCTGACCGCCCGGGAGTTCGCCCTGTTGGACTACCTGATGCGCCGCCCCGGAGAGGTGGTCTCCAAGACCGAACTGCTCGACCACGTCTGGGACGCCAGCCTGGAGACCGCGCCGAACGCGGTGGAGGTGTACGTCGGCTACCTCCGCCGCAAGATCGGCCGGCACCACCTGGAGACCGTCCGCGGCGCCGGCTACCGCCTCACGCCATGACCCGACCGTCGGAGCGGGACCAGGACTCGGGGCCGGTCCGGGTGGCGCGGGTGGGTAGCCGTCGGCCGCCCACCATCGGGCTGCGCGGTCGACTGACCCTGGTCAGCGTCCTCGGGCTGGCCGTCGGGCTGGCGGTGGGCGGGTTGGCGCTGCTCGGCGCGCTCGGCCACGTCCTGCAACGCAGCGTCGACGACGAGGCGTTCCGGACCGCCGACGCGGTGGCGCTGCTGGCCGCCGAGAACGCGCTGCCCGATCCGCTGCCGGTGGTCGCCGGTCAGGTGCGCGTCCAGGTGGTCGACCGGCAGGGGCGGGTCCGGGCCGCCTCGATCGACGCCGACCGGCTGGTGCCGATGCTGCCGGTGGACCGGATCGACCACTCCGCCCGGGACCGCACCTTCGTCCGGGGGGAACGGCTGGGACTTCCCGGCCGGGTGCGGGTGGTCAGCGTGCCAGCTGGGACGCCGTCCGAGCCGTTGACCGTCCTGGTCGGCAAATCGATGGCGGACGTGACGCAGAGCGCCGAGGTGGTCCGGTTCGTCCTGCTGGTGAGCTTCCCGTTGCTGGTGGCGATCCTCGGCGGGGTGGCCTGGCGGGTGGTCGGGGCCACCCTGCGCCCGGTGGAGGCGCTGCGCAGCGGCGCCGAGGAGATCACCGGCCGGGCCGGTGGCGGGCGGCTGCCGGTGCCGGCGTCCCGCGACGAGATCCACCGCTTGGCGATCACCCTGAACGACATGCTGGCCCGGTTGGAGGCGGCCCGGGCCCGGCAACGGGCGTTCCTCGCCGACGCCGCCCACGAGTTGCGCAGCCCGCTGACGAACATGCGTACCGAACTGGAGGTGGCCGGGCGGCTGGGGGAGCGGACCGACTGGCCGGCGGTGTCCCGGGACCTGCTCGCGGACACCGAACGGCTCAGCCGTCTCGTCGACGACCTGCTGCTGCTGGCCCGCCTGGACGAGGCCGGGAACACCGCCGCCGGGACGGTGGGCGCGGGCACCGCCGCCGGGACCGGAGCCCCGGGCCGCGGGGCGGTGGGCGGGCGGCGGGCCACCGGACCGGTCGAGCTGGTCGAGCTGGTCCGGGCCGTCGCCGACCGCTTCCCCTCCCCTCCGGTACGCGTCCTGCCGGCGTCCGGACCCCGGTGGACGGTCGGCGACGCGGACGAACTGCACCGCGTCCTGACGAACCTCATCGACAACGCGGTCCGCCACTGCCGGAGCGCGGTCGTGATCGAGGTGACCGGCGACCCCGGAGCCGGCACCCACCTGGTCACCGTGACCGACGACGGGCCGGGCATCCCGGCCGCCGACCGGGAACGGGTCTTCGACCGGTTCACCCGGCTGGACGACGCCCGGGCCCGGGACGCCGGAGGCGCGGGCCTGGGGCTGGCCATCGTCCGGGAACTCGTCCGGCTGCACGGCGGCACGGTGCGGCTGTCCGACGCGGGGCCGGGCCTGCGTGTCTCGTTGCACCTGCCGGCCCTGCCGGACGCGGAGACCTGACCGGCCGGGACCGACCCACCGGCGGGTGCGGAGGACCGCCCGGCCGGACCGTCCCGGTCAGCTCCGCTTCGTGCAGACCGGCTTCGCCCGGCCGACGGTGTCCGCCGAGTGGACGACCGCCACCGTGAAGCAGTAGTCGGTGCCCCGGTCCAGCCCGTAGACGATGTAGTTGGTCGAGCCGGCGCGCAGCTCCTGGAAGGCACGCGGATCCTGCCCCACCCGGCCACCGGAGACCACCACCGGCCCCTCCGCCCCCGCCGGGTACGTCCAGTTCAACGTGACGCTGTCCCGGTTGTCGCGCAGGGTGACCCCGCTGGGCGGGGCGCCGGGTGCCCCGCTGGCCGGTTTCGCGGTGCCGCCGGGCGTCGCGCTCGTGGCCGCCTGCGTGCCGGGGGCGGGTGGCGGCTGACTCGCCGGCTCGCCGACCCGCGCCACCCCGGCGATCACCGCTCCCGTGCCGAGCAGCACCACGACCACCCCGGCGACGATCAGCGGCGCGAGCCGGCGGGACGGATCGGCCGGCGGGCGGGGCACGTGCACCGGCAGCCGCGAGCCGACCCGCACCGGCAGGTGGGCGACCCGGTGCACGCCCGGCGACTCCTCCGCATGTGGTGCGCCGGTGAGGCCGACCACGGACGGCGGAAGCGGGGGCACGGCCGGGCCAGGGGCGGCCGCCGGCTCCTCGGGGCGGTTCACCTCCCCTTCCGGGGGCCACCAGTCGTCGCCGTCCGGGTCGTCGCCGTACCGGCCGGTGACGGTGAACCGCCGGTCGTGCGCGTACGAGCGGTCGTCGGCGTCGGGCCGGTACCCGCCGCCGGCCGCCCAACCCTCGGGCTGGCCGCCGGGGTGGGTCCGGAACCCGTCCGGCTCCGCCGGGTACGCGTCGCCGGTCGCGCCGGAGCGGTCGACCGGCTCCTCCGGTACGCGGGGACGGGGAACCGCCCCGTGCCCGGCGTCCTGCGGATGGGCCGTCGGCTTGGCGTCGTCGACGTGGTCGCAGGCGTGGTCCGGGTTGGCGGCGGCCCGGGCCAGGCCGGCGACCTGGGCGGCGAGCGGGTCGTCCGGGGCCAGGTGCTGGCGACACAGCTCCCGGGCCAGGGCCAGGTTGTCGTGCGCGTCGGCGAAGAGACCGCAGTCGCGCTGCATCGCGCCGAGCCGGGCGAGCATCTTGATCCCGCTGACGTGCCCGTCGCCGTACACCTCGCGGTGCAGCTCCCAGGCGTCCTGGAGGCGCTCCCGGGCGACCGTGCACTCGCCCCGGGCGTATTCGACGGTGGCCAGGTCGGCGTGCGCGGCGAGCACCCGCAGCGACTCGGGGCCGTCGAGTGCGGTCAGCTCGATGATCACTTCCTGGTACAGCCGGGCGGCGCGGGCGTAGCTGCCGACCCGGTGCAGCACCGCGGCGAGGGTCGCGGCGGCGGCGATGGTCCGCTGGTCGGACGCTCCGTGGAGCCGGGTCAGCGCGGCGTACGCGAACGCCGCCCAGCCGCGCGCCGAGTGCGGTTCGCCGAGGGTGACCAGCACCCGGGCCTGGAGGCCGGCGGCCTCGGCCAGCTCGGGTGAGGCGTTCGCCGGGCGCGGGTCCGCGTCGGCCAGCGCGTCGGCGAGCAGCTCCTGGGCACCGGAGAGGTCGCCGGCGGCCACGAGCTGGTGCGCCTGGCCGGTCAGTTCACCGAAGGGGGAGGACACGCCTCATCGTGCGCATTCCGCGACGGTATGTACAAGACCCGTCAGGTGGCAGTTTGGTCAGGATAGTGGTCGGTCGCCGCCCAGATGGTCTACGAGGGACTCGCTGATCCGGCGCAGCTGGTCGACCTGCGCCGGGCTGAGCGCGTCGAACAGGTGCCGGCGTACCCCCTCGACGTGACCGGGCGCGGCGGCGGCGAGTGCGGCGAGACCGGCGTCGGTGAGGACGGCGAGCTGGCCCCGCCGGTCGGTGGGGCAGTCCCGGCGGCGCACCCAGCCGGCCGCCTCGAGCCGGGCCACCGCGTGCGACAACCGGCTCCGCGAGGACCCGCTGGCCAGGGCCAGGTCGGTCATCCGCAGCTCGCGCCCGGGAGCCTCGGAGAGCCGGACCAGGATCTCGTAGTACGCGTGCGGCATGCCGGCGTCGCGCTGCAGCTCACGGTCGAGCGTCTCCATCAGCGCCCGGGAGGCGGCCAGGAAGGCCCGCCAGGTGCGCTGCTCGTCGGGGTCCAGCCACCGGGTCATGACGCCCATCATACGACTGATAGTTGAACGCTCAACAAAATGGCGGTACCGTGGTCGACATGGGAATCCACCGCCTCAACCACGCCGTCCTCTTCGTCCGCGACGTCGAGCGCAGCGTCGCCTTCTACCGTGACGTGCTCGGTTTCCGGCGGGTGCCGATGACCCCGGACGGGTTCACCGGCGCCGCCTTCCTCCAGGCGCCCGGCTCGACCAACGACCACGACCTCGGCCTCTTCGAGATCGGTTCGGCGGCCGGCGGGTCCGAGGCGGGCCGCCGTACCGTCGGCCTCTACCACCTGGCCTGGGAGGTCGACACCCTCGACGAACTGGCCGTCACCGCCGAGCGGCTCACCGCTGCCGGCGCGCTGGTCGGCACGTCCGACCACGGCACCACCAAGAGCCTCTACGGCCGGGACCCGGACGGCCTGGAGTTCGAGATCGTCTGGCTGGTTCCCGCCGACCGGCTCGACGACGCGGCGCTCGCCGCGCGCACCCGGATCGGCCGGCTCGACCTGGCCCGCGAGCGGCAGCGCTACGGCGGGCAGACCCGGGGCGGCGTCGGCGTCTCCGTCCCGGCCTGACGCGGACCGTCCCGGTCGCCGTGCCCGGGGCGCCCGGCCGTCTGGTACAACACCAGGATGCCCACCGACCCGATCGACGCCGTCCTGGGTGGGCTGCTCGTCCACCAGTTCGACACCTGGCTCACCGGCGCGCTGCGCCGCTCCCGCCGGGTCACCCTCGCGCTGGTGTACGCGGGGCCGCCGGGCGACAGCGCCGCAACCGTCCTACGGGCGGTGGCCACCGCCGCCGACCGGGTACGCGGGCAGCGGCTCACGGTCGTGGTGCTCGCCGAGGACCCCGGACTGCCCGCCCGACTCGCCCCCCTGGCGGCGGGGCTCCCCGCCGAGGTGACCGTGCACCCCGTACCCGGAGCCCCCGACCGGCTGCCGGTGGTGCTCAAGGCAGCCGGCGCGGCCGGCGCGCCGCTGCTCACCGCCCTGTCCGACCCGACCGGCGAGACGCTCGACGGCCCCGCCGGCCGCGGCCTGCTCGCCGCCGCCACCTCCGGCCGCCCGGCCGACCTGCTGCTCGCCAGCGGAACCGGCAGGGCCGGCGGTGCCGTCGAAGCCGGGACGGCCCGCGCCGCCGTGTCCCGGTTCCCGCTGGTCGCCGAGGTGGAGACGGTCCCCGTCGGGGACGCGCCGCCGTGGCTGTTCGCCCTCGGCACCAACTCCGACCGCAACCTGGAGGCGTTCAAGGACGGGATCTGGCGGGCCGGCGCGGCGGCCGGACTGCGGCACCGGGACGTCGACGGCACCCCGCGCGACCTCGACGCCGAGCCCGACCCGAGCGCTCTTTCCGACCTGCTCCGCGCCGAACTGGACCGCTGTGGTCCGCGTACGGTCACCGAGCTGCGCCGGCACGTGCTCACCGGGACCCCGTACCGGGCCGTCGACGCGCTCCGGGCACTGACCGCCCTGCTCGACGCGGGCACGGTGACCCGGTCCCCGGCCGACGGCCGGCTCGCCGGGGACGTGATCGTCCACCCGGCACCCGGCGACACGGGCGTCCACTCGCGGCGGTGACGCGGGCGGCCCCCGGGCGTCCGAGGCGGCAGCTCGACCTCCACCGACTGACGGTCCAGCAGCTGTGGACACGTCGAGGGGGGTGCCGGTGGTTCACCGGCACCCCCCTCGACGTCAGGGCGCTACGCCCGGGACCGGGACTTGTCCTGCTTCCAGGAGAGCGGGCCGGGCAGGTCGACCCGGTGCGCCCGGGCCTTGGAGTTCCAGGACCACCGGCCGAGCCGGACGGTCCACGAGGAGAAACCGTTCTCGGTGAAGTTGAGGACCAGGGGACCGTACTTCTTCCGCTTGCGGAACATCAGGCCCATGTCGGGGCCTCCCTTCATGACCAGCCGTCCGTCCGTGTTCGGTGTCGAACATGCCCGGAAGGCCGTTTCACGAAACCCGTGGTCGTCCCACGGGGGAGCGCCGCCGGGGCCGACGGCGGTGCGGTCACCGGTCGCCCGGTGCCGTCAGCGCGGCTCCCAGGCCCCCGGCCGGGTGGTCAGCCGCCGCACGTGCGCCGGCAGTCTGCCGGTGGACAGGTCGGCCAGGCTCACCTCGTCGACGACCTGCCGGACGGCGGCCCGGACGGCCACCCAGAGGCGGGGCAGGTTCTCGGCCGCGCCCAGGTACTCCGTCTCCTCCGGACGCATTCCCCGGACGCCGGCCAACGGTCCGTCCACCGCCCGCAGGATCGCCCCCACGGCGATCTCCCGTGGGGGTCGGGCCAGGGTGTAACCGCCCTCGGCCCCACGTTGGGCCCGGACGATGCCGGCCCGGCGCAGGTCCGCCAGGACGGCTTCGAGGAACTTGCGCGGCATGTCCTGCTCCGCGGCGATGGACTGGGTGGAGAGCAGCGAGGGGTACGCGGCGGCCAGGCTCAGCGCCGCCCGGATCGCGTAGTCGCCGCGTGCCGAGATTTGCACGATGCCATCATGCCCGGTCGGTCCAATGCGGTGGCCGGGGGCGGGCGATCCGGGCCGGAACGGCGACCCGCCCGCCGGTCGCCCGGAAGGCACCCGGACTCAGGCCGACCTCGCGGCTGAAGAAGCGACCGAAGTTCGTCGGCTCCGGGAAGCCGAGATACCGGCCGATCCGGGCGATCGGCTCGTCGGTCGCCGCGAGCAGTCGGCGGGCCTGCAACGCCACCCGTTCGTCGATGACCTGCTTGGCGCTGCGCCCGGTCATCGCCAGGCAGGCCCGGGTCAGGGTACGCACCGAGCAGCCCAGCCGGTCGGCGTAGTCCTCGACCCGGCGGGTGTACCGGTAGTGGTGCTCGACCTCGCGGCAGAGCCGCCGGAACGTGCGCGGCTCCGTCCCGGCGGCCGGGGTGGCGGTCAGCGTCAAGCGCAGCAGCAGGACGGCGAGCTGGTGCCGCAGCAGGCTCTCGCCGCCTGAGCCACGGTGCCGGCGGCAGTCCACCACGAGCTGGCTGACCTCGTTGAGCACCGCCTCCTCGTCCTCGCCGCCGAGCTGGGTGTGGATCGGTACGGCGTCCGGGTCGACGTCCAGGCCGTGCAGGGCCTCCGGGCTCCACCGCACCACCACGGCGTCCAGTGCGTCGGTGCGACGCACCGCCTGCCCGGGACGGACCCGGAACATGGTGCCCGGCCGACAGGGGAACGGGCGGAAGTCGACTTCCAGGGTGCCGTGACCGCCGGTGACCAGAATCAGGTGGTTCGACCCGATCAACACCGGTCGCCGCCACGCCGGGTCGGTGCTGAGATCACCCAGGGTGATGGCCCGGATCCCGGCTGCGGTCGGCGCGGGAGCGGCGTCCGTGGCCGGGGCGAGTTGACCGGAAGAGACCATCACCAGCGACGGTAGCCCCCCGCACCGTCTCCCGCATGCCGACGCAGGGGACGTAGGGGATCGACCGCCGACCGGCAGGGGTCGGGGCGGTTAGGCTACCGGTCGGTAGCACCCGGTCTGCCGGACGCGGGCGGACCCGCCGACTCGCGATGGGATGGGCATGACGGATCTGTTCTCGGTCGAAGGCAAGACGGTCCTGGTCACCGGAGGTTCCCGGGGCATCGGGTTGATGATCGCCCGGGGCTTCGTCCAGGCCGGTGCCGAGGTGATCATCTCGTCCCGCAAGGCGGAGGTCTGCGAGCGCGTCGCCGCCGAGCTGTCCGCCGACGGGCGGTGCACGGCGATTCCGGCCGACCTGGGCACCGATGCCGGCGCGGAGGCGCTCGCCGCCGCTGTCCGGGAACGCACCTCCCGCCTCGACGTGCTGGTGAACAATGCCGGGGCCACCTGGGGCGCGCCGCTTGAGGCGTACCCGGAGAGCGCCTTCGACAAGCTCTGGGCGGTCAACGTGAAGGCGGTGTTCCGGCTCACCACCGCGTTGCTGCCCGCCCTGCGCACGGCGGCCAGCGCCGACGACCCGGCCCGCGTCATCAACATCGGGTCGGTGGACGGCATCCGGGTGCCGCTGATGGAGGTGTACGCGTACTCGGCCACCAAGGCGGCCGTGCACATGCTGACCCGCAGCCTCGCCCACCAGCTCGCCGGTGAGCGCGTCACGGTCAACGCGATCGCGCCCGGCCCGTTCGAGAGCAGGATGATGGCGTTCGCGCTGGACGACCCGGCCACCCGGGCCGGCATCGAGCAGCAGGTGCCGCTGGGCCGCATCGGTCGGCCCGAGGACATGGCCGGGACCGCGATCTACCTGGCCTCCCGCGCCGGGGCGTACCTGACCGGCGCGGTCATCCCGGTCGACGGGGGCATCACGACGCACGGCTGAGCGCGTGACCGGGACGTCGTGGCGTACCCCGGTGGTCGGTGGCAGGGCGCGCGCGGACTCGGCAGATCCGCGCGGCCCCGCCGACGTCGGTCAGCGACCGGCCAGCAACCGGTTCACCGCCGTGTCGACGTCCAGGTGCTCGGCCTCCCGGCCGCGTGGGACGACGACGTAGGTGCGGCGCAGGAAGCGCACCAGTACGCTCCGCGGCACCTCGAACAGGGCGTTGCCGTCGGGTGACGACAGCGCCAGCGCGACGAAGTCGCCGCGTGGGGTGGCCCAGGGCCACACCCGGACGTCGCCGATGCCGGCCGGCTCGTCGAGTCCGGTGACCAGCAGTTCACGGGCGAACGACCAGCTCACCGCCTCGCCACCGGCAGATTCGGCATGGAACAGGACATGGACCGCATACGGGTCAGCAGGGTCGTAGCGCAGACTGGCGCGCACCGGCAAGGCGGTGGCGTCAGGTGCGACGAGCCTTAGCGACGTCTCGACCTCTACGGTCGTCGGTCGGATGACACTCATGGACGTTCTCCCCCCGGCACCGCTGCGGAACGCGCGTGTTCCGCTTTTCCATACTCAGGCGCTCCTCATGGCTACGCTCCGCCATACGCTGACTTCACCCAGTGGTGGGAAGAGGGTCGGAAACGGCGTTAGAATGTGAAAATTCATGTACGATTTCCGGTTCTGCCCAGAGCTTGGATCCCGCCCGGCATCGGGTGGTTCAGTCGTCGACTTACTCCGGTAACGTCCAGTCGTCGGTAGGAGTGACGGGCCGGGACGACACTGGGGGTGAGATGGTCGCGGAGCATTCCTCAATGGAGACTGCGACCGGGCGTCGGTTGCCGGGTCCGGTGGCCGGAAAGACCGGAAAGCGGGGGTGCGGGGTGCCGGAGAACGGGCGTGGCCGTGACCGGCCGCGCGACCACGGTGCCAACGGCGCGGGGGGTGTGCGGACCGCCGAGCGGCGGGTCCGCTGGCGGCGGCTGCGGACGACCCTGGACCTGATCCGGGCCAATCCCACCGGCCGCATCGCGCTCAAGGTCTTCATCTCCGTGGCCGGTGCCTTGGTGGTCGCCGTCGGCGTGGTGCTCATCCCGCTGCCCGGCCCCGGCTGGCTGCTGGTGATCGCCGGGCTCGGTATCTGGGCGGTCGAGTTCCACTGGGCCAGGCGGCTGCTCGGCTTCACCCGCCGGCACGTGCAACGCTGGACCAGATGGGTCACCAGTCGGTCGCTGCCGGTGCGCCTGGCCCTCGGCACGGTGGGCCTGCTCTTCGTCGGCGGGGTCGTCTGGCTCTCCCTCAAGGTGGGCCTCGGCATCGACGTCGTCGCCCGGTTGCTGCACTACCTCGCGACGAACTGACCCCGGATTCGCGGAGTCCGGACCCGATCAGGTACAGTCATGCGCGCTGAGGGCGATTAGCTCAGCGGGAGAGCGCTTCGTTCACACCGAAGAGGTCACTGGTTCGATCCCAGTATCGCCCACGCAGGTCAAAGACCACTTCCCATCGAGGGAAGTGGTCTTTCTGCTGTTCGTGCGGCAGTGGAGTGCAGCAACGGCGGTCACTACCTCCGACAATGCGGTGAACGTGGCGGAGACGCTCAGGATCGAGGAACGTCGTCGGGCGAGCGCGCTGTTGTCGGACGCCGTTCAGGAGCGGTTTGGTGCGGGGGTCGATCTGTCGGTTCTCGTTGTGGCCCCTCCCGGAACGTCGACCCACGTTCCGCCCTCGGTATCCGGAGGACCCGGCGTCGGGAATCGACGAGAAAGCCGCCGAGCCGTTCGAGGGTGTCCCGGGGGCAGATGCGGCGTACGTCGTGAACGGTGATCGGCCGTACGTCGGCCCGGGCGCACCGAGGTCGGGCAGGACCGCTGGAAGTTGCGCGGCTCGATCGGGGCACCGTGGCGGCGTACAGCAACCGGGCCGACCACATCGGCACGGTGACCTTCTCCGTCGCCTGGCACGGTGATGCTGGCACGCGTGGCAGCATCACCGGCGGCGGGCACCTCGGATAACATTGCCCCTTTCCGAGGCGGCTGGGAGACGAGGCGACATGCGGTGGCTCCAGCAGATGCTGGGTAGGAACCAGGTCCAGCACGACCCGGGCCGGCAGGAAGCACTGCTCCAGGACGCCCGGCACCGGTTCGGCGCGCGGGTGCAGGCCCCGATTCCCGAGCAGGTCGACGCGCTCGTCCGGATGCTCGACGGTGACGACGGCCTCTCCGTGGCGGCCCGGATCCTGCACGAGTTCGCCGAGCAGGCGCACGCCGACTTCCTCGCCCAGGCATACGAGCTGCACCGGCGTACCGGACGTCGGCTGATCGTCGACCGCACGAACTACCGGCCGTTGTGGAGGAAGGCCGCGCCGGCGCTGCGGTGGCCCCTCTTCGAGCTGCCGGGCGGTCTCCACCCGTACGTGCAGGTGGTGGGGGCGGTCACGGTCGTCGGCAGCGGGGCGTCCCGGTTCGTGCAGACGACCGATCCGAAACCGGTGCTGGCCCACCTGTTCGAGGTGCTCGATCTCACCATCGTCGGCTGGGAGTACGGTCGAGTCCGGGTGGACACCCACGCCGCGACCCTGGCGTACCGGCTGATCATGAGCGCCCGGGACGTCCGTGCGGCCATGGACGATCCACCCCCGCTGCCGCCCCCGGTCCGGGAGCTGATGCGCCGCAACAACACCGTCGACGTCCTCGACCCGGCCGGCAGCCGGGTGGTCGGCGGGTTCAATCCGGGCGCCGAGATGCGAGCGGCCCTCCTGGCCTGAGGGGGCGGACCGCGATGTCCCGGTACTCTCCCGCGTTCCCGCAGCAACGAACCACCGTGCCCGGTTCCGTGGTCATCGGATGTCTTCCGTGGAAACCCCCGGCTTTGGCCGTGGGGAGGAAACGGAACCCCTGCGGAGCAGGTCAGGGATAGCCCATTCGCTGCCAAGGCGGATGGGCGTCTGGTCACACGTTGCGCTGGTTCTCGACATACCTCTTGACCACCTCCGAAGTGGCGCCGCCGGTCGTGGCGACGAAGTACGAGTTGGTCCACAGGGTCGGCATCCGGGACTTGAGGTGCAGGAACTCCTGGCGCAGCAGACGGGAGGATCGACCCTTGATCTGCTTGACCAGGCGGTGGATGCCGTACTGCGGGTCCACGACCACGAGCAGCTGCACGTGGTCGGGCATCGTCTCGATCGCCTCGATCGGTGCGTTCCGCTCGGCGCAAACCTCGCGGATGATCTCTTTGAGCCGCTCGTCCACCGTGCCGTCGATGACCTTGCGCCGGTACTTCGGGCACCAGACGACGTGGTAGTGGCAGCGGTACACGACGTTGTTGTTCGACCTGACCTCGTCCACGCCGAGACTATATAGCTTTGTGGTGTATAGTGTTCGGGGTGGACGAGACAGTGCGTTACACCTGTCGCCTGCGGCCCGGCCGTATCGCGCAGGCCGCACTGCTCGACGAGTGGGGCCGGTGCCGGTGGTTGTGGAACGAAGCTGTGCACCAGCAGAAGACCGGCCGCAAGCCGACGTTCGGGAGGCTGTCGAAACTGCTGGCCGAGGCCCGCAGCCGTCATGCCTGGCTGCGCGAGGGATCGCAGGTCGCACAGCAGCAGACACTGCGCACCTATGGTGCCGCCCTGGCCCACTCGTTCACGGTCAAGGGCCGGGGCCGACCGAAGGTCAAGCGGCTCAAGGACTCGCTGCCGACCCTGGAGTACACCACCCGCGGCTTCCGGATCAAAGACGGCCGGCTGTGCCTGCCGGGCACGGTGACCGTTGCGGTCGTCTGGTCGCGGGAACTGCCGTCCGAGCCGACCAGCGTGCGCGTCTACCAAGACACCCTCGGCCACTGGTACGCCTCGTTCGTGGTCCGCCGTGAGATCACCACCGCACCCGAGTCGGACTCGCCGGGTATCGGCGTCGACTGGGGCGTCAAGACCACCGCCGCCACGACCGACCCGGCGTTCGACCTGCCGCACCTCGGCCATCGCCGCCGGTGCGCCGCCGAGATGGCCAAGGCCCAGCGCACGATGGCCCGCCGCCGTCGTCCCAAGGGACACGCCCCGTCGAAGGGCTACCAGACCGCGAAGCGGCAGGCCGCCCGGGTCGCGACAAAGGCCGCCCGACAGAACACCCACGACGCCCGCGTCTGGGCCAAGAACGTCACTGACCACCACGCGCTGATCGCGGTCGAGGACTTCAAGCCGACATTCCTCGCCCGCACCACGATGGCCCGCAAAGCGGCCGACGCGGCGATCGGCGCATGTAAGAAAGAACTGATCGAGCGTGGTACGCGGGCGGGCCGCAAGGTGGTGCTGGTACCGCCCGCCTACACCACGATGACCTGCTCCGAGTGCGGCGAGAGAGCCAATCTTCGCCTCGGACTGGGTATCCGTACCTTCGAGTGCGCGGCATGCGGCTATACCGCATGCCGCGACCGAAACGCCGCGAGGACGATCCTCGCCACGGCCGAACGCGACCGTGCCAGTGCCGACGACGTAAGACATCTGATCGCCTCCTTCCGGGACGGTGGATCAGGTGCGGTCCGAGCTGGGAATCCAGGGCCTGGCCCCGGAGGAAAATCCCCCGGATTCATTCGTGGGGATCGTTAATCGCTGAGAACCACCACCGACGCGGAGTACTGGGTCGGCACGGAGACGACCGCGGAGTCGATGGTGTCCAGGCCACCTTCGACCCACCGGGTGAGGAACCGCACGAACTCGTCACCGCAGCCCGCCTGCCGGTAGTGCGAGACGACTCTGCCCTGGCCCTGACCGTCGCGTCGCGCGCGGACGAGCCGGTGCATCCGGATGTCGCGGACGAGCCGTTCGTTGAGGTCGACGTTCTTCCCGAGTTGTGAGGTCAGCTCGCGACGCATCGGATGGGCGACCCACTCCAGGAACGGCAGTGACAGCAGGGTCCTGACTTCCAGGTCGTGCGCCACCAGGTCGATGTCCACCAGCCCGACGATCGCCGCGAGGGCGGGGGCGACGATCTGCCCGGGTAGCTTCTCGGCCCACGGGCGGTCGGCCTCCATGAGTACCCGGCCCAGAGCGTGAGCACTCCGTCCCGTCGGGGACGGGTCTCCGGGGTGGATCAAAAGCCCGGTCACCGGAGCCGGGAGCGTGCCGAGCCGGAGCGGCACGACATCCAGAAGCCGAGTCGCTTCGATGACGCCGACTGGAGGTAGTACCGGAGGTGAACGGCGAACGCGATCGTGCTGGAGGGGCGGCTCAGCAGTTCCTTGGCCATGGCCTCGACCACGGCACGGCGGATCATCTCAAGGTTTTCCGGTGCTGCCTCGGACAACAGGATCTTCATGGGGTTGTCGCGCAGCGCGGCCGCCCCCCGAGGCGCAGCAGGACGTCCGCCAGCAGCGTCCGGTCAACGGCCTCGATCCGGGTGAAGTGGCGTAGCCCTTCGATGATCTCGGCGCGGACCGCCGTGACGATCTCCTCGTACTGTCGGTGCCCGCTGCCCCAGCTCAGGCGGCGGTGCAGGGCGTACCCGAAGGTCACGTGGTCGAAATCGGGCGACAGCAGGTAGCGCGAGAGGTCGTCGGCGTCCTTCGGGGTCAGAGTCGACAACACCGTCTTGTCCATCCGCACGCCGGGCAGTTGCCGGGCGCTCTCCCGGACCCTGGCTCCGTCGAGGCGCGTCCTGACCCTCCGGTAGACCTCGCCGGCCAGCGCGGACAACGGGCGGATCCCCCTGTCGAGGCTGTAGAGCACGTGACACCTCCCGTTGACGTGTGGCAGACAGCGCAGCTCGCCGTACCGGAGCACCCGGTCGGACCATGGCCATCCACTGTAGAAGTCGTCACCGGCCGTTCACCAACAGTGGCGAATCGGGCGGAGGGTCGAACCGACCGGAGCGGGCACTCCTGGCGCGGGCCGCGCGTCTTGCCGATGTCTGGCATCCTCGGAGCGGTGACTGGCCAACCGCCCCGACCGCGTAGTCACCATCCCCGCCGGAACCGTGTCGCCCTCGTCGTCCTGGCGCTCGGCGCGGTGGCGGCCCTGGTCGCCGTCGCCGTGGTCGTCGTGCCGCTCGTCCGGCCCCCGGGGCCGCGTCCGCTGTTCCAACTCCCCGTCGCGTGCGGCGAGACCTGGCAACTCGGCACCTACCCCGGACACGACGACTACGACGTCGACCTGTTCCCCGTCGAGGGGGAGGCGTGGGGGAGGCCGGTGCTCGCGTCCTACGGCGGCCGGGTCACCGAGGCGGGCGTCAACGGCTCGGTGGGTGGCCGTACCCCCCAGGACCCGGAGGGGCCGCGTGGGCGGGGCGGCGGCTACTGGGTGAAGATCGACCACGGTGGCCGGTGGGAGACGCAGTACCTCCACCTGCTCGAACCGCCCATGGTCGAGGTCGGTCAGCGGGTCGAGCAGGGCGAGCAGATCGGTAAGGTCGGCAGCACCGGCAACTCCGGCGCCCCGCACCTGCACTACGAGCAGCGGCGGGGGTGGGAGAAGGTGGAAGCCCACTTCGACGGGGTGCCGTCCGGCATCACCCACGACGACACCGAGTACACGGTCCGGCGGACCAGCAACAACTGCGGCGGGTAGCTCCGGCGGCCGGGGGCGGGAGCGCGTAGCCGGTCGTGCCGCGTGGTTCCTAGACCGGAAGTCTCCGCACCGCCAGCAGGGCGATGTCGTCGGACGGGTGTTCGACGTCGAGGGTCGCCATCACGGTCGCACACACGGTTTCGACGGGGGCCAGCGGGATGGCCGCCATCAGCCGGGCGACACCGACGTCGTACACCTCGCCGCGACGCTCGACGAGCCCGTCGGTGTAGGAGACCAGGACCGCGCCGGGCAGGAAGTCGACCCGGGTGGTGTGCCGTTTCGGCAGCAGGCGCCCGATGCCGAGCGGGGGGTCGATGTGCACGTCGAGTACGGTGTTCGGCCGACCCGGTACGGCCAGGACCGGGCGGGGGTGACCGGCCAGGGAGACGTGCATGGCGGAACCGTCTGGGGAGATCATCGCGTAGAGCGCGGTGGTCAGGTTGCCGGCCTCGAAGTGGACCACCTTCCGGTCGAGCAGGGTCAGCGCCTCGGCCGGGTCGTCGCAGACCAGGGCGTACGCCCGCAGGGCGCTGCGAACCCGTCCCATCACCACCGCGGACTGGAGTCCGTGACCCGACACGTCGCCCACGACCATGCCCAGCCAGCCCGAGGGGAGCGTGAAGACGTCGTACCAGTCACCGCCCACGCCCGAGGCATGACCCGGCACGTACCGGGCGGCGAGTTCGAGACCGGGTACGTCGGGCAGTTCGGTGGGGATCAGGCTGCGTTGCAGCGCGAGCGCGGCGTTCTGGTCCAGGCTGTTCTCGCGGGCGGGAAGGGCCAGCCGGACGCGGTCGGCGACCAGTTCGAGGAGGCGGATGTCGTCGGCGGTGAAACGACGTGGCGTGAGGGTGCCGACGTGCAGGACGCCGACGAGGTCGTCGCGTTCGATGATCGGCACGCCGAGCAGGGACTGGACACCGGTGTGCAGCAGGACCGGGTTGACGACCGTGTCGGGGGCGACGTGGTCGACGACCACCGGTCGCCGGGTGAGGGCGATCCGGCCGGCGAACCCCCGGCCGATCGAGACGCGGAAGCCCTGCCGGATCTCCTCCTCCAGCCCTCTGGCCGCGGTGGCCACGAGTTGCCGGGCGCGGGTGTCGAGCAGCAGGATGGCGGCGGTGTCGACTTTGAGCAGTTCGCGGACCCGGTCTAGCAGTTCGTCGAAGAGATCGGCGGCGTCGAGGCGGGACAGGGTAGCATCCGTCACCGCCTCGATGCGGCGCAACCGCTGCTCGTCGCCCATAGCCTTTCCGCGAACCATCCCCGGATCGTAGTTGCACCACGGCAACGTCCGTACGGGCCGTCACGACAAAAGGCGGTGGCAGGGGACCCCTGCCACCGCCCGTCAGGTGTTGACCGGACGGCGGGCGACCAGGAACACGTGGGTGACCGGCCAGTCCATCGACTGGCCGTCAGTGGTGGACAGCGAGGCGACCGGGGCGAGACGGTTGGTGACGATCCAGTTGTTGCGGCTCGGGCTGCTGGCCGGGTCGACCTCGAAGCCGACGTCGGCGAGGAGCGCCTTCCAGTCGGCGTACTCGAGGCCGCAGAACTGCTCCCGGGTCTCCGACAGCCAGTTGTCGGTGTAGTCCTTGCGGGTGAGGAAATCCATCGCGTCGCCGAGCGTCAGCTCGACGACCGCCCCGGCCGGGGCCGTCCCGGGGTCCATCTCCCGCGCGTCCGTCCTGCCGGGGACCGTGCCCGCCGCGTCGGGCACGGGACGGTAGGTGAACGGGAACCGGTAGTCGACGGCGAACTGGTCCAGCCGGGCCCGGGTCGACAGGCCACCGACGTACGCCGCCACCTCCTCCGGTGGCAGGGACGCCAGGTCGGTACGGGGCTGCGCTGGGTTCGTGCCGTCCTCGGTGAACAGGCGTAACCGCACCGTCCGGTCCCGGCCGTCCGGTCCGCACACGTCACTGTTGATCCACACCCCGCCGGGCACCGTGTGGTCGTAGATGGCCTGCACGAACCGGCGCAGCGACGCCATCCGGTCGCCGTACGACCAGATCTCGTGGGTCAGCGCGAAGGTCAGCGTGGTGTCCACCGAGCGCGGCGCGAACACCGCCCCGCCGAGCACGTTGCGGCGGTAGAAGAAGACGTTCGGGTTGGTGAAGAACCCCTGCGCCTTCTTGTGCACGCACTCCTCGAACAGGTGCCGGGCCACCTCGACGCCGATCAGGTCGCTCTCCCGCAGCGCCGGTTCCCGGTCGGCCAGCTCCAGCACGGCTCCCGCGCCGCAGCCGACGTCGACGATCCGTCCCGGCCGTACGTGTTCCCGGACCGCCGACCACTTGCGCTGCGCGGCGTCGGCGAACGCCTCGGCGTACGTCCGGTAGTCCCGGGTGGCGGTCAGCCCGCCCTCGTCGCCGACCACCGGGTCGTTGACCACCGCCCGCACCAGGTCGTCCAGCCGGTAGCGGCGGTACACGTCGATGGTCGCCGGGTGGGCCAGTTCCCGCCACGTCGGATCACCGGCGGCCAGCCGCAGCAGCACGTCCCAGGGCCGGGCGGGGGTCGGCTCGACCTCGGCCTCCACCCCGGCGATGGCGAAGCCGAGCCGCTCGTACATCGCGGCCACCTCCGGCGTGGAACAGGCCACCACCGTGTCGGCCGGGGTCAGCTCCCGCCCGGTCGCCGCCGCCACGTTCTTGAGGGTCACCTCGGCGAACCGGTCGGTCGCGGCGGTGTCGAAGACCGGCACCACCACTGAGCGGAGCCCGGTGAGCACGCTGAACCGCTCGATCGCCGCCTCCCGCCGGTGGTAGGGGACCGGGTTGCGCCGGGTGTTCTCGTGGTTGGCCGAGGTGACCGCCCAGATCACGGTGGCCCCGCCGCCGTCGCCGGTCGCCTGGTCGGCAGCCCCGTCGACGCGGTCGGTCGGAGCGGCGTCACCGTCGGTGGCGAGCCGGCGGAGGTAGTCGGCCTGGAACCGGGTCAGCAGGTGGTGGCGGCCCGGAAAGAGCAGGTAGCGGGGCATGCGACGTTCCTAGCCGACGCTCGGCGGATCGGTCCCGGCGGGGTGCCGGCCGACCCGGCGGGTGGGATCACCAGTCACGCCAGCGGGCGGTCAGCTCGCTGCCGGAGACCTGTGGTGTGATCATCCGCATGAGCCCCTCGCTGCCCCATCTCGGTGACGACTCGGTGCGGATGTGGGTCACCGCCGTGCCCCTCTCCGAGCCGGGCGAGGTGAACGTCGTCCTGGGCGTCGACACCCGGGGGGTGCCGACGAGCAGCTGGCCTGCGGCCTGTTCAACTACGGTCACGAGGGCGAGCAGGGCGTGTTCTACCTGCTCCCCATGGACCTGTGGGCCCGGGTCGAGGTCACCGACGACCGGCTCGTGGTCCGGCTGGTGACCTCTCCCGAGCGCGTCACCGAAGCGGTACGGCACCGCGACGAGGAGTTCCGCCGGACCGTCGCGGGGCTGGGCTTGGAGGAACTCCCGGACGGGCGGGTCGTCGTGCTGCGTCGCGAGATCCGGATCGACCCGGCGGTCCTGGCCGACCAGGCGGGGCTGTTGCCGGGTCCCGGCCACCGGGCCGCGTCGAGCCCGGAGGGCGAGCCCTGCGGTGACGATCTGCGTCCGGTCCTGATCCTCGACCACGAGGGACCGGCGACGCTGGAACAGCTCGTCGCGGCCCTTGACGACGAGGAGGCCAGCGTCCTGGTGGTCGGCGCGGACTGACCGGCCCGGTCCGGCGGTCCGCCGGAGACGCCGTACCGATCCGCGGTGCGCGGGGCACCCGCCCCAGGATGCGCGCCGCGACCTCCCCGAACAGGTGGCCCGTCCGTTGCTCCGAAGGGCGGTCGTCGGACCGGAGCCGGGTGGCAGTGATGTCCGGCCGTGGCCCGGACGATGGCCCCACGGACGCTGTGGAGCTGCCCGCACAGACGGGGCAGCTCGACAGCACCCGCGCGCGATGATCCGCGTGCCGAGCTCCGCGTGCGTCCTCGTTGGTCGTACGGCGGTCGTACCGCGTCCGTACCGTACCCGAACACGCCTCGGCTATCGTCGATCGAATGACTGAGCGGGAAGCGGCGGCGCATCTACTGCGTCGGGCGACGTTCGGGCCGACCGCTGACGAGGTGGACGAGGCGGAGCGGATCGGCGTCGCGGCCACGCTCGACCGACTGCTCAAGCCCGTGGCTGGCCGACCGCCTCTGCCGGCCCTCGGCCCGAACCCGGCCGCGCGGCTCACCCGGGAGTCGAGTCGCGAACAGCGCCAGCAGGCCAACCAGGAACGCCAGGCGCAGGTGCGCCGGCTGACCGAGTGGTGGCTCGACCGGATGGTCACCACCGACGACCAGCTCGGCGAGAAGCTGCTCTTCTTCTGGCACGGCCACTGGGCGACCAGCGTGCAGAAGGTCCGGTCCGCCCCGCTGATGCTCCGCCAGCTGGAGACGCTGCGCCGGCACGGGCGGGGACCGCTGCCGCCACTGGTGGACGCGATGGTCCGGGACCCGGCACTGCTCCTCTGGCTGGACGGACAGCGCAACACCCGGAAGGCCCCCAACGAGAACCTCTCCCGCGAGCTGATGGAGCTGTTCACCCTCGGTCACGGCGGCGGCTACACCGAGGTGGACGTGAAGGAGGGGGCCCGGGCACTGACCGGTTGGGTGGTGGACCGCCGAACCGGAGCGGCCCGGTTCGATGCCCGTCGCCATGATCCCGGCCCGAAGACCATCCTGGGCCAGCGGGCCGCCTTCGACGCCGGCTCGTACGCGAAGCTGCTGGCGGAGCGGCCGGAGACCGCGCGCTTCGTGGGGGGCCGGCTCTGGTTCCGCTTCGCCGGCCCGGACGTGCCCCCGCCGGCCGACCTCGCCGGCCCCGACACGGTCACCACGCTGCGCCGGATCCTCACCGCGCCGGCCTTCGCGCAGACCCGGGGCACCCTGGTCAAGCAGCCGGTCGAGTGGCTGGTCGGCGCGTTGCGCCAGCTCGGTGTCCGGCCGTCCACCCTGCCCGAGGCGGGCCGGCGGCGACTGCTCGCCGGCCTGGCCGCGCTGGACCAGGTGCCGCTGCGGCCACCGAGCGTGGGCGGCTGGCCGGCCGGCACCGCCTGGCTGACCACCTCCGCGCTCCAGGTCCGACTCCGTGTGGCCGACACGGTGGCGGGCATGGCCGCGCCGACGGCGCTGGCCCGGCTGTCGGCCGCGCCGCCTGAGGGGCGGGCCGACGCGCTGGCCCGGCTACTGGTGGTCGACCGGTGGAGCGACCGTACCGGGACCGCGTTGACCCCGTTGGCCGGACAGCCTCGCAAGCTGATCGCGGCCGGCCTGGTCAGCCCCGAGTACGTGGTCTGCTGACGGGCGAGGAGGAGCATCGTGGAGACCGTGACCCGACGGCGGTTCCTGATGGCCAGTGGGGTGGTCGGTGCGACCGCCCTGGCGGCCGGGGCCACCGCGTACCGCCTGGACGACCTGTTCGCCACCTCCGGCGACCGTGACCCGCAGGCCCGCACCCTGGTGCTGGTGACCCTGTACGGCGGCAACGACGGCCTCAACACCGTGGTGCCGTATGCCGACCCGGCCTATCGGGACGCCCGCCCGGAGTTGGCGTACGCGGCGGAGGAGGTCAGGCGGCTGGACGACGAGATGGGGCTCAACCCGGCGCTGACGGGCCTGCACCGTCTGTACGGGGAGGGGCGGCTGGCGGTGGTCCGGGGCGTCGGCTACCCGAAGCAGGACCGGAGCCACTTTCGTTCGATGGACGTCTGGCAGACCGCCGAACCGCAGCGACCTGGCACCACCGGGTGGCTCGGCCGGTGGCTCGACCGGGCCGGAGGTGACCCCCGGCTCGCGGTTTCCTTCGAGCCGGTGCTGCCGCCGCTGCTGGCCGGGGAGCGGAGCGCGGGCGCGGCGGTGCCGGTGACCGAGCGGAAGTCTGGCCGGGGGCTGCCGGAGGCGACGATGGCTGCCTTCGCCGCTGCCGCGCCGGACGACACCCCGGCCCGTGCCCGCGCGGCGGCATGCTTCGCCGACCTGCGCAGCGTCGACCACATGATCCGTGAGGTACGCGACGCAAAAGGTGCCGACGAGCCGGATCAGGAGGGCGAGGCAGCTCCGGCCACCGCGACCGGCGGCGCGCGTACCCCGCTCGACGCGCAGCTCGATCTGGTGGCCCAGTGCGTCGAGGCGGAGGTCGTCACCCGGGTCTTCTCGGTTTCGCTGGGTGGCTTCGACACCCATGCCGACGAGAAGCAGTTGCAGGAGGTTCTGCTCGGGCAGGTGGACCGCGCGGTCAGCGGCTTCGTCGACCGGATGGCGCGGACTGAGGCGGGCCGGAAGGTGGTGGTGGTCGTCTACTCGGAGTTCGGCCGCCGGGTGCGGGCGAACGCCTCGGACGGTACCGACCACGGCACCGCCTCCAACGTGCTGCTGCTCGGGTCCGGCGTGCGTGGCGGACTGCACGGCGAAGCACCGAGCCTCACCGACCTCGACGACGGCGACCTCAAGTTCACCACCGACTTCCGGGACATCTACGCCACCCTGCTGGAGAAGACGCTCGACATCGATTCGGGGGAGGTGCTTCCAGGCTGGCGGGGCCGGCTCGCCGGCGTCCTCTGACCGGCACGACCCACCGGGTGCGGCGGGCGGTGGCGGGCGCAGTGGTAGGCGGACGGGGGAGGACGACCAGCCGTCCTCCCCCGTCGAATCAGCCGAGCGTCTTCGGCTGGGCGTGCAGGACCACCTCGTCCCAACCGGACGCGTTCACCGGGTCGCTCGGGTAACCCACGAGGTCACTGCCGGACCCTGCCGGGCGTGGGGTGGCAGGTGGGAGCGGCTCCCGCCCGACCGGGCAACCCGGGGCGGTTGATGAAGCAGGCGGCGGGCGTCGCACTCGGTGGGGCCGCCTTCCGGTACCGCCGGGACGTCCTCAGTTTCGTCCGGCATCCGGACGAGGGCTACTACGACCCGGACGGAAGGCTCGTGGTGCACGGCGAGATCACCCGTGGTGACCTGCTGTCCCGATGGCACATGCTGGGATGACCGCCGTGACGTGGGTGCCGGTCATCACCGCGAGCGCCACTCTCCTCGCCGCCGTCCTGGCCGGCTCGGTGACCATCTGGAACGAGCGGCGCAAGCGCCTGCTCGACGCGAGGCAGGCAGCCTACGTCCGGGCGACCAGCACGTTGCAGCTCGTCCGCCGGCACATGCTCATCGAGGACATGTTCGCGGCGCAGACCGACGCGTTGCGGGAGCGCCTGCACCGGGGGGCGAACGGGAACGAGTCGCGCGACCTGATCCAGCACACCCTGGAGACGATCGAGCGCCGCCGGGACAGACTGCTCGAACATGTGTTGCGGCCCTTGCTCGACGCTGAGGCTGCGGTCCAGGTCTTCGGGAGTGCCGCCGTGCAGCAGGCGATGCGGGACGCGTCGGGGCTCGTTGCGAAGATGCTCGGTCCGGACCCACGGAGGTTCGACGACGAACGGTTCGAGGCGGCGGTCCGGGCCCTCCGGGAGGCGATCCGGCGGGAGTTGCGGATCCGGTGAGGGTCGACGCCGCCGGCCCTCCCGCCGTCGACGGCGCAACGGCCCGTGAGGCCGAGGGTCACCGGGCCACCGGTTGGGGGTGGTCGGCCTCGAACCGGTCGCGGGTGAGAAAGGCCAACTGGGCGCGCTTCTCGGGCATGTCGATCTGGTCGTCGAAGGTGAAGCCCACCCGCTCCAGCCGGCGCAGCGCCAGTTCGTTGCGTACGTCGGGCTCGACCACGATGCGGCGGTGCGCCGGGTCGCGGAACAGGAACCGGGCGAGCGCCGGCCCGATCGCGGTGGTCAGACCGCGTCCCGTGCCCGGCGGCGGGGCCAGCAGCAGGTGCATGCCGATGTCGCCGGCGTGCACCTCGTAGCGCTCGCCGACCGGGTCGGCCGCCGGCTCGTAGGTCTGGAAGAGGCCCACCGGCACCTCGTCCAGCAGGATCAGGTAGGCGTGGTGGGTGGTAAGGCCGTCGATGAACTCGTAGACCTCACGGACGTCGTCCGGCGTGAAGGAGCCCATACCCCAGTACACTGCCCGGGGCTGGGTGACCCAGCCGTGCAACAGTCCGGCGTGGACCGGGGGGTCCACCGGTGTCAGCGACAGGGTGCCGAAGCCGGGGATCGTCTCCTGGTACATCACGTGCCTCATCTCATGGTCTTGCGGGTCGTCCGGTGCGTGGCACGACGCCTCTCCCCAGAACCGATCGTTTAGGTTAGCCTTGCCTAACCGGGCAGGACTGTACGGGAGGACCGCGTGAAACGGAACTGGGAAGCCCTGGTGCTCAAGGCCATGGGAGGCAGGGACTTCCGGCTGACCGTGCTCGAGTCCGAGTCGGTGAACGCCCACTACCAACGCCTGCTGGTCGACGGTGGCGGGCTGCTGGAAGCGTGCCGCGTGCACCCGACGATGTGGGTCCGCCTGTGGTTCGACGACGACGGCAAGGCGCACCAGCGCGCGTACACCCTGGTCGACCCGGATCCGGCTACCGGGCGGTTCCACCTGGAGTTCGCCCTGCACGACGGCGTGGCCGCCCGCTGGGCGACCAACGTCCGCCCCGGCGACACCATCGACGCCACCGTCCAGGGCACCGGGTTCGCCCTGCCCGACCCCGCCCCGCGCCACCTCTACCTGGTCGGCGACGCCGCCTCCCTGCCGGCGGTCAACAGCCTGCTCGACCACGCCGGGGACGTCCCGGCGACGGTCTGGCTCGAGTACGCCCACACCGACGAACAGGCGTTGACCCCGCGTGCCCGGGGGCACCACAAGGTGATGTGGGTGCTCCGCCAGGACGGCGGTCAGCACCTGGTCGACACGGTGTGCGCGGCGATCCCGCCGGACACGGACGGGGCGTACTACTGGGTCGCCTGCGAGGCGGCGAGCAACCGGACCATCGCCCGGCACCTCCGGCGCGGCCTGGGCGCCGGTAAGCAGCAGGTCTCCGCGCTCGCCTACTGGACCGCCCGGTGAGCCGAGCCGTCCGTTCCGACCCGTCGACGGACGGTCCCGGAGGCGGTGCCCAGTGACCGTGGCACCCGCCACGGCCGGCTCTCCGACCCGCGACGACGCCGTCGCGACCCGGCTGCCGACCCGCTGGCTCATCCTCGGGGTGCTCAGCCTCGCCCAACTCGTCGTGGTGCTCGACAACACCGTGCTCACCGTGGCGGTGCCGGCACTCACCCGGGACCTGGCCGCCAGCACCGCCGACATCCAGTGGGTGATCAACGCGTACGCCCTGGTGCAGTCCGGTCTGCTGCTCACCGCCGGTAGCGTGGTCGACCGGTACGGCCGGCGGCGGATGCTGCTGGCCGGGCTCGTCCTGTTCGGTCTCGCCTCGCTCGCCGCCGCGGCCGCGCAGTCCAGCGGGCAGCTGACCGCCGCGCGGGCGGCCCTCGGCATCGGTGGCGCCCTGCTGGTCACCGGCACCCTGGCGGTCGCCATGCAGGTCTTCGACGCCGACGAGCGGCCCCGGGCCATCGGCATCTGGGCGGCGGTCAGCGCGCTCGGCTTCGCCGCCGGGCCGCCGGTGGGCGGGTTCGTCCTGGCGCACGTCGACTGGCCGGCGATCTTCCTGTTGAACGTGCCGATCGTGCTGCTCTGCGTGGTGGCCGCCGCGCTGCTGGTGCCGGAGTCACGCGGGGCCACCGGGGGGCGCCTCGACCTGGTCGGGGCGGTGCTCTCCACCGCCGGACTGACCGCGCTGGTCTACGCGGTCATCCGGGGGCCCGAGGACGGCTGGGGCTCCGGGCCGGTCCTCGGCGCGGCACTGGCCGGAGCGGCACTGGTCGGTCTCTTCGTCGGCTGGGAACGGCGCATCCCGCACCCCATGCTCGACATGACCCTCTTCCGCGACCGGCGGTTCGTCGGTGCGGTGACCGGCGTCGTCCTGATCACCTTCGGCAGCGCCGGCGCGCTGTTCCTGCTGGCCCAGCAGTTGCAGTTCGTCCGGGGCCACTCGGCCTGGGAGGCGGGCCTGCGCACGGTGCCGTTCGCCCTCACCGTGGTCCTGCTCAATCTGGCCGGTGTCACCGCCCGACTCATCCGGGTGCTCGGCACCCCGGCCGCCATCGCCACCGGCATGACGTCGCTCGCCGTCGGGCTCGTGGTCGCCGCTCACGCCCCGACCGACGGCTACGGCGTGCTGCTGGGCGGTCTGGTGCTGATGGGCTTCGGCTGTGCGGTGGCCAACCCGGCCATCGTGGAGGCGGTGATGAGCGCGATCCCCGCCGACCGGGCCGGTGCGGGGGCCGGGGTGGACGGCACCATGGCGGAGGTCGGCACGAGCCTCGGCGTGGCGGTGCTCGGCGCGGTGATGAACGCGCGGTTCACGGCGGCGCTGCCGGTCGCCCTGGCCGGCGCCGCCTCGTTCCCCGCCGCCATGGCCGCCGCCCGGAGCGAACCGGAACGCCAGTCGGTCGCCGAGGCGTTCTCCTCGGCCGTGGTCGTCGGTCAGACCGTCGGCGCGGGTGCCGTCCTGGTCGGCGGCCTGCTGGCCGCCCTGCTCCTGCACCGCGCGGCCCGCCGGGCCGGCTGAGCCCGGGGCCGGGCCTGGCCGGACGTCGGAGTGTCTCCGCGCCGACCGGGCCCGGCCGGATCAGTGCCGGACCGTGAACCGGACGTCCTGGCCCAGGTAGTCGATCTCGTACAGCACCCGGTACCACGTGCCGTCCGGCACGTCGGTGGCGAGGACCACCGGACGGGAACGCGGGCCGTGGGAGCAGGCCGTGACCGGCTCGGTGGCGATCGGCTCGCTGCCGTCGGTGGGGTAGAAGATGACGAGGAAGTCCTGGCAGCGGTCCGTCGGCACCGCCACGTCCACGACGTGCGAGACGCTGATGGTGGTGCAGGTCGGGTCGTCGGGCACGGCCAGCAGCACGGTGGCCACCCGTCCCCCGGCGTAGAAGTCGGTCTCGGGCCGGATCGGGGTGCAGTCGCGCGCCGCCCGTCCCGGTGCCGAGCCCGGCTGGGCGTGGGCGGCGCCCGGTGCCGCCAGTCCGGGCGCGAGGAGTGCGATCAGACCGGTCACCGCTGCCAGCGGGTGGATCCTGCGATTCATGGCCGTTTCCCTTCGGAGAGAGTGTCTACCCGGACTGTCTCCCCGAACCTCGCGATGGTTCGTGACCGGTGACCACCAGTTGTCGCCCCGGTCAGTTTGGCCTGCCGGCACCGGCCGGGTCCCGGGCCTCGCCGCGGACGATCGCCCGGCACGAGGTGGCCAGCAGCAGCCCCAGCCCGGTGGCCATGACCGGCAGACCGACGCCGAAGGGCAGCTGCGCCACCGGGTTCAGCGCGGTCTGCTCGCCGACGACGGCGAAGCTGGCCGCCACCACCGCGAGACTGGTGACCAGGGTGCCCATGGCGGCGACCACACCGGTCATCGCCGCCGCCGTGCTGCCCCGGGCCAGCAGGGCCGCCCCGCCCGCCACCAGCAGCCACCCGAAGGTGAGCAGGGTCCAGCCGCCCCCGTCGCTGAGTGACGCGTACGCCCAGCCGGAGAAGGACCACGCGTACCCGCTGCCCTTGCGGAACCAGGGCAGCAGATATCCGGCGAGGGTGAGCAGGGTGGCCACGAGCATGCCACCGTCGATGGCGAGCAGGGGCGACCCCGACTTCTGCGTGGGCGTGGACATGACGTCCTCCTGGTCCGTTGCGGTGCGACAGACACGCTGCCACGACGGGTCAAGCGCGGGCCGCTACCGCAGCCCGTCGGGGAGGAGGAACGCCCCGTCGGCGGCCCGGAGCAGCGGGGTCACGGCGGTGACGGCATCGAGGTTGAGCGGCCCGTAGATGTGCGGGAACACCACCCCCGGTGCCACCTCGTCGTCGCGGACCGGTGCGGTGAGCCGGGCCGGGTCGATGTGCAGCAGCAGGAGGGGACCGGCGTCGGCGTAGAAGGCCTCGGCGACACCGAGGACCTGGTCGCACCGTGAGGCGTGGATGAAGCCCTCGTCGGCCAGGGTCCGGCCCCGGGTGGACATCCGGTAGTCCCCGGCCTCGTGGGCCCGCTGCCAGTCGGCCGCCTCGGCGATGTGGAAGAGCACAGCCGGACGGTACCGGAGCCCCCGCCGACCCGCCCGACGCCGGGCGGGCGGCCTCCGGCCGGCGACGGGCCCGGAGTGAGCTACCGGTCGGGCAGGGCGGTCAGAAGGCGTACGGCCCGAAGCGGCCCCAGGCGACGAACACGAGCAGGGCGACCAGCACCACGTTCCGCAGGACCGGGCCGACCTCCCGGCGCAGGGCGTGCGTGACGACCGCGCCGACCATGATGACCAGGAGCCCGACGGCGGCCAGCGGCACGAGCACCGGGGCGATGTCGAGCAGGCCGGGGAGGGTCAGGCCGATCGCGGCGAGCACCTCCGCCGCGCCGATGAACTTGATCAGGCCGGGCGGCAACGGCTCCAGGGCCTCCATGCCGTTGGTGAGGAGCTGGTCCTTGGGACGGGCCAGCTTGATGCCACCGATCACCAGGAAGACGGCGGCGAGCAGACCCGCGGTGACCCACAGGGCGACGTTCATGTCTGGGCCCTTCGAGGAAGCCATTCGAGATCGTAGATCAGCACGGAACCGTAGCAGATCACGCGACGTCCGGCCTTCCGTCCACGCAGGACCGCCCGCTCCCTACCATCACCTGATGGACACGACGTGGGAACCGACCGCCCCCGGGGTGCTGCGCCTGCCGTCGGGCCGGCTGGTCCGCGGACGCGGGCTGCGGGCGGGACCGCCGACCGGCCCCGCCCCGACCTTCGCCGTCTACCTGCTCGGTGCGCCACCGCCGCCGGTGGACTGGGAGAGCCGCTGGCTGCCCTGGCCCGACTTCCGGCTGCCCCGGGATCGGGCCGCCGTCGGGCCGCTGCTGCGCGAGGCGTGGGAACGGGCGGCGAGCGAGCGGGTGGAGGTGGCCTGTGGCGGCGGTCGGGGGCGCACCGGCACCGCCCTGGCCTGCCTCGCGGTCATCGACGGGGTGCCGCCGGCCGAGGCGGTGGCGTTCGTCCGGCGGCACTACCACCGCCGCGCGGTCGAGACGTTCTGGCAGAAGCGCTACGTCGCGACCTTCCGTCCCGCCGGACTGGACGGCTGATCGTCCGCGCGGGGGCCCTCGCCCGGACGGTCAGCCAGCAGCGACTCGCCCGCGACGACCGCCAGCGCGGCGAAGGTGACCAGCGCGCCGATGCCGAACACCCCGCGCGCGCCCAGCGGCGCGAGCACCAGTCCACCGACCGCCGCGCCGACCGCGATGCCCACGTTGAACGCCGCCGAGTTGGCCGCGAAACCGATCTCGGTCCGCCCCGGCGCGACCACCAGGATCCGGGCCTGGGTGGCCATGAAGACCGGTGCCGCCGACGCGCCGAGCAGGGCGAGCATGGCGATCACCGCGACCTTCTCGGTGGCGAACAGCCAGAGGCCGAGCAGGGCGACCGCCTGGAGCCCGATGGTCAGCACCAGCGACCCGCCGGGGAACCGGTCGAGGATCTGGCCGACCCCGCTCACCCCGGCGATGCCGGCGAGTCCGAAGACGAAGAGCAGGACGCTCACCGTCTCATCGGTGAAGCCGGTGACGTCGGTGAGCAGTTGGACGACGTAGGTGAACCCGGCGAACATGCCGGTCACCGAGACGGCGGTGGCCAGCAGCGTGACGACGAACCGGCCGGTGTGCGGGGCGGAGCCGTACGCGCCGTGGCTGTCCTGCGGGCGGCTGGTCGGCAGCAGCGCCGCGATCAGCACCAGCGCGGCGAGGGACAGGGCGGTCAGCACCAGGAACGGCGCCCGCCAGCCACCCTGTTGCCCGAGCCAGGTGCCGGCCGGCACACCGAGCACGGTGGCCAGCGAACCCCCGACCGACATCACGGCGATCACCCGTCCGCGTACCTCGGGGGCGAAGAGCCCCACCGCGACGGGTGCCATCACCGCCCAGAAGAGGGCCTGGGCGACGGCGGTCGCGATCCGGGCGGTCAGCAGCACCCAGTAGCTGGCCGCGACGATCGAGACCAGGGTGGACACCACGAGGACCGCCAGCACGCCGGTGAGCACCCACCGGCGGGGCAGGTCCCGGGTCACCTGGGCGAGCGGCAGCGACACGACGGCCACCGTCAGGCCGTAGCCGGTGACGAGGTAGCCGACCGAGGAGAACGTGACGTCCAGGTCCTCGGAGATCAGCGGGAGCAGGCCGATCGGCAGGTTCTCGGTGGTGTTGAAGGTGAAGGCGGACAGGGCGAGAGCCAGCAGTACGGTCACGCGCCGCCAGGTGGCGGAGGACATGCGTCGGCCGTTCCTTTCCGGGCGTACAGGCGCCCTCGGTCGTCGTACGTGGTGGACAGGCAGCGGCGCAGGGCCCGACCGAGCGCGGCCAGCCCCTCGCCCCGCCAGATCGAGTAGTGGTCGCCGGGGACCACGATCTCCGTCACGTCCGTGGCCAGGTCGTCCCAGCGCATCAGCTCGGCGGGGGAGTCGGCGGCGCGGACCAGGGTCACCGGTCCGTCGTACCCGCCGGTGGGCCGGTACCGGCTCAGCGCCGTGAGGTGGGTGTCGAACAGCGCGTACCGGTGCAGCAGGAAGGAGTGGTCGAGATCGTCGGGGAGGACGCGGGCCCGGGACAGCGCGGTGAACGCCTCCTCCGGGCTACTCCCGGCCGGGAGTCCGGCGAGTACCGCCCGGGCCGGTTCGACCGGCTGGCCCGAGGTGGCCAGCAGGTCCACCACGAACCTCGTCGTCCGGGCCAACCCCTCGGGGTGCCGCGTCAGGGTCGGCACGATGCTGTCGACCAGGACCAGCGCCGGCACGCCGCACCCGGCGGCCCGCAGCCGCTGCGCCAGGTGGTACGCGACCACGCCGCCCATCGACCATCCGAGCAGGGCGTACGCCCGGTCGGGACGGGCCCGGCGCAACGAGTCCAGGTAGCCGGCCGCAAGTTCCGGCAGTGAGCCGGCCGGCGGACGGCCGTCGTCGAATCCGGGTGCCTCCAGGGCGAGGACGGGCTGGTCGGCCTCGACCAGGGCCCGCAGCGGCAGGTAGGGGTACGGGGAACCGGAGATGGCCGGCACGCAGCACAGCGCGGGCCGGTGCCCGGTGGCGCGGATGGTCAGCACCGCATGGTCGGTCACCTGACCGCCTCCCGCGTCGTGCCGTCGACCCGGGCGGCGAGGTCGCGGATCGTGGCGGTGCCGTAGAGCAGGCGCAGGCTCAGCCGCACCCCGAAGGTCCGGTTGATCTGGCCGACCACCCGCATGCCCTGTAACGAGCTGCCGCCCAGCGCGAAGAGGTTGGCGTCCACGCCCACCTCCGGCACACCGAGCACCGCTCCGAAGATCGCCACCAGGGCGGCCTCGGTCGGGGTGGCCGCCGGGGCGGTGCCGCCCGGTGCGGCGACCGGATCCGGGTCCGGCAGCGCGACCCGGTCGATCTTCTGTGAGCTGGTCAGCGGGAACTCGTCGAGCACGCACCACGCGCCCGGCACCAGGTACGCCGGCAGCACCGCGTCGAGGTGGGCGCGGAGTTCCGCCGGGGTGGGCGGCGGCCCCTCCGCGCTGACGTACCCGACCAGGCGGGGTTCCCCGCGCGGGTCGGGGCGGACCACCACCGCTGCCCGACCGACCCGGGGGTGGGTCAGCAGCGCGGACTCGATCTCGCCGGGCTCGATCCGCAACCCGCGCAGCTTGACCTGGTCGTCGAGGCGACCGAGGAACTCGAGTTCGCCGGCGGCGTTCCAGCGCACCAGGTCGCCGGTGCGGTAGACCCGGCCACCGGGGCGGAACGGGTCGGCGACGAACCGCTCCGCGGTCCGTGCCGGCTGGCCGAGGTAGCCCCGGGCCAGCCCGACGCCCCCGACGAGCAGCTCACCGGGGGCACCCCGGGGGGCGAGCCGTCCGTACCGGTCCACCACGTACAGCCAGCGGCCGGGGTGGGGGCGTCCGATCGGCGGTGGGCGGTGCCCCCGGCCGGGGGCGCACTCGTGGTCGGTGCAGGCCACCGAGACCTCGGTCGGACCGTACAGGTTGACCATGCGGCGGCCGGGCAGCCTCCAGGCGTCGACCAGATCCGTCGTCAGCACCTCACCGGCGCTCATCACGACCCGCAGGTCGGGGTGACCGGTCGGGTCGAGGCTGCCGAGCATGGTCGGGGTCAGCCCGAGGTAGGTGACCCGGTGCGCGCGCATCAGCGCCGCCACCTCGTCCGGCGCGGACCCCTCCTCGGGGGAGACGAGCACCAGCGTGGCGCCGACGGTGAGCGCGGTGAGCACCTCGCCGAGGGCCAGGTCGAAGGTGAGCGAGCAGAACTGGAGCATCCGGTCCGCCGGCCCCAGGTCGAGGGCCCGGCGGTAGCGGTCGACGAAGTAGCCCAGGCCGGCGTGGTCGAGCGCCACCGGCTTGGGGCGACCGGTCGACCCGGAGGTGGTCACCACCGCGGCCAGCGTGGCGGCGGTGTGCGCCGGCAGCGGCCCCGGCGCGGGCGGGTCGGCCGCCGGGCCGTCCACCGGCAGCACGTCCCGACCGGGCAGCGGCGGCAGCCGGTCGACCAGGGCGGCCCTGGCCAGCACCACCGGCGCGTCGACCGCGTCGATCAGACGGCCCAGCCGTCGGGGCGGGTGCGTCGGGTCGAGGATGGTCACCGCCGCCCCGGCCCGCAGCACCCCGAGCACGGCGACGAGCAGGTCGAGGTCCCGGTCGGCGACGACGGCGACCACCCGCTCCGGACCCGCCCCGTGCCGGACCAGCCGGTGGGCCAGCGCGTCCGCCCGGTGGAGCAGTTCGCCGTAGGTCAGCTCCCGTCCCCGGCAGACCGCGGCCACCGCCTCGGGACGGGCGGCGGCGACCGCCGCGATCCGGGCGTCCAGCGGGCGTCCGTCCGGCCGGAACGGACCACCGTCGCCGCAGTCGAGCAGCGCCGTCCGCTCCCGCGCGGAGAGCAGCGGGAGACGCGACAGCGGCCGGGCCGGGTCGGCACAGCCGGTCGTCAGCAGGGTGGTGAGGTGGTCGAGCAGCGCGTCGATCCGCCACCGGTCGAACAGGTCGGTCGCGTACGTGAGGTGGACGGCGATGCGCTCGCCGGTGACGGCGAAGTCGACGGAGAGGTCGAACGGGGACCGCTCGGACGGGGGCGGGACCAACTCGACCGTGAGGCCGGGCAGGGACAGCCCGGCCCCCGTGGTGTCCGCGCCGAGCAGCTGCACGCAGACCTGGAACAGCGGGTTGCGCCCCTCGGTGCGGACCGGCCGGACCCGCTCGACCACCTTCGCGAAGGGCACCTCGTCGTGGTCGTAGAGCCCGAGGCTCGCCTCGGCGACCCGGTCCAGCAGGTCGTCGAAGGTGGGATCGCCGGACAGGTCGAGGCGGAGCACCACCATGTTGACGAAGAGCCCGACCACGTCCTCCAGCTCCGCCTCGGCCCGGCCGAGCAGCGGCACGCCGAGAGACAGGTCCTCCTGGCCGGCCTCGGTGGCGAGCACCGCAGCCAGGCCCGCGGTCAACAGCATGAAGGGGGACACCTGGCGGTCGCGGCACAGCGCCGCCACCTGCTGTCCCAGCGCGTCGGGCAGGGACCGGACGACCGTCGCGCCGGGCCGTCCGACGGCAGCCGCCCGGGGCCGGTCGGTGGGCAGCTCCACCGGTGGGACGTCACGCAGCGTCCGCTCCCAGTGCCGTAGCCCGGCTGCCAACGTCTCCGGCGTGAGCCGGGCGCGCTGGGCCAGCACATGCGCGGCGTACGTGCGGCCCGGCGGTGGCAGCTGCGGGGGGTGGCCAGCGACGGCGCTGGCGTACCCGACGGCCAGGTCCCGCCGGAGCACCCCGGTCGACCAGCCGTCGGTGACGATGTGGTGCAGGAGCAGCAGGAGTACGTGGTCGTCGGCGGCGACCCGGAGCAGCAGGAAGCGGTACAGCGGGCCGGCCTGGAGGTCGAACGGGGTGGCGACCTCCGCCCGAAGCGTCCGGTGCAGGGCGGTCTCCCGGTCGTCGGGGGTGTCGCCGGGCACCGCGCGCACCTCCAGCCGGGCCGGGGCCGGCGGGGCGATCTCCTGGTACGGCGTGCCGTCCTCGGTGCCGAACGTGGCCCGCAGCGCGTCGTGCCGGGCCACCAGGGCGGTCAGCGCGGCCCGGAGCGCGGCGACGTCCAGTGTCCCCCGCAACCGGTAGACGAGGGGACTGTTGTACGCGGACTCCCCGGGGCTGAGCTGGTCCACCAACCACAACTGCTCCTGCGCGAAGGAGAGCGGTAGTCGGGCGCTCGTGGCCGGCGCGACGGCCGGCGGGAGCACGCCGCCGACCGTGGGGACAGGGGACGTCATCGTCGGCATCCTTTCACGGGTCGACCGGCCATGGGGGGACGCCGAAGGGGCCACCGGTGCTTTTCCGGTTCTCCCGCCGTCCTCGTGGGACAGTTGTCCGCCGGGACGTCGCGCGTGCCCACCCAACCGGTGTACGTATTGACAAACCTTGCTAGATTTCGTTCGTCGTCCATTCGCGGGGAGGTTGATTTCTGGTGTTCCGGGAGCCGATTGCGGAAATCGCTGAGCTGTTCCACGTCTATCAGTCCGGGCTGGTTTTCCACGCGCTCTGCGCGGTCGCCAGACTGGAGATTCCGGACCGACTCGCGGACGGACCCCGGCCGGTTTCCGACCTGGCGGCCGAGGTGGCCGCCGACCCGGACGCGCTGCGCCGGGTGCTGCGCCTGCTCGACGGCCACGAGATCGTCGTGCACCACCGTGAGACGGACCGGGTGTGGCTCACCGACCGGGGCGAGCTGCTCCGGCGGGACCATCCGATGTCCGTCTGGGCCACCTTCGCCACGCTCGGGATCTCCGACGTGGCGCACCGGCTGGTCGACACCGTCCGCACCGGCCGCCCCGCCGTCCCCGGGGTGCTGGGCACCGGGTTCTGGGAGTACCTGGCGGACCGTCCCGACCAGCAGGCGGTGTTCAGCCAGGCGATGGCGGAGCAGGCCCGACTGCTCTCGCTGCCGTGCGTACCGCTGCTGGACTGGCCCGACGGCGGCACGGTGGTCGACGTCGGCGGCGGCAGCGGAGTGCTGCTGGCCGCGGTGCTCGACGCCGGGCCCGGGCTGAAGGGCATCCTGCTGGACCAGCCGCAGGTGCTGCCCCGGGCGGTGGACCGGTTCCGGGAGCGCGGGCTTGCCGACCGGAGCGAGACCCGGCCGCACGACCTCTTCGCGCCGGTGCCGGCCGGCGACGTGTACCTGCTCTCCCGGGTCCTGCACGACTGGGACGACGACGAGGTGGTCCGGATCCTCGGTGCGGTCGCCGGGGGCGCGTCCCCGGGCGCGCGGCTGCGGATCTTCGAGGACCTGCTCCCCTCCTCGGGGCCGCTGGCGGCGACCCAGGCCTGGTCGGACGTGGTGATGATGGTGCTGTACCCGGGGGCGCGGGAACGGACCCTCGGGCAGTACCGGGCGCTGCTGGAGCGGGCGGGTTGGGTGTTCGGGCGGACCGTGGCCGGTCCACCCGGGATGCACGTCATCGAGGCGTCCCGGAGTGCCGGGGCCCGGTGAGCGGGTCGGCCCCGGCCGCCGTGCCGGCCGGGGTCAGTGCCAGGTCGAGGCGGCGGAGGCCGTTGAGGAAGTTCGACGGCTGGCGGACGACCGCACCGGCGACCTCGAACGCCTCGACCCGCCGGGCCAGGGTCTCCAGCAGGCAGCGCAGCTCCAGCCGGGCGAGGGCCGCCCCGATGCAGTAGTGCGGCCCTCCACCGAACCCGAGGTGAGGGTTGGGCCACCGGTCGAGGAGGAACCGCCCCGGCTCGGCGAAGACGGTGTCGTCGGCGTTGCAGGACGGGAACCACACCACCACCCGGTCGCCGGCCCGGATCGTGGCGTCGCCCAGGGTGGCGTCCACGGTGGCGGTCCGCATCGCGTGCATCGGCGGTGAGGTGTAGCGGAGGATCTCCTCGACCGCCCGGTCGGCCAGCTCCGGGGTGTGGCGCAGCCGCCGCCAGGTGTCCGGGTGCCGGGCGAAGGCGAGCATCGCGCCGGAGGCGGCGTGCGGGGTCGTCTCCAACCCGCCGTTCATCAGGCCGTCGCAGTTGAGGACGATCTCCTCGTCGGTCAGCGGTCGGCCGTCCACCACGGCCTGCGCCAGCGCGCTCACCATGTCGTCGCCCGGCGCGGCGCGCCGCCGGTCGAGCAGCTCACCGAAGTACAGGAAGACCTCGGTGTGCGCCTCGGTCCGGGCCGCCGCCGCCGCCGGGCCGCGCTCGTCGTCGTCGAAGGCCCGCAGGGTCAGCCCGACCAGGTGGTTCCAGTCGGCGGCCGGCACCCCCATCATGCCGAGCAGCGCCCACGCCGGCAGGAGCGCGGTCAGCTCACCCACCACGTCGAACGGGGTGCCCCGGGCGAGCAGTTCCGCCAGGCGCGCGTCGAGCAGGCGGAGCAGGTCGGCGCGGAGCCCGGCCAGTGCCCGGGGTGTGAACCACGCCGAGTGGGCGGTCCGCAGCCGGCGGTGCGCGGTGCCGTCGGCGACCACCAGCATCCGCCCGGCGGCGGCGCGGACGGCCTGCGGACTGCTGCCCAGACGCATGCCGAGGGTCGAGGTGAACTCGGTGGGCCGCCGGAGCAGTTCGCTGCCCGCCCGGTGGCCGGTGACCGACCAGAAGCCGCCGTCGGCCGACTCCTGCCAGGCGACCGGATGCCGGCTGCGGGCCTGCCGCCAGACCTCCAGGTGCCGATCGGTGGTGAAGAGGTGGGGATCGGTCGGGTCGAAGTCCGATCCACCGGCGGTGAACACGGGAGTACGGGTCAGCACGGTCCCTCCGATCGAGACGCGGGAATGGCCGGAACGGTGGCGCCGCAAATGGGCAGCGCCTGCCGCCCGCCGCCGGTTTCCAGCTCATTCCGGAGCGTTTTCCACTACTTATTTACTGGCACTGGACTATGTGGACGGCTGGGTTATGCTCGGTTCATGTGACCACCCGTGAATTGTGCGGACGAGGTCGTACCGGGCTGGTGCGGAAATGCCGCCGCCCGATCCGATGGCAACGCGGGACCGGCCGGATGGTGTGGAACCACGCCGGTCTCTCGACGCGCGTGAGCCGGGCGTGGGGGAGGAATCGACAATGTTCAAGGAAGCGACGTTGTACTCGCCGGTGATCCGGACGGAGAACGGCACGGTCTCCGTGGTGTTCGCCGATGGACACCCGGGCCGGGACGACCCGGCGTACCAACGGCACCGGGCGCGGATCGCGAAGGCCGCCCTGGACCACGTGCCCGGCGGCCCGGTCGCCGACGTGGAGTACACCGAGCAGGAGCACGAGCTGTGGCGGATCGTCGGCCCGGAGCTGCGGGAGCGGCACCAGCGGTACGCCTGCCGGGAGTTCCTCGACGGCGTACGCCGACTCGACCTGCCGACCGACCGGCTGCCCCAGCTCGGGGCGGCCTCGGCGCGCCTGACCGCGCTGACCGGGTTCCGGTTCCGGCCGGCCGCCGGCATCGTCGAGATGCGCGACTTCTACGGTTCGCTCGCCGACGGGCTGTTCCAGGCGACCCAGTACATCCGGCACTGCTCGACGCCCCGGTTCTCCCCGGAGCCGGACATGATCCACGAGGTGGTCGGGCACGGCAGCGCGCTGGCCAGTGACCGGCTCGCGGCGATCTACCGGCGGGTGGGGGTGGCGGCCCGGCGGCTGGAGAGCCACGAGGCGCTGTCCGTGCTCTCCCGGGTCTTCTGGTTCACCCTGGAGTACGGGCTGGTCCGCGAGGACGGAGAGGTGCGCGCCTGCGGGGCGAGCCTGCTCTCCTCGATCGGTGAGCTGGACCAGTTCCGGACGGCGGCGGAGATCCGGCCGCTGGACGCGGCGGCGATGGGCGCCCAGCGGTACCGGGTCGAGGACTACCAGCCCGTGCTGTTCTGCGCGGAGTCCTTCGACCACCTGGAGGAGTTCCTGGACCGGTTCCTCGACGAGATCGTCCGGGGACAGTTCGCCGGGGTGCCCGGGGCCTGACGGCGTCGCGGGCGCACCTGCCGGGCCCGGCCCGGCCGCCACCCGCCGCCGCGGGACGGCCGGGCGGGTCACGGTCCCGCCCCGGCCCGCGCCGGCCGGTCCGCCGGTGCGACCACCCGCAGCAGGTTCCCGCCGAGCAGCAGGTCCCGGTCACCCCGGGACACCCCGGCGAAGACCTCGGACCCGTCGCACACCTCGGCGAGCAGCCGGGGCAGCCCGCCGGTGAGCTGGTTCAGCGGCCAGTCGGTCCCGAAGATGATCTTGTGGTTGACGCCCAGCCGGAACAGCTGGTTCAACCGCTGCGGCCAGCCCGTGCCGGGCGAGCCGGCGAAGCCGCCGGTGTCGAGGTAGACGTTGCGCCGGTGCAGGGCCAGGTACGAGGTGACGTCGACGTGGCTGACCCCGCCGTGGCCGAGCACGAAGACCAGGTCCGGGAAGTCCCGGGCCGCCTGGTCGACCAGGAGCGGGTGGGCGGGGTTGAAGCTCAGGCTCCGCCCGGTCGGTCCGGTGTGCACGAAGACCGGCATCGACCGGGCCCGGCACTCCTCGTAGTACGGGTAGAGCGCCCGGTCCGACGGTGAGTAGCCGCAGGGCGGGTAGAGCTTCATCCCCTCGAAGCCGTACCGGTCCACCAGGTCGGCGAACTCGCGCGCCCCCGTCTCGCCCCGGCGCGGGTCCGCGCCGAGGTAGACCCGGAACCGGCCGGGATGCCGGGTCCGGATCCCGTGGTGTCGCCGGGCCATCTCCGCCAGGGACAGCGGGGTCGACATCACCAGCCCGAAGTCCGGCACGAGAAGCACCGCCGTGGCCACCCCCGCGGCGTCCATCTCGGCCACCAGCCGGTCGGCGTGGTGGTCCTGGTGCTGTGCGACGTACCGCTCGACCAGGGTGGCCAGCGGCGGTGCGGTGGTGACCGCGCTGAGCCCCCGGTGCATGGCCGCCGCGACGTCGGTGAGGAACGCCCGGGGGATGAAGTCGGTGGAGGCGACGTGGCAGTGGCCGTCGTGGATCATCGTCCGAGGCAGTGGTCGAGCAGGGTGCGGATCGACGCGTTCGGTCCCGGCACGAAGCTGGTGAAGTCGAACCGGAGGTCGAACCGCTCCTCCAGGAACGACACGAAGGCGACCATGCCCATCGAGTCGAGCAGGCCCTTGGCCAGCAGGGGGGTGTCGACGTCCAGGTCGACCGGGAGGTCGTCCTCGTTCCATTCCCGGACCCACTCGACGGCTTCCTTCTGCAACGCGGCGACGTCGACGCTCACTGGTGGCCTCCCGGGGTGGTGGCGGCGACCGGGTCGCCGGCCAGGCGAAGGATGGTCTCTCCCATGATCATTCTCTGGTGGGAGGGACGGACGCCGGCGAAGACGCCGTCCGAGGTGAAGGCGGCCAGCACCGCCGGCAGGGTCGTCGACATCCGGTACGACGGCCAGCAGGTGCCGAACACGATCTTGTGGTTGATGCCGCTGCGGAACAGCCGGTTCAGGTGCGCCACCCAGCCGTCGGCGGTCAGCATCGACGGGAACTGGCTGACGTCCAGGTGGACGTTGGGCCGGTGGGCGCACAGGTACGAGGCCTCCTCCACGTGGGTCACCCCACCGTGGCCGAGGATGAAGTTCACCCCCGGGAAATCCCGGGCCGCCTGGTCGACCAGCAGCGGTGGGCCGTAGGTGAAGTCCAGCGGCGCCCAGCCCGGACCGGTGTGGGTCAGCACCGGCAGCCCGCGTGCCGCGCAGATCTCGTAGTACGGGTAGAGCCGCCGGTCGCTGGGGGAGTAGCCGGCCGGCGGGTAGAGCTTCAGCCCGGCGAAGCCGTACCCGGACACCGTCCGCTCGAACTCCTCCGGCCCGGCCGCCCCGGCGCGCGGGTCCACGCCCCAGAACACCCGGAACCGGCCCGGGTGCCGGCGGCAGACCCGGTCGTGCAGGCGGGCCAGCTCGTCCGGGGGCGTGGCCCGGGGTGAGACGTGCGAGAAGTCGGCGGCCACCAGGAACGCCACATCCACCCCCGCGGCGTCCAGCTCGGTGACCAGGCGGTCTGCGTCGTGGTCGGAGTGGATGGCCAGCAGCCGTTCGGTCACCGCCGCGCGGTTCCCGCCCCGCCCGTGCGCGGCCAGTCGGTGGTGGATGTTCGCGGCCTGCTCCTCCAGGTACTCGCGGGGGACGACCCGGTCGCTGGCCAGCACCACGTGCCCGTCGACGATCATGCGGAACCCGCCTGGGCGGGCGCGTCGACCGCGACACGGGCCGAGTCGGCCGGGTCGCCCGCCCCGACGTGGTCGGCGAACCAGTCCGCCGCCGCGGTGCGGCTGAGCTTCAGGTTCGCGGTCAGGAAGCGGGGGTCCCCGCGCAGCGGCGTGGCGCTGAACGCCACGGCGGCGAGGCGTTCGTGGCTCGGCAGGCCGGCGTTGACCCGCTCGACGCCGTCCCGCACGGCGGTCCGCTGCTCGGGGGTGTCGGCCGTCGGGGTGACGATCGCGCCGAGCCGGTGCGACCGGGTCGGCACCACGATCAGGTCGGCCACCCCGGGCACCCCGGTGAAGCGGGCCTCGATCTCGGCCGGGTGCACCTTCCGGCCGTTGCCGAGGGTGATCACGTCCTTCTTCCGCCCGACGAGGGTGAGGAAACCGTCGGAGTCCAGCCGGCCGTAGTCGCCGGTGACGATCGTGCCGTCCGGGCGGAAGGTCTCGCCGGCCACCTCCGCCGGCACGTCGAAGTAGCCGAGGCTCAACGGGGCCGGTCGCCGGATCAGCAGTTCACCGTCGGGCCGGAACTCCACCGCGTCCGGGTCGATGAGGCGGCCGACCGTGCCGACCCGGTGCGCGTCGGCGGTGTTCCAGGCGATCATGCCGCTCTCGGTCATCCCGTACGCCTCCAGCAGGCGGACCCCGCCGGCCCAGAACGCGTCCAGGGTGGCCCGGGAGATCGGGGCCATTCCGGTGATCATGAAGCGCATCCGGCCGCCCAGGAACTCGGGCAGGGGCGTACCGGCCGCACTCCGCGCGTGCAGGTGCCGGGCCGCGTCGTAGAAGACCGGCGGGGCGATGACGAACGTCGGCTGCTCCTGCCGGATCGCCGTGAAGACCCGCTGGTACGGCGCGAGCACCAGATCGGCCCCCACCCACAGGCAGCAGTAGACGGAGAGCCGCTGCTGGTAGTTGGCCAACGGCAGGAAGATCAGGTGGCGGTCGGCCGGGGTGACCGCGAAGGCGTCCACGAACCGGCTGATCACGTACTCGGTGCCGGCCCGGCTGATCCGCAGTCCCTTCAGCGTGCCGGAGGTGCCCGAGGAGTAGACCAGGCTGTGCAGGTCCGGCGGGATCTCGCCGACCGGGTGCGGCCGGCGGCCGGTCTGGTGCACCCGGTCGCCGTCGACCAGCAGGGCCAGCCCGTGCCGGTCGGCGAACCCCGCGTCGATCGTGGTCTCGTCGCCGAACGCCTGGAGCACCGCGCCGCGCGCCAGCACCGCCAGGTCCCACACCACCCAGTCGATGCTGTTGCCGGCCCGGATGCCGACCACGTCACCGGGGCCCACCCCGGCGGTGCGCAGCCGGGCGACCCGCTCGTCGACGGCCTCGGCCAGCTCGGCGTGGGTCACCTCCCGCCGCTGCCCGGCGGCGTCGATCTCCACGATCCGCGCGGTGCGCCGGTGACGGTACCGCCCGGTGAGTTCTGCCAGGTTCATGAGCACGTCCTCGCCATCTCGTCGGCCAGTCGGGCGAGCAGGGCGTCGAGCCGGTCGCTGACGAACGGCCCGAGCTGTCCGGCCAGCAGCGGCTCGTACGGCCCGGAGCCGGTGTCCCAGTCGATGCGCACCTCGACCGCACTGCGCCGGTCGTCACCGTCGACCGGGCGGACCCGGACGGTGCGGTCCAGCCGTCGCCAGATCCAGTCGGGGACGGCCGAGGCGGTCACGCCCTCCGGTGTGCGGGTGACCCGGTCGGCCCAGACCACCCGGTCGTGTCCGAGGGTCCCGGCGAACTCCGGTGTCAGCCCGTCGTCGGTCGGGGCCCACCCGGACGGGTCCAGCGCGAACGGGTCCAGCAGATGGGGCTGCCGGTGCAGCAGGTCGCGCAGTTCGGCGCAGGGCACCGGCACCAGCGCCGTCCGGGTGACGGGCGAGCAGGGCACCGCCGGTCGTCCGGTCGGGTCGTCCTGCCGGGCGTCCACCTCGGCCAGCACCCGTTCCAGCACGTCCAGCCCGTACGCCAGGTCGGCCGGGGAGATGACCATCGGCGGCTGCACCCGCAGCACCCGGTTGTGGTAGAGCGAGTACGTCGAGGTCACGCCGTGCCGCAGCAGCAGTGCGAGCACCATCCCGCCGAGGGTCTCGTCGTGGAACTCCAGGCCGTGCATCATGCCGATGCCCCGGTGCGCGGCGAGCAGCCGGGGGAAGCGGGCCACCAGGGCGGGCAGCCGGGTGCCGAGCGTCTCGGTGTGCGCGGCCACCGTCCGGCCGAACGACTCCTCGGTGGCGATCTCGATGGCGGCCAGCCCCACCCGGCAGCAGAGCGGGTTGCCGCCCAGGCTGGACCCGAAGGCGGACGGCAGCGCCCGCAGGCTGTCCCACACCGCCTCGGTGCCGAGCACCGCCGACAGGGGGACCACACCGCCGCCGAACGCCTTGCCCACGCAGACCAGGTCGGGGGTGACCCCGAACCGGTCGAAGGCGAAGAAGGGCCCGCAGCGACCGAAGGCGGTCTGCATCTCGTCGAGGATCAGCAGGGTTCCCCGCTCGGTGCAGATCCGCCGCACCCCGGCCAGGTAGTCCTCGTCGGGGACGATTACGCCCCCCTCGGCCTGCACCGGCTCCAGCAACACCGCCGCGGTGTCGCCGTCCACCGCCCGGTCCAGCGCGGCCAAGTCGTCGAAGGGCACCTGTCGGAACCGCTCCAGGAACGGGCGGTACAGGGCGGCGTGCTCGGGCCGGTTGGCGGCGCTGAGCGCGGCGAAGGTCTTGCCGTGGAAGCAGTCGAGGGCACTGACGAACGTGGTCCGGCCGGTGGCGGCGCGGGCCAGCTTGAGCGCGTTGTCGATGCTCTCCCCACCCCCGTTGGCCAGGTAGGCGTACGGCAGCCGGCCGCCGGTCAGCTCGGCCAACCGGGCCGTCAGCCGGATCTGCTCCTCCTCGAAGAGGATCTTCGTGCTGTTCAGCCGACCGGACGCCAACTGCTCGGCGACGGCGGCCACGATCCGCTCGTGCGAGTAGCCGAACGACTGGTTGCCGTACTGGTCGAACAGGGCCAGCAGGTCCCGGCCGTCGCCGTCGGTCACGTGCGCGCCGGAGCCGGGACCCTGCACCCCGCAGCCCATGACGAAGGACATCGTCGAGTAGGTCGGATGGTTGTGGGCCGCCTTCGCCTCGGCCAGCTCCTGACGACGTGTTCGCACCCTCGTCTCCTCCCGCCCGGGTCACCGGGCACTGGCGTACGCGTGGTAGTCGGCGAAGAAGAACTGCAACAGGCGGCTGCGCCGCCCTTCCGGCGCGCGGGACCGGGCCACCGCGTCCGGCACGTCCAGGTAGGCCACCAGGCTCAGCGGCCCCCCGGCGAACCGTTCGTCGAGGTACGGCTCGCCGAGCGGCACGAAGCCGATCTCCAGATAGAAGTCCCGGAGCTGGCCGGAGTTCTCGTCGACGAAGAAGTCCCCGATGATGTGGGTGGCGCCGAAGCGCCGGACGCTGTGCACCAGCGCCTCGCGCATCAGCGCCAGCCCGACCGAGCGGCTGCGGATCGCCGGGAGGGTCATCAGGTGCCCGAACTCGACCAGCCGGTTGCCCGGTCGCAGCGCGGTCAGGTCGACCACGTCCTCGCAGGGCAATCCGGCCGCCTGGTCGGGGATGACCTTGACCGTGCCGACCGGCTCGTCGCCGTCGAGCGCGAGGATGTAGTGGGCGTACGGGTCGAAGCGGTCGAAGGTCTGCTCGGTGTCGGCGGCGTCGTGCAGCCGCCCCTGGTCCTGGACGTAGACCGCGTCGCGCAGCCGCAGCACCGCCGCCCGGTCCGCCGCCGACTCGGCCAGCCGGAACACCACCCCGGTGGTGGACGGGGCGCTCACCGGCGCACCAACGTGCGGAAGAAGTCCACGTACCCGGGGTGGAAGTGGTGTAGCTGGTGGCGCACCTGCTGGTGCAGCTCGGGCAGGCGTTCGATCGGCAGGTTCGGCATCAGGTGGTGCTCGACGTGGAAGTTGTTGCCGTTGGTGAACCACGTCATCAGCCGGTTCGACCGGATCGTGCGGGTGTTGGCGAACGGGTCCCGGTCCAGGGTGGCGCACCGGAAGTGCTCCGGCAGCTCGACCAACGCGTGCACCGGCCCGGCGACCAGCAGCAGTGGGGCCAGCCAGCACCACACCACGAGGGCCTCGCCGAGCAGCACCGAACCGAGGGTCGCGGCGGCGAGCACGGCCAGGACGAGCCGGTGTTCCGTCCGGATCCGGCGGGCGACGGTGGGGGTCTCCCCGGGGTGGTCCGCACCGCGCAGCGCCCGTCCGGCGTCGACCAGGAACAGGCCGTAGTGGTGCAGCATCGTGAAGCGGACCGTCCAGTCCCGGGCAATGCGCAGCCGGGACCGGGGCCGGTCGGTGCCGTACTGGTCGCCGTAGTCGAAGAACTCCCGGTTCTCCGGGGTGCCCAGGTCGCGGTGGTGCCGCAGGTGGGTGGCCCGGTACGCGGAGAACGAGATCAGCATCGGCAGTCCCAGCAGGACGCCGACCAGCCGGTTCGCCCGCGCGTGGCGGAATCCCAGCCCGTGCAGCGTCTGGTGCTGCAACTCGGCGGCGTGGGCGAACATGCAGCCCGACACCACCACGCCCAGCACCCGCAGGGTGATCTCCGGGCGGGCCGCCAGCACCCCGCCGGCAATGGTCAGCAGGGCCCAGAGCGTCAGCTTCGACGCGAAGGACCGGTCGTCGACCTCGGTGCGCAGATGCCGGGCGGCGTTGCGGACGTCGGCCCGGGTGGCGCGTGCGGTGGCCTCATCGGTGGGTTTCACGGTTACCCGTCTCCTCCTGCGGTCGCTCGGTGGCCACGGTGTCGGGTGGTGCCGGCTCCCCGGGCGCGGTGCCGTCCGCCGCTGTCGGGCCGGTCGGGTCGTCGCCGACGTCCAGGGCCGCGACGAGCGCGGCGGCGAGGGCGGTCACCGGCCCGGGGGCCAGCGGGTCCCGGCCGTCGACGTCGAGCAGCCGCTCGCGGACCCGGCCCGTCACGTACTTGCCCCAGTCCGGCACGGTCGGCGGCTGCCCCGCCCCGTCCGCGCGGGTGGCGAGGACCAGCGGGTCCCCGACGAACCGGCCGGGCGTGAACTCGTGCGCCAGGTGGCTGAGCCGGGCGAGGGCGTCGGCCTGGTCGCGTACCGCCGTCTCGTCGACCCCGGTCAGCCCGCCGCCCCGGGCATGCAGCAGACCGGCCACGGTGGCGGCGTCCGGCGGGCCCGACGCGGGGCGCGGTACGCCGTACAGGTCGAGGACGCCGAGCAGCGCCTCCCGATCGGTCAGTGGCGGCGACGGATGCGTCTCGTCCGGCGGGAAGCTGTCCAGCAGCGCCAGCAACCCGACCTCCGCGCCGGCCGCCTGCAACGCGACCGCCACCTGGTACGCCAGGTAGCCGCCGGTCCCGCAGCCGAGCAGGTGGTATGGGCCCTCGGGCCGGACCTCGCGGATCCGGGCCACGTACCCGGCGACCAGTTCCTCGAAGCCGGTCGAGCCGGTCACCCCGCCCTGGAGGCCGTACGCGGGAACGTCGGCGGGCAGCTGGGCGACCAGGCGCAGCCAGGGCCAGCTCCGGCCGGCCGGCAGCGGCAGGCAGAACAGCGGCGGCCGGCTGCCGGTGCGCCGCAGCGGCACGGCGGCGACCGGGCCGGTGGCGACCACCGGTGGGGGACCGATGCGGGCGGCGAGCGCCGACACGGTCGGATGGCGGAACAGGTCGCGTACCGACAGACGGACGTCGAGCAGGGCCCGCGCCCGGCCCAGCAGGCGGGTGGCGGAGAGCGAATGTCCACCGAGGTCGAAGAAACTGTCGTCGGCGCCGACGGCCGGCACGCCCAGCAACTCGGCGAAGAGCGCGGCCAGCACCTCCTCCGCGTCGGTCCGGCTCGTCTGGCCGCCGGTCGCGTCCGACGGTCGCGTCGCGGCGTACGGGTCGGGCAGGGCCCCCCGGTCGAGCTTGCCGCTGGCCGTGCGGGGCAGCTCGTCGACCGCCACCACGATCCCGGGGACCAGATGGGCGGGGAGCGCCTCGGCCAGCCCGGCGCGGATCCGGGCCGGGTCGACCGCGCTCTCCGGGGCCGGCACCACGTACCCGACGAGCTGCCGGCCCCCGGCGTCGTCGTCGCGGACCGTGGCCGCGGCCCGGACCACCCCGGGCTGCCGGACCAGCGCGGCCTCGACCTCGCCCAGTTCGATCCGGAAGCCACGGATCTTCACCTGGTCGTCGTCGCGTCCGACGAAGACCAACTCGCCGTCGGCGGTCCACCGGGCCAGGTCGCCGCTGCGGTACATCCGCGCCTCGCCGTCGTCGGTGGCGAACGGGTCGGGCAGGAAGCGTTCCTCGGTGAGCGCCCGGTTGCCCCGGTAACCCAGCGAGACCCCCGCGCCGCCGATGTGCAGTTCACCGACCGCGCCCATGGGCACCAGCTGCCGGTGCGCGTCGAGCAGGTAGACCCGGACGTTGCGCAGCGGGGTCCCGATCGGCGGGGCGGCGGCCCGGTCCCCGGTGAGCTGGCCGCTCATCGCGGTCGAGACCGTCGCCTCGGTCGGCCCGTACCCGTTGATCAGCCGGCAGACCGGCGCGAACCGTTCGACCACCGTCGGCGCGGACAGCTCCCCGACGATCGACACGGTGGTGCCCGGGGGAAGCTCCTGCGGGGACAGCACGTCGAGCACGGACGGGGCGAGGACGAGGTCGTTGACCTGCCGTTCCCGGATGAGCCGGGTCAGCTCGGGGCCGGGCGTCAACCGCTCGGCCGGGGCGAGGACGAGGGTGCCACCGTTCAGCACCGACTGTGTCATCTCGCCGACGAAGGCGTCGAAGCTGGCGGAGGCGAACTGGAGGGTCCGGGTACCCGGACCGGAGCCCAGCCGGTCCACCATGGCCGCGGTCAGGTTGACCACCCCCCGGTGGCGTACCACCACGCCCTTCGGGGTGCCGGTGGATCCGGAGGTGTAGATCAGGTACGCCGGCTGCCAGGGGGAGGTGGGCAGGGTCCGTTCCCGGTCGGACAGCGGACCGGCGTCGAGAGTGGCCAGTCGCGCGGTCAGCTCCGGGTCGTCGAGGAGCAGCCGCCGTACGGGCAGGTGGTCGCCGAGCGCCGTGGTCTCGCCGGAGAGCAGCAGCAGGCTCGGCTCCGCGTCGTCGACCATGAACGACAACCGGGCGAGCGGGTAGGCGGGGTCGAGGGAGAGGAAGGCCGCGCCGGACTTCAGCACCGCCAGCGCGGCGGTGACCAGCGTCGCGGACCGGGGGAGCGCGAACGCCACCACCTGGCCCGGACCGACGCCCCGGTCGACCAGGTGCCGGGCCAGCCGGTTGGCCCGCCGGTCCAGCTCGCGGAAGCTCACCGGGGTGCCGTCGTCGTCGAGGGCGGGGGCGTCCGGGGTCCGTTCCGCCCACTGCTCGACGAGTTGGTGTATGCCGACCGGCGGGATGTCCCGCACCGGCCCCCGGCCCCAGCCGAGAAGGCGTTCCCGTTCCCCGGCGTCGGTCAGGGGCAGTTCGTCGACCGCGGTGCCGGGCTCCGCCGACGTCGCCGCCTCGAGGAAGAAAAGGAACCGGCGCAGGTGCGCGTCGAGTTCCGCGGGCGGGTGGGCGACGGAGTCGGCGTCGAGGAGCAGTTCGGTGTCCCCGTCGGGCAGTTGGAAGAAGACGAGGGAGACGTCGTCGACGTCCGGCAGCGAGAGGGTGCGTACCGTCGCCGGATGTCCGGCGAAGTGCAGTGGGGCGGTCGAGCCCATGACGTTGACCACCGCGCCCCAGAAGGGCCGCCCCTGCCCGGTCCGGCCCAGGTCGCGACCGAGCATGGCGGCGGGGTAGCGGCTGTGCAGCAGGCCGGCCCGCAGCTCCGCGCCCACCCCGGCGAGGAGGGCGGCCAGGCTGGTGCCGGCCGGCATCCGGACCCGCAGCGGCATGGCGTTCGTGGTCATGCCGGGCACGTCGCGTTCCGCGCGGCTCATCCGGCCGGTGACCGGAAGCCCGAGCAGCACGTCGGTCCCGCCGGTCATCCGCCCGACGTAGGCTGCCGCGACCCCGACGGCGAATTCCGACCAGCCGACCCCGAACCGCCCGGCGGCGGCCCGCATCCGCTCGGTCAGGGCGACGCCGAGGTTGGCCCGGCGACGGATCACGGGTCCGCCGCGCCGGCCGTGCCGTCCGGCGAGCCGGGTCGGCTCCGGCCGGTCCGCCAGCCGGTCCAGCCAGTGCCGACGGTCCCGTTCCACCCGGTCGGAGGCGAGGTACGCGGCCTCGCCGTCGCCGAGGATCCGCAGCGGTGGGGGCGGTGGCGGCGGGGCCTGTCCGGTCATCAGGGCGGTGTACGTCGCCGCCGTCCGGCGGTGCAGTTGGGCGATGCTCCAGCCGTCGACCATCAGGTGGTGCACCCTGCGGTAGAGCACGAAGTGTTCCGGAGCCAACCGGATCAGCGCGGTGGTGCAGAGACCCGTGCCGAGCCGGTCGACCGGGGCCGCCATGTCGGCGGTCATCCAGGCGTCCGCCGCCGCTTCCGGGTCGGCCTCCGCGCTGACGTCGACCAGGTGCAGCGGCGATGAGGCGTCCGGGTCGACGTGCTGCACCGGCCCCGTGGCGGTGACCGCGAACCGGAGGCGGAGCGCCTCGCAGTCCCGTTCCACCTGGTGGTGGGCGGCGGTCATGGTGGCGGGGTCGACCGGGCCGTGGATGTCCACCCGGTCGGTGATGCTCCAGGACGCCCCGGTGGAGTCCAGTGACTCGGCGTACCAGATCCCGGACTGGGCACCCAGCAGCGGCCAGTTCGGTCTGTCGTGGTCGAACAACACTGACGCCTCCAACCGGCTCTTGTGTTCCCCCGAGTTCGCGCCGCGCAGATCCAATGAGGTAGCACGAACTTCCCGCGGCCGCCAAATACCTATTTCCTCGCGCCACCACTTGTGGTTCCACATGTTGAACCGATCCCGCCGCAACAGCAGGTGGCGCGATTCGGGTTGCGTGTGGCTTGAGTAGCAGACGCGTTTCGCGAGGAAATAACTACGTGGCAGTTGGCGGCTGCGCCAGGTTGGTTCGGCCCGGCTCGTCTCGGCTCACCGGTCGGTCGGGCTGAGGGGTTACCGGCATCCTTCCTGCGCTGAGAGCTGCGTAGCCGGGGTGGTCGGCGGGGTCGGGCCGGCGTGAGGCACTGCGACCCGTGTCGATGGGTGTCGGCCGCGTCGTGATGTGCGCGGCTGGTGGCGAGAATAGGTGTGAGACTGTGCAGAAATTCACCACAAGCTATCTCGTGTGATGGTTTGAGATGCGTATACTCGTCAAGTCATGGGGACGAACGGGGATGGCGTAAAGGGTTTTGCCGAAGAGTTCCGAATGCTCGAACCGCATCTCGACGAGCGGCAGCGCCGGTTGGTGCTCGCCGCCCGCGCCCGGTCGTTGGGGCGGGGTGGGATCAGCCGGATCGCACTCGCCGCCGGCGTGCATCCGAGCACCGTCTCGAAGGGGATCGAGGAGCTTGAGTCTCCTGGGACGCGGCCGGCACGCGTACGGCGTCCGGGCGGGGGGCGGAAGCGACTCACCGAGACCGATCCCGGCCTGATGACCGACCTGCTCGGGCTGATGGAACCCCGCCACCAACCGAGTCCGGTGCTCCACTGGACCACCCGCTCGACCCGGCGGCTCGCCGAGGAACTGGCCGGGCTGGGGCACCAGGTCTCGGCCTGGTCGGTGAGCCGGCTGCTGCGGGAGGCCGGTTTCCGCCTGTCGACGAGTTCCCGTCCGCTGCTCGCCGGGCAGCAACTCGACCGGGACGCCCAGTTCCACCGGGTCAACGACCACGTGCAACGGTGCGTCCGCGCCGGACAGCCGGTGATCGTGCTCAGCCTGCGCCGTCGGCAACGGTCGGAAGCGGTCGGTGCCGGCGGGCCCGCGGTCGCCGACACCCCGTCGGCCGACCCGGGCGCGGCCGGTCCCGCCGACGAGGGCGACTGGACCGACCAACCCGTCGACCGGGACACCTGGGCGGTGGCGCTGGCCACCGTCAGCGGCTGGTGGGCGGAGTCCAGCCAGCAGGCCCGCCAGCTGCTGATCGTCGCGGACTCCGCCGGTGGGGGCGGGCGGTCCTGGCGGTCCGGGCTGGCCCGCTTCGCGGCGCGGATCGGGGTCACGATCACCGTGTGCCACCTGCCCTCGAACACCATGCGCTGGAACCGGGGGGAGGACCAGGTCCGCTCGAACGTCCTGCTCCGCCTCCCCGGTTCCGTACCGGCGCGGCACGAGGTGGAGATGCGGGTGCTCGCCGAGTCGCGGGACGGGGCCGGCCCCGCGCTGATCCCCCCGCCGCCCGGACCGGCTTCCTGGAACTACCTGGTGACCCCCTGACGCCGACGACCCCGGTCCGCGCCGGGTGTTCCCGCCGACGGCGTGGTCGCCAGCCAGCGGGGTTGGTGGCCGGCGGCTAGGCTTCCGGCCGTGGCGGGACTCTTCAGAAGCATGGCGGCACGGGTCGGTCGGGTCGTCCGGAGCGGTGCCGGCACCCCGGCGCACATCCCCGCCCAGGTCGCCCGAGGGCGCCAGGCGGCAGCCCTGCGTCGCCGGCACCTCGTGTACGCGCCCGAACCGGACGGTCGGGCGGACCCGGGCGAGATCGTCTGGACCTGGGTGGCCTACGAGGACGATCCCCGCCAGGGCAAGGACCGGCCGGTGCTGGTGGTCGGCCGGGAGAGCCGCACCCTCTTCGGGCTCATGCTCTCCAGCCAGAGCGACCGCGACGGCCAGCGCCACTGGTTCCCCCTCGGTCCGGGCGCGTGGGACCGGGACACCCGGCCGAGCTGGGTACGGCTCGACCGGGTGCTCACCATGCGGGAGGACGGCATCCGGCGGGAGGGGGCGGTGCTGGACCGGACCCGGTTCGACCGGGTCGCCGCGGTCCTGCGGGCGGAGTACGGCTGGACCTGAGCCCGCCGTCATCCGCCCCCGCCGACCCGGACCGGCGTGGAGACGGTCAGGACAGGGGGTGGGCGATGCCCCGGGCATGGTCGGTCACCGCCGCGCCGACCACCCGGGCCTCGATCGGCAGCACCTCCAGGCAGCGGCGGACGGCGGCAGCCATCAGCGCGTTGGGCACCCGCATCGAGAGCGTGCAGTGCGGCACCCAACGGTCCGGCTGGTAGTGCTCGGAGAGGCCCACCCCGGCCCGGGTGAGCCGGGCGTGCACCTCGGCGTGGTGGGCGAGCAGTTCCGCCGTCGGCGTCGGGCCGAGCCAGAGCACCCGTCCGACGAACTGCCCGGCGTGCAGGAAGGACATCCGCAGCGGCGCGGCCACCGTCATCCCGGCCAGTGCCCCGACGACCCGTTCCGGGTCCAGGCGGGGCGCCACCGCCAGGGAGACGTGCGGCCGGTGGCGCTGGTCGAGCAGGTACCGGAGGCTCTGCACCCCCTCCGCCTCCAACGCCTCCCACAGCACCCGGATCCGCCGGGCGGCGTCGGTGTCGAGATACAACTCCAGCGCGGCGACCACCGGCCCACCCTAGGGCAGGCGGTCAGGGCACGATCACCGCCCGTCCCGCAGTGGTACGCATGGTCGTCGCCCTTCGTCCCGGGTATCCCCGCTGTCCGGTTCGGAGCCGGTCCGCTGGCGGCACAGCCGGCGAGCAGTCCGACCGCGAGGTTGCTCTGGATGGTGAAGTACGGCAGCAGGCCGGTCACCGTGGCCGGACCGACGGCGGTGAACACGATCCCGGCCAGTACGCAGCCGACGACCAGCAGCCGGAGGACCACCGCCGCCGGCCCACGCCGCAGAGTCATCCGCGCACGTCAACAGTCCTTCCCGGGCCCGTCACCGGCGAGCGGTGTCCCCGTCCGCCCCGGTGGGCTCCGGCAGGGCGTCCACCGGGGTGGGCGGGCCGGTCGTGTGGCCGGGCCGGCCCGGGAGGTCGTCCGTCGGCGGGGTGGACACCGCCGGCAGCGGGGTGGGCACCACCGGTTGCCTGGTCGGCCTCGTCGACCGGACCGCTGGGCGTGTGGTCGGGGCCGCCGGGAGCGAGGGCGACGGGTGGGGCCGACCGGATGCCGGAGCGCCGGGACCGGTGGTCGGCCTGCCGGACGGGGGTCCCGGCGTCCCGCTGCCGCCCAGCACCGTGTCGCACCAGGCGTCGATTCCGTCCCGCCCACCGGCGGCCCGGACCAGCGGGGCGAACGTCGGGTTCCGCAGCGTCCGCTCCGGGTCCGTGGCGCGCGCGTCCCGCCAGGCCCGGCACGACTCGACCAGCTCCGGCGCCGGCGGCTTGCCGGTGGGTGACGTCCGGACGCGGCCCGGGTCGTCGCCGGGGGACGGTCCGTCCGTGGAGGCGGTCGTCGCCGGCGGTGCCGGACGCAGCGGATTGGGCACCACACCCTGTACCGTGGCGAGGGCCATGCCGCCGGTCGCGACCACGGCCAGTGCGGCGATGGTCGTCTTCGCCGCCAGCAGACGGGCCAGGGTGCCCCGGAGGGCGGGATGCGGCGACGGTCGTCGCGCCGGTGCCAGTCGCGTGGTGTGGAACGCCCGCACCGCCAGGTGTTCGCCGCGCAGTTCCTCCGTCAGGGGAGCGGCGCGGACCGCCTCGAGCAGCCGGACGAGGTCGTCGGGCACCCGTCGGCGGTCGACGGCGACACCGTCGAGCAGGCGCTCGACGGTGTCCCGGTCGATCTGGTGCTGGTGGTGTGGGGTCATCTCGTGACGATCAGCGCCGCCGGACCGTCCGGCGTCACACGGGACGTGCCGGTCTGCCGGGTTGACCGACCGGAGGATCAGCCGCCCGGTCGTCGGGACCGGTCCGGGATCATCCCTGGGGTCACCGGCAGAACGGACGGATCGACACCTCAAGGTCCAACCGGGACGGTAGTCGTCGACGGACCGATGGATGAGGCGTCACAGTTTGCGACAGGAGAACATGAAGGCATGAAGGTGCTCTTCCTCGGTGGTCCCTGGCACAACGAACGTCACGAGGTGACGCCTGCCCGGGCATCCGCCGCCCTGCGGTCGCTCCCGGTCAGCTTCACCGTCCCGCTCGCCCCGGAGCGGACAGGTGACGTCGCGGAGGGGTTCCCGCCCTCCCGAGCCGATGGTCACGTGACGTACACCCGTCGCTACGCCCGTGCCGGCGGTGAACGCCTGCCGGTCTACGTCGCACCGAACTACCAGGGCCCACCCCGCGCCTGACCCACCCCCCACCCCCGTACCGACCCCGGGCCGAGGTGCCCGGGGCGTCGGGGCGGGTCAGCCCATGGTCTTCTGCCCGTCGAGCGCCTCCCGGATGATGTCCGCGTGCCCGGCGTGCTGGGCCGTCTCGGCGATGACGTGCAGCACCACCCGCCGTACCGACCAGCGGGCGCCCGGCTCGAACCAGGGCGCCGACGGCAGCGGACGGGAGACGTCGAGGTCGACGGTGGCCAGCAGCTCGTCGGTGCGACGTGCGACCTCGGCGTACCGGTCGAGGAGACCGGCCAGGGTCTCCCCGTCGACCATGCGGAACTGCGTCGCCCAGGCGTCCGGATCGGCGTGCATCGCGGCCGGACCCTCGACCACGAAGCGCAGCCACCGTTCCTCGACCCCGGCGACGTGCTTGACCAGGCCGCCGAGACACAGCTCGCTGACCGTCGTGCGGCGGGCGGCCTGCTCGTCGGTGAGCCCGTCGACCGTGCGCCGGAGGAAGCCACGGTGCAGGGTCAGCGAGTGGAGGAGGTCGGCGCGCTCGCCGGTCGCCGGGATGTCGGAAACGGTCATGGGGGAGTCCTCTCGGGTCGTCCGATGCGGACGTCACGCTACGAGGTGCCTCCGACACTTTCCCGGCGGACGACCCGGTCGGGACGCCCCGGTTGCCGAATCCGGACACCGGGGGTGAACTGGTCCCATGGGTGTGATCAAGGTAGGTACGTCGTCCTGGGCCGACCAGATGCTGCTGCGCTCCGGCTGGTACCCCCGCACCGCCCGGACCCCGGCGGCCCGGCTCGGTCACTACGCCGGCCGGTTCGGTCTGGTCGAGGTGGACACGTCCTACTACGCGGTGCCGACACCCGAGACCGCCGAGGGCTGGGCGGCGGCCACACCTGACGGCTTCACCTTCGACGTCAAGGCGTTCAGCCTGTTCACGGGGCACCCGACCCCGGTCTCCGTGCTGCCCCGGGACCTGCGTCCGGCCGGTACGCGCCGGCAGGTGCAGCGCCGCGACCTGCCGGACGGGGCGTACGACGAGCTGTGGGTGAGGTTCCACGCCGCGTTGGCACCGCTCGCCGGGGCCGACCGGCTGGGCGCGGTGCTGTTGCAGTTCCCGCCGTGGTTCGCCCACGGTGAGGCGGCGAAACGGCGCGTCGTCGAACTCGCCGGGCGTTGCCGGCCCCACCGGGTCGCCGTCGAGCTGCGTCACCACTCCTGGTTCGCCGAGCCCACCGTGCTGGACACCCTCGACCTGCTCCGGGAGCACGACCTGACGTTCGTCTGCGTCGACATGCCCCAGGGGTTCGCCTCGTCGGTCCCGCCCATCCTGACCGTCACCGCCGGGCTGGCGATGATCCGGTTCCACGGGCACAGCAGCGCCTGGGAGAGCGGCGACAAGCAGGAGAGGTTCCGCTACGCGTACGCCGAGGACGAGCTCACGCACTGGGCGGGACTGCTGACCGAGCTGGCCGGACAGGCCGACGAGCTGCACGTGCTGATGAACAACTGCTGTGGCGACCAGGCGCAGCGGGACGCCGCCCGGCTGGCCGACCTGCTGGGCGTACCGGCCGGCGGATCGGTCCCGCTCCCCGCCCGCCGCTGACCGTCGCGCGGCGGGCCGGGTGCCTGCAGGGGCCCCCTGCTCGACAGAAAGCGGTAACAGGGGGCCCCTGCTACCACCTCAGCCGAGGCGGTGCACCTCGACGAGGACGCCGCTGCGGGGGCGGGTCGGGATCCGGTCCAGCGGGATGGTCAGGTCCTGGTCGGGCAGGGTGTGGTCGAGGCGGGCCAGCTTCACCGCGAGCGCCCGCAGCAGGGCGATCGTGATCGTCTCGCCGGGGCAGCGGTGCCCCGTCGCCGGGTCGCTGCCACCCTGCGGCAGCAGTTCGTACGGGTCGATATCCCGGTCCAGGAACCGCTCCGGGTCGAACCGGTACGGATCAGGCCAGAACCGGGCGTCGTGGTGCTGGCCGTAGATGTCCAGCAGCACCATCGCCCCGGCCGGCACGCGTTCCCCGCCCCACTCCAGGTCCCGTACCGCCCGGCCCCCGACGAACGGGGCGAACGGGTAGAACCGGCGCACCTCCTGGGCGAACGCCTCGGTGAACGCCGGGTCGTCGGCGCGCAGCCGGTCGCGGTGGCCGGGCCACCGGTGCAGCGCGTGCGCGGCGAACGCGACGTACCAGCTCACCGCCACGGTCGGGCGGATGATGTTGAGTAGTTCCACGGCGGCGGTGTGCGGGTCCAGCGCGGTGCCGTCGGCGTCCCGGTGCCGGGCCACCGCCGCCACGGCCGACCCGGCCGGTGCCGCTGGTTCCTCCCGACGTACCCGCTCGACGAGGTCGGCCAGCCACGCCTCCCGCCGCGTCCGGGCCCGGCGGGCCCGCCAGTGCCGTGGCCCGACGGTGCCGAAGCCGTCCACCAGCGCGACCAGGTCCGCAGCCAGCGCGGGCACCTCGGTCGGCGCGACCGGCACCCCGGTCCAGTCGCAGACCGCCCGGGTGAGCACCCGCGTGGTCTCGTCGAAGAGCACCACGGGGGAGCGGTCGGCCCAGTCGGGCACCGCCTCGTCCCAGGCCGCACCGGTCCGGGCGACCAGGTCGTCAACGCCGCCTCCGGTCAGCAGCGCCAGGAACATGGCCTTGCGGACCCGGTGCGCCACGCCGTCGAGGGTCTGCGCCCCGCCGTGGCCGAGGAGGGTGCTGAGGACCGGCTCGGGCAGCGCGCCGTGCCGCCGGACGTGACGGTCGTCGTAGAAGAAGCGGGCCGCCTCCGGCCCACGCAGCGCCACCGCGCGTCGGCCGAGCAACCGCATCGGTACGGCGTCCGTGGCGGCGCGCCGACGCCGGTCCGGCAGCCAGGCGTACCCCTCGACGGCGAGCGCGATGGTGTCGTCCGGACGGAGAACACGGGACCATGACATGAACGAACTCCTGCCCGGTTGCCCGGTCGGGGAAACCGACCGCCCACCCGCCCGCGGCCGGAGACTCGTCGACGGGAGGGCCGGTACGCGGCGACCCGCGACCGGAAACGGTCGCGGGTCGCGCGGCCCGCCGTCAGCGGTGGGCCATCATGCGGTGCGTCCGGCCGTTCCCGTTCGTGCTGAGCATGCCCATGCCCATGCCCTTGCCCTTGCCCGCCCCGGTCATCATGCCGCCGGCGCGACCGAGGAAGCCCCGGAACACCTGGCCGGGTTTCTGCTGCTCACCGGCGTAGCTGGTGACCACGATCAGCGCCCCGGTGACGGCCGGGACGGCCCACTGGAGCACCTTCATCTGCCGTTGCGAGGTCGCGACCGCGCGCGGCGTGTCGGGCTGGGGTTCGGTGACCCCCGCCACCGGTGGATGCCCCGACTTCTCCAACCGCATGCCGAGCATCCGGCTGTACCCGGTGATGGCCAGGGCGGCGACGGTGAGCGCGGTCTTGATCGCGCTCATCCGGCCGACCCCGGACTGGGTGAGCACCCGTGGGCTCTCCGTCACCAGTTCGCCGACCGCGCCGGCGAGGTGGGTCCCGATGGCCGCCGCGTTGACCGGCGTCCACCGGGCCCAGCCCGCCGACGCCACCGGCAGCCGTTGGGTCTTGTCACTGATCTTCGCTGCCGCGCCGTTGACCCCGGTGGCGCCCATCAACGAGCCGCCGAACCAGGCCGCCAGGCCGAGGTCGTGCATCGAGCGCAGTACGGTGTGTCGTTCGGACATCTGATCCCCTTCCGCCGTGTGGGCGCTGCGGCATACCCACCCCGCGGACGGCTATTCCCGACGACCGGTCGCCGGAGCGGTCAGGCGACCGCCGGGGCCGGCCGGGCCACGCCGCTGACCGCGGTGTACACCGCTCCGAGCTGTTCGACGGCCCGCTTCCAGGAGTACCGGCTGCGGATCCGGTCCAGCGCCGCGGTGGCGTACGAGAACCGGCGGACGTTGTCCCGCAGCAGCCGGCGGATCGCCGTACCGAGTGCCCGGGGGTCGCGGGGCGGGACGAGATCGCCGGTGAGCCCGTCGACCACGGAGTCGGTGATCCCGCCGACGGTGGTCCCGACCACGGGCACCCCGCAGGCCATGCCCTCCAGGGGGGTGAGGCCGAACGGCTCCTGCCAGCCGGCGGCGACGAGGATGTCGGCGGAGCGGTACCAGCGGCCCAGTTCCGGGCGGGGGACCGCGCCGACGAGGCGGACCCGCTCGGCCACGCCGCAGGCCGTGGCGAGGGCCAGCAGCCGGCGGGCCGTGCCGTCGGTGTGCAGCAGGTCGGCGGGGGGACCGCCGACCACGACGCACTCCGCCTCCGGTACGCCGGGCAGTGCCCGTACCACGTCCGGCAGGCCCTGCGCGGCGACCAGCGGACCGACGGTGAGGATCCGTGGCCGGGCCGGGTCCCGGGGTGCGACCGGCCCGTCGGGACGGAACAGCTCCTGGTCGACCCCGGTGGGAACCAGGGTCATCCGGGACCGGGGCACCCCCAGCCGGAGCAGTTCACCGACCTCGTCCTGGCACTGCACGACCACCCGGTCGACGGCCCGGCCGATGGCGCGTTCGTAGCCGATCCGCCCCGGCGGGCTGGTGTCCCGGTTACCGAGCTGCCGGCGGGCCACCGTGCCGAGCCCGTGGTACGTCTGCACGACCGGCACCCCGGTCCGGCGGGCGGCGTGCAGCGTGGCCAGGCCACTCATCCAGAAGTGCGCGTGCGCGACGTCGGGCAGCCAGTCCCCGTCCCGCCACGCTCCGGCGAGCCAGCGCCCGAACTCGCCGAGATACGGCAGCAGCTCGTCCCGGGGCAGCCGCTCCGGCGGTCCGGCGGGCACGTGGCAGACCAGGTAGCCGTCCCCGGCGGGAACGGCGTCGGGCATCGCGGTGGAGTCCCGGCGGGTGTAGACCCGTACGTCGTGGCCCGCGTCGACGAGCGCGGCGGCCAGCTCCGCGACGTGCGTGTGCTGGCCGCCGGCATCGGGCTCCGCGGGTAGGGCGAGCGGGCTGGCGTGCTCCGAGATCATCGCGATGCGCATGCTTCCTCCTCCATCAACCGGTCCCGTCGCCCCGGGAACGGTCTGTCGAAACGTCTGGCGTGCCGTCCCGCGTCCGACGCGGGCCGGCGGAGCGCGCCCCGGTCGGCGGGTACCGACCGGGGCGCGTCCGTGACGTTCCGGTGGGGGCGGACGCCCGACCCGCATGGCAGGTCCCTACCCTGAGCCGTCCGACCTAACCAATCGATCGGGTCACGTCCGGCTCGGTGGGGTCAGGCGTCGCCGCGGAGCATGCCGGGGCCGAACACCTCGTACGCGATCCGCCCGGCCGGTACGCCCCGGCGCAACAGCCCGCCGCGGACCTGGTTCATGAACGGCAGCGGTCCACAGAAGTGGACGTGCGCGTCGGGCGTGAGCGGGATCAGCTCCGGATCCACCCGACCGGCGCTGACCTCGGCGGACAGTCCGTCGATGAGGTCGCCGTCCTCCTCGTACCACAGGTGCAGGCGCAGCTCGGGCAGGGCGGCGGCGAGCCGGGGAAGCTGGTTGCGCAGGGCGTGCGTGCCACCGGCCCGGTCGGCGTGCACCAGGGTCACCGGCCGGTGCGGGGCGGTGGCGGCCAGGTGCTCCAGGGCGGCCATCGCCGGGGTCACCCCGATGCCGGCGCTGACCAGCAGCAGCGGACCCGCCCCGGGTGCCGAGGCGACCTCGCCGAAGGGCGGGCTGAGTCGCAGCGTGTCCCCGACGGCCACCTGCTCGTGCAGGAAGGTGGAGACCATCCCGTCCGGGGCGCCGTCGATGCCGCGTACCCGCTTGACGGTGATCTGCCAGTGGCCCGCGCCGGGACGACCGGAGAGACTGTACTGCCGGATCTGCTGGCCGCGTCCCTCGCCGAGGTCGACGGCGACCGAGACGTACCGGCCCGGGACGAAGTCGGGCACGGGCCCGCCGTCGGCCGGGACCAGGGTGAAGGAGACGACGTCGGCGGTCTCCCGGGTCCGCCGCTCGACCCGCCAGGGCCGCCACACCGGCTCGCCCTCGCCGATCCCGGCGGTGTGGTAGAGCCGCGCCTCGCGGGCGACCAGCTCACAGGCGAGCAGCCAGTACGTCTCGTCCCAGGCCGCCGCGACCTCAGGGGTGACCGCGTCACCGAGCACCTCGCCGACGGCGGCCATCAGGTGCCGGCCGACGATGGTGTACTGCGCCGGGGTGATCCCGAGTGAGGCGTGCTTGTGCGCGATCCGGTCCATCACCGGTCCCCACGGCAGGTTGCTCACCCCGACCAGGTGCTCGGCGTACGCGACCACGGCGGCGGCGAGCGCCGAGCGCTGGGCACCGGTCGCCTGGTTGCCCCGGTTGAAGATGTCGAGCAGCTCCGGGTGGGCCTCGAACATCCGCTGGTAGAACCGGCCGGTGATCGCCTCCCCGTGCGCCTGTACCGCCGGCAGGGTCGCCTTGACCACCGCTGCTGATGACTCCGTGAGCACGACTCACTCCTTCTGGTCTGATCGATCGATCCCGCCCAGATAAACAGGTAGATCAAATACCTCTTCAGAGTCGAAAGTCCCGGATCCACGGTCGTCCGGATCACACCCCGGCGGGACCTCCGGCCGTGCCGGCCCGCCGGTCGCGCTGGCTAGGGTCGTGGCGTGAAGCTCAACCGCTCCACCGACATGGCGCTGCGGATCGCCATGCTGACCGCCGCGTCACCGGACCGGACGACCGTGGACGAACTCGCCGCGCGGCTCGCCCTGCCCCGCAACCACGTGGCGAAGGTCGTCCAACGCCTCCAGCGGCTCGGCGTGCTGGTCACCATCCGGGGGCGCTCCGGCGGCGTGGTCTTCGCCGAGGAGGCGACCGGGCTGACCGTCGGTGCGTTGGTCCGCGCGTTCGAGGGCGACGACGAGGTGGTGGACTGCGACCGTCCGGCCTGTCCGCTGCTGCCCGGGTGCCGCCTGCGCGGCGCGTTGCGCCGGGCGCAGGACGCCTTCCTCGACGTGCTCGACCAGGTCCGCCTCGGTGACCTGGTCGCGGGCTCGGCCGGCCCGGTGCTGCTCACCCTCGGCGGGCGGGCGGGCTGACCGCCGCCCGGACGCGTCGGACCCCGGCCACGGCACCCCAACTCGGAGACGGGACCGGCAGGAACACGACGGGACCCCGCCGGAGATGGGCGGGGTCCCGGTGGTCCGTCGACGACGGCGACGGTCAGGAGACGCTGATCCTGCCGTCCGGTGCCCGTACGCAGGCCACGCTGCGGGCGGCGGCGGTGGCCGCAGCGGTCAGGCACTGCCCGAGCACCTGGTGCCCGGCCGCGTTCGGGTGCCACGACTCCTGGCAGGTCTGGAAGTAGGTGACGCAGGTGTTGGCGATGTCCTGGATATCCAGTTTGTCGTAACCGGAGAGGCTGGTCACGAAAACCCCGGACGGCCCGTCCTGGAGCCGGATCGGGGTGGCCAGGGTGCCGGCGGGGCTGGTCGGTGACTCGCAGAGCCGGGCGCCGTCGAAGGCGCGCTGCACGTTCAGGTAGACCAGGTCTGCCCCGGGGAACTCGGCGGCGAGAGCGTCCCGGGTCGACCGCACCAGGGTGCCGAGGCTGGCGGAGAAGCGGTGGCCCGGGGCGAGGCTGGCCCGGTGGATCGGGCAGCCGGCCGCGTACCGCTCGGCACCGAGGTCCCGGAACTTGTCCCGGGTGTCGTCCCGGCTGTCCTGCTCGTGGAAGGTCGGGTACAGGTCGAACGGCAGCGGGTTGGTGTAGTCCTGGAACACCACCCGGTGCTGGCCGTCGGCGTCGACCTGGGCGAGGGTGGCGAGGATCTGCCGGACCGCCGAGGTGGTCTCCCCGGTGGCTGCGGTGAGCTGCGCCGGGGTGGCCAGGTCGGCGTCGCTGCACGGCTCCTGCGGGACCGGGCCGCCGAGGTACGCCCAGAACTCCCACCAGCCGGTCCAGGCGTCGGCGATGAACCGGTTGGCGCACTTCTCCGCCACCGAGCCGAAGGTGAACGAGCTGTTGTTGGAGCCGAGCCCGACCAGGACGAGGTCGATGTCGTGGGTCCGGGTGACCGTGCGGAGCTGGTCGAGCTGGGAGGCAACCTGCCGGCCCTTGGCCCGCGCAGCCGAGGCCGCGCCGATGTCGTACGGCTGCCCACCGGAGCAGGCCAGGTTGAACCGGTCCTGGATGCCCGGGAGGCTGGCCCGGTGCAGGGACGCGTTCGCCGAGCGGTGGCAGAAGTACGCGTTGTTGTTCGGCGCGGACCAGCCCGGGAAGCCCTGGGCCACCCCGTTGACGTCGACCACCGGGGCGTACGCGCCGGCACCTTCGCCGCTGATGAAACTGTCGCCGAGTGCCACCGCGGCGGTGGGGAGCGCGGCGGTCGCCGGGGTGGGGGACGCGACCGCGGCGGTGAAGCCGGCCGAGGCCACGACCAGCGCCGCCGCGAGCGCGGTACGACGGAACACGGACATCGAACCTCCATCCAATGATGGAAATGTGAGAATGTCTTTGAGGTCGCGATCACATCACGCCCCTCTCGCGGGCGTCAACGGTTCGGCACCGGTTTCATCGATGGAATTCGTGCCGCGCCGGGCCGGACGGACCCGGGTCGGCCCCGCGCGGTACGCCCCACGCCCTGCTCACGATCGGTCCGCCCGGACGGGCGCGGCGCGGGGCGGCGACGTTATGTCGGCGCATCCGGCTAGGCTCGCTGCGGCGTGCCGTCCTCCGGCGATCTTCGCCGGAGGTGGCCCCGCACCGCCGAGACCTGGGAGTACGACCAAGTTGACCGCAGAGCTTGAGCCTCTCTACGGGGCCGACGACCTCACCCACCTGGAGGGGCTGGACGCCGTCCGCAAGCGCCCCGGCATGTACATCGGCTCCACCGACAGCCGTGGCGTGGGTCACCTCGTCAACGAGATCCTCGACAACTCCACCGACGAGGGGGTCGCCGGCCACGCCACCCGGATCGAGGTCGTGCTGCACGCCGACGGCTCGGTGCAGGTCGACGACGACGGGCGGGGCATCCCCACCGACGTGCACGCCAAGTCCGGCATCTCCGGCGTCGAGCTGGTGCTGACCCGGCTGCACGCCGGCGGCAAGTTCGGCGGCTCCGGCTACAAGACCTCCGGCGGCCTGCACGGCGTCGGTGCCTCGGCGGTCAACGCGCTCTCCCGTCGGTTCGACGTGACGGTGCGCCGGGGTGGCAAGGTCCACGCCATGTCGTTCCGGCACGGGGTGCCCGGCATCTTCGACGGCCCCGGCCCGGACGACCCCTTCACCCCCGGCCCCGGCCTCCAGGTGGTCGGCGCGATGAAGCGAGGCCAGCGGACCGGCACCTCGATCAGGTACTGGCACGACGCGCGCTACTTCGAGACCGGCGCGCGACTGGACGTCGCCGCGGTCCGGATGAAACTGCGCAACACCGCCTTCCTGGTACCCGGCGTCAACTACCTGCTGCGCGACGAGACCGGCGAGGAGCCGACCCGGGAGGAGTTCCACTACCCGAACGGGCTCGCGGACATGGTGGAGTTCCTCGCCCCGGCCGGCGACCGGGCCGTCTCCGGCACCCTGCTGGTCACCGGCGAGGGCACCTACCGGGAGAACGCCGCCGACGCCAACGGCGTCATGCAGTCCAACGTGCAGCGCCGCGCCGAGGTCGAGGTGGCGTTGCGCTGGGGCACCGGCTACGAGCGCACCGTCGAGTGCTTCACCAACACCATCCGCAACGCGCACGGCGGCACCCACCGCAAGGGCTTCGAGCGGGCGCTGACCCGGACCCTCGCCGACGCCGTCCGCAACACCCGGGGCCTGCTCCGGGCCAAGGAGGACCCGCCCACCCTGGACGACGTCCTGGAGGGGATGACCGCCGTGGTGCACGTGCGCATCCCCGAGCCGCAGTTCACCTCGCAGACCAAGGACGAACTCTCCACCGCCGGCATCACCAAGGTCATGCAGTCCCTGGTGGAGCAGCACCTCAAGGCGTGGCTGGAGGACCGCCGGACCAAGGCCGAGGCGCGCACCGTCCTCCAGAAGATCGTCGACGCGGCCCGCGTGCGGCTGACCCAGAAGCAGCAGAAGGACGCCGCCCGGCGCAAGACCGCCCTGGAGGGCGCGGCGATGCCGGCGAAACTGGTCGACTGTCGCTCCACCGGCGTGGACCGCAGCGAGCTGTTCATCGTCGAGGGCGACAGCGCTCTCGGGTGCTTCACCGGTGACACCATGGTCGCCCTCGCCTCCGGCCGGAGCCGCTCGTTCGCCGACCTCGCTTCCGACTGGGACAAGGGCATCAGTCACTTCGGCTACACGACCAACCGGGCGGGCCGGGTCGTCGTCGCTCCGTTGGCGGCACCTCGGCTCACCAAACGTGACGCGTCGCTGGTGCGCGTGAACCTTGACAACGGTGAATCCGTCCGGTGTACACCCGATCACCTCTTCCGACTTCGCGACGGGTCCTACCGGCGGGCCGACGCGCTCGTCGAGGGCGATTCCCTCATGCCGCTCTACCGCAGCCTGTCCAGGAAGGCGGACGGACACAAACTGGAGGGCTACGAGCGGGTCTGGATGAACGACCGCGAGGAGTGGGTGTACACCCACTACCTGGCGGACGCCTGGAACCTCCGGCATGGCAGGGACAGCGCTGAGAACGGCAACGTGCGGCATCACGTCGACATCGACAAACGCAACAACGACCCGCGAAACCTGCGCCGGATGACGTGGGCGGACCACTCCGCGTTGCATGCGGCGATGATGGGCGACCATGTCCACGCCGGCTGGCGGAGATGGTTCGACAACGGAGGCCGCGAACTCCGCTCGGCGATGCTCACAACGCAGTGGCAGGATCCGGCCTTCCGCGAGGCATGTCTGGCCCGCCTTTTCGCCCTCAACGAATCGCCCGTTTTCCGGGCGAAGGTCGAGCAGGCTTTCCAGGACTGGTACAACGCACTCGGCATTGACGACCAGCGGGCCCACGCCGACCGGATGCGTGAACGACAGGCGGCCTACTGGTCACAGCCGGAACACCGGAAGGCAGCGGCTGAACGGGTGCGTGCGTTCTTCTCCGATCCCGCCCGTCGCGCGCAGTGGCGCGAGCGCTCGGTGCGACAGTGGCAGGACCACGAGTTGCGCGCCGGGCGGTCGCAGACGACCGTCGAGCAGTTCGCGAGCCCCGAGGAGCGGGAACGTCAGCGCAACGCGGTCCTGATCTGGCACCGGGAGAATCCCGCCTTCGGTGCCCAGCACGCGCGGCGGATGAAGCAACGAATGAACGATCCCAACACCGGCCACCTCGCAAAGGTGCAGGAGGGCCGGGCGCGGTACGTCGAATCGGTGCCCCGGCGGGAACGGGTCGCCCGGCAGCTCGAGGGCCGCCGCCTGGCGGCGCTTCGTCGGCTCGCGCCCTTGTTGTCGTACGCCGACGACGATCTTGCCACCGCGTACGAGGCCGAGCATCTGCGGGCGGCTCGTACCGGTCTGCGCTTCGATCGGCTGCTGAGCCTCTACGACGGAGATTACGCTCGGCTGCGCGAGGCGGCGTCGCTGATCAACCATCGGGTGGTGTCGGTTGAGACATTGGTCGAGAAAGCGGATGTCTACGACCTGACCGTCGATGGCTACCACAACTTCGCACTTGAAGCAGGGGTGTTCGTCCACAACAGTGCTCGTGTCGCCCGCACCTCCGAGTACCAGGCGCTCCTGCCGATCCGGGGCAAGATCCTCAACGTGCAGAAGGCGAACCTCCAGCAGGTGCTGGACAACGCCGAGTGCGCGGCGATCGTGCAGGTGCTCGGGGCCGGCTCGGGGCGGACGTTCGACCTCTCCGCGATGCGGTACGGCCGCGTCCTGATCATGGCGGACGCCGACGTGGACGGCGCGCACATCCGTACGCTGCTGATCACCCTCTTCGCCCGCTACATGCGTCCGCTGATCGAGGCCGGTCGGCTCTACGCCGCGATGCCCCCCCTTCACAAGATCACCACGAGGGGGCGCAACCCGCAGACCGTCTACACCTACACGCAGGCCGAGATGGAGGCGACGGTCCGCAAGCTGGAGAAGGCCGGCAAACAGATCGTCACCCCGATCCCCCGGTTCAAGGGCCTGGGGGAGATGGACGCCGACGAGCTCTGGGAGACCACGATGAACCCGGCCACCCGGTCGGTCCGGCGGATCACCCTGTCCGACGTCGACGCCGCCGAGCGGATCCTGGACCTGCTCATGGGAGAGAAGGTCGAGCCGCGCCGCAACTGGCTGATCGAGTCCGCCGACCGCGTCGACCGCGAGGCGATCGACGCATGACCACCCCCCGCCCCGGGAGAGAGCGCAACCATGGCACGCCGTAAGGAAACCCGCGACAAGGTCGACCTGTCCGCCTTCGACCGGGCCGGTGCGCGGGTCTTCGACAACCCGCTGGTCACCGAGGTCTCCGACTCCTACCTGGAGTACGCGTTCTCGGTCATCCACTCCCGGGCCCTGCCCGACGCGCGGGACGGCCTGAAGCCGGTGCACCGCCGGATCCTCTACTCCATGCACGAGTCCGGGTTCCGCCCGGACCGGGCGCACGTCAAGTCCGCCCGGGTGGTCGGCGACGTGATGGGGCGTTACCACCCGCACGGCGACACCGCCATCTACGACGCGATGGTCCGGCTCGCCCAGGACTTCTCGCTCAACGTGCCGCTCATCGACGGACATGGAAATTTTGGTAGCCCGGACGACGGCCCGGCCGCCGCGCGCTACACCGAGGCCCGGATGTCCCGCGAGGCGATGCTGCTCGTCGGCGAGCTGGGCGAGGAGACCGTCGACGTCGAGCCGAACTACGACGGCTCGCTGACCCAGCCCACCGTGCTGCCGGCAGCCTTCCCGAACCTGCTGGTCAACGGCGCGTCCGGGATCGCGGTCGGGATGGCCACCAACATGATCCCGCACAACCTCGGCGAGGTGGTGGCGGCCGCCCGTTGGCTGATCCGGCACCCGGACGCCACCCTCGACAAGCTGATGGAGTTCGTCCCCGGCCCGGACCTGCCCACCGGTGGTCTGCTGCTCGGCCTGGACGAGGTCCGCCGCGCGTACGAGACCGGGCGGGGCGTGGTGCGGATGCGCGGCAAGGTGGAGATCGGTCCGGTGGAGGGCAGCCGGGGCCGGCAGGCGATCACCGTGGTCGAGCTGCCGTACGGCGTCGGCGCGGAGAAGGTGATCGCGGCGATCACCAACGAGGTGACGAAGACCAAGCGGCTGACCGGTATCGCCGACGTCAAGGACCTCACCGACCGGGAGAGCGGCACCCGGCTGGTCGTCGAGTGCAAGGTCGGGGTCAACCCGCAGGCGCTCCTGGCCGACCTCTACCGGCTCACCCCGCTGGAGCAGTCCTTCGGCGTGAACAACCTCGTCCTGGTCGACGGGCAGCCCCGGACCCTGGGGCTCAAGGCCCTGCTGGAGGTCTTCCTCGCCCACCGGTACGAGGTGGTGACCCGGCGCACCACGTACCGGCGGCGTAAGCGGGAGGAGCGGCTGCACCTGGTCGACGGCCTGCTGGTCGCCCTGCTCGACATCGACCGGGTGGTCCGGCTGATCCGGGAGAGCGAGGACGCCCAGGCCGCCAAGGACGGCCTGATGAGCCGGTTCGGTCTCTCGGAGATCCAGGCCACCTACATCCTGGACACCCCGCTGCGCCGGTTGACGAAGTACGACCGGCTGGAGCTGGAGGCCGAGCAGGAGAAGCTGCGCGGCGAGATCGCCGAGCTGTCCCGGATCCTCGACGACGAGAAGGTGCTCCAGAAGCTGGTCTCCGACGAGTTGGGCGCGGTGGTGAAGCAGTTCGGGACCCCGCGCCGGACCACCCTGGTCGACGGCGACCTGAAGGAGGTCCTGGCGGCGTCCGTGCCGGCCGGGCCGCTGGAGGTCGCCGACGACCCGTGCCAGGTGATCCTCTCCGCCACCGGGTTGATCGCCCGGACCGCGGCCGAGTCGGAGGAGGCTGCCGAGGGGCGCGGGCGCCGCGGTCGGGTCAAGCACGACGCGGTACGCGCGCTGGTGCACTCCACCGCCCGGGGCCGGGTGCTCGTGGTGACCAGCGCCGGGCGGGCGTTCAAGGTCGACGTGCTGCCGCTGCCCGTCCTGCCGCAGCAGTCCGGCACGGTGTCGCTCAGCGGCGGGATGTCCGTCGCCGAGCTGGTGCCGCTTGCGGCGGGGGAGTCCGTGGTCGCCCTGGCCCCGCTCGGCCCGACCGCCGAGGGCTCACCCGGTCTGGCCCTGGGCACCCGGCAGGGGGTGGCCAAGGTGTGCGCGCCGGAGTGGCCGGTGCGCTCGGACGAGTTCGAGGTGATCTCCCTGCGCGAGGGGGACGAGGTGGTCGGGGCGACCTGGCTGACCGACGGGGCGGAGACGCTGGCCTTCGTCACCTCCGAGGCGTCGCTGCTGCGCTTCCCGGCCGGGCTGGTCCGGCCGCAGGGCATCCGGGGCGGCGGGATGGCCGGGATCAACCTGCCGGCCGGGGCGCGGGTGGTCTTCTTCGGGGCGGTGCGCACCGACGACCCGGTGCACGGGGAGCCGATGGTGGTCACCTCGACCGGGGCCACGGTCAAGGTGACGCCGTTCGCGGCGTACCCGACCAAGGGGCGGGCGACCGCCGGGGTGCGTGCCCAGCGCTTTCTCAAGGGCGAGACGGACCTGGTCGTGGCGTGGGTCGGCCCCCGGCCGGTGGGTTCCACCGCCACCGGTGAACCGGTCGAGCTGCCGGCGGAGGACCCGCGGCGGGACGGGTCCGGCTTCGCGGTCATGCTCGGCCCCACCCTCCTGGGCCACCACCAGACGCGCGAGTGACCGTTCACCCGGGGTACGGCCGGCCTCCGGCCGTACCCCGGGTGCCCGGGGCGGGGGTCAGGTCGGGACCCGGGGGGACCGCAGGCGGGCGACGACGCGCATGCAGTGGTACGTGACCAGGGCGGCGGTGGTGCCCAGGGCGATGCCGTTGAAGGCGAGGTCGCCGGCGGTGAGGGTGTAGTCGGCGGCTCCGACGATCAGGGCGACCGCGGCGGTGAACAGGTTCACCGGGTCGTGGAAGTCGACCCGGTTCTCGATCCAGATCCGCGCGCCGAGGACGGCGATCAGCCCGTACAGGACGGTGGTCGCGCCGCCGAGCACCCCCGCCGGCACGGTCAGGATCAACGCGCCGAACTTCGGGCTGAGCCCGAGCAGCACCGCCGCCGCCCCGGCGACCCAGTACGCGGCGGTGGAGTAGACCCGGGTCGCCGCCATCACGCCGATGTTCTCCGCGTACGTGGTGGTTCCGGAGCCGCCGGCCGAACCGGCGAGCACGGTGGCGATCCCGTCGCCGAGGAACGCCCGACCCATGTCCCGGTCCAGGTTGCGGCCGGTCATCGCGGCGACCGCCTTCACGTGGCCGGCGTTCTCGGCGATCAGCACCAGGACCACCGGGATCACCAGTACCGCCGCGCGGACGCTGAAGCTGGGCGCGTGGAACTCGGGCAGCCCCACCCAGGCGGCCTCGCGCAGCCGGGTCAACGTGGCCGTGTCGAGCCCGCCCGTCGCGGCGGCGAACAGCCAGCCGACCACCACGCCGACCAGGATGGACAGCCGGCCCGGGAAGCCCCGGAAGGCCACCGTGGTGAGCAGGATCGCGGCGAGGGTGACCACCGCGACCAGCGGCTGCGCCTTGACGCCGGTGCCGCTGCCGTTGCCGTCCCAGGCGACCGGGGCGAGGTTGAGTCCGATCAGCGCGACGATCGCGCCGGTCACCGCCGGGGGCATCAGCGCGTCGATCCACCGGGTGCCGGCCACCTGGACGACCACGCCGACCAGGGCCAGCGCCGCGCCCGCGACCACGATGCCGCCGAGCGCCGGGCCGATGTCACCGCCGGCCTTCGCCGCCATGACCGGGGCGATGAAGGCGAACGACGAGCCGAGGTACGACGGCAGCCGGTTGCCGGTGACCAGCAGGAACAGCAGGGTGCCGAGCCCGGAGAAGAGCAGCGTGGTGGCCGGCGGGAAACCGGTGATCAGCGGCACCGTGAAGGTGGCTCCGAACATCGCCACCACGTGCTGCACGCCGACGCCGACGGTTCGTGGCCAGGAGAGGCGTTCGTCCGGGGCGACCACGTCGCCGGGGCGTCCCGCCCGGCCGTCGCCGTGCAGGCGCCAGGGGGTCCGGCGTGGTGGCGTGGTGGGCGTCCCGGTCTGGGGTGGGGTCATGGCGCAACTGCCCTTCACGTCGGTGGGACCTGGTGGGGGCGGCGGCGACCCTGGACGTTTGTAGCAGAGCGCCGGCGGCGGCCGGCCCGCTGGACCGGCCGTCGGTGACGGCGGACGCGGGGCGGGCGGTCGGCGCAGGAGGCTCAGGCGACGCCGGCGGGGCGGAACTGCACGCTGACCCGGGGCCCGACCGCACGACTGGTCTTCGGGACGGCGTGTTCCCAGGTGCGCTGGCAGGAGCCGCCCATGACGACCAGGTCGCCGTGGCCGAGCGGGAAGCGCGGGCCGGTCCCGCCGCCGCGCGGGCGCAGCAGCAGCGGTCGGGGGGTGCCGAACGAGACGATCGCGACCATGGTGTCGGCGTGCGCGCCCCGGCCGATGGTGTCGCCGTGCCAGGCGACGCTGTCCCGGCCGGACCGGTAGAGGCACATGCCCGCGGTGACGAACTCCTCGCCCAGTTCGGCGGCGTAGTGCCGGTTGAGGGCGGCGCGGGCCGCGGTCAGCGCGGGGTGGGGGAGCGGGCGGCCGGCGGCGTACCAGCAGAGGAGGCGGGGCACGTCGACCTCGTTGTCGTACATCCGGCGGCGCTCGGCCCGCCAGGGCACCTCCCGCAGCAGCGTGGCGAGGACCGGATCGGAGCCGCATACCCAGCCGGGGAGGTGGTCGACCCAGGCACCCCGGCCCAGCTCGTGCCGGCGTACCCGCCCGACCAGCGGTTCCAGGGCGGGGCCCTGGTCGGTGAGGTCCAGCATCGAGGGCTGGTACGCGATGTCGGCCACCCGGCCGATCCTACCTGCATCTCGTACACGCGTACGAGAGGCGGCCGCTCGGGGTAGGGTGCCCGGCGGGGCGGCACCGACCGGTTCCGCCCGGTGTGACCAATCCGGCGTACGCCGGCCGACCGACGGGAGAACCCGTATGCCGATCCGCGAGCCGTACCCGCGGGCGGTGTCATGACCAGCCTCACCCCGACGGCGGGGGCCGACCGGTCCCTGTCCCGCCTGCCCTCCCTGACCGGACTGCGGTGGATCGCGGCGATGCTGGTCTTCGGCTTCCACGTCGGGACGATGCGGATCATCGTCGAGCCGGAGTTCAAGGTCGTGGTGGACCAACTGTTCACCCTGGGCCTGTCCGGGGTGCAGTTCTTCTTCGTCCTCAGCGGGTTCGTGCTGGTCTGGTCCGCCCGTCCGCAGGACACGAAGTGGGCGTTCTGGCGGCGCCGGGTGGCCAAGATCTACCCGAACCACGTGCTGATGTGGGCGGTGGCGCTGCTGGTCGGGCTCTGGTTCGCCGACCCGGTCAACCCCTCGGCGGCGGTGCAGAACCTGCTGCTCGTGCAGGCCTGGAACCCCACCCCGGGCTACTTCTACAGCGTCAACACGGTGAGCTGGTCGCTCTCCTGCGAGCTGTTCTTCTACTTCTGCCTGCCCTTCGTCCTGCCGGCGCTGCGCCGGGCGTCGTCGTGGATGCTCTGGACCGTCGTGGTCGCGGTACCGCTGGTGATCCTCGCTCTCTGGCCGGGCCAGCTCCTGGTGCCCGAGGAGAGCCGCTGGTGGTTCACCCAGATCTTCCCGCTGGTGCGGTCCACCGAGTTCTGGATGGGCGTCGCCGCGGCCGAGCTGATGCGGCGCGGCCACTGGCGCGGTCCCGCCCTGCCGCTGGCCAGCCTGGTCTTCGTGGTCACCTGGGCGGTGGCCGGTGAGTGGATCCGCGCGGAACTCTGGGCGGCGCTGCTGTCGGCCGCGTACATCCTGGTGATCACCGCGGCGGCCCGGGCCGACGTGCGGGGCCTGCCCTCGCCGTGGCGATCCCGGCCGCTGGTCTGGCTCGGCGAGGTGTCCTTCGCCTTCTACCTGGTGCACGTCTTCGTGATGGTCACCATCCTCCGGCTCACCGGTGACTACGGCGTGGGCTTCACCGGCTGGACGGGGCCGCTGGTGGCGGTCGGCTTCCTGCTGCTGAACCTGCTGCTGGCCTGGCTGCTCTACCGGTGGGTGGAGACCCCGATGATGCGCCTGCTCGCTCCCAGCCGGAAGCGTCCCGCCCCGGCCGGGGATCCGTCCGCGACCGGGGACCGGGCGGCCGTGACGCCCCGGCAGCGGGCCGCCGACGGCGTCGACCGGTGCGGACACGCCGTGGCCCCGGCCGGTGACCAGGCCGCGGATTCCGGCACGGCTGGCATCGATGCGGGTACCCGACGTTCGGGGTAACATGCTCTGCGTGTCTTCCGTCGTGCTCGACTGCCATCGGTGGCGGTCGGTGCGCCGGGCGTTCCGGGTGTTCACCAGCCTCGCCGTGGCGGTCGCCCTCGCGCTGAGCGGCGGCGCCCTCGCCGGGGGCCTCCCCGCTGGCGGTGTGCCAGTCCTCGCCGAGAGAAGCCTCTCCGTGGGACGGCTGCCCGCCCTGGTCGGGTCGTACCCCGCCCACGGGGTCACGACTGACGGGGTCGAGCCGGACGCCCGCGACGAGGCGGGCACGCCCTCCGGCACCGGCCCGGCCGTCGGCGCACCGGTCGTGGTGGCCGCGTCCCGGGCGGTCGGCCGGCCCCCGGTCCGGCCGCTGGTCGGCACCGACGCCGGTGCGGCCGGCTCCCGGGCACCACCGCCCCGCTGATCTGTCCGCTCCGGGTGTCCCGTCCCCGGGGCCCGAGCTGATCCGACGAACCTCACCCCGCACCCGCCGACGGCCCACCGGTGGCTGCGACGATGGTCGCGCCCGCACCCGAGGCGTCCGTGCGGCCCCCACCCGCTCCGTGTTCCGTGAGGTGCCGACGATGGACATCGTTCTCTACGAGTTCCTGGTGGACGTGCCCCGGGCGGCCGCCATCTGGTCCGCCCTGCTCGTGCTCGCCCTGACCGTGCTCACCGTCCTGGTGGCACGCCCCGAGCGGGAACGGGAGGGGGTGCTGCCCCCACCCGCCCCGGCCCCGGCCGCTGGCGACCCCGTCGTTCGCGACCCGGCCGACCTGCGCCGGTACGCCGAAGAGGTGGCCGTTGCCGCGGCCGGGGCCGCGCACACCGCCCGCCGCCGTCGGACGGAGTGGCTGACCGCGCAGGAACGGGTCGACCAGGCCTGGCGGGCGTACGACGAGGCGGAGACGGCTGCCCGTCGCTTCGCCGGGGCCACCGCCCTGCCGGCACCCCGGACGCCCCGCACCCCGGCCGAGTACGTCGCCCGCGAGCGGTTCCTGCACCGGTCCGCGATGGCCGCGTACTGGCGGGGGGACCTGTCGGTGCGGGCGCTCAGCGACGTGTTCGCCCGCCGCAACGGGTGGGACCCCCGTCTGCACCCGGTCGTGCAGGAGGCGGTCCTGTCCCGGGTGCTGCGCGACCTACGGCGGGTGGAGTACCGGACGGCGGCCGAGCGGGAGCGGGCGGCCTGGCAGCGAGCCGAGGTGGCCGCCAGGGCGGCGCGGTCCCTGGCGGAGGAGGCGTCCCTCGCCGCGGAGCGCCTCCGGGCGGGCACCTCGACGGTCGTCGCCGCGTCCCGACGGGTGCCCGGCGCGGTCCGTCCCGCTGCCCGGTGGCGGCCGGCGCGGGTGGGCTGACGCCCTGACCGGTCCCGTCCCCCGGGCCGCTGCGGGGTCCCTGTGGCACTTCGGGGTCACCGCAGTCGGCGGCGTGACCGGATCGTGACGTGACCCGGGCCACGTCCTGCCGTGCGGCACCTTCGACCCCGGTCGTCCCGTTCTGCGCCCGGTGCGGCGGCCCGGTTGTGCCGACCCGTGGCGGTAACCGCCTCGACGATGACGGGTAGACGGCTCGTCCCATTCAGCGTCGTCAGCCCGGAAACGCGCTCGAATTCCGGGTATGAGGGGTCGTTCGGCCTGTTCACGAGGGTTGGCAGCGGATCAAGGTATCAGTAGTGTCGGCCCGTCTGGTGCGGTCGTAGGTCGCAAAGGGCGACACCGTGCCGGCCCGCTTAATCGTGCTCGACGAGCCGGGGACCCACGTACGTCCGGGGTGAATCCGCGGGGCCGACCCGCGGTAGGGCGATCTTCCCGCCCGAATCCGTCAGCTAACCCGGTAGGCGGTATCGGAAGGAGTAGTCCGTGCTGTACACCCCCGTTTCCCGGTTCCTCCACGGTGCCCAGGTGCCGCCGGCCGGCCGTCCGCGTCGCCGGCACTGACTCCGGCGTCCGTCCTCAGGCGCTGTCCGAGCGGGCACCCTCCGCGACCCGTCGATCCCGCGTGCGGTCCGTCCGCGCGCCGATGAGGTGCGCCGCTCTCCACCCCTGCCTTCCGTGGAGGAATCCGTGAAGTACCCGGTCCCGCGACCGTTCACCCTGTTCCGAACCCGCCGGTCCTACCAGGTGACCGCCTCGGCGGCGGTGCTGGTGGTGGCGTCCACCGCCGGCGTCCTGCTCGTCGACACCGACACACCGGTACGCCGGGACGACACCGTGGCCACGGCGGCCGAGCCGGACCGGTCGACCGCCGCCTCCCGGCACCGCGACCGCGCCAGTGCGTCCCCGGCCAACCCGTCCGCCGTCGCCACCACCCCACCGGCCGCCGCGGCGACTCCGGCCACCCGCTCCGCCTCGCCCGCCGCCACCCGCTCGCCGGACCCGGACCTGACGACCAGCCCCACCCCGCCGAAGCCGCCCGCGTCGAAGGTGCTCGACATCCAGTACCAGGAGCAGACCACCTTCTACTACTGCGGTCCGGCCGCCACCCGGATCGCGCTCACCGCCCGGGACGTCGTTCGCAGCCAGGACGACCTCGCCCGGCGGCTGCACACCACCGAGGCCGGCACCAACTCCGCCGAGGACACCACCCGGGTCCTCAACGACCTCGTCGGCCGGGACGTCTACCGGACCCGGACGATCCCTGGTGGCGCGGCCACCCCGGCCCAGATGGACCGGCTCCAGGCCGACGTGGTGCGGGCCGTCGGCAGCGGGTACGCCGTCGTGGTGAACATCGCCGGTTCCGCCACCGACGTGGCGGGGGGATGGCATTCCTACCCCGGCGGGCACTACCTGACGGTGGTCGGTTACCGGGACAACGGTCGTACTGTCAAGATCGCGGACCCGGCGAACGCCGCCGCCGGCTCGTACTGGATGACCAGCATCAGCCTGGCGCACTGGGCCGCCACCCGCGGCTACTCCGCCTGAGCCCTTGCGCGGGGAACAGCCGCCGCTGTGGTAGGAGGGGACCCCTGCTCCTCAAAATGCGGTAACAGGGGGCCCCTCCTACCACCTGAAGGCGTGAGGTGCGCCCGGGCGGCGGACAGGAACCCCTCGGCGTACGACTCGACCGGGAAGTCGCCCAGGTAGTGGGTGCGCATCGCCCAGCGGGCCTCGGCCAGCGGGTCGGTGCCGAGCAGCCGCTCCAGGACGTCGTCGACGTCGGCCAGGTCCCGGCGCAGCACGTAGCCGGAGCGGGCCAGCGGGAAGCGCTCGGTGAACGCGTCGCCGTCGGCGCCCATGTCGGTCACCGCGTACGGCTTGCCCGAGTAGAGGTAGTCGGAGATGACCCCGGAGACGTCGGAGATCAGCGCGTCGGAGCGGTTCACGCAGTCGACCAGACTCATCGCCCGACTGGCTTCGGTGCCCCAGACGTGCTGCCGGCCGGTGCGGGAGCGGTCCGCCGCGAGCACCTCCTCCACCCGGGCGAGCTGCCGGGCCGACTTTGGGTTCTGCGCGGTGTACGGGTGGGCCCGCAGGATCACCGTCGCGCCCCGGGCCAGCAGCCGCCCGACCAGCGCCTCGGCCACCGACAGCGAGCAGTAGTCGGCGTCCGCGTGGTGCCCGGTCCAGGTGGGCGTGTAGAGCACGGTCGGCTGGGCCGGCATCGGCACCGGCGGCTGGCGTACCCCGATCGCCTCCACCTGGGGACGGCCGACGACGACGAACTTCTCCGCCGGGATCTGCACCCCGGCGCGGGCGTACCGCTCGATCGCCGCCTGCCCGGCCACGAAGTTCCGGTCGAAGATCGCCGAGACCGGGTTGGCGCTCGGGGCCTTGTCGCTGTCGCCGTGGTGGATCTGGATGTGGGTGAGCTGGGTGAAGCGGATGCAGTGGGCGTTCTTCGCGCCGTGGTTGACGTAGAACGCCACCCGCAGGCTGGGCACCAGCGCCTCGTCGATCGCCTTCAGCGTCGGGCAGTACACCACCGGCGCGCGGGTCGCCGCCGCGATCGGGGCCAGGAACTCCGGCTCGCGCAGCAGCACCAGGAACGGCCGGCCGATCCGCTCCAGGTACGGCAGCCACATGGTGACCTGGTACTCCGAGCCGGGCGGGGCGGAGAAGTAGAGCAGGAACTCCGGCTGGTGCCGGGCCAGTGCGCGGGCCACCGGGCTGGCCGCCGTCGACGGGCGGAACCGCCGCCGGGCCAGACGCAGCCCGACCACCCCGGCGAGGCCGCCGACGAGCAGGCTGACCAGCAGGGCGTACCAGGTGGGCAGGGCGAGCAGCGCGCCGAAGGCGACCGCGCCGAGCAGCACCGGGATCGCCGTGCCGACGTGGGCGGTGGTCAGCCCGTGGCGTACCGGCAGGTTGGCGGTGCGGATCTCCAGGCCACCGGCCTCCCGCAGCGGCCCGTCGAGCAGCACCAGCGCCAGCACCACCAGCGCGGTGGCCACCAGGGCGGGGTCGAAGCCGGCGTCGAGGCGGCGGGCGTACCCGATCAGGATGCCGGCGGCGACCAGGACCGACTCGCCCGCGACGTCCGCGCCCGGACGGACCCGCCGCTCCCACACCCCGGCGGCGAGCGCGGCGACCGCGAGCAGCAGTCCGGGCAGGGTCGCCCCGGTGAGCGCGATCAGGAGGAAGGCCAGGACCGCCAGGCCCACGGTGAGACACCGGGCGAGCAGTTTCCGGACCAGGGTGCCACGCATCTCGCTGACTCTCCTGCCTGTGGCGTGGGAAGTGGGGGCGCGGGTTCAGCGACCCGACGGCGCGGCGGCGGGAGCCGGCCCGGCTTGGGCCGGCACCACCGGTTCGTCGGCCGAGCGGCGGACGTCGATCACCTGGCCGGTGAGGTCGGACAGGAGCACGTCCAGCGAGGCCCGGGCCACCGTCGCCGCGGCGAGCAGGGTGCCTTCCGGCTCCGCGCCGAACGCGCGGGTGCGCATCGGGGTGGCGGTGCGCTCCGGGTTGACGCAGTTCACCCGGACGCCGAACTCGGCCCACTCGTCGGCGAGGGCCTGGGTGAGGTTGACCAGCGCCGCCTTGGTCGCCGAGTAGAGCGCGTACCGGGCCCGGCCCCGGGTGTACGAGCTGGAGGTGTAGAGCAGCAACTGCCCCCGGGTCTGGCGCAGGTACGGCAGCGCGTGCCGGGCGACGGTCACCGGCCCGACGAAGTTCACCCGGAGGAGCCGGTCGATGGTCGCCTCGTCCATCTCGGCCAGGGCGCCCTTCTCCAGGATCCCGGCGGTCACCACCACGTGGTCGATCCGGCCGGTGGCCTCGAACGCGGTGCGCAGCGCGGCCTGCACGTCGGTGTCCCGTTCGACATGGGTGCCGGTGGCGGAGCGGCTGACCGGGAAGACCTGCGCGCCGTAGCGGCGGGCCAGCTCGGCCAGCTCGTGGCCGATGCCGTAGCTGCCGCCGAAGATCACCATCGTCCGGCCGGTCAGCTCCTCGGTGTACCGCTGCTCGTCCACCGGACGGGGGGCCCGCGCCGCGGCGAGCTGGAAGAGCTTGTCCACCAGGTGCACGTCGACCGGGTGGGTGACCTTGATGTTCTCGTCCGCGCCGTCGATCACCTTGATCGGCACCTCGGGGAGGTAGCGCAGCACCACGCCGCAGTCGTCGGTGGCGGCGAAGTGCGGGTCGTCGGCGGCCCGCCGGTACGCCTCGCGGATGGTGCCGGAGCGGAACGCCTGCGGGGTCTGCCCGCGCCGCAGCCGGGCGCGCACCGGGATGCCGGTGATGCAGTCGTCGTCGCCGACCTCGACGATGGTGTCCGCCGAGGGGATCGCGACGTCCACCGCCTGGTACGTCCAGAGCGCGTTCACGCACTCCCGGACGATCCGCCCGCTGAGCAGGGGGCGGACCGCGTCGTGGAAGAGGATGTTGCAGTCGTCCGGGCCGATCGCGTCCAGCGCCAGGCGGGTGGTGTCGCTGCGCGTCCCGCCGCCGGGGAGGACCTGGCGGACCTTGCGGAAGCCGGCCGCCTCGACGATGCCCCGGGCGTCGTCGACGTAGCCGGGGGCCATCAGCACGAGGATGTCGTCGATCTCGGGGGCCGCCTCGAAGACCGCGATGGTGTGTTCGATGATCGGCTTACCGGCGATCTTGACCAGCTGCTTCGGGATGCCCAGCCCGACCCGGGAACCCGTTCCGCCGGCCAGTACCACCGCCACCGTCCGCGAGGGGCGCCACGGAGCCGGGGCGGCCTCCGTACCGGTGCCGGCTCCGTCGGGGTGGTCCTGCGTCATCGTGATCCTCACTGATCCACGTGCCGTCGTCCGTGCCCGACTCCTCGGGCGGGCACGCGGTACGACCTTAGCTCCGCCGTCGCACGCGCCTGCCCCCCGGTGTTCACCGGGGGGCAGGCCGTCGCACGCTACTTCTTCATGAACTCGTTGTACGCCGCGATGACCTGGTCGGTCGGCCCGTCCATCCGGATCAGGCCGGACTCCAGCCAGATCGACCGCTCGCAGGTGTCGCGGATGGTGCCGATGGCGTGGCTGACCAGGAAGACCGTGCCCGCCTCGGCGCGCAGCTCCCGGACCCGCTGCTCACTGCGCCGGCGGAACCGGGCGTCACCGGTGGCCAGAGCCTCGTCGATGAGCAGCACGTCGTGCTTCTTCGCGGCGGCGATGGAGAACCGCAGCCGGGCCGCCATGCCGGAGGAGTAGGTCCGCATCGGCAGGGAGCCGAAGTCGCCGCGCTCGTTGATCCCGGAGAACTCGATGATCTGCGGGGTCAGTCGACGGACCTGTGCCGGGGTCATGCCCATGGCCAGGCAGCCGAGCGCCACGTTCTTCTCGCCGGAGAGGTCGTTGAGCAGGGCGGCGTTGACGCCGAGCAGCGAGGGCTGCCCCTGGGTGTAGATCGCGCCCTTGTTCGTCGGCATCAGGCCGGCGATGGCCCGCAGCAGCGTCGACTTGCCGGAGCCGTTGCTGCCGATCAGTCCGATCGCCTCACCCCGGTAGGCGGTGAAGCTGACCCCCTTGACCGCGTGCACCTCGCGGACGTTCGGCGCGTTGGTGCGGGTGACGATCCGCTTGAGCGCGGCCACCGGCGAGCCGCTGCCGGGGGTGCCGGCGCCGTAGACCCGGTAGACCAGGTGCACGTCGTCCGCGATGACGGTGGGGACGCGCTGGTCGGCGACCGTGGTGACGCCGGGGGAGACCTGGTTGGACTCAGCCACGACCGTATTCCTTCTCGCCGCGCCAGAAGTAGACGTATCCGCCGACGAAGGCGACCAGCGCCCACGCGGTGCCGACCAGCCAGAGCTGGGCCGCCGAGGATGTCAGCGGGACGTCCTCCATCAGGGCGTGCCGGACCAGCTCGATGTAGATCAGCAGCGGGTTCAGCTCGACCAGCAGCTGCGCCCAGCCGGGCAGGTGCTTGGCGAAGTTCTGCACGCTGTAGAGCACGCCGGAGGCGTACATCCAGGTCCGCATCACGAACGGCATGAGCTGCTTGAGGTCGGTCATCTTCGAGCCGAGCCGGGCCATGCCCAGCGCCGTGCCGACGTTGAACACCGACTGGAGCAGCAGCGCCGGCAGCACCAGCAGCCACTCCAGGGTCAACGGCTCCCCGGTGACCAGCACGATCGCGACGAGCACGAGCATGGCGGTGAGCAGGTTCTGGAACTGGGTCAGCGTCACCGCGATCGGCAGGCTGGCCCGGGGGAAGTGCAGCGCCCGGATCAGGCCGAGGTTGCCGCTGATCGACTGGGTGCCGTTGAGCACCACCGACTGGGTGAAGTTGAAGACGAACAGACCCACGCAGAGGTAGGCGATGAAGTTGTCGACCCCGGCCCTGGTGTTGAGGATAACCCCGAAGATGAGGAAGTAGATCGCCGCGTTGGTCAGCGGGGTCAGAACCTGCCAGACCCGCCCGAGCCGGGCGGTGGCGAAGGTGGCGATCAGCTTCGCGTTCGCGTACGCCGCGATGAAGTGCCGGTAGGACCACAACTGCCGGGTGTACCCGGCCAGGGTGGGCCGTTCGCCGGCGACCGTCAGACCGTACCGGGCGGCCAGTTGCGCCCGGGTCAGTCCTGAGTCGGCGTCAGCCACCGCCGTGTTGGCCATGGGTAGGCGCTCCGATCTTCCAGGGTTTACGGGATGCGCGAGGCGAGCCTCCGGCACGTCGCCGGCCCGAACCGTCCGCGGCGGGCACGTCGAGCCTCATCGCTGCGTGGACCGTAGTGGAAAACACGTCGGGACGCAACCGTACCGTCCCTGCGCTACATTGTTCCACGTGACGACCGAGAAGAGGCGGGTTCCGGCGGGAGCGGCGGTGCTCCGTGGCGAGATCACCACGGCCATCCGGCGGGCCGTCATGCAGGAGCTGGCCGCTGTCGGCTACGGCCGGCTGTCCATCGAGGCGGTCGCCCGGCGGGCGGGGGTGGGCAAGACCGCGATCTACCGGCGCTGGAGTTCCAAGTTGGAGCTGGTGCTGGAGGTCGTCTCCGCCGTGGCCGGCAAGCGCCTGCCGCTACCGGACACCGGCACCCTCCAGGGCGACCTGGAGATGCTTTACATGATCATGGCAGGGGCGCTGCGGCACCCGCTCGCCTCCCAGATCATCCCCGACCTGCTCGCCGAGGCGGCGCGCAACCCGCAGATCGCCCAGACCCTCGAGGAGGCGCTGCGGCTCAACCAGCGCACCATCGGCAGCCTGGTGATCGGGCGCGCCGTGGAGCGCGGCGAGCTGCCCCCCGGTGCGGATCCGGACTCCGTGGTCGACTTCATCGTCGGTCCGCTCTACTGGCGGCTGGCCATCGCCCGGCTCCCGCTGGACCCGGCCGACCTGCCCCGGATGGCCGCGACGGTCGCCGCAGCGCTCCGAGTAGCATGCCAACCATCAATCCGGGACGAGCCGGGCGTCCAGCTGAGCGCACAACCGTGACGATCCCCAGCTCGTCCGCTTCATCAGCCCATTCCGCACCACCGGGTTCCGGAGACACCGGAACCGGCTAGCATCGCGGCCGGACGAGCTCCACACGACAGGAGGAATGCCCATGGATGGGCAGAACGCCGAATTCATCCCGCCGGCGCGGCCGGTGATCGGCGAAGCCGAGATCGACGCCGCCGTCCGGGTGCTGCGCAGCGGCCGGGTGGTACAGGGGCCCGAGGTCGCCGCCTTCGAGGAGGAATTCGCCGAGCTCGTCGCCGGCCGGCACTGCGTGGCCGTCAACTCCGGCACCTCCGCGCTCCAGCTCACGCTGATGGCGCTCGGTTTCGGGCCGGGTGACGAGATCATCGTCCCCTCCTTCTCCTTCGCCGCCAGCGCCAACTCGATCCGGCTGGTCGGCGCGGAGCCGGTTTTCGTCGACATCGAACCGGGCTCGTTCTGCCTGGACCCGGCCGCCGTGGAGGCCGCCGTCGGGCCCCGGACCAAGGCGATCATGCCGGTGCACCTCTACGGCCACCCGGCCGCGATGGACAAGATCATGGCCATCGCCGAGCGGCACGGCCTAGCCGTCGTGGAGGACGCCGCGCAGGCACACGGCGCGGCCCTGAACGGCACCCCGGTGGGCGCGTTCGGCACCGCCGGCTGCTTCAGCTTCTACCCGACCAAGAACATGCACTCCCTCGAGGGCGGCATGATCACCACCGCCGACCCGGTGCTCGCCCGTACCCTGCGGCTCCTGCGCAACCAGGGCATGGAGCAGCGGTACGCCAACGAGATCGTCGGCGCGAACATGCGGATGACGGACGTCGCCGCGGCGATCGGCCGGGTGCAGCTCACCCAGCTCGGCGAGTGGACCGAGCAGCGCCGGTCGAACGCCAAGTTCCTCGACTCCCGGATCACCGGCATGGTCACCCCGCCGGTGGCCGACGCCGCCCGGCACGTTTACCACCAGTACACCGTCCGGGTACGCGGTGACCGGGACGCCGCCCAGCAGCGCCTCACCGAGCTGGGCATCGGCAACGCGGTCTACTACCCGACCCCGATCCACCGTCTCAAGCCGTACCTCACCGCCGACGGCCAGCCGGGCCCGTGGGACCTGCCGGAGACCGAGCGGGCCGCCGCCGAGGTGATCTCCCTGCCGATCCACCCGTCGCTGACCCAGGCCGACCTGGAGCGGATCGCCGACGCCGCGAACGCCGCCGGGGGTGCGGCATGAGTTGCCCTGTGTCAAGCCGCCACTTGATGATCTTGTTTGAGCAGGTGTTGGAGGGCTCGGTGGCGGTCCGGGTCGTAGGGGGTGTTGGTGGTCCAGCACTTCCAGATGATGTCCAGCCAGGCGCGGGCCAGGATACGGACCGCGTGGGGATGGTCGTGGCCGCGGGCTCGGGCTCGTTGGTAGAGGTCGGCGGCCCAGGGGTTGGCGTGGCGGCTGTCACCGGCAAAGTCGCAGACGGCGTCGCGCAGTTGTTTGTCCACGGCCCAGCGGAAGGTCACGATGCGGACTTTGCCGGATTCGCGGGTCGAGGGTGCGACGCCGGCGAGGCAGGCCAGGGACGCCGGGGTGGGGAACCGGCCGCGGGCGTCGCCGATCTCGGCGAGCAGCCGGGCGGCGCGGACGGTGCCGGAGCGGGGCAGGCTGGTGAAGATGTCCCGGTCGGGGTGCAGGTCGAGGGCTTCGGTGATCTGCTGGTTCAGGGCGTCGATCTGGGCCACGATGGCGGCCAGGGTGGCGAGGTAGGCGCGGGTGATGCCGGCCAGGGTCTGTCCGTAGTTTCCGGTGGCGCCGCGAGGCGCGGCGTCGATGCGGGCGTGCAGCACGGCTGGGTCGGTGCGGCCGCAGTAGCTCGCGCTCTTCAGCCAGGCGGCCAGGCGCTTGGGCGACAGCCAGTCCAGGGCATCCTGGGTGGTGAACCGGGTCAGGAACTGCCGGCTGATCGACGAGTCGATCTCGTTGAACAGCTCGACAGTGGCCGGCAGCGTCGTGGCCAGGTGGGCGCGCAGCTGGTTGGCGACCGCGATGCGGTGGGCGACCAGGTCTTTGCGAGCGCGGCACAGCTTGCGCAGCCCGGTGGTTGTCTCGCTGTCCAGCACGAGCGGGGTCAGCCGGCGCCGGTCGGTGCGGACGGTGTCGGCCAGGACGTAGGCGTCAAACCGGTCGTCCTTGTTCCCGGCCGAGCCGTACCGTCGGCGCAGTGCCTTGACCTGCGAGGGTGGGATCACGTACACGGTCGTGTCGGCGGCCAGCAACGCATCTACGATCGGCCCGTCCGGGCGTTCGATGCCGACCGCGTCCACCCGATGCCGGTCAAGCAGGTCGATCAGCCGTCTCAGGCCGGTCCTGGTGTATTTCAGCGCCAGCCGCTCCAGCGGCTCACCGTCGGCGTCGACCACGCAGACCGCGTAGTCGTCCTTGGCCCAGTCCACCCCGGCCGAGTTGCCTCGCGCCGGCACGGCGGTGTCGGTCACACTCATAGTTGCCTCTCCGCTGCGCTACCAGTGGGGAAGCACCTGGCGGTTCCGGGACACCACTGCCGGTCGCTCATTGAGCGGCGCTCGATGGCGCATAGCCCTGTTGCCAGTCGGGGTGTCCCGGGCCGCCGGGCCTCGCAGAACTCATGCTGGACCTCGAAGGTCGAGCGAGCTGGGCGATGGCCCGACGGTCACCGGTGCACTCGAACCAACCTCAGCTCGAGTGAGACAAGGGTGCACCAATGAGCGAGTGGAGCGAGCGAATCGTCAGGATCAGCGCGGTGACGGCTCGGGCCGGCGCAGAGCGAAGCGGAGCGGTGGCATGAGCGAGCGGAAGAAGTTGCGCGCCGGTCTGATCGGCCTCGGCGCGATGGGGCGCAACCACGCCCGGATCCTCTCCGGCCTGGACGGCGTCGAGCTGGTTGGCATCGTCGACCCGGCCGGCGACACGACCGGGACCCTGCGCGCGCCCGTCGTGCCGGAACTGGGTGAGCTGCTCGCCCTCGGCCTCGACTACGCGGTGGTGGCCTGCCCGACCGCGCTGCACGAGCAGGTCGGCCTGGACCTGGCCGCCAACGGGGTCTGCGCGCTGATCGAGAAGCCCCTGGCGCAGTCCGTCGAATCGGCGGTACGGCTGGTCGAGGCGTTCGAGTCGCGTGGCCTGGTGGCTGGTGTCGGGCACATCGAGCGCTACAACCCCGCCCTGCAGAACCTGCGCACCCGGCTGGAGGCCGGTGAACTGGGCGAGGTCTACCAGGTGGTCACCCGCCGCCAAGGGCCCTTCCCGCACCGGATCGCCGACGTCGGCGTGGTGATGGACCTGGCCACCCACGACATCGACCTGACCAGCTGGGTGACCGGGCAGGACTACACCTCCGTCTCGGCCCGGACGGTCTCCCGCAGCGGCCGGCTGCACGAGGACATGGTCGCCGTCGTCGGCCAGCTCGCCGACGGCACGATGGTCAACCACCTGGTGAACTGGCTGAGCCCGCTGAAGGAGCGGTCCACCGTCATCACCGGTGACCGGGGCTGCTTCGTCGCCGACACGCTCACCGCCGACCTGACCTTCTACGCCAACGGTGCCATCGACACCGAGTGGGAGGCGCTGCGCGCGTTCCGCGGGGTCGCCGAGGGCGACATGGTCCGGTACGCCATCCCCAAGCGGGAGCCGCTCCTGGTCGAGCACGAGCGGTTCCGCGACGCGGTCGAGGGCAAGCAGAGCGACATCGTCACCCTGCGGCAGGGTCTGCGGACCGTGCAGGTCGCCGCCGCGACGCTCGAGTCGGCCTCGGCTGGTGTCACCGTCTCGATCGCGCCGTCCGGCGCCGCCCCGGAGCTGGCGTTGCCATGACGTCGTCGCCGGCCCGGCGGCTGGTCTCGGTGATGAGGCGGCGGGTCTACTCGCCGGTGCGGACGGCCCTGCGGGAAGCCACCGCCTGGCGGTCCTACTCCACGGTACGGGAGGCCTGCGGGCTCTCCGACGCGGTCCCGCTGCTGGTGCATGCGGGACGGATCGTCGACGATCGTTGCCTTGGCGCGATCATCGACGCCCTGCCCCGGCTGGCCACGTACCACCTGGCCCTCGTTCACGGATGGACCGGCGGCGACCGGGCGGCGGTCGAGGGCCTGCTCCGCCGGGCCCGGGCGGCCGGGGTCGACGCACGGGTGCACCGGGTGGTCCGCCCCCGCCGGCTGACGCCCGACTTCCTGGCCGCCGCCGACCTGGCGGTGCACGGCTTCTGCCGGCCGGACGGGTCGTCCCCCCTGGTGCCGGAGGTGTTCGACGACTACCGGGCGGCCGGGTTGAGGATCGTCGCCGGCAACGCCCGGGGGGTCCGCGACTACCTCGTCCGGCACGGTGCCGGTGAGGTCTTCGCCACCGGGTCGCTGCCGTCCTTCGCCACCGCGGTGCGACGGGCGGCCAGCGTGCCGACTCCGGCGGACGGATCGGACAGCGCGCCGACTCCGGCGGACGGATCGGACAGCGCGCCGGTGCCGGCGGGCAGGGCGGCCACCGCGCCGGCCCCGGCCACGCCGGTTCCCGCCTCCGCGCCGGCCGGGCCCTCCGGGGTGCCGACCCCGTGGACCCCGCTGGGCACCGGACCGGTCCGGCTCGGCCTCGGCACGGCGAACTATGCCGGACAGCTCGCGGCGATCGCCACCGCCGTCTGCGCCGCCCGCCCGGCCGTGTCGGCGGAGCTGGTGATGGCGAAGCCGCCGTCCTCCTTCCGGTACCCCGCCGACGTGTACCTGCACTTCCCGACCGAGCACCACCTCGACGTCCAGCTGGACCAGATCCGGCGGGTGCTGAGTGGCTACACCCACCTGATCGTGGACGCCTTCCGCCCGGTGCTCGGCCGGCTCAACGGTGACGACATCGCCGGTGACCTGCCCGCCCTCACCCGGGCCGGGGTCAAGGTCGCGTTGCTGGCGCACGGCAGCGAGATCCGGCACCCGGTCGAACACCTCGACCGCCACGCCGAGTCCGGTTTCCGCGACGCCCCGGAGGAGCTGCGCGCGCGGCTCACGACGGTGGCGCAACGGAACCGGCAGATCGCGCGGGAGAGTGGGCTGCCACTCTTCGTCACCACGCCCGATCTGCTGGACGACGTACCATGGGCGACCTGGGCCCCGCTGGTGGTCGACGTCGACGGCTGGGCCTGCGACCGTCCGGTGATGGAACGGTCCCGGCCGGTGGTGCTGCACGCGCCGTCGACCCGGTGGACGAAGGGGACCGATCGGATCCTGCCCGACCTTCAGGAGCTGCATGACCGCAAAGTGATCGACTTCAGGCTGGTCGAGGGGATGCCGCACGACGAGATGCGCCGCCTGGTCTTCGAGGCGGACGTCGTCACGGAACAGTTCGTGATGGGCACCTACGGCACCTTCGCCTGCGAGGCGATGGCCGCCGGCAAACTGGTGGTCTCCTACCTCAGCGAGAGTGTGCACGAGCGGGTCGATCTCCGGCCGCCGATCGTCAACGCGACCGCCACGACCCTCGTGAAGACGATCGAGTCGCTGATCGAGGACCGGGCCACCGCCGCCCGCCTCGCGGCGGAGGGCCCCGGGTTCGTCCGTGAGCACCACGACGGCCGGCGCACGGCGGCCGCCTTCGACGCGTTCCTCCGGTGACCCGCCGACGCCCGTCCGATGACCCGTCCCGGTGGTCCGGCCACTGACCGGTCCGCCGAACCTTTCAACGAGGAGAACTCACCGATGGAACCTGTCCAGGGCGCCGCTGCTCCGTCTCGTCGTGGGCGGGTGGTGATGCTCGTCGACAACGGCGTCCACGGCGACTCTCGGGTCCAGAAGGCGGCCCGCTCGGTTGCCGAAGCGGGCTGGGAGGTGATCCTGGTCGGCATCCGTCGCGGTGCCGCCACCGAGGACACCTGGCGGATCGGCGACGCCGAGGTGCGGCTGATCAGCGTCTCCCGCCGTATTCCGCACCCGGTGGCCTACCGGCGGGCGCTACTGCGCCGGCCGCTGGCCTACCGACCCGGTCCGGACGGCAGGCGCAAGATCCAACGGCTGAAGGCCCAGCGCGACGACCTCGACCTCCGGCTGTCGGAGATCAAGGTCGCGCGCCGGGAGGGCACCATCTCGCAGTTCTCTGAGCTGAGCCGCAAGGGGGTGCTCGCCGTCCCCTACTTCATGAACAAGGCGAGGTTCCAGTGGGTCAAGTTCCGCAACGCGGAGCTGAAGCGCCTCCAGGACCGCCAGCAGGACCCACACTCCCGGATCGACAACCTGGCGCTGCGGTTCTGGCAGACCACGATGGGGGACCGCGCCTGGCGTCGGCTGGACCCGGAGCTGTGGGACTACGAGCTGGCGTTCGCCCCGGTGCTGGACGAGCTGAAGCCGGACCTGATCCACGCCCACGACTTCCGGATGCTCGGCGTCGGCGCGCGGGCCACCATGCGGGCCCGTGCCGCCGGGCGGGACGTCAAGCTCGTCTGGGACGCCCACGAGTTCGTGCCCGGCATCATCGGCCGACCGAAGAACCTGCGCTGGCTTCCCGCGCAGATCGCGTACGTCCGTGAGCACGCCCCGTACGCCGACGCGGTGATGACCGTGTCGCCCACCTTGGCCGACCTGCTCCGGAAGATGCACGACCTGCCCGAGCAGCCGTCGGTGGTACTCAACGCGCCGCCGCGCACGCTCACGCCGGAGCAACGGGCCCTGCCGGTACCGGACCTGCGGGCGCTCTGCGGGATCGACGCCGCCACGCCGTTGCTGGTCTACTGCGGTGGGATCAACCCGTCCCGCGGGGTCGACGTCATGATCCGGGCGCTCACCGAGCTGCCCGACGCGCACGTCGCGCTGGTCTCGTTGCACCCCAACGGCAAGGTCCCGACGATGATCGAGCTGGAGGACCTCGCCGCCGAGCTGGGCGTCGCCGACCGGGTGCACCTGCTGCCGTACGTCCCGCACTGGCAGGTGCCGCAGTTCCTGGCCGCGGCCGACGCCGGGGTGATCCCGATCCACCACAAGCCCAACCACGAGATCGCACTGATCACGAAGTTCTTCGAGTACGCGCACGCCCGGCTGCCGATGGTGGTCAGCGACGTGCAGACGATGGCGGACACCACCCGTGCCACGGGCCAGGGCGAGGTGTTCGTCGCCGACGACCTCGCCGACTACCTGCGCGCGGTGCGGATGGTGCTGGCCGATCCGGAGCGGTACCGGAAGGCGTACGACCAGCCGGGTGTGCTGGCGGGCTGGACCTGGGAGGCGCAGGCGCAGGTGATGGAGGACGTCTACCGACGGCTGCTCCCGGGGCGGCCCCCCGCGCCGTCGGTCCCCGCCCCCGAGCCGGAGAAGGACCCGGCACCGGTCAGCTGAGGACGACGGTGGGCCCCGGCCGGATGGCCGGGGCCCACGTCGTCGTCCGTCGTCGCGGCGTCGGCTCAGTCGGTCAGGAACAGCCGGTCGAAGGCGGTCTGCGTGACCGTCCAGTCCCAGGTCTTCAGCGTGTGCTCGGCGGCGGCCTGACCGGAGCGCCGCCAGTCCTCCTCGGTCGCGGTTGCCGCCAGGATCCGTTCGGCGGCCTGCGCCGGGGAGCCCACCACCCAGTCGGCCGGGAAGAGGGTACGGGCACCGTGCGCCCCGCTGGCGAAGTACGGCCAGTCCCGTACCACCGGCACCGCACCGCTGGCGGCACCCTCCACCAGACCGCAGTGGAAGCTCTCCCGCACCGACGAGCTGACGATGACGCCCACCTCGGTCAGCGCGGCCGGCACGTCGTCGGTCTGGCCCCGGCGCTGCACGGCACCGCTCGGCTCCAGCTCGGCGAGGTCCCGCTTGAGCAGGTCGGCGTACTGCTTGGCGGCGACGCTGGTCTTGGCGTTGAGGTCACTGCCGATCAGCAGCAGCTGGTAGCGCTCGTCCTGCCGGCGCAGGTGGCGCAGCACCTCGATCGTCCAGCGCGGGTCCTTCGCGACTGAACCCACCCCGACCATGCCCAGGTTGAACCGCGCCTGGGCCGGCTTGGGCCGGGCGTAGCGTTGCAGGTCCATCGCGTTGTCGATGACCCAGAGCCGGGGGGCCTGGGCCCCGAGCAGCTGCGGCAGCACCGCGGTGGACAGGTCCCGTAGGTGGTCGGAGACGAAGACGACGTCGTCGACCCGGGAGAAATCCACCAGGTGCGGCCAGAAGTTGAACGCCTCGAAGCTGTGCAGCCGGATGACGATCCGGGTGTCACCCGGATCCGGCATGGTGAACAGCGCGGCGGTCGCCTGGCACCAGTCGATGAAGACCGTGTCGGCCCAGTCCAGGTGCGGGCGCAGCCACTCCTCAATCTTCTCGCCGTAGGGCGTGTGACCGGCGAGCTTGTGCTCGATGACCGAGCTGCCGCTGCGGGCCAGCGACCGGCGGGCCGGGTCGTCGTCCAGGTCGAGGAAGCGCACCTCGACGTTCGGCATCGCCTCGTACCGCTGGCGGATCTCGTGCAGGAAGTTGTCGTTGATCAGGGTGGCCAGCAGGATCCGCAGCGGCCGGCCGGAGGGCCCCGGGGCCGCCGGGACCGCCCGGCCCCGGGGCGCGGACAGCAGGCGGGCGGCCTCGCTGGCCCGGAACGGCGCGAGGTACCCGGCCGGGTCGTCGACCAGCGGCGAGGAGAGCCGGTCGAAGTGCAGCACGCGGTTCGAGGCGAGGCTCCACGCGTTGGAGAGCGCGGTGGCGGCCCGCTTGCGGTCCTTGCGCAGCAGGCTGTCGGCGAGCGTCAGCTGGGCGCTGATCGCGTCGTGCAGCCGCTCCGGCACCCGGCCGACCGCCAGTTCGGACTGGGCGGCCTTGGTCAGCAGCTCGGCGCGGGTGGCGGCGTTGGAGATCCGGTTCACCGCCGCCGTCGCGGCCCGGGCCGCCTCGGCGTGCCGTCCCGCCCGTACCGCGCTGTCGTGGACCCGTGCCGCGAGTTTGCTGCGGTAGCGGTCCGGGATCTTCGGCGCCGACACGGCGCGGGTCCAGAGCCACGCCCCGGCGGGTGTGCCCATGACCTTCTGGCCGGTGGCCTTGCGCAGGGTCGTCTTGGCGCTGGAGATCGCCGCCCGACGGGCCCCCCGCACCCCCCGCGCCGCGGTCGCGGAAACCTGCCGTTCCAGCCGGGTGGTCACCGGGGCGGACACCCCGGCGTCCAGCGCGCGCAGCGCCGGCACCAAGCCGTAGCACGCGCTGGCGGCGACGTTGCGCTGGGCCATCTCCCAGACCGTGTGCACCGAGCGCGGGTCGATGGCCACGAGCAGGTCGGCGGTGCGTGCCCACTTCATGAGCCAGCCGCTGCGCTGGGCATGCAGCCAGATCTTCCGGTTGGCGGGGGCCCGGCCGAGGGCGGTACGGAGCCGCTTGTCGATCTGCTCCTTCGGCACGGCGAACGAGCGGACCTCGGCCAGCGCCGGATCGATCTCCAGCTCGGCCGCGTCGAAGAAACAGGCCACGGCGACCCGGGCACCCCGACCCTTGAAGCGTTCCAGCGCCTCGGTCAGGACGGCCGGTTGGGCGGGGACGTTGCTGGCCACGATGAGCACAGTGGTCACGGTCGTCAGACTCCCGTCATGGCGGTCGCGGTCGAGGCGGACGAGCCCGGCCGGACCAGCTGGGTCAGGTGCCGGACGGCGGGGGCGAGCACGGCCGGGCGGGCGAAGCGGCGGGCCCGTTCCCGCGCCTCGGCCCGGTCGGCCTCGGTGGCGGTGACCGCCAGGCGCGCCGCCTCGGAGAACGAGTGCGCGAGCCGCTGCGGGTCGATCCCGACCGCGCCGGTCCAGAGCGGGTGGCCGGCGAGCACGTTGCGGGCGTCGTGGTCGACGTCGTGCGCGCTGAGCACCGGCAGCCCGGTGGCCATGAACTCGTAGACCTTGCCGGAGGTGACATAGCGGCCACCGACCAGCATCAGCACCAGGGCGTCCCAGGAGCCGTAGGTGGCCGAGAGCGCAGTCTTGGCGACCGGGCCGCCGAACGTGACGTCGTCCGGCGCGGCCGCCTTGAGCAGGTCCATGTGGCGGTTGGCCTCGCGCATCGCGCCGGCTCCGATGTGCCCGCGCACCTCGAACCGAGAACGGGCCACCAGCGGGTCGTCGCGGCGGGCGAGCCGCCAGCCGGTGAGCACCGCGTCGAGGAAGTCCGGCGGGAAGTTCACCGAGCCCAGGTAGCCGAAGGTGAGGCCGGCTGCCGGGTCGGGCGCCCGGCCGCTGATCGCCGGCAGGCTCTCCTCGTCGTAGCCGTTACGGACCACGTGCACCCGGTCGGCCAGGTGCGGGTAGCGCTCGCGGTACCAGCCGGCGATCGGGTCGTTGACCGTCCAGACGGCGACCGTCTGCTCCAGGACCCGGCTCTCCCAGCGCCCGGAGACCGACTCGCGGGTGAAAGCCTCACCGCCGCCGATCACGTCCAGCGACCAGCCGTCCCGGAAGTCGATCGCGTACGGGACCTTGTACTCCTCCCAGAGCTTCCAGGTCGCGGCGATGTTGACGTACGGCGCGCAGGAGGAGAGCAGCAGGTCGGCGGCGTGCTCGCGGTGCACCCGCAGCACTGCCTTCTCCAACTCGTGCCGCCAGCCGCCGAAGACCGGCTCGGGGAACACCTTCTGCTCGCGCTTGCGCAGCTCGGTGATCCAACCGCCCGGGTTCAACGACCGGTCCTCCGAGAACGCCCGGATGTCCGTCTCCAGGTCCTGCCGGATCAGCGGCAGTTTGACCACCTTGACCCGGGGGTCGACGCTCTCGGAGAGCGTGTGGTCCAGGCCGTACTCCCGCTCCCACGCCTCGTCGCACAACGTGATGACGGTGACGTCCCAACCCAGGGCGCAGAACTGGTTGGCCGTCTCGCGCATCCGGTAGGCGCAGCTCTTCGCCGCCGGTGGGAAGCCGATCGCCAGGTAGATGACGTGCGGCCGGGGGCCGGAGCGGGGTTGCGTCCAGGGGAGGGAGAAACGCTTGTTCATCGCATGCTGCCGATCGTGAGGGTGCGGGGCTCGGTCATGCCTGGTGCGCGAGCAGGGTCTCGATCACGCGATGCGCCGCCCGGCCGTCGCCGTACGGGGTGCCCCGGGGCGCCTCCGGCGCGGGGCGGGTGGCGGTGGCGACCCAGTCGGCCAGCGTGTGCGGGTCCGGTACCAGGCGGTTCCAGTCGTCGCCCAGCGTCTCGATCCACTCGGACTCGGTGCGCAGCGTGGTGCAGGGGCGGCCGAGCAGGTAGGCCTCCTTCTGGAGCCCGCCGGAGTCGGTGACCACACCCACCGAGCCGAGCACCGCCGCCACCATGCCGGCGTAGGGCAGTGGCCGGCCCACGTGCAGCGCCCCCCGGTTCAGCTTCAGCCCGTACTCCTCGGACTTGGCCAGCAGGCGCGGGTGGGCCAGCAGCGCCACCGGGACCGGCAGGTCGGCGAGCGCGTCGACCAGCGCGGTGAGCCGGGCCGGGTCGTCGGTGTTCTCCGCGCGGTGCAGGGTGGAGACGAGGTACGGGGCCTGCGGATCGATGCCCTCGGGCAGCTCCGGCCGGGGGTGGTCGCCCCGCTCCACGGCGTCGCGGATGCGCAGGCAGATGTCCACCATGACGTCGCCGACCAGGGTCGACCGCGCGGCCAGCCCCTCGGCGGCGAGGTGCCGCATGGCCTCCTCGGTGGGGGCGAGCAGCAGGTCGGCGGCGTGGTCGGTGAGGACCCGGTTGTGCTCTTCCGGCATCCGCCGGTTGAACGAGCGCAGCCCGGCCTCCAGGTGGGCGACCGGGAGGTGCTGCTTAACGGCGGAGAGAGTGCCGGCCAGGGTGGAGTTCGTGTCGCCGTAGACCAGCACCCAGTCGGGCCGCTCGGCGTCGAGCACCGGGTCGAGCGCGGCGAGCGTCCGGCCGGTCTGCACGCCGTGGCTGCCCGAGCCGATGCCCAGGTGCACGTCCGGCGCGGGAATGCCCAGGCCGGAGAAGAAGACGTCGGAGAGATCGACGTCGTAGTGCTGACCGGTGTGCACGATGACGTGACGACAGTCACGCTCGGCGAACGCGGCGGCGATCGGCGCGAGCTTCACCAGCTGTGGACGGGCGCCGACGATGCTGACGACCTTCACGTGTGTGTCTCCTCGGGCTGTGGCAGAGGTACAGCAGACTGTGCCCCACGGTTTCGGCCGGACGCGGTGCCAGCCCTGACGTCCGGCCGTGCGACGGTCCCGAAGCAGAGCGCGACACCACAATAGCGTCGTCCCCGCCCCGTCCGCCGCGCCACGGCCCGCCCCGCGCCGGGTGCGCCGCCGCGTCGGCGACCCGTCGCGCGGCCCGCGGTCGACGGCTGTCCGCAGGTGCCGACCGGACCGTCCCGGCCGCCTCGCGCGAAACCGGGCCGTTGGACACCTTTTAGACTACTGGGCCATGACTGCCCTTCCCTCCCAAGGCCTGAGCCGTGACGGCGCGTCCCCGGACGCGGACGGGCCCGTCGAGCGGGAGCCGGCCACCGCCCCGGACGGCGGGCCGGAGGCCGGCTCCCGGGCGGCCCGGGTCGATGCGGAGGTGCCCCGCCGGCGGCTCGGGCGAGGTCGGGCGGACCTGGTCGCTGCCCTGGTCTACCTCGTCGGCGCGCTCTGGGTGACCGCCCGTGGCTGGCGCGACCACGACGGTCGCCTGCTCGGCAGCCGCCCGAACGACCAGGGCTTCAACGAGTGGATGCTGGCCCATGCGGCGCACGCCTACACCCACCTCGAGAACCCCTTCTTCACCACCCTCCAGAACGCCCCCGAGGGCATCAACCTGATGACCAACGTGGGGATGCAGCTGCCCGGCCTGGTGCTGACCCCGTTCACGTTGCTCTTCGGTGCCTCTTTCTCGTACCTGCTGTTCATCACGCTGAACCTCGCCGGCACCGCCTACGCGTGGTACCACGTGCTCTCCCGGCACCTGGTGGGGTCCCGGGGCGCGGCCTTCGTCGGTGGCCTCTTCTGCGCCTTCGCCCCCGCTCTGGTCTCGCACAGCAACGGTCACCCGCACATCACCGCCCAGTGGCTCGTGCCGTTCCTCGTCTGGCGGGTGCTGGCGTTGGCCCGGGGCGAGCGGGTGGTCCGGGACGGGCTGGTGCTGGGCGCGCTCGTCGTCGCGCAGTTCTTCATCGGCCTGGAGATCCTGTTCCTGACCGCGCTGGGCTGCCTGTTCATGGTGCTCGGCTACCTCGCCGTGCGTCCCCGGGAGGCCCTGCGACGGGCCCGCCCCCTGCTCGGCGGGCTGGCCATCGCCGGGGTGATGGTGGCACTGGCCGCCGCCTACCCGCTGTGGATGCAGTTCGCCGGCCCGCAGCACCGCATCGGGCACCCGGGCGACCCGGACGCCTACGCCCTGAAACTCGGCTCCTACGTCGAGTACGCCACGAAGTCGCTCGCCGGCAGCGAGACCAGTGCCCAGCCCTGGGGGCCGAACACCACCGAGCAGAGCAGCTACTACGGCTGGTCGCTGGTGGTGGTGGCGTTCGCCGCGCTGTGGTGGCTGCGCCGGGAGATCTTCGTCCGGGTGCTGGCCGTGGTCGCCCTCGTCTCGGCCCTCCTCTCCGTCGGCACCACCTGGACGTGGGGGACCGAACGCACCGACGTCCCGGCGCCGTTCGCGTTGCTCCACCACCTGCCGGTGTTCGACTCGGTGGTGGTGTCCCGGTTCGCGTTGATCACCACGGCGGCGCTGGGCGTTCTGCTGGCGCTCGCCGGGGACCGGCTCGTCGGCGCCGAGTCGCGGAACAGGTCGGAGGGCCGGCTGGTCCGCGGGCTGACGGTGGCCGTCGCGGTGGCCGCGCTGCTGCCGGTCATGCCGGTGCCGCTGGACGCCCGCAGCCGCGTCCCGGTGCCGGACTTCGTCGGCAGCGGCACCTGGAAGGAGCACGTCGCGCCGGGACGTACCCTGGTGCCGGTGCCGGTCAACGGCATGACCTCGATCTACTGGGGTGCCGAGGCGGTGGCCGGATTCGCGGTGCCCGAGGGTTACTTCCTCGCGCCGGTCTCCGCCACCGACCGGACCGGCCGGTGGGGCGTCGAGCCCCGGCCGACGGCCACGCTGTTGACCGCGGTCGCCCGGGGTCAGCGTCCGCCGACGGTCACCCCGGCCGAGGTGGAGCAGGCCCGGGCCGACGTCCGGCACTGGAAGGCCGACGCGGTCGCCCTGCCGAGACACGGCCGGGAGACGGAGCTGCGGACGACCCTGGACGCGATGTTCGGCCCCGGCAAGCGGGTCGACGACGTGTGGCTCTGGGACGTCCGGCCGTTCACCCGCTGAGCGGGCGGCCCGACCGGGGCGACGGCCGCTCGCCGGTCACGGCGAGCGGCCCCAGACCATCATCAGGTAGCCACCGTAGTACGCGGAGAAGATGGCGAGCGTGACCACCACCGTGGTCGCCCTGGCGCGTCCGGCCCGGGCCAGGCCGACGGCGATCGGCAGCAGCAGGGTGAACGCGGGGATCAGGAACCGCGCCTTAGAGGTCGCGCGGAATGGTGGGTTGATCGGCGCGCCTGAACGGATGCAGGCACAGAACTGGTGATCATGAAGTTGCTGACGCTCCGTGATCACGGGAGGTTCTGTGCCTGCCATCCCAGCATGGCTGATCGAGCCGTTGTGGGTCCAGTTCGCCGCGCTGCTCCCCGATCGGCCGACCTACCAACCGACACATCCGCTGGGCTGTCACCGCAAGCGGATCGATGACCGCATCGTGTTCGACAAGCTGGTCCAGGTGTTGCGGTTCGGCTGCGCCTACGAGGCGATCGCCGATGCCACCTGTTCGGCCACCACGATCCGCGGCCGCCGTGACGAGTGGATAGAGCTTGGGGTGTTCGCCCAGCTCAAACAGATCGCCCTGGACGCCTACGACCGGCTCGTCGGCCTGGTCCTCGACGACATCGCCGTGGACGGCTGCATCACCAAGGCTCCCGGCGGCGGCGAGGCCGCCGGACGCTCACCGGTCGACCGGGGCAAGCAGGGCATGAAACGCTCGTTGATGGTCGACGGCTACGGCATCCCCCTCGGCCGGGTCCTGGCCGGCGCGAACCGACACGACTCACCCCTGCTCGGCCCCACCCTCGACCACCTCGACGACCTCGGCCCACTACCCCAGGCCATCACGGTGCACCTCGACGCCGGATACGACTCCCAGGTCACCCGCGCCCTGCTGGCCGAGCGCGGCCTGACCGGTGAGATCGCCCACAAGGGCGACAAGGCGCCCATCCAGGCGAGCCAACGGTGGCACGTCGAACGGACGAACAGCTGGCACAACGCGTTCAACCGGCTGCAACGCTGCTACGAACGAACAGAGAAGGTCATCGACGCCTTCTTCGACCTCGCCGACGCGATCATCACCGTCCGCAGCCTCATCCGGCGTGCATGGACCCTCTACCGGTGGAACAACCGACCCGCCCGCCGCCGATGATCAACAACCATTCCGCGCGACCTCTTAACTCAAGATCACTGAAGGGGGTCAGTTTTGACCCGTCGACACAGGGTCATTTTTCACGCGTCGTCGACATGCGGCCGGGGCGGATCCATCGGTTGCGGCGCGGGGTCGGGTTCCGTGCCCACGGCCTCAAGCAGGTAGAGCAGATCGGCCGGGTCCACATCGAGCGAACGGGCTGGGTCCACCTCGTAGGTGGCCCAGTCGCCGAGGTTCCCGCCGTCGCCGGCCCAGTCGCCGAGGATCCCGCCGTCGCTGGCCTGATCGTCGATGCCCGGCTGGCCGAAGTCGGTGGACATCGCCGCACCGTGCCCGTCGGTCACGCCCATGCCGGGTACCGGCCACCCCGGTTCCGCCCACCCCGCCGGCCAGGACGACGCGGTGGGGGCGTCCGGGTCGTCCAACGGCCCGGGCAGCCCTGGCAGACCCGTGCCCGCCGGCGGGGCAGGTGCAGGCCCGGACATCGGCACCGTAGCCCCGTGGTCCAGCCAGGACAGGTCCTCACCCTGCGGGCGGTCCGGTCCGAGGGCAGGGCCCGGCAACGGTGCTTGCCGGGGCTGACCCGGATCGCTCACCCCGTACCGCGCCGCCCCGCGACCGCGACCTTCCCGGACCAGCCGCAGCAGACCACGGTCGCGCAATACCCCGATCCGGGCATGCACCGTCGGCTTCGGTGTGGATGTCGCCTCGGCGAGGTCTGACCCGCTGGCGGTGATGATCCCGTTGTCGTCCATCCGGTCGATCAGGGCGTTCCACAACTGCCGCAGCTGTTCCCGCTGCCGCGTTGTGGTGGCGATGTGGCCGGCGTGCTGGTCGAACAGCGCCCGGGCCCCGCCCGGGTCGCGCAGCCATCGGCTGCCTTCGGGAAGGGCCGGCAGTGGTGCTTGCTGGGGCTGACCCGGATCGCTCACCCCGTACCGCGCCGCCCCGCCACCGCGACCTTCCTGCACCAGATGCAGCAGACCACGGTCGCGCAATGCCCCGATCCGGTTATGCACCGTCTGCTGCAGTGTGAATGTCGCCTCGGCGAGGTCTGACTCGCTGGCGGTGATGATCCCGTTGTCGTCCATCCGGTCGATCAGGGCGTTCCACAACTGCCGCAGCTGTTCCCGCTGCCGTGTTGTGGTGGCGATGTGGCCGGCGTGCTGGTCGAACAGCGCCCGGGCCTCGCCCGGGTCGCGCACCCGCCGGCTGCCCGCAGCTGGTTGGGGTTGGGGTTGGGGTTGGGGTTGGTCGGGTTGCGGCGAGGCGGGCGTGGTGGGTGGCTCGTCGGCCGGGTGATGGAGGGTGTCGCCGGCGTGAACAGTGCCGGCGTCGGTGCGGGCCACCGCTGGAGAGGACGCGAGGTATGGCTGCCAGTCCATGTCCGGCCCCTGGTAGGTGGCCCAGTCGCCGAGGTTCCCGCCGTCGCCGGCCCAGTCGCCGAGGTTCCCGCCGTCGCCGGCCCAGTCGCCGAGGTTCCCGCCGTCGCTGGACTGATCGTCGATGCCCGGCTGGTCGAAGTCGGTGGACATCGCCGCACCGTGCCCGTCGGTCACGCCCATGCCGGGTACCGGCCACCCCGGTTGCGCCCACCCCGCCGGCCAGGACGACGCGGTGGGGGCGTCCGGGTCGTCCAACGGCCCGGGCAGCCCTGGCAGACCCGTGCCCGCCGGCGGGGCAGGTACCAGCCCGGACATCGGCACCGTAGCCCCGGGGTCCAGCCAGGACAGGTCCTCACCCTGCGGGCGGTCCGGTCCGAGGGCAGGGCCCGGCAGCGGTGCTTGCCGGGGCTGACCCGGATCGCTCACCCCGTACCGCGCCGCCCCGCCACCGCGACTTTCCCGGACCAACTGCAGCAGACCACGGTCGCGCAATACCCCGATCCGGGCATGCACCGTCGACTGCGGTGCGGATGTCGCCTCGGCGAGGTCTGACCCGCTGGCGGTGATGATCCCGTTGTCGTCCATACGGTCGATCAGGGCGTTCCACAACTGCCGCAGCTGCTCCCGCTGCCGTGTTGTGGTGGCGATGTGGCCGGCGTGCTGGTCGAACAGCGCCCGGGCCCCGCCCGGGTCGCGCAGCCATCGGCTGCCTTCGGGAAGGGCCGGCAGTGGTGCTTGCCGGGGCTGACCCGGATCGCTCACCCCGTACCGCGCCGCCCCGCCACCGTGACCTTCCTGCACCAGCCGCAGCAGAGCACTGCCGCGCAATACCCCGATCCGGGCATGCACCGTCTGCCGCGGTGTGAATGTCGCCTCGGCGAGGTCTGACCCGCTGGCGGTGATGATCCCGTTGTCGTCCATCCGGTCGATCAGGGCGTTCCACAACTGCCGCAGCTGCTCCCGCTGCCGTGTTGTGGTGGCGATGTGGCCGGCGTGCTGGTCGAACAGCGCCCGGGCCCCGCCCGGGTCGCGCAGCCACTGGCTGCCTTCGGGAAGGGCCGGCAGTGGTGCTTGCCGGGGCTGACCCGGATCGCTCACCCCGTACCGCGCCGCCCCGCCACCGCGACCTTCCTGCACCAGATGCAGCAGAGCACTGCCGCGCAATACCCCGATCCGGGCATGCACCGTCTGCCGCAGTGTGAATGTCGCCTCGGCGAGGTCTGACTCGCTGGCGGTGATGATCCCGTTGTCGTCCATCCGGTCGATCAGGGCGTTCCACAACTGCCGCAGCTGTTCCCGCTGCCGCGTTGTGGTGGCGATGTGGTCGGCGTGCTGGTCGAACAGCGCCCGGGCCCCATCCGGGTCGCGCAGCCATCGGCTGCCTTCGGGAAGGGCCGGCAACGGTGCTTGCTGGGGCTGACCCGGATCGCTCACCCCGTACCGCGCCGCCCCGCCACCGTGACCTTCCTGCACCAGCTGCAGCAGAGCACTGCCGCGCAATGCCCCGATCCGGCGATGCACCGTCGGCTTCGGTGTGGATGTCGCCTCGGCGAGGGCTAGCTCGCTGGCGGTGATGATCCCGTTGTCGTCCATCCGGTCGATCAGGGCGTTCCACAACTGCCGCAGCTGTTCCCGCTGCCGTGTTGTGGTGGCGATGTGGCCGGCGTGCTGGTCGAACAGCGCCCGGGCCCCGCCCGGGTCGCGCACCCGCCGGCTGCCCGCAGCGGGTTGGGGTTGGGGTTGGTCGGGTTGCGGCGAGGCGGGCGTGGTGGGTGGCTCGTCGGCCGGGTGATGGAGGGTGTCGCCGGCGTGAACAGTGCCGGCGTCGGTGCGGGCCACCGCTGGCCAGGACGCGAGGTATGGCTGCCAGTCCATGTCCGGCCCCTGGTAGGTGGCCCAGTCGCCGAGGTTCCCGCCCTCGCCGGCCCAGTCGCCGAGGTTCCCGCCGTCGCTGGCCTGATCGTCGATGCCCGGCTGGTCGAAGTCGGTGGACATCGCCGCACCGTGCCCGTCGGTCACGCCCATGCCGGGTACCGGCCACCCCGGTTCCGCCCACCCCGCCGGCCAGGACGACGCGGTGGGGGCGTCCGGGTCGTCCAACGGCCCGGGCAGCCCTGGCAGACCCGTGCCCGCCGGCGAGGCAGGTACCAGCCCGGACATCGGCGACTGAGGTGCCGGATCCTGCATGCCCGGTCCGGGCGGGAACGACTGAGTCCCTGGGGACTGGCTGGGCTGGTCGCCGTTGGGCGGCGACCATGATGGGCCGGGCGGGGCCTGCGGCCGGGGCGGATCCATCGGTTGCGGCCCGGGGTCGGGTTCCGCGCCCACGGCCTCAAACGGATAGAGCAGATCGGCCGGGTCCACATCAAGCGAACCGGCTGGGTCCACCTCGTAGGTGGCCCAGTCGCCGAGGTTCCCGCCGTCGCTGGCCTGATCGTCGATGCCCGGCTGGTCGAAGTCGGTGGACATCGCCGCACCGTGCCCGTCGGTCACGCCCATGCCGGGTACCGGCCACCCCGGTTCCGCCCACCCCGCCGGCCAGGACGACGCGGTGGGGGCGTCCGGGTCGTCCAACGGCCCGGGCAGCCCTGGCAGACCCGTGCCCGCCGGCGAGGCAGGTGCAGGCCCGGACATCGGCAACGTACCCCCGTGGTCCAGCCAGGACAGGTCCTCACCCTGCGGGCGGTCCGGTCCGAGGGCAGGGCCCGGCAACGGCGCTTGCCGGGGCTGACCCGGATCGCTCACCCCGTACCGCGCCGCCCCGCCACCGCGACCTTCCCGGACCAGCTGCAGCAGACCACGGTCGCGCAATACCCCGATCCGGTCATGCACCGTCGGCTGCGGTGCGGATGTCGCCTCGGCGAGGTCTGACCCGCTGGCGGTGATGATCCCGTTGTCGTCCATCCGGTCGATCAGGGCGTTCCACAACTGCCGCAGCTGTTCCCGCTGCGGTGTTGTGGTGGCGATGTGGTCGGCGTGCTGGTCGAACAGCGCCCGGGCCCCGCCCGGGTCGCGCAGCCATCGGCTGCCTTCGGGAAGGGCCGGCAGTGGTGCTTGCCGGGGCTGACCCGGATCGCTCACCCCGTACCGCGCCGCCCCGCCACCGCGACCTTCCTGCACCAGCTGCAGCAGACCACGGTCGCGCAATGCCCCGATCCGGTTATGCACCGTCCGCTGCAGTGTGAATGTCGCCTCGGCGAGGTCTGACTCGCTGGCGGTGATGATCCCGTTGTCGTCCATCCGGTCGATCAGGGCGTTCCACAACTGCCGCAGCTGTTCCCGCTGCCGTGTTGTGGTGGCGATGTGGCCGGCGTGCTGGTCGAACAGCGCCCGGGCCCCGCCCGGGTCGCGCAGCCATCGGCTGCCTTCGGGAAGGGCCGGCAGTGGTGCTTGCCGGGGCTGACCCGGATCGCTCACCCCGTACCGCGCCGCCCCGCCACCGCGACCTTCCTGCACCAGCTGCAGCAGAGCACTGCCGCGCAATACCCCGATCCGGGCATGCACCGTCTGCCGCAGTGTGAATGTCGCCTCGGCGAGGTCTGACTCGCTGGCGGTGATGATCCCGTTGTCGTCCATCCGGTCGATCAGGGCGTTCCACAACTGCCGCAGCTGTTCCCGCTGCCGTGTTGTGGTGGCGATGTGGCCGGCGTGCTGGTCGAACAGCGCCCGGGCCTCGCCCGGGTCGCGCACCCGCCGGCTGCCCGCAGCTGGTTGGGGTTGGGGTTGGGGTTGGTCGGGGTGCGGCGAGGCGGGCGTGGTGGGTGGCTCGTCGGCCGGGTGATGGAGGGTGTCGCCGGCGTGAACAGTGCCGGCGTCGGTGCGGGCCACCGCCGGCCAGGACGACGCGGTGGGGGCGTCCGGGTCGTCCAACGGCCTGGGCAGCCCTGGCAGACCCGTGCCCGCCGGCGGGGCAGGTACCAGCCCGGACATCGGCGACTGAGGTGCCGGATCCTGCATGCCCGGTCCGGGCGGGAACGACTGAGTCCCTGGGGACTGGCTGGGCTGGTCGCCGTTGGGCGGCGACCATGATGTCGGGCCGGGCGGGGCCTGCGGCCGGGGCGGATCCATCGGTTGCGGCGCGGGGTCGGGTTCCGTGCCCACGGCCTCAAACGGATAGAGCAGATCGGCCGGGTCCACATCGAGCGAACGGGCTGGGTCCACCTCGTAGGTGGCCCAGTCGCCGAGGTTCCCGCCCTCGCCGGCCCAGTCGCCGAGGTTCCCGCCGTCGCTGGCCTGATCGTCGATGCCCGGCTGGTCGAAGTCGGTGGACATCGCCGCACCGTGCCCGTCGGTCACGCCCATGCCGGGTACCGGCCACCCCGGTTCCGCCCACCCCGCCGGCCAGGACGACGCGGTGGGGGCGTCCGGGTCGTCCAACGGCCCGGGCAGCCCTGGCAGACCCGTACCCGCCGGCGGGGCAGGTGCAGGCCCGGACATCGGCACCGTAGCCCCGTGGTCCAGCCAGGACAGGTCCTCACCCTGCGGGCGGTCCGGTCCGAGGGCAGGGCCCGGCAACGGCGCTTGCCGGGGCTGACCCGGATCGCTCACCCCGTACCGCGCCGCCACGCGACCGCGACCTTCCCGGACCCGCTGCAGCAGACCACGGTCGCGCAATACCCCGATCCGGTCATGCACCGTCTGCTGCGGTGCGGATGTCGCCTCGACGAGGTCTGACCCGCTGGCGGTGATGATCCCGTCGTCGTCCATCCGGTCGATCAGGGCGTTCCACAACTGCCGCAGCTGTTCCCGCTGCCGCGTTGTGGTGGCGATGTGGCCGGCGTGCTGGTCGAACAGCGCCCGGGCCCCGCCCGGGTCGCGCAGCCACTGGCCGCCTTCGGGAAGGGCCGGCAACGGTGCTTGCCGGGGCTGACCCGGATCGCTCACCCGTACCGCGCCGCCCCGCCACCGCGACCTTCCTGCACCAGATGCAGCAGACCACGGTCGCGCAACGCCCCGATCCGGTCATGCACCGTCCGCCGCAGTGTGAATGTCGCCTCGGCGAGGTCTGACCCGCTGGCGGTGATGATCCCGTTGTCGTCCATCCGGTCGATCAGGGCGTTCCACAACTGCCGCAGCTGTTCCCGCTGCCGTGTTGTGGTGGCGATGTGGCCGGCGTGCTGGTCGAACAGCGCCCGGGCCCCGCCCGGGTCGCGCAGCCATCGGCTGCCTTCGGGAGGGGCCGGCAGTGGTGCTTGCTGGGGCTGACCCGGATCGCTCACCCCGTACCGCGCCGCCCCGCCACCGCGACCTTCCTGCACCAGATGCAGCAGAGCACTGCCGCGCAATACCCCGATCCGGTCATGCACCGTCCGCTGCGGTGTGAATGTCGCCTCGGCGAGGTCTGACCCGCTGGCGGTGATGATCCCGTTGTCGTCCATCCGGTCGATCAGGGCGTTCCACAACTGCCGCAGCTGTTCCCGCTGCCGTGTTGTGGTGGCGATGTGGCCGGCGTGCTGGTCGAACAGCGCCCGGGCCCCGCCCGGGTCGCGCACCCACTGGCTGCCCGCGGGAAGGGCCGGCAACGGTGCTTGCTGGGGCTGACCCGGATCGCTCACCCCGTACCGCGCCGCCCCGCCACCGCGACCTTCCTGCACCAGCTGCAGCAGACCACGGTCGCGCAATACCCCGATCCGGTCATGCACCGTCGGCCGCAGTGTGAATGTCGCCTCGGCGAGGGCTGACCCGCTGGCGGTGATGATCCCGTCGTCGTCCATCCGGTCGATCAGGGCGTTCCACAACTGCCGCAGCTGTTCCCGCTGCCGTGTTGTGGTGGCGATGTGGTCGGCGTGCTGGTCGAACAGCGCCCGGGCCCCGCCCGGGTCGCGCACCCATCGGCTGCCCGCGGGAAGGGCCGGCAACGGTGCTTGCCGGGGCTGACCCGGATCGCTCACCCCGTACCGCGCCGCCCCGCCACCGCGACCTTCTCGGACCCGCTGCAGCAGACCACGGTCGCGCAATGCCCCGATCCGGTCATGCACCGTCGGCTGCGGCGCGGATGTCGCCTCGGCGAGGACTGACCCGCTGGCGGTGATGATCCCGTTGTCGTCCATCCGGTCGATCAGGGCGTTCCACAACTGCCGCAGCTGTTCCCGCTGCCGTGTTGTGGTGGCGATGTGGCCGGCGTGCTGGTCGAACAGCGCCCGGGCCTCGCCCGGGTCGCGCACCCACCGGCTGCCCGCAGCGGGTTGGGGTTGGGGTTGGGGTTGGTCGGGTTGCGGCGAGGCGGGCGTGGTGGGTGGCTCGTCGGCCGGGTGATGGAGGGTGTCGCCGGCGTGAACAGTGCCGGCGTCGGTGCGGGCCACCGCTGGCCAGGACGCGAGGTATGGCTGCCAGTCCATGTCCGGCCCCGGGTAGGTGGCCCAGTCGCCGAGGTTCCCGCCCTCGCCGGCCCAGTCGCCGAGGTTCCCGCCGTCGCCGGCCCAGTCGCCGAGGTTCCCGCCGTCGCTGGCCTGATCGTCGATGCCCGGCTGGTCGAAGTCGGTGGACATCGCCGCACCGTGCCCGTCGGTCACGCCCATGCCGGGTACCGGCCACCCCGGTTCCGCCCACCCCGCCGGCCAGGACGACGCGGTGGGGGCGTACGGGTCGTCCAACGGCCCGGGCAGCCCTGGCAGACCCGTGCCCGCCGGCGGGGCAGGTACCAGCCCGGACATCGGCAACATACCCCAGTCGTCCAGCCAGGACAGGTCCTCACCCTGCGGGTGGTCCGGTCCGAGGGCAGGGCCCGGCACCGGCAACTGCGCCCCTGGATCCCGCGACGGGCCCCACACCCACTGGGCGGCGGACACCGGGCCAGGACCAGACGGGTCGCCGCCTTCCGCTGGATCGGGCGACTGCCCGCCTGAGGTGTTGCCGGCCCACCGGTGCCGGCCGCCAGCGGCGACGAAGTCCTCCTGATCCGGCCAGCGCACGCCGGGTTCCTGACCGTTCTCGACGATGTCCGCGGTCCGTACCGCCTCCACCAGATCCGGCCCGAACAACTCCACCGAACCATCCGAGAACAACACGGACCGCACCGGCTCGTCCACGTGTGGCCGCAGCTCGCCGGGTATCTGGTCCACCTCGTGCGTGGACGACATCAGCCGCCGGGCACGGAGCTGGGTGCGCAACCATCCACCGAAGGAGGTGGCCTGCCCCGGTCCCCGCCATGCCGCGTCGCACCAGACCAGCATGATGTCAGGTATGCCGCCGCCGCGCTGTCGCGCCTGCGCGACGGCGTGTTGCCAGGCGGGCGAGGCGGTGATCATCCGGAGGAACAAGGCCTGACGCACCGGATCGTCGGCCAGCCGCTCGGCCAGGTTCCGGTGCCCGGCGATGGTGAACCATCCCTCCACCGACGGCAGCGCCTGCGCCGCCGTGCGATCCGCCGCCGCGTCCAGATCCGCCGCTGCCGGGTCGGCGAAGTACACGCCGCTGAACGTGTCCGCCATGACGACATCCCTGGACACCTCGAACAGTTGGGGCAGGACCCCGTCCGGCGACGCCGCCTGGATACCGAGGTCCGCAGCGAGCCGGCGCAGCTGAGCGTCGCTGGCACGGCCGTAGCCGCCGCTGGCGAGATCGTGGATTCGTTCCACGGCCGGCCCAGTCGCCGCGACGGCCCGCTCGCCGAGACCGCCAGAGTCGGCACTGATCGACTCGTCCAGCAACGACACATCACTGATCGAACCCGAGTCCCTGAAACCGGTCGAATCCGTGTCCCGGGAGCCGAGATCGGGGCTGAACACTCCACCGCTTGCAATAGACACGTCACTGACCGACGCCGTATCACCGACGCTGTCGACGTCGACGATCGACATGCCACCGACACGGGAGCCGGCACCACCCGGCACCGTACCGAGGGCCCCGACCACATCCGCCGTCCCGGGCGTCACGCTCCCGCCGGCCGAGGCGAGCACCTTGTGGTACCCGTCCACCCACTCCCGCTGGAACGAGGTGACCAACGCCGCATGACCGGCCGGATCGACACCGTAGCGGCGGGCCAACGCGGTGAACTGGGCCTGCGCCAGACCAGCCGCCGCCGCGGTGTGCCGCTCGACATCACCGGCACCGCCGGCCCGCCGACACGCCCGCCTTCCTCGACATCGACCGTAGCCACACGGCGGCCGCCCCGGTGACACCGGGACCGTCACGGCCGAGAAACGGGCGGACAGGTCGGTAACCGCCTGCCGGACCACCCTCCCCACGGCACTGACCTGCCCGGCGTCGGGACCGGCCACCACACCCGGCAGCACGGCAGGGGCACCGAGGATCACATCGACCCCACGGTCCACCTGGCTCCACACGCCGCCCTCGACCGCCCTGAGCACGCCAGCGGACGCACCACCGCCCCAGCGCCCCCCGACACGCCAGCGCCTGTCGGCACGCCAGCGCCTGTCGGCACGCCAGCGCCTGTCGGCGTGCCGGTGCCTGTGGGTAGGCCGGCGGCGAGGTACTGGTCGATGTGGTGTTGAACGGCCAGGTGCGCGAGCGAGCGCAGCGCCTGCCGGTCGAACTCCGCCGGCAGCCCGGCGATCACCTGCCGCGCCCGCACCTCGGCCGGGATCCGCCCACCGGAGAACGCCAACGCCTCGACCACCCGGGCCACCGCCCGCTGCCGACACCCGTCAGATACCCCTCGGTCAACGCGGCAGCGGGCAGACCGACCGCGGACAGGAAAGCCGCAACAGCCCGATCACCCCGCCGGGCGTCGACCCACCCGGCGAACACCCGCTCAACCGACACGGGAAGCGCGGCCAGGAACTGCCGCGCCTGCCCCATCCCGGCCAGCAGTCCACCATAGTGGTCCACCAGTTCCCGCTGGAACCGCTGCCACTGCTCCACCACCAGCGCACCAGCGGCCGCTACCCACTCCGGCACCGGCACCAGCGGCACCGAGAAGCTCGGCACGGACCACGCCGGCACCGGCAGGTCCGGGGCCGACCACGCCGGCGCGGACAGGTCCGGTGCCGACAGGGTCGGTGCCGGCACCGGCGGGACGGGCACCGGGCCCGGCCCGCCAGAGCCCGCACCCGCCGGATCGTCGACCTCCGGCTGATACGTGGACGGTGCCGGAGTGACCGGAGCGACCGGCCTGCCGTCGGCGGTGAAACCGGTACCGGCGGGCATGTTCCACCGGGGCCGGGTCGGATTGAACCCCAAACCGACAGCCACGCGACGCGCAGCGGCCCCGGCCCCGGACGCGCCCAGCTCACCCGACCCCGACAACGCCCCGGAAATCACGGCCATACCGAGACCACTGGGGTCGTAGGTCCCGTCGACGATGTAGCTGGCGGCGATGTCGCCGACCACCTCCAGGCCGATCTCCGACACCGGCACCATCATCAGGCTGGTCAGCAGGTTACGCGTGGTATCCGACACTTCGAACTTCGCCAGAGCACCACCCACGACCCCGGCGAACCGGGCCAACGCCGGCCCGGCCGCCGTGGTGACACCCGCCACCGCCAACCCGTACAACGCCTGCTTACCGACCTGCGCCCAGTCGACCCCCGGCACCAGACCATCAGCCAGCATGCTGATCTGCGCCAACAACGACGACCCCGGCATGAACAACATCTGGATCGCCGTGCTGCTCGCCGCCGCCCGCACCATCGACGACCGCAGGATCGTCTGGATGATCGTCCGGGTCTTCACGATGTGCGCCGCCGCCTCCACCGGCAGGACAAACGCCATCGCGAACGCGACCGCCAACTCCGTCATCATGAAGATGAACATGACCAGCGCCTGACGATCCGTCAGCTCCATCTGGTTCAGGAAGCCCCGCATCGCCTGAGCCGCGTTCACCTTCAGATCGGCGACCCCGTCCAACAACTCCACGAACGGAGCGGTCTGCGCCACGAACCGGTCGAAGACCTCACCCTCCCCCGCCGCCCCAACCACCTTGATCACCTGGGCCAGCTCCGGAACCAACAGGGTCCGCACCCGATCCGCCAGCACCTCCAACGCGTTCAGGTCGTACGCCAACACCGGCAGATTCGACCGGTGCAACCGCATCCCGGTGAACGCCTCCAGGGCCTGCTTCGACGACTCACTGAGACCCACGGAAGGAACAGCAGCCTCCGCCACCGCCAACGCCCCCTCCCCACCCCCACCAGGGGCACTCAATGCCAATCACCCAGCAGCGCACCAACGCCTCGGCCGTCGGCCATCTCGTTCCCACGCGAAGCAGCCCCGCGCACCGCCACTCATGTCCGCAACCAGCTCGGAACCGATGGCCTCCGTTTCACCCAGACACAACGACAGAGGCCCACCGCCTCGCCCTGAAATCCAGGGCCGCACACACCTCGACCAACAGCTCCTCATCACTCAACGCGCTCATCCCACCACCCCCCCGTTACCCCACGACTGAATCCTGGCAGTGGGTTCACCACCCGGGACTGCGTAGGATTTCGGCCCTGTCTCACATTCGGTGGTGACGGAGAGTCGTGGGGGTCGTTGACACTGGCGTGAAGGATGTCGATGAGCTTGCACGGACGGTGTTTTCGGGTCTTTCTCCGCTGGTCGTAGCGGACGTGGCGACGAGGGCGAGCGGATCGTGGTGCGGGGTCGCCGCGATGACGGACGCTGCTCCCCGCGCATGCGGGGGTGATCCCAGCGCACACCTGTCCGTGGTCGGGATGTCCGGCTGCTCCCCGCGCATGCGGGGGTGATCCCGTGTTGCGGGTGGCCGGGCCTCGGCCGGGTAACTGCTCCCTGCGGATCAGGCCGCTGCCGCTGGCCGCCCCGGCGTCATGGCGAACGACTCGGTCAGTCCGATCCGCGGGGACGCCGCGTCCACAAGGTCGACCTGTTCGCCGGGTTGGGCCGGGATGAGGCGAGGCAGCGCGCTGTACAGGGTGCTGCGCGAGACGCCGAGCAGCTTGGCGATCGAGGTCATCGTGCGGTTCGGCTCGGCGAGCAGTTGCAGCGCGTACGCGACCTTCTCCGGGGTCATCGCCGGCGGCCGGCCGAGGCGTTGCCCCCGGGCACGAGCGGCGGCCAGGCCCTCGTTGGTGTTGGCCACGATGATGGTGCGCAGGAACTCGGCCAGCGCGGCGAAGACGTGGAAGACGAACATCCCGCCAGCGGTGGTGGTGTCGAGCTTCTCGTGTAGGGACTGGAATCCGACGCCGTGGCGCTTGAGCCGGCCGACGATGCCGATCAGGTCTTCCAGCGAGCGGCCGAGTCGGTCGAGCGAGACGACGGTGAGCACGTCGCCGGGGCGGATGTACTCGAACATTTTGGCTAGCTCGGGCCGGTCGGTGTTCTTCCCAGAGGCCTTGTCGAAGAAGCACTTGGCGCAGCCGGCCGCAATCAATGCGGCTTGCTGGCGGGCGAGATTCTGCTCCCGGGTGGAGACTCGCCCGTAGCCGACGAGCATGCCTGCGAGCGGCGTCGGGGTGAGCAGGTCGTCCTCGGCGGGCGCGGGGGTGACGGTCACGCCGTCCAGCGTGCCCAACAAACCCGTTGTCGCATTGTTGGACACGCCGACTTCTCGGACGGGTTTTTCGGACGCGATCTACTTTGTCTCAGTGACCATCTTGATCTTGTCCGGAAAACGATCGTTTCTCAAACAAGATCAGAAACCCGAAGGACGAGGTCGAAATGCAGCACGCGCAATGGCTTGCGATCATCGCAAACAAGTGCGCAGAATGTAGGCATGCCCCGGCGAGACATCTTCACCGACGTGGCCGCGATCCTCTACCCGATCCCGCAACCCGACCCCGGCGAGGAGCACGACGACGGCTTTCTCGCGGCGCGGGACGAAGCTGCAAAGGACCAAGAACGTGCTGCCGAGAACCTGCGGGCCGCGTGGGACGGAGGCGACCAGGACCCGCTGATCGGCGCGCTGGCCGGTGCCCGCCGCGCGAAGGAGAAAGCCGAGCAGCGGATCCGCGAGCTGATCGCCTACGGCCGCGAGTTCGTCCAACCCCGCCCCTACACGCTGGGCGACCTGGCCGCAGCCGCCGGCATGTCCATCTCCGGTGTACGCACCGCTTACAACCACCGCGACGTCGCCCAGGTCGCCGAGGCCACCGGCACCAAGCCCCGAGAGTGGCGAGCCCCCCATCCCGAGGACGAGCAGGCAACGGCATGAGTTGCCCTGTGTCAAGCCGCCACTTGATGATCTTGTTTGAGCAGGTGTTGGAGGGCTCGGTGGCGGTCCGGGTCGTAGGGGGTGTTGGTGGTCCAGCACTTCCAGATGATGTCCAGCCAGGCGCGGGCCAGGATACGGACCGCGTGGGGATGGTCGTGGCCGCGGGCTCGGGCTCGTTGGTAGAGGTCGGCGGCCCAGGGGTTGGCGTGGCGGCTGTCACCGGCAAAGTCGCAGACGGCGTCGCGCAGTTGTTTGTCCACGGCCCAGCGGAAGGTCACGATGCGGACTTTGCCGGATTCGCGGGTCGAGGGTGCGACGCCGGCGAGGCAGGCCAGGGACGCCGGGGTGGGGAACCGGCCGCGGGCGTCGCCGATCTCGGCGAGCAGCCGGGCGGCGCGGACGGTGCCGGAGCGGGGCAGGCTGGTGAAGATGTCCCGGTCGGGGTGCAGGTCGAGGGCTTCGGTGATCTGCTGGTTCAGGGCGTCGATCTGGGCCACGATGGCGGCCAGGGTGGCGAGGTAGGCGCGGGTGATGCCGGCCAGGGTCTGTCCGTAGTTTCCGGTGGCGCCGCGAGGCGCGGCGTCGATGCGGGCGTGCAGCACGGCTGGGTCGGTGCGGCCGCAGTAGCTCGCGCTCTTCAGCCAGGCGGCCAGGCGCTTGGGCGACAGCCAGTCCAGGGCATCCTGGGTGGTGAACCGGGTCAGGAACTGCCGGCTGATCGACGAGTCGATCTCGTTGAACAGCTCGACAGTGGCCGGCAGCGTCGTGGCCAGGTGGGCGCGCAGCTGGTTGGCGACCGCGATGCGGTGGGCGACCAGGTCTTTGCGAGCGCGGCACAGCTTGCGCAGCCCGGTGGTTGTCTCGCTGTCCAGCACGAGCGGGGTCAGCCGGCGCCGGTCGGTGCGGACGGTGTCGGCCAGGACGTAGGCGTCAAACCGGTCGTCCTTGTTCCCGGCCGAGCCGTACCGTCGGCGCAGTGCCTTGACCTGCGAGGGTGGGATCACGTACACGGTCGTGTCGGCGGCCAGCAACGCATCTACGATCGGCCCGTCCGGGCGTTCGATGCCGACCGCGTCCACCCGATGCCGGTCAAGCAGGTCGATCAGCCGTCTCAGGCCGGTCCTGGTGTATTTCAGCGCCAGCCGCTCCAGCGGCTCACCGTCGGCGTCGACCACGCAGACCGCGTAGTCGTCCTTGGCCCAGTCCACCCCGGCCGAGTTGCCTCGCGCCGGCACGGCGGTGTCGGTCACACTCATAGTTGCCTCTCCGCTGCGCTACCAGTGGGGAAGCACCTGGCGGTTCCGGGACACCACTGCCGGTCGCTCATTGAGCGGCGCTCGATGGCGCATAGCCCTGTTGCCAGTCGGGGTGTCCCGGGCCGCCGGGCCTCGCAGAACTCATGCTGGACCTCGAAGGTCGAGCGAGCTGGGCGATGGCCCGACGGTCACCGGTGCACTCGAACCAACCTCAGCTCGAGTGAGACAAGGGTGCACCAATGAGCACGGCGGCCTGCCTCTGCCCAATCCGCTGGCAGCGCCTCTACGCCATGATCGAAGGCACTCGCTACGAGGTGGAACCAGTACTCGGCGCCGCAGCCAGCGCACCAGGCCCGAAACAGTCGATCGGCCATGCTCGGGATGCACGCCTTGATCCCGCGCGCGGAGGTGACCCCGGTTGCCCTTGCTGGTGTACGCCTTGTCCGCGAGGACCAGGTCCGGGCGAGTCCGCGGCCGGCCACCGCCCACCCGCTTCACGCGGATCTTGCGTAGGACCGGGATGAACTCCGGGCTGTCACCGCGCTGCCCGCCGGTGATCACCATCGCCAGGGGTTTGCGGCCCTGCTCACAAGCCAGATGCGTCTTGGTGGTCAACCCGCCCCTCGATCGGCCCAGCCCATGATCAGCGGGCTCGGTCTGCAACCCGCCCGGCGGCTCCTTCTGCGCGTGACCGTCGCGACGGGGACCGGCCGCGTGCTGGTGCGCTCGGCTGACCGTCGAGTCGACGCTCACGGTCCAGCCGATCCTCCCGGCGGCGTCGCCGTCAGCTTGCAACTCGGCCAGGATGTCCGCCCAGGTGCCGTCGCGCTGCCAGCGCCGGAACCACTCGTACAGAATCTGCCCGGGCGGATACGCCTCGGGCACGTCGCGCCACGGCGTACCCGTACGTACTCGCCACCGAATCCCGTCGATCATCTGCCGTTTGGTCCATTTGGGCGGACGTCCTCTGCCCGAGCTGGCAGGCAGAGCAGGCTCAAGCGCCGCTCACTGCGCGTCGGTGAGGTCGTGCCGCCTCGTCGCCGCTACGCTGGGCATGAGGTCTCCGGTCGGTCTCGGTTTGCTTGGTCGCTAACCGATCTACCGGAGACCTCAACCTTTACCGATCACCGCCACGCCGGAGCCTCACCAACCGCTGCCCCTTACCAAACACTGCCTAACCCGCACGGCCGGATCTCCGTACCGTTTACCTGGCCGGCGCCGGTGCAGCGAGCACCCACGCCAGGGCGGCGGCAGCGGCCGACGCCTTGTGCCGGGCTTGCTGGCGGACGAGGGACAGCGGCCCGTCGAGCACGTCGGACTCGACCTCCTGGCCGCGCACAGCGGGGAGGTCGTGCAGGAACACCGCGTCGGTTGCGCCCGAGAAACTCGCCATCGTCGCCCGGGTGATGCGGAACGGGGCGAATCGCTGCTCCCAGCCGGGGTCGCCGTGCGGCACCCCCATCGACTGCCACCGCGTCGTGTAGACCGCGTCCACCGGATCGGGCCGCCGAGGCAGCTGGTGGCGCTGCCGGATCGGGTCGCCATCGGGCCGCCGCGCGTTCAGCGCCTCCAGTTCCTCCGGCGGGAAGCCATTGTCCTCCGGGCAGTAGACATCGAGGCGCATCCCCGGTGTCCCGATCACCAGGTGGGCCAACGAACGGGCGGTGTTGTTGGCCGCTCCCAGGTAGGCGAGGTGCAGGCCCGTCGTCCGACCGAAGTAGTCTAAGAGGTCGCGCGGAATGGTTGTTGATCATCGGCGGCGGGCGGGTCGGTTGTTCCACCGGTAGAGGGTCCATGCACGCCGGATGAGGCTGCGGACGGTGATGATCGCGTCGGCGAGGTCGAAGAAGGCGTCGATGACCTTCTCTGTTCGTTCGTAGCAGCGTTGCAGCCGGTTGAACGCGTTGTGCCAGCTGTTCGTCCGTTCGACGTGCCACCGTTGGCTCGCCTGGATGGGCGCCTTGTCGCCCTTGTGGGCGATCTCACCGGTCAGGCCGCGCTCGGCCAGCAGGGCGCGGGTGACCTGGGAGTCGTATCCGGCGTCGAGGTGCACCGTGATGGCCTGGGGTAGTGGGCCGAGGTCGTCGAGGTGGTCGAGGGTGGGGCCGAGCAGGGGTGAGTCGTGTCGGTTCGCGCCGGCCAGGACCCGGCCGAGGGGGATGCCGTAGCCGTCGACCATCAACGAGCGTTTCATGCCCTGCTTGCCCCGGTCGACCGGTGAGCGTCCGGCGGCCTCGCCGCCGCCGGGAGCCTTGGTGATGCAGCCGTCCACGGCGATGTCGTCGAGGACCAGGCCGACGAGCCGGTCGTAGGCGTCCAGGGCGATCTGTTTGAGCTGGGCGAACACCCCAAGCTCTATCCACTCGTCACGGCGGCCGCGGATCGTGGTGGCCGAACAGGTGGCATCGGCGATCGCCTCGTAGGCGCAGCCGAACCGCAACACCTGGACCAGCTTGTCGAACACGATGCGGTCATCGATCCGCTTGCGGTGACAGCCCAGCGGATGTGTCGGTTGGTAGGTCGGCCGATCGGGGAGCAGCGCGGCGAACTGGACCCACAACGGCTCGATCAGCCATGCTGGGATGGCAGGCACAGAACCTCCCGTGATCACGGAGCGTCAGCAACTTCATGATCACCAGTTCTGTGTCTGCATCCGTTCAGGCGCGCCGATCAACCCACCATTCCGCGCGACCTCTAAGAGCGCGCAGGCGTCGGCAATGGCCTGGGTCGGGTGCTCATCGTGGGTCACGGCGTTGATGGTTGCGGGCAGCTCACTCGCTAGCGCTTCGAGCTCGATCTGCGGGCCGTTCGTCCGCACCACGGCGGCATCGAGGTGATGGGCCAGCACCATCCCGGTGTCGGCCCACGTCTCCCCCGTGGTGACCTGCAAATCAGAGGCACCAAAGTGGAGGGTGTGACACCCGAGCTGGACCGCTGTGCTCCAGAACGACGAACGGGTACGGGTGGACGGCGCCGTGAAGATGAGCGCTACCCGCGCTCCGACCAACCGATCCTTCCACCGCCCGGGATCGGCTCCGTAGTGGTGGGCGACCGTCACGAGGTCTCTCAACTCTTCCGGCGCGAGTGTGGTGAGCGTCAGAAGCGGCCGCCGGACGGAACCAAGCACCACCATACCAACGAGCATAGGCAACGAAAGTTCTGCTCGCATGCCCGAAGTTTGACGTTGCCTAACCGAAAGATCGATGGTTTTATGGGCAACAACTGCGGTCTGTAGCGGTAGAACTACAACCGGCAGCAGCACCGCACTCCTCGCGTTGCGAGTGAGCCCATCCCAAGCACATGGCCTACGGGGACGGCATGAAGCTGCACAGTTTCGACGAGTGGTCGCCGCTGCGGGAGATTGTCCTGGGTTCGGCCTCCGGCTACCGGGAGCAGGCCCGTGACCTCTCCTTTGACCTCTTCTTCTACGACAACCTCGTCCACGACAACCCGAAGACCCACCGTGGTTACTACCCACGGCTCCCAGTCGACGGTGAGCCGACGCCCGTACAGAACGCGTCGAAGACGGTGACCATCAAGCAGCGCTACGTCACGAGGACGTGGAAGGAATGGCCAAGGCGCTCGAGTCCCTCGGGGTACGCGTCCGCCGGCCGATGGACATCCAGGAGGGTGCGACACAGATCGCCACGCCCGCGTGGTCGGCCTCCGCCCTGCCACCCCTGAACGTCCGGGACAACACGTTGATCCTGGGCAACGAGATCATCGAGACGCCACCGATGATGCGCTCACGCTACTTCGAGACACAGTTTTTGAAGCCGCTCTTCATGGAGTACTTCGAGCACGGCGCACGGTGGACGGTCATGCCGCGGCCCTGGATGACCGACCGCTCCTTCGATCTCACCTACGCCGAACAGGTCGGCGGGATGGAGATCGTGCCCGTCATCAACGACTCCCCCTACGACGTCGGCATCGAGATGCTCTTCGACGCCGCGCAGTGCCTGCGCTTCGGTCGAGATCTCCTGGTCAACATCTCGACGGCGAACCACCTCCTGGCCTGCGAATGGTTGGAGCGCCACCTGGAGGGTCGCTACAACATCCACCGGATACACCGGCTGACCGACAGCCACATCGACAGCGCGTTGCTTCCCCTACGACCGGGCACCCTATTGATCCGCACTCGGCGCTTCCTCGACTACCTGCCCGACGCCCTCCGCAAATGGGACGTCATCGAGGCCCCAGCACCGACTGCACAGAACTTCCCCCAGTACGACGACGACGATGTCATCCTCACCAGCCCGTTCATTGACCTGAACGTGTTGTCGATCGACGAGCGGACCGTCATGGTCAACGACTCCTGCCCAGAGCTGAGCCGTGAGCTGGAACGGCACGGCTTCGACGTCGTGCCGGTACGCCATCGGCACCGGCGGTTGTTCGGCGGCGGTCTGCACTGCTTCACCCTGGACACCGTCCGCGACGGAGAACTCGAGGACTACTTCTCATGATGGGTCGCGTCGCCATCGTCGACGGCTACAGCACCACCAGGTTTCTCCTCGCGGCCCTACGCGAACGGGGCGTGGAGTGTGTCCATGTCCAGAGCCAGAGCGACATGCCCGAGTTCCTAGTGTTGCGTCTCAGTTTTGGCTAGCCGTTTGTTGGAGGGCGACGCGTCCACGCCGGACCTTGGCCAGGATCGATTCGGCGGTCGCGGTCCATACGAACGGCTTCGGGTCGTCGTTGTGCACCCGCAGGTACTCCTCGATCGCTCTGACGAGGTCATCCACGCTGCGGAACACGCCACGGCGGATCATCTTGTCGGTCAGTTCGGCGAACCAACGCTCGACCATGTTCAGCCAGGACGAGCTGGTTGGGGTGAAGTGCAGGTGGAAGCGCGGATGCTTGGCCAGCCAGGCCTTGACGTTCGGGTGGGTGTGGGTGCCGTAGTTGTCGACGATCATGTGGATCTGCAGCTTGCGGGGAACCGACGTGTCGATAGTGCGCAGGAAGCGCAGGAACTCGTCATGGCGGTGCCGGGCGAAGCACTTGCCGATGACCTTGCCGGTCAGCACGTCCAGTGCCGCGAACAGTGTCGTGGTGCCATGCCGTTTGTAGTCATGGGTCATCGTGCCGGCCCGACCGGGCTTGAGTGGCAGGCTCGGCTGGGTACGGTCCAACGCCTGGATCTGCGATTTCTCGTCCATGCACAAGACCACGGCCTTGTCCGGCGGGTTCAGGTACAGGCCCACGACGTCGACGAGTTTCTCCTCGAACCGCTTGTCGTTCGACAGCTTGAACGTCTCCACCAGGTGCGGCTTGAGCCCCCGCGCGTCCCATACCCGCTGCACAGTAGCCTTCGACACGCCGACCCTGGCCGCCATCGACCGGCACGACCAATGCGTGGCCCCCTCGGGCCGCGAATGCAGCGTCAGTTCCACGATCTGGTCGATCACCGCCTGCGGGATCGACGGCTTGCGGCCCCGACCCGCCGCTACCTTGCCCAGGTCGGTGAGCCCACGCTCGGCGAACTCCGCCCGCCACGCCCTCACCGTCATCCGGGTCACCCCCGTCAGCACGGCGATGTCGGTGTTGGACACCCCGGCGGCCGCGTGCAGCAGCACCTGCGCCCGCTGGACCAGACGGTGCTCCGCGGTCCGCGACCTAGCCAGAGACTCCAGCAGCTCACGCTGGCCCGGATCAAGCGCCAATGGCGCAGCGGCACGACTCACGACCAGCATCGTACCAACTGGCTATCCATTTCAGAGACAGAACACTAGCGCAATCGTTCGAACCGGACGCCTACTTGGCCGACCTGGGACACCATGACGACGCCGAGCACCTGCTCGACGAGCTCCATGCCTTCGGCGTAGCGCGCGTTCTGCCGGGTTCGGAGCGCGGGGTACTTCTGGCCAACAAGCTGAGCCATCGCCTCGGCCTGCCCGGCAACGAGGTGTCCATGGCAAGAGCGTGGCGGGACAAGTACGCCATGGCGGCTGCCCTACGGGCCATGGGTCTGGACGCGCCGCGCAGTGCGCTGGTCGACGACGTCGCCAGCGCCGTGGCGTATTTCGACGCCCAGGGCGGCCGCCCGGTGGTGGTGAAGCCGGTTTCCAGCGCCGGCACCGACGGGGTACGCATCTGCCCGACCGAAGACGAGGTCCGCGACGCCGCCATGTCCGTCCTCTCCCACCCCAACATCTACGGGCACAAGAACGCCTCGCTGCTCGTCCAGGAACGTCTCGACGGCGTCGAGCACATCGTCAACACGGTGTCCGTCGACGGCGTCCACAAGATCTCCGACGTCTGGGTCTCCAACAAACGAGTCGAAGCCACCGGCCTACCGTTCTACGACTACCAGGACGCTGTACCGGTTGACGACGCCCTCGCCGCAGTCGTTCGCTACGCAAAAGACGCGCTCACCGCCCTCGGCATCCGCAATGGCGCGGCGCACACCGAGCTGATGGTCACCGACCGGGGCCCCGTGCTGATCGAGACCGGCGCCCGCCTGATGGGCAGTTCCATGCCGGATCTGACGTACCGGTTAACCGGCATGTCCCACGTGCACCTGCTCTGCGCGGCGCTCTGTGATCCGGCCGCGTTCGACCGCTACGACGAGACGAAGGTGGTGCACTCGAAGCGCATGCGCTACGTCTGGCTGTCCAACCAGCGGGCCTGCGCCCGTGGCCCGGGCGCGTGGCAGGCCGAACTCGGGGCCCTTCCGACGTTCGCGGAACTCTCGACGTTCGCCGTCTCCCAGGACGTCATCCCCCAGACCGTCGACGTCATCACCGCACCCGGTCTGGTCGCCCTCGTCGGCGACGACGACGCCGATCTCGATCGCGACCATCGCGCCATCCGCGCCCTCGAAGCCGACGACCTCTACGCCCGATGATCACTTCCGAGCCTCCGGTCGTCGTTCTCGGCGTTGCCGCCAGCGACGCACACGTGGTGGCAAACCGGCTCATCGCGTTCCAGCTCCGCAACCTCGGCTACCACGTCGTGAACCTGGGCGCCTGCACCCCGGTCGCCGAGTTCGTCGAGTGCCTCGCCGCTCACCCCGATGCGGTGGCGCTCGTCATCGGTTCGGTGAACGGCCACGCGGTGGAGGACCTCACCCCCCTGCGGGCGGCCAAGGACGCCGGACGCGTGCCCTGCCCGATGATCGTCGGCGGGCGTCTGTCCGTCGGATCCGAGACCGACGACAAGGATGCCGTGGCCGCACTCCACGACCTGGGTGTCGATCACGTCCTCCGCGACGTGTCGGCGCTGCCACCCCTTCTCGCCCGCCTGGCCGCGGCCAGGCGACGCCGGCAACCCGAGGAGGCGTCGCGGTGACGATGGTGCAACGAAAGTCCGGCGCCTCGGTCCACACCGAGCTGCCCGGCCCTCGGTCGCGCGCACTGCTCGACGCCCAAGCGACCGTCGAGTCGTCGGCCCGCACCTACCCCCGCAGCGCCCCGATCGCCATCGCGCGAGGCGACGGCGCCTACGTCGAGGACGCCGACGGCAACCGCTTCCTCGACTTCCTGTCCGGTGCCGGCGTTCTGGCCCTGGGGCACAACCACCCCGCGCTGGTCGCGGCGGCTCGGGCCCAGCTCGAGGTGGAGTCGCACGCTCTCGATTTCCCCACCCCGGCCAAGCACGAGTTCACCCGGCGGCTGCTCGGCTTCCTGCCCCCGGCGATGCAGGGCCGCACCAAGATCCAGTTCTGCTCGCCTACCGGGGCCGACGCGGTGGACGCGGCGGTCAAGCTCTGCAAGACAGCCACGGGCCGCGACGAGGTCATCGCCTTCCAGGGCGCGTTCCACGGCAGCACCCAGAGCACGATCGCGCTGAGCGGGCTGCGCGCCCCGAAGGAGCACCTGCGCAACCTGAACCCGGGCGTCTCCTTCTTCCCCTTCTCGTACTGCCTACGGTGCCCGCTCGGCCTTGAGCCCGCGACGTGCAGCACGAACTGCGGCCAGTACCTCACCAAGGTCCTGACCGACCCGAACGGTGGCGTGCGCCGCCCGGCCGCTGCGATCATCGAGCTCGTTCAGGGCGAGGGTGGCGTGATCCCCGCCCGTGCCGAGTTCGTGCGGGAGCTGCGCGAGACCACCAGCCGGTTGAACATCCCGTTGATCGTCGACGAGGTGCAGAGCGGCGCCGGACGCACCGGCACCTGGTTCGCGTTCGAGCAGTACGGCATCGTCCCCGACGTCGTGGTCGCCTCGAAGGCGATCGGCGGGGGTCACCCGGCAGCCGTGATCCTCTACGACGCCCGGCTCGACACCTGGGCGCCGGGCGCCCACACCGGGACGTTCCGTGGCAACCAGGTGGCGTTCGCCGCCGGGTCCGCCCTGATGGAGGTCATCGAGCGCGACGGGATCCTCCACCACGTCCGCCGGGTCGGCTCGTTCCTCCGAGCCAACCTCGATGCGCTACAGGCCCGCCACCCCTCGCTGCTCGCCGAGGTGCGAGGGCTCGGGCTGATCCTCGGCGTCGAGTTCCGGTCGGTCGGGGACGTGTCGGCCTCGGAGGTCGCCGACCGGGTACGCGCCGCCGCCCTGAAGCGGGGACTCCTGTTCGAACCGGCGGGCCGCGACGGCAGCGTCGCCCGCTTCCTGCCGCCGCTCAACGTGACCTTCGACGAGGCACGCGAGGCGCTGGCGATCTTCGGTGCGGCCGTGGCCGAGGTAGCCGAGGCGGTGATGGGCTGATGGCCGACCAGCAGACGCCCATCGTGGTCAAGTTCGGCGGCTCGTCGTTCATCGAGCTACCGGCCTACCGGCGGGTGGCCCGTCACCTGTCCGAACTCGCCCACGACGAGGGGCGACCGGTCGTGGCGGTCGTCAGTGGCATGTCCGGATCGACAGGCCGGCTGCTGGAAGCGGCGCGTGACGTCGATCCCGACCTCGAGCCGCACGTGCAGGACCAGGTGCTCGCCACCGCCGAGATCGTCAGCGTCGGGCTGCTTCGTGCCGCGCTGCACGCCGAGGGGGTCAGGGCCACCGACCTGTGGGCGCCGCACATCGGGATGAGACGCATTGCGTCCGGCCCGGTGATCGCCGTCGATCGCCGTCGCCTGCTCGACGCGCTCGTCGGCAAGACCGTCGCCGTCGTCGCCGGCGGCCAGGCGCTCGACAGCGACGGGCGCATCGTCATGTTCGGGCGCAACAGCTCGGATCTCACCGCCGTCGCCGTGGCTGCCGCCGTCGGCGCCGACCAGTGCCAGATCTACTCCGACGTCGACGGTGTCTACACCGCCGACCCCCACGTCGTTCCCGGCGCGCGTCTCATGCCCGAGTTGTCGTACGCGCAGTGCGCGGCCATGTCGTCGAGTGGCGCCAAGGTCCTGCACGCCGGTGCCGTGCGCCTCGCCGAGGTCCACGGCATCGACATCGTGTGCGCGTCGCTGACTCCCGACGGAGCCGTCACCGGCTCGGTGATCGGCGCCGGTCGAGGTCTGGCCGCCGTCGTCGGCGACCGCAGGACCCAGGTCTTCCGGTTTGTGGGGGCCTCGGCCGACGACGCCCTCGAACGGGCCAGGGCCTGCGGTGTCGTCGGCGTCACCGTCGTACAGGGCGACGAGACGATTCACTGCTTCGCCGGCCAGCAGGGCGACGTCGCAGCCGCGCTACGCCGCGCCGGTATCGACGCCCTGGCCGTCTCCGGGTTGGGGCTGTTGTCAGTCGTCCAGCCCGACGGGCAGACCGAACACACCGCCGTTGGCGTCGACTCGCTCGATGGTGCCGTGCGCGACCTCCACGTCCACCTGCACGGGGACTCGGCCGCGACCACGCGATGGCCGGCACCGAAGCGGCGCTCGAATCACAGCGGGCTGCTCCTGAGCGCCAGACGGGCGGAGGGGTAAGCCGTGGACCCGTTCCCCCCGCTCGCCGAATCGATCGCCTACGCGAGGTCGTTGGGCAAGCCGACGGTGGCCGATCTCCTGTCCGACGCCGCCCGAGATGGTCGGACCCTGGTCCAGCCTCGGTCCGGCGTGGGTGACCATGACGCCATGCTGGACCTGCTGTTGGGCTTGGAGCACCGGGCGCAACCCGACGTCGCCACCATCACCATCGACTCCTACACCCGCCTGCTCCAGCTCGACACCGCTCGCCGGGCGCTGAGGGGGGACGCCGGAACGCTCAACGGCTACCCCCTCGTCTCTCACGGATGGCGACGCGGGCGCGAGCTCAACGAGCTGGTGCGAGCCCCGTTGCAGGTACGACACGGCTCACCGGACGCCCGCCTGCTGTTCCGCACCACCCTGGCATCCGGTATCACCTCTTTCGAAGGCGGCGGGATATCGTACAACGTCCCTTACGTCAAGAACATCCCGATCGCCAGTTCGGTGCGAGCCTGGCAGGAGGTCGATCGCGTCGCTGGCGAGGCCACCGCGGCCGGGCTGGTTGTCGACCGCGAGCTGTTCGGAACGCTGACCGCGGTGCTCATGCCGCCGTCGATCTGCCTGGCCGTGACTCTGATCGAAGCGGTGCTGGCAGCCGCCGAGGGCGTCCGCTGCATCTCGATCGCCTACCCGCAAGGTGGTCACCCCTGGCAGGACCTGGCAGCGCTACGGGCCATCCCCCGGCTCGCAGCCCGATATCTCACGCCGTACTCCGGCGTCCGCGTCCACACCGTGTTGCACCAGTTCATGGGCATCTTCCCCACCGACTGGTCGCGGGCGATCGACCTCATCACCTACGGCGCCCTCCTGGCCGGCCTCGGGAACGTCGACAAGGTCGTCACCAAATCCCCCGCCGAGGCCAGGGGCATCCCCACCCTGGCGGAGAACGCCGAGGGGATTTTCGCCACCCGGGCTGCCCTTGAGCAGCCCCTGGACCGCCTGGTGATCGATGAGGACGCGGTGGCCGACGAGTTGGAAGCCATCGAACGGGAGGTCGGCGAGCTGGTCGAGCCGATCCTTGACCAGCGCGACCTTGTCGTTGCCGTCGCCGACGCCTTCGCCGACGGCCGCATCGACGTCCCCTTCTCGGCCAGCCGCTTCGCCCAGTCGCTGGTGACGCCCTGTCGGGATCAGGAGGGCGCCATCCGGTTCGCCGACGTCGGCAGGCTCCCGTTCAGCCAGGCCACCCGGCGCCGCAACGACGACCTCGTCCGCGTCCGCCTGCGCGAGCGGGCCGACTCGCTGGACGGGCTCATGCGGGACCTCTACTTCTTCTCCGATGAACGGCCGAGCCCACCCTGGAAGTGGTTCGGCCGCCGAGGCGAAAGGAGCGCAGCACATGCCCAGGTTGCTGCTCGGTGATCTGTACCCGCACGACTTCGGCGGGGACGTGGCCCCGATCTCCGACACCATGGCTCGAAGCGCAGCCGCCGGCTCACAGGCGATCGTGTGGTACGCCGAGTCGGGCGACGTCATCGTCCTCCCCCAGGCACCGGACCCCGAGTTCTTGGCCTACCGCACCACCCTGTTGGGAGTCGACCGGGAGAGCCTCCGGATCGTCGTTCCTCCCATCGCCGAAGCAAGCCCCTACTTCCTGACCCGGGATCGGCTGACCAGCGCGGCTGGACTGGCCGAGTTACGCGACGCGTTGGCCGGCCGGACCGTCGACCGCATCGTGGCTCTCATGCCCGACGCTGCCATCGCCGCCCTGGCTACCGAGCTGGGGTGCCCCGAGGCCCTCCCCGGCCACCAGTTCTTCAGCCAGGGCGGTGCCCTCCTGGCCAACGGCAAGGCCTGCTTCCGGGCGGTCGCGGCCGGCGTCGGCGCGCCGCTGCCCCCCGGTGGCGTGGCCCGCGGCAGAGCAGACGCCAGGGCACTCGTCATGGAACTGCTGGAGCAGGGCCATCCTGTCATCCTCAAGCGCGACTTCGGTGGCGGCGGCATGGGCAGCGAGGTCGTGGCCCTCGAGGCGATCCCCCACCCGGTCGGTGCCCAGCGGGCCGTACATCTGCCGAGCACCGACCACCTCGACGACTACCTCGACGAGCGTTGGGACTGGCTCACCAACGGCGACCGGTTTCCCGTCGTCGTGGAACGCTACTACCACCGGGCACGGGCGATCTTCGCCGAATTCGAGATCACCGACGAAGCGGCCACCTTCGAGGAGCACGGCGAGATCATCCACGCCCCGATTGCCTTCGCCGAGTTCATTCCCGCACCCGATCTGCCGCCCGATGCCCTGGACCGCCTGGTCACCATCGGCCAAGCGCTGGCGGAGGGGATGCGGATGATGGGCTACCGCGGCGTGGTGAGCGCCGACGCGATCCTGCTGGATGACGGCGAAGTCCTGCTCACCGAATGGAACGGGCGGATGACGGCGTCCACGACCATCTACCGCAACCTCGGTCGGCGCCTGATCGGCCCGGACTTCAGTCGATGCCGGGCGTTGGGCGAGTTCGTCGGGTGGCGAGTGCCGTCGTTTCCGGCCGCGGTCGCCCGCCTCGACGAAGCCGGCCTGCACTACGACCCGGCCACCCGCACCGGCGTGGTCATCGTGAAGGGGTTCAACCCCGAGGACAGCACCGTCCGCTACTGCGTCATCGCAGAGAACACCGAAGCCGCGACCCAGATGAGCAGCAGGGTTGAAGGCCTCTTCGGCCCAAAGGACCAGGTCCGATAGGGAGGAAGCATGACGTCAAGCAACATCGAGCAGGCGCGTCGCATCCGAACCAAGAACTTCGGCAACGCGCTGCGCCTCCACTCCGTGATTTACCCGATCGACTTCTGCACATCTGGTTGCACCTACTGCGGGCTGAGCACGCTCCTGGCCAAGGAAGGTGCCCATGGCGTGCGGGGGGCGATGCGGCCCGCCACATTCGACTGGCTCATCCGCGAGCTGGCCGACGCCGGCTACCAGATCCACGAACTGGTCTTCGGCACGGTGGCCGAGGACCAGGACCTACTCACCAAGCGGATCGTTCGTTGGGTGGAACGCGCCCGGGCCGCCCACCCGGAGAGCTATCTCATCGTCAACTGCGACACGCTGCACCAGGACGGCTACCACCGCCTCAAGGACGCCGGCGCCGACGCCATCTGGACATTCATGGAGGTCATGTCGCCCGACATCTACTCCCAGAAGCACCGCTCCGGATTGAAGGCGGATCAGGCGCAGCGCCTGCAAGCACCGCAGCGGATCCGGAATGCCGGCTTGGCCGTCGGCAACGCCCTGCTGTGGGGGCTGGTGCCTGACTGGAAGGCGGAGCTCGAACAGTTCGTGGCGTGGTCGAAGGAGGTCGGCGGCTTCGACTTCGTGGCCACCCCGGTCCAGCAGACGATCACCCTCCCGCAGGGAACCTCGGCGCCCGAGGGGTTCGACATCGATCCGCCACTGACCATCTCACTGGACCTGTATCTCGAGATCTGCGCCCACCTGCGGCTGGCCTTCCCCGATGCCCACCTGGTGGCCAACACCCGGCTGGACCCGGACTTCGTCTACGGCAAGGTCTCGGAGATCACCGACATGTGCAACGGTTACGTCTGGACCGGTGCTCGATCGCATCCGGCTGAGCAGCTCGTGTCGATCGGTCACATCAAATCGGACACCACCCAGATGAACTTCCACAACCCGGGTGCCGATGCCACCGCGATCCAGCAGATCTGCCCGCCGGGGGTGACCGTGGACCTCAGCTTCGACGGCCGTCGCACGGCCATTGGCTAGTGCTCAAGCCGTAGACCGTAATCCTGTCTCAGCCGGCGCTGGTATTGACGCGGTACGGACCGATGTGAAACCGTCCTTCGCCTCCTGCTCGCCCTCCCTCCAGAACAATTCCGGGGAGGGCGGGCAGGGCGCAGTCTGGCATAATCGTCGAACCGATCGATGGAAAAGCCTCCGACCAGACCGATCGACGACGTCACCGTCGCTTCGAGGAAGCAAAAACCGAGGCACGTTCGCCCTTACCCACCAGTCAGAGGATGATCTGCGTTGCCACACCGCGACCTCGACCCGACGTCGCCTGTCCCCAATCCGCTCATCGTGAATGGAGCGGGGGGGAGACCGTTGAACAGCCGCACCACCGCTCGGCGACGCCGAACCGAGCTCAAGAACGCGCCCGAAGGCACCGGCGACGCGCCTCGGCGCGGACGGCTCTGGCGGTTCTTCGCCGTCGCCCTGACGATGCCGACCCTCGGCTCCGCGCTCGGGCTCGACGGCGGCGCCATCTTCCAGATCGCCGCCGTCGAGGACCTCGGCCTCGATCCCAGGACCATCGGTCTGGCCTTCGCCATGGGCATGCTCTCCGTGCCCATCCAGGTGCTCGCGGCTCGCCTGCCGTTGTGGCGAGCCGGCCGCAACCTCCAGCTCTTCCTCCTCGTCGCCGCCGTCGAATGCGCGGTCCTGGCGGTGCTCGTGGGTCTGGACGTGGTCGGCGGAGGTTTCGCCCTCATCGCCCTCGCCGTCACGGTCACGGCGGAGGTCAACCTGTCGGTGCTCTACGCCCCCTCGTGGCAGCCACTGCTGAACTACGGCCTCACCAGCCAGGAACGCCAGCGGGTGAACTCCTGGGGCAGGGCCGCCGGTGGCCTGATCGTGGCCGGTGCGGTCCTGCTGTACGGCTCGGGCGGCCCCGTGCTGCGTACGGCGATGTTCGCGGTCATCGGCGCCGTCGCCCTGCTGCTGGCCGTCGCCGCCCGCGGCATCCCGGCCCCGGACCGACCGGTGGAGCGCGACCTCGACGCGTCCGTTCTCGGGAACCGGCCCAAGCTCTCACCCACCATGCGGCGGATCTACCTGATCCTCGCCGTCGCCGGGCTGGCCACCGCCTGGCCGCTCTTCCTCGTCTACGCCGACAAGGTCCTGTGGCCCGGCGCCAACCTCGGGATGCTCGGCGCGGTGCAGCTCGGTGGAGCACTTCTGGCCGCCGCCTCCTGGCGGTCCAGCCACACGGACCTCGGCCGCTACGCCTGGCAGGCCGGCCTGGTGCTGCTGACGGCCACCGTCGCCCTCGCCGTCGTGCGGGCACCGGTCGACGGGACCACCGAGCAGGTGATCACCGTCGCGGCCCTGGCCGTGGCGTCGGCAGCCAACCTCACGATCCTTCTGGCCATGCTCGAACGGGCCCACCGGGACGTCGACGAGACCACCTCGGTCCGGGCCATGACGTTGCTCGACGTCGTTGCATCGACGTCGATTCAGGTCGGGCTCTTCGTCGGCGGGCTGCTCGTGTCGTTCAGCATCGATCGGGCCGATTGGCCGCTCGACCCCTACCGGATCTGGCTGGTGGCGGGCACGGCTGCCGTCGCCATGGGCCTGGTGTCGCCCGCCCTCCGCAGGACACCGACGGATTAGCCGAGTCCCCGAGCCAGATTGTCGACCGTCAGACAGGAGTCATCATGAGAACGGCCACCGGCGAGAGGCTGAACCAGCGCGAGCGACACTGCCTCTGGTCACCCGACGAGCTGGTCGAGGTGTACGAGGACGCGCTCGGTGACCCTGAAATCTGGGACGACGTCCTCGATGCCGCCCGCCGCGCTCGCCGCGACGGCTTCGGCAACACGGTCGGGCGGGCCAGCTCGGTGGCATCGGTCGGCCCGGACGACCGGCTCGACGCGCCCGCGGGCCAGCCCACCGCCTACTTCGAGGTGCTCGACGATGTAGACACCGCTCGCCAGGTGGCTTTGCTGGCCCAGCTGCGGCAGGAACTGGGAGAGAGCGCGATCCTCGCCGCCGTCCCGGCGCAGTACGACCTGGAAGCGCTGCGCTCCCTGCGTCGGGCCGGCGCCGACGCGTGCGTCTGCAAAGACCACAATGGACAGACCGCGCCAGCCGCGCTGAAGGCGCTGCTCGACGCCCAGAACGCGGCGTTCGCGGCCGGATTCACCCGTCTCGGCCTGACCGCCACCATCGGCGCCAACGCTGCGCGCCAACTGGCTTCCGTGTTACTTCAGAGCAACCACCTCATGGAGGAGTTGGGCCTGCATCCGCACACTATCGCCGTGCGCCGTGACCCGGGCGAGCCCCAGGCCGGGGTGGCCAACGGATCGCGGGATCCATTCCTCCTCCAGATCGCCCTGCTCCGGCTGGCACACCCGTATTCGAACATCATGGTCCCGGCCCACGGCGAAGCGGAACTGCTCCTGCGGCAGCTGGACGTCGGCGCCAACCTGGTCGCCGGCGGGGTTCCTTCGGCCGCAACTGCCGAAGGCTACCGGGTAGTCGCCACCGTCGACATCGAACCTGAGCTGCGGGAGCTGTCCTACCGGCGGCTTCCCAGCATGGACCATGCCGGCGGCCTCATCAGCGAGTTCAGGACCAAACCCACCGAGACCTACATGCTGGTTCGGCGGCCCGCAAGCCCGAAAGCCCTGGGAAACAACCTTCACCGAGGACTGTACCGATCGAAGGACCCCGAGACCGTCATCCTGGTCGAGGGCTCGCTGGCGATCACCTCGCGGCACCCCGACCGACCGGAGCCGACGGTGGTGGTGATCACCTCCACCCCGCAGGCGCCACACAAGCTGACCGTTCCCCGGAACGTGTATCACGAGGTGGTCGCCGAGGCCGACAGCCTGCTGATTGAGTTCAGCTCAGTCGCCGAGGACACCACCGACTCGTTTCCCTGGCCGCTGTCGTCCACCTAGTGTTGCGTCTCAGTTTTGGCTAGCCGTTTGTTGGAGGGCGACGCGTCCACGCCGGACCTTGGCCAGGATCGATTCGGCGGTCGCGGTCCATACGAACGGCTTCGGGTCGTCGTTGTGCACCCGCAGGTACTCCTCGATCGCTCTGACGAGGTCATCCACGCTGCGGAACACGCCACGGCGGATCATCTTGTCGGTCAGTTCGGCGAACCAACGCTCGACCATGTTCAGCCAGGACGAGCTGGTTGGGGTGAAGTGCAGGTGGAAGCGCGGATGCTTGGCCAGCCAGGCCTTGACGTTCGGGTGGGTGTGGGTGCCGTAGTTGTCGACGATCATGTGGATCTGCAGCTTGCGGGGAACCGACGTGTCGATAGTGCGCAGGAAGCGCAGGAACTCGTCATGGCGGTGCCGGGCGAAGCACTTGCCGATGACCTTGCCGGTCAGCACGTCCAGTGCCGCGAACAGTGTCGTGGTGCCATGCCGTTTGTAGTCATGGGTCATCGTGCCGGCCCGACCGGGCTTGAGTGGCAGGCTCGGCTGGGTACGGTCCAACGCCTGGATCTGCGATTTCTCGTCCATGCACAAGACCACGGCCTTGTCCGGCGGGTTCAGGTACAGGCCCACGACGTCGACGAGTTTCTCCTCGAACCGCTTGTCGTTCGACAGCTTGAACGTCTCCACCAGGTGCGGCTTGAGCCCCCGCGCGTCCCATACCCGCTGCACAGTAGCCTTCGACACGCCGACCCTGGCCGCCATCGACCGGCACGACCAATGCGTGGCCCCCTCGGGCCGCGAATGCAGCGTCAGTTCCACGATCTGGTCGATCACCGCCTGCGGGATCGACGGCTTGCGGCCCCGACCCGCCGCTACCTTGCCCAGGTCGGTGAGCCCACGCTCGGCGAACTCCGCCCGCCACGCCCTCACCGTCATCCGGGTCACCCCCGTCAGCACGGCGATGTCGGTGTTGGACACCCCGGCGGCCGCGTGCAGCAGCACCTGCGCCCGCTGGACCAGACGGTGCTCCGCGGTCCGCGACCTAGCCAGAGACTCCAGCAGCTCACGCTGGCCCGGATCAAGCGCCAATGGCGCAGCGGCACGACTCACGACCAGCATCGTACCAACTGGCTATCCATTTCAGAGACAGAACACTAGTGTGCCGAGTCGTTAATTCGTTGGTAGATGGGTATGGGTGATGGCCGTGGTCCGAAGCTGGCGCCGCTGGAGTTGACCGCCGAGGAGCGGGAGGCGCTACGAGGGCTGGCTCGGCGGCCGAAGACGGCGCAGGCGTTGGCGGTGCGGGCGCGGATCGTCCTCGCCTGCGCGGAAGGCCTGTCCAACAGCGAGGTGTCTCGCCGGCTTGGGGTGTCGCTGCCGACGGTCGGCAAGTGGCGTAAGCGGTTCGTGGCCGATCGGGTGGACGGGCTGCGCGACGAGCCGCGACCGGGCGCGCCACGGAAGATCGGCGACGCCCAGGTCGAGGCCGTGATCACGAAGACGCTCGAAGAGCTGCCGCCCGATCAGGACAGTCATTGGTCGACGCGGTCGATGGCCACGGCGGTGGGGCTGAACCAGACCGCGGTCTCGCGGATCTGGCGGGCGTTCGGCCTCAAACCGCACCAGGTCCAGAGTTGGAAGCTGTCGACCGACCCGCTGTTCATCGACAAGGTCCGCGACATCGTCGGGCTGTACCTGGACCCGCCGGAGGCCGCCATGGTCCTCGCCGTGGACGAGAAATCGCAGATCCAGGCCCTGGACCGGACCGCGCCCATGCTGCCGATGATGCCCGGCGTCCCCGGCCGGGTGACCCACGACTACGTCCGCCACGGCACCACCAGCCTGTTCGCCGCCCTCGACGTGGCCACCGGCAAGGTCATCGGCCAAACCTCCTCTGGGGCACGTGCTCGCGGTGCTCAACGGCAAGGGGGGCCAGGGCAAGACGTCGGTGGCCGCCAACCTGGGAGGGCTGCTGGCGTTGGCGGCGACGTAGACCACGCGTGCGTCCGGTGCCTCAGCTTGGGCGATCTCGTGGACGTTGCCCTGTGTGGGCAGGCCGCTGCCGATGTCGAGGAACTGGCGGATGCCCGCGTCGCGGGCCAGGAACCGGACGGCACGTTGGATGAACCGACGGTTCTCGCGTGCCATGAGAATCACCTCGGGAGCCGCTGCGAGCACCTTGTTCGCGGCTCGACGATCGGCTGCGAAGTTGTCCTTGCCGCCCAGGTAGTAGTCGTACATGCCCGCAGCAGTGGGGACGGAGGGATCGATGCCGGCCGCCTGGCCCGCGCTGTCCGTGGTCACTGTTCCCGAATCCTTCCGCAAGAGCGTCCACACGGTTCGCCGAGATCCAACGTGAACCGGCAGCTCCGCAGGAGGTCGCGTCCACATGCGTCACCGCGGAGCACGGTCGCCCTGAGCCCTCCCGGCTGCATAGCTGCGCGTCGGTACCGCCTGGCCCGCGAGCACGAAACCATGATCGCGACCTCGGATTATTCACGCCAGTGCCGACTCAGGCAACGGCTGCCCGGTCGTGCTCTCGAGCCGCCGCAGCCGGCACGCCCTGCTGCTGGGTCACGTTCCGCCGCACCCGGCACTGGGCGACCCGCCCCGCCCGGCCGCGCAGGCGGCTATTTCCCTGCGGGGACCTGGTCCTTGATCTCGTCGTAGCCGACCCCGGCAGGTGCGGCGGTGGGCGAGTAGATCACGCGGATCGCACCGGTCGGGAACACCTCCGTCGCCATCACCTTCAGGTGGTACGGCACGTCGCCGTCGTCGAAGAGCCTGCGCCCCTTACGCGCCGCCACCGGATGCACCAGCAGGCGTAACTCGTCGACCAGCCCGGCGGCGAGCAGCTGCTGCACCACGGAGATCGACCCGGGGATGAGGATGCCCTTGATGTCGGGATCGGCCTTGAGCGAGGTGACGACGTCGAGGAGATCACCCTGGATCACCTCGGAGTTGCGCCAGGAGAACTCCAACTGCTGCCGGGTGACGACGATCTTGCGTACGTCACCGAGCTGCTTGGCGAACCCCGCGTCGTCCCCGCCTGCGGCCTCGCGGTCGGGCCAGGCTCCGGCGAAGCTGTCGTAGGTCCCGTGGCCGATGAGCAGCACGTCGGCGGTGTCGTAGTCCTCGCCGACGGCGCGGCCCATGTTGTCGTCGAAGTACGGGAAGTGCCAGTCAGGATCGATCTCGGCCACCCCGTCGGCCGAGATGAAGAGCGTGGAGACGACCTTTGCCATTGCGGTGGTCCTTCCGGGTCAACTGGTGCCGTGCGGCAGACCGCCAGATCCTGACGTACCCCACCGACAGTTCACGCCGGGCCAGCAGCGGAGAGGCTCGACGCGCTGGTGGCGAGGTACGGCCGCGACCGGCCGGTAGGGTCGTCCGCGTGGATCTGGACGACCTCGCCGCCCGGCTCGGGGTGCCCGTCGAGGACGTCGACCGGGTGCACCGGCTCGCCGGCGACCGGCCGTCGGCTCCGCTGCCCGCCAGGGCCGACGCGCCTGCGATCCTCGACCGGCTCGCGGTGCGGCCGGACGACGCCGCCGAGATCATGGCGGGCTGGCCCGACCCGGACGCCCCCTGTGGACTCCGGAACTGCGCTGGCTGCTCGACCGCTCGACCGCCCTGGTCCGCGCCGATCTCGGGGGCCACGGCTGGCTGTCGCCCGGTCCGGCGCTGCCGCGCGAACGGGGCCCCGCCTGGCGGCACCTCTACGTGTACGCGTACCTGGCCCTGGTCGACGTCGTCCGGCAGTACCACCGCGACCGAGGCATCGTCGATGCCGTGTCGTGGGGGACCCTCGCGGACCTGGGTCGCAATCTCGCGATCGACCGGCGGATGCACCGCGAGGGCTGGCCGGTCATGCAGAGCTGGCTGACGCTGCACGCGCGCGGCGGCATCTACGAGCTGGGCCGGTTGCAGTACCAGCGCGGCGACACCACCCTCGGCCTGCACGTTCCCGACTCCGGGCCGATGACCCCGGAGGCGGTCACGGCGTCGCTCGACGAGGCCCGCGCGTTCTTCCCGCACCACTTCCCCGACGAGCACTACAGGACGTTCTCCTGCGGCTCGTGGCTGCTCGCTCCCCAGCTGCTGGAGTACCTGCCCGAGGACTCCAACATCGTCCGGTTCCAGCGGAGGTTCGAGCTGGAGCCCTACGAGGAGCCGGAGGGGCTGGACGCCGACGTCGAGGTGCTGCGGTACGTGTTCCGGACCCTGACCACGCCGCTCGACCAGCTGTCGTGCCGCACCGTGCTCCAGCGCGCGGTCGTCGACCACCTGAAGGCCGGCCGTCACTGGCACTGGCGCCGCGGTCGCTTCCCGATCTAGCCACCCCCGGGTTACGCGGCCTGGTCAACCGGGTGACGGGGAGGGGAAGGGCACGCTCGGCCGCGCGCGAAGGGATCTCGGGCAGTAGGTTGACGGGGTGACTGGACGGTTCCCGATCGAAGACATCACCCCCTCGGTGGCGTGCGGTCGCTACCCGGCCAAGGCGGTCGTCGGCGAACTGGTGCCGGTGTCCGCCCGCGCCTACCGGGAGGGGCACGACGCGCTCGGCTGCACGGTGCGCTGGCAGGGCCCGGACGGGCGGGAGCGGCCCGCGGTGCGGATGCGTCCCGGCGAGCCGGGGCAGGACCGCTGGCACGCCACCATCCGCCCGGACGCGGTCGGCCGCTGGACGTTCACCGTCGAGGCGTTCGCCGACCCGTACCTGACCTGGCAGAACGCGGTGACGAAGAAGATCGCCGCCGGGCAGGGGGCGGCCGATCTAGCCAACGACCTGGCCGACGGGGCGACGGTGCTGGACGCCGCCGCGACGACCGTGCCGAGGCCCGAGCGGAAGCGCGTCGTCGCCGCCGCGCGGGCGCTGCGGGACGAGAACCTGCCGGTGCCGCGCCGGGTGGCCCCGGCCCTGGAGCTGGCCGAGCTGCTCTGGGCGCATCCGGTCCGCGAGCTGGTCACCCCCGCCGACGAGTACGCCCTCTGGGTGGACCGTCCCCGGGCGCTCTTCTCCGCCTGGTACGAGTTCTTCCCCCGCTCCGAGGGGGCGATCCCGGCCACGGTCGACGCTCCGGCCCGCTCGGGCACCTTCGCCACCGCGATGGAGCGCCTGCCGGGGGTCGCCGCGATGGGCTTCGACGTGCTCTACCTGCCGCCGATCCACCCGATCGGCCGGGTCAACCGCAAGGGACGCAACAACACCCTCGTCGCCGGCCCGGACGACGTCGGCTCGCCGTGGGCGATCGGCGCGGCCGAGGGCGGCCACGACGCCCTCCACCCGGACCTGGGTACGCCGGAGGACTTCCGCGACTTCATCGCCGCCGCCGCCGAGGTGGGGCTGGAGGTGGCGATGGACCTGGCGTTGCAGTGCGCGCCGGACCACCCGTGGGTCACCGAGCACCCGGAGTGGTTCACCACCCGCGCCGACGGCACCATCGCGTACGCGGAGAACCCGCCGAAGAAGTACCAGGACATCTACCCGCTGAACTTCGACAACGACCCGGAGGGGATCCGCGCCGAGATCCTGCGGGTGGTGCTGCACTGGGTCGGCGAGGGCGTGAAGATCTTCCGGGTCGACAACCCGCACACCAAGCCGGTCGACTTCTGGTACTGGCTGATCGGCGAGGTGAAGAAGGTCGACCCGGACGTGCTCTTCCTCGCCGAGGCGTTCACCCGGCCGGCGATGATGCACGGCCTCGGCAAGATCGGCTTCACCCAGTCGTACACGTACTTCACCTGGCGGACCACGCCCGCCGAGATGCGGGAGTACTGCGAGGAGCTGGTCGCCTCGGTGGAATGGATGCGGCCGAACTTCTGGCCCAACACGCCGGACATCCTGCACGAGACGTTGCAGCACGGCGGGCCGCCGATGTTCAAGATCCGGGCGGTGCTGGCCAGCCTGCTCTCCCCCTCCTGGGGGATGTACGCCGGCTACGAACTCTTCGAACACGAGGCCCGCCCCGGCGCGGAGGAGTACCTCGACAACGAAAAGTTCGAGCTGCGGCCCCGGGACTGGGCCGGCGCGCAGGCCCAGGGTCGCTCGCTCGCGCCGTTCATCGCCACGCTCAACCGGGTACGCCGGGACAACCCGGCCCTGCACCGGCTTCGCAACCTGGTCTTCCACGAGATCGACAACCCGATGCTGCTCTGCTGGTCGAAGCGGGACGCCGGCACCGGCAACACCGTGCTGGTGGTCTGCTCGTTCGACGCGCAGAGCGTGCAGTGGGGCAACACCACCCTGGACATGCCCGCGCTCGGCTTCGACTGGCACGAGCGGTTCACCGTCCACGACGAGCTGACCGGGGCGACGTACGACTGGGGGCAGCGCAACGCGGTACGGCTCGACCCGTACCTGCAACCCGCGCACGTGTTCACGGTGCGGCGTCCCGCGCCCGCCGAGCCCACGCCGGTCGCCCCCGCCGCCCCCACCGAACTGACCGTCGAGGCGGTCCCGGACGATCTTTCCGGCGGCACCGCACCGGTCGCCCCCGCTGACAAGGATGTGGAATGGACCAGTTGATCGCCGGTTTGGCCCACGACCCGCACGCCGTGCTGGGCGCGCACCCCGCCGACGGGCGCACCACCATCCGTACCCTGCGGCGGGGTGCGACCGGGGTGACCCTGCTGGCCGACGGCGGCCGGCACGACATGCGCCGGGTGCACGACGCGGGCGTCTTCGAGGCCGTCGTGCCGGGCACCGTGACCGACTACCGGGTCGAGGTCGACGGGACGGTGCACGACGACCCGTACCGGCACCTGCCCACCCTGGGTGAGCTGGACCTGCACCTGATCGGTGAGGGCCGGCACGAGCGGCTCTGGGAGGCGCTCGGCGCGCGGGTCACCGACGCCGGGGTGGCGTTCGCGGTCTGGGCGCCGAGCGCCAAGGGGGTCCGGCTGGTCGGCGAGTTCACCGGCTGGGGCCCGGACGACGGCTGGCCGATGCGCTCCCTCGGGTCGAGCGGCGTGTGGGAGCTGTTCGTGCCCGGGGCAGGCGTCGGGCAGCGGTACAAGTACCGCGTCCTCGGCGCGGACGGGCAGTGGCGGGACAAGGCCGACCCGATGGCCGCGTACGCCGAGGTGCCGCCGGCCACCGCCTCGGTGGTGCACCGCTCGTCGTACGAGTGGTCCGACGCGGCGTGGCTGGAGCGGCGGGCGAAGCGGCAGCCGCACCAGGAGCCGATGAGCGTGTACGAGGTGCACCTGGGTTCGTGGCGGCCCGGCCTCGGCTACCGGGAGCTGGCCGAGCAGTTGACCGCGTACGTCACCGACCTGGGCTTCACGCACGTCGAGTTCCTGCCGGTGATGGAACATCCGTTCGGCGGTTCCTGGGGCTATCAGGTCACCGGCTACTACGCCCCGACGTCCCGGTTCGGCGACCCGGACGAGTTCCGCCACCTGGTGGACACCCTGCACGCCGCCGGCATCGGCGTCCTCCTGGACTGGGTGCCGGCCCACTTCCCCAAGGACGAGTGGGCCCTCGCCCGCTTCGACGGCACCCCGCTCTACGAACACCCCGACCCGCGTCGCGGCGAGCACCCCGACTGGGGCACGTACGTCTTCGACTTCGGCCGCCGCGAGGTACGCAACTTCCTGGTCGCCAACGCGCTCTACTGGCTCGACGAGTTCCACGTCGACGGGCTACGGGTCGACGCCGTCGCGTCCATGCTCTACCTGGACTACTCGCGCGGCGAGGGGCAGTGGGTGCCCAACCAGTACGGCGGCCGGGAGAACCTCGAGGCGATCGCCTTCATGCAGGAGGTCAACGCCACTGTCTACAAGCACCACGCCGGGGTGGTGATGATCGCCGAGGAGTCCACCGCGTGGCCCGGCGTGACCCGGCCCACCAGCGACAACGGGCTCGGCTACGGGTTCAAGTGGAACATGGGCTGGATGCACGACACCCTGCTCTACACCTCGAAGGATCCGGTCTACCGGCAGCACCACCACCATCAGCTCACCTTCTCCCTGGCGTACGCCTTCACCGAGAACTACGTGCTGCCGATCAGCCACGACGAGGTGGTGCACGGCAAGGGGTCGCTGGTCGGCAAGATGCCCGGCGACACCTGGCAGAAGCTGGCCACCGTACGGGCGCTGCTGGCGTACATGTGGGCGCACCCGGGCAAGCAGCTCCTCTTCATGGGCTGTGAGCTGGGTGACGAGCGGGAGTGGAGCGAGGAACGCGGCCTCGACTGGTACCTGCTGCACGACCCGGCCCGGGCCGGCGTGCAACGGCTGGTCAAGGACCTGAACGCGGTCTACCGGGCCACCCCGGCGCTCTGGGCGCAGGACACCGACCCGGCCGGGTTCCGCTGGATCGCCGGGGACGACGTCGCCAACAACACCGTGTCGTTCGTCCGGATCGCCCCGGACGGCTCGACCCTGGTCTGCGTGGTGAACTTCTCCGCCCGCCCGCTGCACGACTACCGGATCGGCCTACCGGCCGGCGGCACCTGGACGGAGGTCGTCAACACCGACGCGCACCACTACGGCGGGTCCGGCGTGGGCAACCAAGGCGAGGTGCAGGCGGAGTCCGTGCCCTGGCACGGTCTGCCCGCGTCGACACCCCTCCAGGTCCCTCCGCTCGGCGTCCTCTGGCTCCGCCCGGCCTGATCATGCTGGGGACGTGCCCCCAGAGGGGCCGTTTCCGCCCATGATGTGTGGCGAAATCAGAGGCGGGACGGGGTGGGGGTGACGAAGGCAGCCCAGGCGGCGGGCCCGAAGGTCAGCACCGGACCGGAGCGGTCCCTGCTGTCCCGGGCCGCCATGGCCGGGCAGGTGCCGCTGCCGTCACCGGACACCGTCCGGGCCGCGCTCGGCGCGCTCTCGTGGTGCAGCCGGTGCAACGCGGTGACCAGGTAGCGGTAGGTGCTGCCGGCCGCCGCCGTGGCGTCGGTGAAGGTGCCGGTGGCCCCGGAGGCGCGGACGGTGGCCAGCAGGTGCCGGCCGTCGGCCAGGGCGCAGGCGTCCACCGGTCCGTCGCCGGGGAGCCGGTAGACCGCGTACCCGGTGGTCGTGCCGGTGGTCGGGCGCTGCCAGGTCAGGGTCACCCCGCCGCTGACCCGCGTCGCGGCGGTGAGGGTGGGCGCGCCGGGCGCGGACCCGCCCCGGGCGAGCGGTACGGGCAGCAGGGCCGGACGGCTGTAGTGGTCGGCGACCACCCGGGCCACCGCGCCGATCCGGTTGGCGCGGACGTCCTTGGCGCTGAAGTGGATGTCCCCGACCACCTGCGGGTGGCTGCGGTTGAGCGTGAGGTGGCTGGTCAGTTCGTCGACGTCCTGCCAGGCCGCGTCCTGGCCGGACGCGCCGGCCCGGTAGGTGGCCTGCCCGACGACGAGTTGCACGTTCGTCCCGGTGGTCACCTGCGACCACCAGCGCACCAGTTCGGCGTAGTCGGCGACGGGGTGCCCGATGTGCCAGTAGATCTGCGGGGCGATGTAGTCGATCCAGTTCTGCTTCACCCAGCGCCGGGTGTCGGCGTAGATCGCGTCGTAGGACTGGAGCCCGTTGGTACGCGAGCCGAGCGGGTCGGTGCCGGCGTTGCGCCAGATGGCGAACGGGCTGATCCCGAAGGTGACCCAGGACTTCGCGGCGTGGATCTTCTGCCCCATCTCCTGCACCAGCAGGTTCACGTTGTTGCGCCGCCAGTCGTCGATGGTGGCGAACCCGGCGCCGTACTGGGCGAAGGTGTCCTGGTCGGGGAAGCTCACCCCGCTGACCGGGTACGGGTAGAATTAGTCGTCCCAGTGCACGCCGTCGATGTCGTAGCGGCGCACCGCGTCCATCATGGCGTCCTGCACGAAGGCCCGGACGGCCGGGATGCCCGGGTTGTAGTAGAGCTGGCCGCCGTAGCTCTCCACCCAGCTCGGGTTGCGCCGGGCCGGATGGCTGGTCGCGAGCCGGGTCAGGTCGGTGTGGTTGGCGACCCGGTACGGGTTGAACCAGGCGTGGAACTCCAGGTTGCGGGCGTGCGCCTCGGCGACCATGAAGGCCAGCGGGTCGTAGCCCGGGTTCGTGCCCTGGGTGCCGGTGAGCCAGTGCGACCACGGCTCGTAGGACGACGGCCAGAAGGCGTCGGCGGTGGGCCGGACCTGCACGACGACCGCGTTCATCCGGTTGCGGCTGGCCAGGTCGAGCCAGGAGCGGTACTCGGTCTGCTGCTCGGCGACGGTGAGCCCGGTGCGGCTGGGCCAGTCCACGTTGGCGACGCTGGCGATCCACATGGCCCGGAGCTGCCGCTTCGGGGTGGCCGGGTCGACCGGGCAGGCCGCCTGCACGGCCACCGGGACCGCCGCGGTCGGCCCGGACGGCGGCGGGGACGCCGACGCGACCAGACCCGCGCCGAGGAGCAGCGCCGTCACCAGCGCGGCACGGACGAGGGTCGGGATGCGCGGCTCCACCATGAAGGAGATCTTCATCGATCTCTCGCCCCGGCGCAAGGATCCTTCATGGCCGGCTCCGGTCCCGCCCGCTACCGGTACCGGGGCCCGGCGATCACCGCCCGCGCGGCTGGCTGAAGCGCAGCATGTTGCCGGAGGGGTCGCGGAAGGCGCAGTCGCGGACGCCGTACGGCTGGTCGATCGGTTCCTGCAACACCTCGCCACCGGCGGCACTGATGCGCTCGAAGGTGGCGTCGCAGTCGTCGGTGTGGAAGATGACCCCGCGCAGCAGGCCCTTCGCCAGCAGTTCCGCCATGGTCTTCTTGTCGGCGGGCGAGGCGTTCGGGTTCGCCAGGGGCGGTTCGAGAACGATGTTCACGTCGGGCTGCGACGGCGCGCCGACGGTGATCCAGCGCATCCCCTCGAATCCGACGTCGTTGCGTACCTCCAGGCCGAGGACGTCCCGGTAGAAGGCGAGCGCCCGGTCGTGGTCGTCGACGGCGATGAAGCAGTCGGAAAGCGTGATGTCCATGCGTTTCACGCTACGGACGTCGGGACGGCCTTCGCTTCTCGATTCCTGACCGGTCGCGTGAAAATCTTGGCGACACAGGCCGGAATGGCCGTGCCCTCGTCGTGGCGACGGGCCCGGTACGCGCTGGGGCTCTCGCCGACCAACTCGGTGAAGCGCGAGCTGAACGACCCCAGCGAGGTGCACCCGACCGCGAAGCAGACCTCCGTCACCGTCAGGTCACCCCGCCGCAGCAGCGCCTTGGCCCGCTCGATCCGGCGCGTCATGAGGTAGCTGTACGGCGTGTCCCCGAAGGCGGCGCGGAAGCTGCGGGAGAAGTGGCCCGGTGACATGAGCGCGGCGCGGGCCAGCGCCGGAACGTCGAGCGGCTTCGCGTAGTCGCGGTCGATCAGGTCACGGGCCCGGCGCAGCCGGACGAGGTCCTCCAACGTCACACGACCACCCTTCCACAGTGCCCCGGGGCCGGCCGACCCGCCGTCGTGCCCGAGCCGTACGCGGCTCAGACCAGGCCCGCCTGACGGAGGAGTTTCCACAGTCCGGCGCCGTCCGGGGCGGAGAGCCACTTCTGCCCCACCGGCCCGGACGACGACTCCTGCCCGGCCAGCGGCGCAGGGAGCGTACCGGCGAGCACCGACTGGGTGGGCGAGAGCCGCCGGATCGCCACGCCCGCCACGTTGGCCGGATGGGCGGCGGCGAACTCCCGGTAGATTTCCTGGTCGTGCTGGCCGTCGTCGCCGACCAGCAGCCACTTCACGTCGGGGAACTCGCTCGCCAGCCGGGCCAGGGTGGCCCGCTTGTGTTCCTTGCCGCTGCGGAACCACCGGTCGTGGGTCGGGCCCCAGTCGGTGAGCAGCAGCGGCCCGGCCGGGTAGAGGTGCCGGGAGAGGAACCGGGTCAGCGTCGGCGCCACGTTCCACGCGCCGGTGGAGAGGTAGAAGACCGGCGCGCCGGGGTGCGCGGTGACCAGGCGTTCGTAGAGCACCGCCATGCCGGGCACCGCGTTGCGGGCGTGCTCGTCGAGGACGAAGGTGTTCCACGCGGCGAGCAGGGGTCGGGGCAGCGCGGTGACCATCACCGTGTCGTCGATGTCGGAGAGGATGCCGAACCGGACCTGCGGGTCGAGGATGCGCACCGGCGCCTCCACCGGTTCGGCGTCGGCCATGCTCAGCCGGACCGACCCCCACCCCGGGGGCAGGTCGGCCTCGACCACCGTGTTGACGAAGCCGCTGCGGTCGGCGCACGCCTCGTGGCGGACGCCACCGGCCTCGATGGTGACGGTCACCCGCTTCGCCGGCAGGGTGGCGAAGCTGCGCCAGCCGCGTACCTTCTCCAGCCGCCCCTTCTTCCGGTTGTCCGCCCGGCCGAGCAGCACCCGGCACATCACCCGCACCCAACCCGGGCCGCCGTAGCCCGTGTAGGCGACGATGTTGGTCTGCCAGCCGGTGCGACGCAGCCGGCGTTCCACCAGCCGGTGGACGGCGTCTTCGATCCGGGCGGCGCGGTGCAGGCTGGGTACGGCGAGCTGGCCGGCGGGAGGCGTGGACACGCTGACACCCTGCCACACCCGCCGCCAGGCGGCCACGCGAGCAAGCATCCCGCCCTCACCTGCGCCGATCCGCCTCCCCCGGCCGGCTCCCCGTGACACACTTTCGCTCGCAGGGCGGCGACGGGGGCGTTCGGCGATGGCGACAGGCGTACCACGGTGGGTTCCGGCGCTGGACCGGCCGGCGCTGGTCGCGCTCCTGCTCGGCATCGCGGGGGTGGGCTACCGGCTGGTGCTGACGGTGCACACCGTCCCCGCCGGCAACAGCGACGAGGCGACCTTCGGTCTGGTCGCGCTGCACGTCGCCCAGGGCCGCGCGCACCCGGTCTTCCTGTACGGGCAGCGGTACATGGGGGTGCTGGAGTCGTACCTGGCGGCGCCGCTGGTCGCCGTCGCCGGACCGTCCTGGACGGTGCTGCGGCTGCCCCTGCTGGCGCTCTACGCCCTCTTCGTCTGGTTGATGTACCGGTTGACCCGCCGGGTCTTCTCGCCCTGGTTCGCGGTGCTGGTGGTCGGCCTGCTGGCGCTCGGCACGGAACGGGTGGTCCGGGACCAGATGACCGCCGTGGGCGGACGCCCCGAGGTCAAGGTGGCGGTGGCGGCGATGCTGCTGGTCGCGGTCGGGCTCGCCGAACGCACGGTCCGGCACCGCCGGCTGGCCGTGGGCCTGTTCGGGCTGCTCGCCGGGGTGGCCACCTGGTCGGACTGGCTGATCGTGCCCTACCTGGCGGTGGCCGGGCTGACCCTGGCGTACGCGCTGCGCCGGGAGCTGGTCGGCTGGGCGGCGGTGCTGCTGCTGGCCGGTTTCACCGTCGGGGTGTTCCCGATGCTCTGGGACAACCTCACCGCTCCGCCGGGGCAGGACTCGCTGTCGGTGTTCCGCCGGGTCGACGCGACCGGCGGACCGCCCGGCCCGCTGGCCGGACGGATCGCCGGTGGGCTCACCGAGGGGGTACCGCTGGCCAGTGGGCTCTGCCCGGCGGGGGGCTGCGCCCGCTGGCAGGAGTGGTTCGGCCTGCTCTACCCGGTGCTGCTGGTGCTCGCCGTCGGGCTCGCGCTGGTCGCGCTGCGCCGCCGGGTCACCCACCCGGTCCGGCCGGTCGTGACGCTCGCCCTGGTCGCCGGGGCGGCGTTGACCCTGTTCGGGTACGTGCGCAGCCCGCTGGCCGCGTTCGATCCGCTCTCCAGCGCCCGTTACCTGTCGGTGCTCCAACTGTCCCTGCCGGCGGTGCTCTGGCCGCTGTGGGTGGCGGCGGTGTCCTGCTGGCGGGGCACGGCGGGGGTGGCCGGGCGGCTCGCGGGGGCCACCGCCACCGCCGTACTGGCCGCGCTGACCGTCACCGCGCTGGTGGCGACCGGCCAGTTCGCCACCGGCACGGCCGGCATCCGCGCCGAGGAACGTCAGGCCCGCCGGGTCGCCGAGGTGCTGCGCGCCGCCGGCCCCCGCCACGTGTACGGCGACTACTGGACCTGCCACCGGCTCACCTTCACCACCGCCGAGGAGGTGCTCTGCGGGGTGCTCGACGACGGGCTGCACCCGGGGCAGAACCGCTACCCGGCGTACTGGCGGGCGGTGGGGCGCGCCGAGCGGCCCGGGTACGTGCTGCGGGCCGGCTCGCCCGCCGAGCGGCGGCTGACCGAACTACTCGCCGCAGGCGGCGTCCCGGCCACGGTCACCGACGTCGGCGACTACCGGGTGTACCACCCGGCCACCGCCGTCCGCCCCTGGCGGTGAGCGCTGCCGTCTCCGCCGGCGGGGCCCGGGTAGGCTCGCCCGGCCAGCGTCCCACCGGCCCGTGAGGGGTGCCTCCCGATGCTCATCCTGCTGCCGCCCTCGGAGCGCAAGGCCGACGTCCGCGCCGGGCGGCGGCTCGACCCGACCCGGCTCAGCCTGCCCGAGCTGAACCCGGCCCGGGAGGAGGTGCTGGACGCGCTGGTCGCCGTCGCCACCGCGCCGGGCACCGACGTCGGGCGGGAGGTGCTGCTCACCGGCGCCCAGCGGGACGACATCGCCCGCAACGCGCGACTGCGCCGGGCAGCCACCGCCCCGGCGGCGGCGGTCTACACCGGGGTGCTCTACGAGGCGCTGGACCTGGCCACCCTTCCCGCGCCAGCCCTGCGAGCCGCCCGCCGGCAGGTACTGGTCGCCTCCGGGCTCTGGGGCGCGGTACGCCTCACCGACCGGATCCCGCCGTACCGCTGCCCGATCGGGACCACCCTGCCCGGACCGGGGACGCTGACCGCGTACTGGAAGCGGGTGCTGGCACCGGCGATGGAGTCGGCGGCGGCCGACGGACCGGTGCTCGACCTGCGCTCCGCCGCCTACGCGGCGACCTGGACGCCCCGGGGGGAGGTGGCCGGGCGGACGGTGACCGTGCGGGTGCTGCACGAACGGGAGGTCGACGGGGTGGTGACCCGGTCGGTGGTCAGCCACTTCAACAAGGCGACCAAGGGCCGGCTGGTACGTGACCTGCTCACCGCCGGGATCCGCCCGCGCGACGCGGCCGAGCTGGTCACCGCGCTGCGCGACCTGAAGTACCCGGTGCTGGAGGAACCGGTCACGCCCGGCCGGCCCCGCCGGGTCGACGTGGTGGTCACCCGGCTCTGACCGTGGGTGACCGGCGACCGGCCGGCACCTCCGCCGCACTCGTCGCCGGGCGCGACAACGCAAATTTTGCTCAAGGCTTGCGCCGATCGGTACCGCGCGGGCCCCTCACCGTCCACCGTAGGGATACCCCGACGAGTGGAGGAGCGGTCCCCGATGGAAACCACCCTGCTCGACCGGCCCCGGGCCACGGCGCACCCGCCGCCGCTGGACTGGCCGACCGTGGCCGACGCCTTCGAGGTCGCCTGCCTGCTGCGCTGCATGCCCCTGCCGGCGGGTCCCCGGGGCCGGCATCCCGGTGAGCCGTACCGGAGCACCGTCGAGTTCAACCGCGAGGACGCCGCGCTGCGCATGCGGCAGTTGCTCGGGCGGCTCGGTGTCCCGGTGGAGCACGACATCACCGTCGGCGGTCTGCGCCGCCGTTACGAACTGCACCAGCTGCGGGTGCCCGCGTCCGCCCGGACCGCCTACGCGACGCTGCTCGACACCGGGTGGCGGCAGGGCCGGCGGGAACTGCTCGGCGGACCGGTGCCCGGCGCGTCCGCGGCCCGTCGGGTGTGGCGGTCCCGGCTGGCCGCCGCCGCCTGGCGGTCCGCGCTGCTGGCCGGTGGCCGGCACGTCCGCCGGCACATCCTCGGGGTCCGCCTCACCGACCGGGAGCTGGCCGCGGTCCTGGTCCGGGGCGCCGCCCTGCTGGAGGTTCCCGCCACGCTCCGCCCCGGGGCCGGCTGCTTCGTGGTGAGCGTCGCCGACGGGGCGGACCGCAACCGGATCCTGGAGAGCGCCAGCCTGACCCCCGCCCCGGTGACCGCCCCGGCCGGGGAGACCGCCTAGCGTCCGCGCGACGGCGGGTTGCCAACCGGGGCCGTCCGGGCGCAGAGTACAGCCGGTGAACACCGTGCCCTCCGCCTCCGGCCGGCGGCCGGCGGTCGCCCTCGCGCTGCTGGCCGTGCTGGTCGGGGCGGCCGTTCCGGCGTTGGCCGGATGCCGCGACGAACCAATCGAGCCGGTCCGGATCCGGATCGCCACCGGTAGCCCCACCGCGGTCTACCACGCCTTCGGCCAGTCGCTGGCGACCATCCTCAACCGGGAACTGCCCGGGGTCCGGGCGACCGTGGTGGTGACCGCCGCGTCGGCGGAGAACGTCCGGCTGGTCGCGGCGGGCGGGGCGGAACTCGGCTTCACCCAGGCCGACGTCCTCTCCGGGGCCCCGGACGCCCACCCCGGCGTGGTGGCGGTGGCCCGGGTCTACGACGACCTGCTGCACCTGGTCACCAGCGCCGAGTCGCCGATCCGGACGGTGGCGGACCTGCGCGGCCGGCGGGTGTCGGTGGGTGCCCCCGGCTCGGGCACCGGGATCACCGCGGGCCGGCTGCTCGACGTGGCGGGACTGGACGGCGGTGCGGTGCGACGGGAACGGCTCGGGCTGGACGACTCGGTGACCGCGCTCCGCGACGGGCGGATCGACGCGTTCTTCTTCTCCGGCGGCCTGCCGGTACGGGCGATCGAGCAGCTCGCCGGCACCGCCGGGATCCGCCTGGTCGACCTGGGCGAGTGGACCGAGCCGTTGCGCCGCAGCCACCGGGAGGTCTACGTCTCCCGGGACATCCCCAGCTCGGCGTACGGCGCGGAACCGGTGACCACCGTGGCGAACCCGAACTACCTCGTGGTCGGGGCGGACGTGCCGGAGGCCGTGGTGCGGGAGGTGACCCGGCTGCTGATGGAACGCCGGGAGGAACTGGCCGCCGCGCATCCGGCCGCCGGTCGGATGAGTGCCCGATCGGCCATCGCCACCGTCCCGCTCCCCCTGCACCCGGGCGCGGCGGCCTGGTACCGGGCGAACAAGCCCTGACCACGCCCGGCCGGCTCAGGGGTCCGCCGCGCTCGGTCCGGCCGGCTCAGGGGTCCGCCGACTCTCGGTCCGGCCGGCCCCCGGCGGGCCGGCTCCGGTCGGCGCGGTGGGAAACCACAGCTCGGCCACCAGGCCGCGCGGCTCGCCCCGGCGCATGGTCAGGTGCCCGCCGGAGGCGTCCACCAGCACGGCCACGATGGTCAGTCCGAGCCCGGCCCCCTCGACGTTCTGCGCGTCCGGGGCACGCCAGAAGCGTTCGGTCGCCTGCGCGAGCTGACTGTCGGTCATACCCGGACCGGTGTCGGCGACCACCAGCGTCACCCCGTCCTCGGCCGGCTCGACGGTCACCGTCACCGCGCCCCCGGCGCCACTGAACTTCACCGCGTTGTCGATCAACGCGTCCAGGGCCTGGTCGATGGCGGTGGGCACGGTACGGGCGTACCGGGGGCCGGAGGCCGCGACCAGGCGTAGCGTGACCTGCCGGCGGCGGGCCAGCGGCTCCCAGGCGGTCACCCGGGAGGCGGCCACCGCCACCGCGTCGACGGTCACCAGCCGGTTCTCCTCCCGCTCGGCCCGGGCCAGGGTGAGCAGCGCGTCGAGCACCTGGGCCAGCCGGTCGGTCTCCTCCAGGGCCAGCCGGTGCTCGGCCCGCCCCTCCGGGTCGGTCAGGCTCGGCCCCAGCTCCTCCACCCGCAGCCGCAACGCGGTGAGCGGGTTGCGGAGCTGGTGGCTGGCGTGCGCGACGAAGGCCCGCTGCCGGTCCATCACGTCGGAGACCACGTCGGCCATGTGGTTGAAGCCGGCCGCGAGGCGGCGCAGCTCCGGCGGCCCGAGCCGGTGCTGGACCCGGGCGCTGCGATCCCCCTCGGCGATCTCGTGGGTCACCGCGTCCAGTTCGATGACCGGGCGCAGCACCCAGCCGGCCAACCCGAACGCGGTCGAGACGCAGGCCAGCACGGCGAGCAGCCCGATCGCCGCGAGGACCAGCCACCAGGTCGTGACAGCGCGGCGGACCGCGTCGACCGGGCTGGCGGTCACCACCGCGCCCAGCACCTCGCCGCCGTCGTTGATCGGCACCGCCACCACGATCGGTCCGTCCACCCAGGGCCAGACCGACTCGGCACCGGTGAACTGCTGCCCGGAGAGCGCGACCCGCAGGGCCAGCTCGGTCGTCGGGGACGACCGGTAGCCGTCGGAGACCGCCACCGTCCGCAGCTCCCGGTCGACCACGGCCGCGCCGATGCCGTACAGGTCCTCGTAGCTGCCCAGTTCCCCGTCGAGCTGGCCGGTGCCGCCGCCGCGAAGTGCCGGGCCGGCGAGCGAGGCGAACCGGGTGGCGTCGGCGAGCCGGTCCGCGCGGACCCGGTCGGTCTCCCGGTTGGCCAGGGTCACCGCGAGCGGGGTCTCCAGTGCCACCAGCACCAGCGCCATCAGCAGCAGGTAGCTGATGACCAGCCGACGGCGCACCTCGACCTCACTCGGCGCGGAGCCGGTAGCCGACCCCGCGCACGGTCTCCACCAGCCGCGCGTCGCCCAGCTTGCCGCGCAGCGACCCGACGTGCACCTCGACGGTGTGCCCCTCGGCCCAGGTGGTCCCCCAGACGTCAAGCAGGATCCGCTCGCGGGGCACCACCGCGCCGGGCTGCCGGGCGAGCGACACGAGGATGTCGAACTCCTTGCGGGTCAGGGTGACCGACCGGTCGTCGACGGTGACGGTCCGGGCGGCCACGTCGATCCGGAGGCCGCCGGCGGTGATCCGGTCCAGTTCCGGTGCGGCGCGGGCGGCGCGGCGCAGCACCGCCTCGATCCGGGCCTGCAACTCGACCATCGAGAAGGGCTTCACCACGTAGTCGTCCGCGCCGAGACGCAGCCCGAGCACCCGGTCCCGCTCCTCGCCCCGGGCGGTGACCGCGATGATGCCGATCTGCGCGCTGCGCCGCCGCAGCTCCCGGCACAGTTCGGTGCCGTCCCCGTCCGGCAGGGTCAGGTCGAGCAGGACCAGGTCGCACGGCGCGGCGGCCAGCGCCGCCGCCACGGTCGCGGCGTGCTCGACCTGGTAGCCCCGCCGGGTCAACGCCGACGACAGGGCCGCCGCCACCCGGCGGTCGTCCTCCACCAGCAGGACCCGCACCCGCACCTCCACTGTTGAGCCCCCGGTCAGCGAATGGTGCCAGACGGGCTGGCGTCACGACACCCCCGGCCGGGGACCGCACCGGGCGCCGGCCTGCGGACGGCCGCCCGCAGGCCGGGAGGGGCGGCGGGACCGGACGCCCCTCCGGCCGGGTGGGACAGCTCGGGTGGACGGCGTTGCGGCGGGTGAGCGTCGGGCGTGGGCGGAGCCGCCGGTTATGCTTCCCGCTGCCGTGGTGCTCCCCGGTGACGCGCGCCGGGACCACGGGTGACCGAGCACGTGCGCCGGCTCCGGGCGGGTCCGTCCCGCCGGCCGCCGGCCGTACGCCACACCGGCGCGGACGCGCCCTGCTGACTGTGAGTGGAGCCCATGAGCCAAGGAACCGACCAGGTCTTCGTGCACCCGACGGCCGACGTCGAGGAGGGCGCGCGGATCGGCGACGGCACGAAGGTCTGGCACCTGGCGCACGTCCGGTCCACCGCGCGGATCGGCGGCGGCTGCGTGATCGGACGCAACGTCTACGTCGACAGCAACGTGGTCATCGGGGACCTCTGCAAGGTCCAGAACAACGTCTCCGTGTACCAGGGCGTGACGCTGGAGGACGAGGTCTTCGTCGGCCCGTGCGCCGTCTTCACCAACGACTTCCGCCCCCGGGCGCAGAACCCGGACTGGGAGATCACCCCGACCGTGGTACGCCGGGGCGCGTCCATCGGCGCGAACGCCACCCTGGTCTGCGGGATCGAGGTCGGCTCGTACGCGATGATCGCCGCCGGTTCGGTGGTGACCCGGGACGTCGCTCCGTACCAGCTGGTCGCCGGTAACCCGGCCCGCCCCAAGGGCTGGGTGAACGAGAAGGGCGAGGTGGTCTCCCGGGACCCGGCCAACCCGCCGGCTGGCGTCTGAGGTGGTAGGAGGGGTCCCCTGTTACCGCTTTCTGTCGTGCAGGGGTCCCCTCCTACCACCCGGCGGCAGCGCCGGACCGGCGGCAGTCGGCGCGGAGAGCCAGGACGCGGCGGCGAGGTGCCGGCGACGCGGACGGGCCCCGACCGGATCGGTCGGGGCCCGTGTCACGTGGGGCGCGGTCCGGCGGACCGGACCGGTGTGGCTCAGCCGCCGATGACGACGCGCCGGACGTCGGCCCAGCGCGCCGGGTCGGTCACCCGGCGGCCGTCGACCAGCACCCGCACGTCGGGCAGGTCGGTGGCGGCCAGGGAGCGGTACTCGGCGTGGTCGGCCTGCACGACGGCGGCGGTGACCCGCTCCCCGGCGTAGGCGGGCAGCCCGTGCGCGGCCAACTCCTCGGCGGTGTACATCGGGTCCGAAACGTACGGCTTGGCGCCCCGGGCGCGCAGCGCCTCCACGGTCGGGAAGACCCCGGAGAAGGCGGTCTCCTTGACCCCGCCCCGGTAGGCGGCACCGAGCACCAGCACCTCCGCCCCGGTGAGGTCGCCGTACGCGGCGGCGAGCAGGTCGACGGCGTACTCCGGCATGGCCGCGTTCGCCTCGCGGGCGGAACGGACCACGGTGGCGGCGGGGTCGTTCCACAGGTACATCCGGGGGTAGATCGGGATGCAGTGGCCGCCCACCGCGATGCCCGGGGAGTGGATGTGGCTGTACGGCTGGGTGTTGCAGGCCTCGATGACCTTGGTGACGTCCACGCCGACGGTGTCGGCGAACCGGGCGAACTGGTTCGCCAGGCCGATGTTGACGTCCCGGTAGGTGGTCTCGGCGAGCTTGGCCAGCTCGGACGCCTCGGCCGAGCCGAGGTCCCACACGCCGTTCGGCTTGCCCAGGTCGGGGCGCTCGTCGAAGTCGAGCACCGCCTCGTAGAAGCGGACGCCGTGCGCGGCGGACGCCTCGTCGATGCCGCCGACCAGCTTCGGGTAGCGGCGCAGGTCGGCGAAGACCCGGCCGGTGAGCACCCGCTCGGGGCTGAACACCAGGTGGAAGTCCGTGCCGGCGGTGAGCCCGGAGCCCTGCTCCAGCATGGGCGCCCAACGGTTGCGGGTGGTGCCGACCGGCAGGGTGGTCTCGTAGCTGACCAGGGTGCCCGGCTTGAGACCGGCGGCGATGGCCCGGGTCGCGTCGTCCATCCAGCCGAAGTCCGGCACGCCCTCGGCGTCCACGAACAGCGGTACGACCACCACGACGGCCTCGCTGTCGGCCACCGCGGCGGCGGTGTCGGTGGTGGCCGAGAGGAGACCGGCCGAGACCACCTCCTTGAGCTTGACGTCCAGATCGGCTTCCCCGGGGAACGGCACCGCGCCGTCGTTGACCAGGCTGACCACCCGCTCGGAGACGTCGGCACCGATGACCCGGTGCCCCTTCGTCGCGAACTGCACGGCCAGCGGCAGTCCGATCTTCCCGAGGGCGACGACGCAGATGTTCATGTCTACTACTTTCCTCCTAGTGGAAGCCTGCGCCGCAGGCGGGCCATCACCCGGCGTGGCGTCACAGGTGCTACGGCGACGATCAGTTGACCCTTGTGGTTGGTGGTGGCGGTGAGGACGTGCAGGCGTGCGCCGCGGCGGACCACCACACGCTGGGGCACCGTCCGACGGGGACCGCGCAGGGGGGCCGTCCCGGTCGTACCGAGCGCGTCGATCCGCGCCTGGATGAGTCGAAGCTTACCGCCGGGAGCCAGGTCGGTGAGGAGACCGGCCAACAGGATGCGCGCCCGGATGGTGGTGCCGGTGATGTCCGGGACCAGCTCGGTGCTCTCCGCCGGCACGTCGCCCGCCACGATCTTCAACGCCGAGGCGAGGTGCGGCAAATCGGGACGGGGGCTGCGGGCGGTCACCACGAGGGCGCGGGTGCCCTCGAAGGCGACCGACACGGTGTCCAGCCGGGCGATCCAGTCCGCGGCGCTGCCGGTGATCTCGAACCACTGGTCCGGGATGCCGAGACGGGGGTCGCGGAAGCCGGGGTAGTCGGCGTACCAGCGGTCGTCCTCCACCACCGCCGGTGGGTTGCCCTGGTCGGCGTCCTGCCGGATCGCCGCGAGCAGGTCGTCCAGCTCACCGTGCCAGGCCAGGGCGAGCCGGACCCGGGTCTCGATGCCGATCTGGTCCCGGATCGTGTCGGTGAGGTACCGCTCGGCCAGCGACCGCACCCCGGCCTGGACGCTGGCCTGGGTGGGCCGGTCCAACGCCAGGAAGTCGTTCTCCAGCAGCCGGGCGACCTCCCAGGCGAAGTGGCGCAGCAGCACCGCGTCCCGCCGGGGGCCGGCCTCGATCAGCCCGCCCACGAAGTCCATGATCGACTCGGCGCAGTGCAGCCGTTCCAGGTGCCGGCTCTTGTACGTGATGTTGTGGGCGTTGAACCGCCGCACGGCGAAGTAGTAGTCGTAGTCGGCGAGCACGGAGACCCGTCGGGCCCGGTAGCAGGCCTCGATGGTGAACGGCTGGTCGCTGCCGACCGGCATGTCCTCCGGGTAGCGCAGCTTGTGCCGCTCGATCAGGTCACGCCGGAACAGCTTCGTGTTGGACAGCGAGAACGGCAGCGGCGAGGTGAACAGGTCCACCTCGGCCTGGGTGGACTCGAAGATGGCCTGGTGGATGTAGCGGCTGTTCACCCCCACCATCCGGCCCAGCACCACGTCCGAGTCGTACCGGTCGGCCGCCGCGACGAGCCGCTCCAGCGCCTCCGGCCCGAGGTAGTCGTCCGAGCCGATGAAGAAGACGTACCGGCCGGTGGCGATCTCCAGCGCGCGGTTGCTCGGGTTCGCCGGACCCCCGGTGTTCGCCTGGTGGATCACCTTGACCGTACCCGGGTACGACCGGGCGAACCGGTCCAGCTCCCGGCTGCTGCCGTCGGTGGAGCCGTCGTCCACGGCGATGACCTCGAGCCGGTCGAGTCCGATGGTCTGCTCCACCACCGACGTCAGACACCGGGTCAGGTAGGGCATGGTGTTGTAGACGGCGGTGATGACGGTGACGTCGGGGACGGTCACGTGCCGGCCCTCACCGCCGGCCGGGCGGCCCCCGGACCGGCCGGGTCCGCCCCGGCGGCCGGTCGCGCACCGGGCGGTGTCGGGCCGGGCCGGTCCGGCAGGAGCCGGCGGTAGACGCCGTCCAGCACCTCGGCCTGCGCCTCCCAGGTCCAGCTCTCCAGCAGGCCGGGGCGGTCGTACGCGGCGCGGTAGCGCTCCGGGTCGGCGAGCACAGCGCGGACCGCGCGGACGTAGTCGGCCACGTCCTCGGCGCGGAACACCTCGCCCTGGCCGGTGGAGCGCACCGTGCCGGCCATCGTCTTGACGTCGCTGACCACCAGCGGCAGCCGGGCGTGCGAGTACTCGAAGAACTTCGTGATCAGCGCGATCTCGTGGTTCGGCCAGTGGTGGATCGGGATCACCCCGACGTCGGCCGCGGAGAGGAAGGGCACCACCTGCCAGTGCGCCACGTACGGCAGGGCGTGCACCCGGTCGGCGACGCCCCGCCTGGTCGCGCGGGCGAGGACCTCGGTCATGTAGGGACCGGCGGGCTTGTTGACCACCATCGCCACGTGCACCCCGGGCATCTGCGGCATCGCGTCGACCATGGTATCCAGGCCGCGCTGCCTCCCGGCCGACCCACTGTAGACCAGCAGGGGCACCTCGGGGCCGATCCCGCAGAGGGCACGCAGGTCCGGTGCGGGTGCGTCCGGGGTCGACTCACCGTGGTCGGCGGCTGGCGCGTTGAGCACCACGTCCGGCACGGCGGTCAGGCCGTGCTCCCGTTGCAACAGCTCGGCCAGGCCGCCGGAGACGGTCATCACCGCGTCGGCGTACGGGGCATACTCCCGCTCGTGGGCGCGGTGCGCGGGCAGCCAGCGGGCGTTGTCCTGCCAGGGCTTCACGCCGGGCAGGAACTCGTGCGCGTCCCAGACCACCTTGATCTTGCGTCCCCGCGCGGCGGCGCGGATCTTGGCGCGGGCGGCGACCCCGAGCATCCGGAAGTCGTTGGCATGCACCAGGTCGGGCCGCAACTCGTCGACGACCGGGCCGTAGGCCAGCTCGTAGTCCCACAGCCCCGGCTCCAGCCGCCGCCACGCGCCGTCGCCCTTCACCGTCTGCCAGAAGAGCGTGTACGCCCGGTCCCACGGGTTGCGGAACCGGCGGTGGGTGCGGGCCCGGGTGAGCATCCAGTACCGCCCCGACACCCAGGTGCGGGTCAGCTTCGCGGCGACCTGCTCGGCCCGGAGCGCCCGGCGACGCAGGCCGAGGCGGGGGGTCGCCGGGTCGGCGACGGCCAGCTGCGCGGCCCGGACGTCGAGGTCGGCCTGCCACGCCCGGACGGCCTGCCGCCGGTGGGCGGCGATCCCGCTCGGCGGGTACGCCAGCGGCCAGCGCAGCCAGGACCGCCGGAACTCGTGCCGGCGGCGGGCGAGCGGATCGGGCATCGCCAGCAGGCGCACCTCCGCGTCGCCGAGCCGCCAGGACTGCGCCACGCCTCCGGGGGCCCGCCCCAGCAGGACGACGTCCCAACCGGCGTCGGCAGCCGAACGGGCTGTCTTCTGGACCCGGGAGTCGCCGTGGACACCGTTGTCGACCAGCATGACGATCCGTCCCCGGGTGCCGGCCGTACCGTCAGATCCCATCATCCGCCCGTCTTCCGTCCCTCGCCGCGGCCCCGGCGAGTCTACGACAAGCGCTGCGAAGGGCCAGTCGCCCTGTCCGCCGTGTCCCCGACGCGGGGAGTGTCCTGGTTGTTAATCTGCGTCCGGTTCCGCAGTCGGGGTCGGTGGCTCCGGTCCGGAGGCCCCCTTCGCTGTCCCACCTGAAGAAGCGACACCCGTTCCCCGCTCGACACAGACAGGACGCGATAATCGACGTGGTGACGACCGAGGAACGCCCCCGACCGGGCCGGGACGCCGACACGTCCGCGGCCGGCCCCGGCAGCCGTACCGTGCTCGGCCGACGGCTGGTCGCCGTCGTACGCCACGCACTGCCCGCCCTCGCCGCGTACACCGCGGTTCGGGTCTTCGGGGTGCTGGTCGTCTACGTCTGGGCCCGCAACGCCGGGGAGAGCCCGGCCTCGGTGCTGAGCAAGAACGACGGCCTCTACTACCTCTCCATCGCCCGGGTCGGCTACGACGGGTACGCCCGGGTGCAGAGCGACATGGCGTTCTTCCCGCTCTACCCGGGCCTGGTCGCGGTCGCCGACGTGGTCTCCCCGTTCGGCCTGCGGGAGACGGCGCTGCTGGTCGGCAGCGCCGCGTCGCTGGCCGCCGCGTGGGGGCTCTTCGCGCTCGGCAACCACCTGCACGGGCGGTCGGTCGGCGTGCTGCTCGCCGTGCTCTGGGGAGTGCTGCCGCATGCTGTGGTGGAGTCGATGTCCTACAGCGAGGGCCTGTTCACCGCGCTCGCCGCGTGGACCCTCTACGCCCTGCTCCGGGAGCGGTGGCTGACCGCCGGAGCGCTCTGCCTCCTCGCCGGACTGGCCCGGCCGACCGCCTCCGCCCTGATCGCGGTGGTGGGTTTGGCGGCCCTCGTGGCGGTCGTCCGCCGCCGGGACGGCTGGCGCCCCTGGGCGGCCGGGGCGCTGGCGCCGCTGGGCTGGCTGGGCTACCTCGCCTGGGTCGGTCGGCAGACCGGTCGGGCGGACGGGTGGTTCCACATCCAGGAAGCCGGCTGGGGCTCGTCGTTCGACTTCGGCGTCTTCTTCGTGCAGCGCGGTCGGGAGGTACTGGCCGCCCCGTCGGGGTTGCAGCTGTACGTGGTGACCGGGGTGTGCCTCGTCGCGATCATGTTGTTCGTCCTGAGCGTGCTCGACCGGCAGCCCTGGCAGCTGTTGCTCTACGCCGGGCTGCTGCTGGCCACCACCCTGGGCGCCGCCGGCTACTACCACTCTAAGAGGTCGCGCGGAATGGTGGGTTGATCGGCGCGCCTGAACGGATGCAGACACAGAACTGGTGATCATGAAGTTGCTGACGCTCCGTGATCACGGGAGGTTCTGTGCCTGCCATCCCAGCATGGCTGATCGAGCCGTTGTGGGTCCAGTTCGCCGCGCTGCTCCCCGATCGGCCGACCTACCAACCGACACATCCGCTGGGCTGTCACCGCAAGCGGATCGATGACCGCATCGTGTTCGACAAGCTGGTCCAGGTGTTGCGGTTCGGCTGCGCCTACGAGGCGATCGCCGATGCCACCTGTTCGGCCACCACGATCCGCGGCCGCCGTGACGAGTGGATAGAGCTTGGGGTGTTCGCCCAGCTCAAACAGATCGCCCTGGACGCCTACGACCGGCTCGTCGGCCTGGTCCTCGACGACATCGCCGTGGACGGCTGCATCACCAAGGCTCCCGGCGGCGGCGAGGCCGCCGGACGCTCACCGGTCGACCGGGGCAAGCAGGGCATGAAACGCTCGTTGATGGTCGACGGCTACGGCATCCCCCTCGGCCGGGTCCTGGCCGGCGCGAACCGACACGACTCACCCCTGCTCGGCCCCACCCTCGACCACCTCGACGACCTCGGCCCACTACCCCAGGCCATCACGGTGCACCTCGACGCCGGATACGACTCCCAGGTCACCCGCGCCCTGCTGGCCGAGCGCGGCCTGACCGGTGAGATCGCCCACAAGGGCGACAAGGCGCCCATCCAGGCGAGCCAACGGTGGCACGTCGAACGGACGAACAGCTGGCACAACGCGTTCAACCGGCTGCAACGCTGCTACGAACGAACAGAGAAGGTCATCGACGCCTTCTTCGACCTCGCCGACGCGATCATCACCGTCCGCAGCCTCATCCGGCGTGCATGGACCCTCTACCGGTGGAACAACCGACCCGCCCGCCGCCGATGATCAACAACCATTCCGCGCGACCTCTTAGACTACTTCGGTCGGACGACGGGCCTGCACCTCGCCTACCTGGGAGCGGCCAACAACACCGCCCGTTCGTTGGCCCACCTGGTGATCGGGACACCGGGGATGCGCCTCGATGTCTACTGCCCGGAGGACAATGGCTTCCCGCCGGAGGAACTGGAGGCGCTGAACGCGCGGCGGCCCGATGGCGACCCGATCCGGCAGCGCCACCAGCTGCCTCGGCGGCCCGATCCGGTGGACGCGGTCTACACGACGCGGTGGCAGTCGATGGGGGTGCCGCACGGCGACCCCGGCTGGGAGCAGCGATTCGCCCCGTTCCGCATCACCCGGGCGACGATGGCGAGTTTCTCGGGCGCAACCGACGCGGTGTTCCTGCACGACCTCCCCGCTGTGCGCGGCCAGGAGGTCGAGTCCGACGTGCTCGACGGGCCGCTGTCCCTCGTCCGCCAGCAAGCCCGGCACAAGGCGTCGGCCGCTGCCGCCGCCCTGGCGTGGGTGCTCGCTGCACCGGCGCCGGCCAGGTAAACGGTACGGAGATCCGGCCGTGCGGGTTAGGCAGTGTTTGGTAAGGGGCAGCGGTTGGTGAGGCTCCGGCGTGGCGGTGATCGGTAAAGGTTGAGGTCTCCGGTAGATCGGTTAGCGACCAAGCAAACCGAGACCGACCGGAGACCTCATGCCCAGCGTAGCGGCGACGAGGCGGCACGACCTCACCGACGCGCAGTGAGCGGCGCTTGAGCCTGCTCTGCCTGCCAGCTCGGGCAGAGGACGTCCGCCCAAATGGACCAAACGGCAGATGATCGACGGGATTCGGTGGCGAGTACGTACGGGTACGCCGTGGCGCGACGTGCCCGAGGCGTATCCGCCCGGGCAGATTCTGTACGAGTGGTTCCGGCGCTGGCAGCGCGACGGCACCTGGGCGGACATCCTGGCCGAGTTGCAAGCTGACGGCGACGCCGCCGGGAGGATCGGCTGGACCGTGAGCGTCGACTCGACGGTCAGCCGAGCGCACCAGCACGCGGCCGGTCCCCGTCGCGACGGTCACGCGCAGAAGGAGCCGCCGGGCGGGTTGCAGACCGAGCCCGCTGATCATGGGCTGGGCCGATCGAGGGGCGGGTTGACCACCAAGACGCATCTGGCTTGTGAGCAGGGCCGCAAACCCCTGGCGATGGTGATCACCGGCGGGCAGCGCGGTGACAGCCCGGAGTTCATCCCGGTCCTACGCAAGATCCGCGTGAAGCGGGTGGGCGGTGGCCGGCCGCGGACTCGCCCGGACCTGGTCCTCGCGGACAAGGCGTACACCAGCAAGGGCAACCGGGGTCACCTCCGCGCGCGGGATCAAGGCGTGCATCCCGAGCATGGCCGATCGACTGTTTCGGGCCTGGTGCGCTGGCTGCGGCGCCGAGTACTGGTTCCACCTCGTAGCGAGTGCCTTCGATCATGGCGTAGAGGCGCTGCCAGCGGATTGGGCAGAGGCAGGCCGCCGTGCTCATTGGTGCACCCTTGTCTCACTCGAGCTGAGGTTGGTTCGAGTGCACCGGTGACCGTCGGGCCATCGCCCAGCTCGCTCGACCTTCGAGGTCCAGCATGAGTTCTGCGAGGCCCGGCGGCCCGGGACACCCCGACTGGCAACAGGGCTATGCGCCATCGAGCGCCGCTCAATGAGCGACCGGCAGTGGTGTCCCGGAACCGCCAGGTGCTTCCCCACTGGTAGCGCAGCGGAGAGGCAACTATGAGTGTGACCGACACCGCCGTGCCGGCGCGAGGCAACTCGGCCGGGGTGGACTGGGCCAAGGACGACTACGCGGTCTGCGTGGTCGACGCCGACGGTGAGCCGCTGGAGCGGCTGGCGCTGAAATACACCAGGACCGGCCTGAGACGGCTGATCGACCTGCTTGACCGGCATCGGGTGGACGCGGTCGGCATCGAACGCCCGGACGGGCCGATCGTAGATGCGTTGCTGGCCGCCGACACGACCGTGTACGTGATCCCACCCTCGCAGGTCAAGGCACTGCGCCGACGGTACGGCTCGGCCGGGAACAAGGACGACCGGTTTGACGCCTACGTCCTGGCCGACACCGTCCGCACCGACCGGCGCCGGCTGACCCCGCTCGTGCTGGACAGCGAGACAACCACCGGGCTGCGCAAGCTGTGCCGCGCTCGCAAAGACCTGGTCGCCCACCGCATCGCGGTCGCCAACCAGCTGCGCGCCCACCTGGCCACGACGCTGCCGGCCACTGTCGAGCTGTTCAACGAGATCGACTCGTCGATCAGCCGGCAGTTCCTGACCCGGTTCACCACCCAGGATGCCCTGGACTGGCTGTCGCCCAAGCGCCTGGCCGCCTGGCTGAAGAGCGCGAGCTACTGCGGCCGCACCGACCCAGCCGTGCTGCACGCCCGCATCGACGCCGCGCCTCGCGGCGCCACCGGAAACTACGGACAGACCCTGGCCGGCATCACCCGCGCCTACCTCGCCACCCTGGCCGCCATCGTGGCCCAGATCGACGCCCTGAACCAGCAGATCACCGAAGCCCTCGACCTGCACCCCGACCGGGACATCTTCACCAGCCTGCCCCGCTCCGGCACCGTCCGCGCCGCCCGGCTGCTCGCCGAGATCGGCGACGCCCGCGGCCGGTTCCCCACCCCGGCGTCCCTGGCCTGCCTCGCCGGCGTCGCACCCTCGACCCGCGAATCCGGCAAAGTCCGCATCGTGACCTTCCGCTGGGCCGTGGACAAACAACTGCGCGACGCCGTCTGCGACTTTGCCGGTGACAGCCGCCACGCCAACCCCTGGGCCGCCGACCTCTACCAACGAGCCCGAGCCCGCGGCCACGACCATCCCCACGCGGTCCGTATCCTGGCCCGCGCCTGGCTGGACATCATCTGGAAGTGCTGGACCACCAACACCCCCTACGACCCGGACCGCCACCGAGCCCTCCAACACCTGCTCAAACAAGATCATCAAGTGGCGGCTTGACACAGGGCAACTCATGCCGTTGCCTGCTCGTCCTCGGGATGGGGGGCTCGCCACTCTCGGGGCTTGGTGCCGGTGGCCTCGGCGACCTGGGCGACGTCGCGGTGGTTGTAAGCGGTGCGTACACCGGAGATGGACATGCCGGCGGCTGCGGCCAGGTCGCCCAGCGTGTAGGGGCGGGGTTGGACGAACTCGCGGCCGTAGGCGATCAGCTCGCGGATCCGCTGCTCGGCTTTCTCCTTCGCGCGGCGGGCACCGGCCAGCGCGCCGATCAGCGGGTCCTGGTCGCCTCCGTCCCACGCGGCCCGCAGGTTCTCGGCAGCACGTTCTTGGTCCTTTGCAGCTTCGTCCCGCGCCGCGAGAAAGCCGTCGTCGTGCTCCTCGCCGGGGTCGGGTTGCGGGATCGGGTAGAGGATCGCGGCCACGTCGGTGAAGATGTCTCGCCGGGGCATGCCTACATTCTGCGCACTTGTTTGCGATGATCGCAAGCCATTGCGCGTGCTGCATTTCGACCTCGTCCTTCGGGTTTCTGATCTTGTTTGAGAAACGATCGTTTTCCGGACAAGATCAAGATGGTCACTGAGACAAAGTAGATCGCGTCCGAAAAACCCGTCCGAGAAGTCGGCGTGTCCAACAATGCGACAACGGGTTTGTTGGGCACGCTGGACGGCGTGACCGTCACCCCCGCGCCCGCCGAGGACGACCTGCTCACCCCGACGCCGCTCGCAGGCATGCTCGTCGGCTACGGGCGAGTCTCCACCCGGGAGCAGAATCTCGCCCGCCAGCAAGCCGCATTGATTGCGGCCGGCTGCGCCAAGTGCTTCTTCGACAAGGCCTCTGGGAAGAACACCGACCGGCCCGAGCTAGCCAAAATGTTCGAGTACATCCGCCCCGGCGACGTGCTCACCGTCGTCTCGCTCGACCGACTCGGCCGCTCGCTGGAAGACCTGATCGGCATCGTCGGCCGGCTCAAGCGCCACGGCGTCGGATTCCAGTCCCTACACGAGAAGCTCGACACCACCACCGCTGGCGGGATGTTCGTCTTCCACGTCTTCGCCGCGCTGGCCGAGTTCCTGCGCACCATCATCGTGGCCAACACCAACGAGGGCCTGGCCGCCGCTCGTGCCCGGGGGCAACGCCTCGGCCGGCCGCCGGCGATGACCCCGGAGAAGGTCGCGTACGCGCTGCAACTGCTCGCCGAGCCGAACCGCACGATGACCTCGATCGCCAAGCTGCTCGGCGTCTCGCGCAGCACCCTGTACAGCGCGCTGCCTCGCCTCATCCCGGCCCAACCCGGCGAACAGGTCGACCTTGTGGACGCGGCGTCCCCGCGGATCGGACTGACCGAGTCGTTCGCCATGACGCCGGGGCGGCCAGCGGCAGCGGCCTGATCCGCAGGGAGCAGTTACCCGGCCGAGGCCCGGCCACCCGCAACACGGGATCACCCCCGCATGCGCGGGGAGCAGCCGGACATCCCGACCACGGACAGGTGTGCGCTGGGATCACCCCCGCATGCGCGGGGAGCAGCGTCCGTCATCGCGGCGACCCCGCACCACGATCCGCTCGCCCTCGTCGCCACGTCCGCTACGACCAGCGGAGAAAGACCCGAAAACACCGTCCGTGCAAGCTCATCGACATCCTTCACGCCAGTGTCAACGACCCCCACGACTCTCCGTCACCACCGAATGTGAGACAGGGCCGAAATCCTACGCAGTCCCGGGTGGTGAACCCACTGCCAGGATTCAGTCGTGGGGTAACGGGGGGGTGGTGGGATGAGCGCGTTGAGTGATGAGGAGCTGTTGGTCGAGGTGTGTGCGGCCCTGGATTTCAGGGCGAGGCGGTGGGCCTCTGTCGTTGTGTCTGGGTGAAACGGAGGCCATCGGTTCCGAGCTGGTTGCGGACATGAGTGGCGGTGCGCGGGGCTGCTTCGCGTGGGAACGAGATGGCCGACGGCCGAGGCGTTGGTGCGCTGCTGGGTGATTGGCATTGAGTGCCCCTGGTGGGGGTGGGGAGGGGGCGTTGGCGGTGGCGGAGGCTGCTGTTCCTTCCGTGGGTCTCAGTGAGTCGTCGAAGCAGGCCCTGGAGGCGTTCACCGGGATGCGGTTGCACCGGTCGAATCTGCCGGTGTTGGCGTACGACCTGAACGCGTTGGAGGTGCTGGCGGATCGGGTGCGGACCCTGTTGGTTCCGGAGCTGGCCCAGGTGATCAAGGTGGTTGGGGCGGCGGGGGAGGGTGAGGTCTTCGACCGGTTCGTGGCGCAGACCGCTCCGTTCGTGGAGTTGTTGGACGGGGTCGCCGATCTGAAGGTGAACGCGGCTCAGGCGATGCGGGGCTTCCTGAACCAGATGGAGCTGACGGATCGTCAGGCGCTGGTCATGTTCATCTTCATGATGACGGAGTTGGCGGTCGCGTTCGCGATGGCGTTTGTCCTGCCGGTGGAGGCGGCGGCGCACATCGTGAAGACCCGGACGATCATCCAGACGATCCTGCGGTCGTCGATGGTGCGGGCGGCGGCGAGCAGCACGGCGATCCAGATGTTGTTCATGCCGGGGTCGTCGTTGTTGGCGCAGATCAGCATGCTGGCTGATGGTCTGGTGCCGGGGGTCGACTGGGCGCAGGTCGGTAAGCAGGCGTTGTACGGGTTGGCGGTGGCGGGTGTCACCACGGCGGCCGGGCCGGCGTTGGCCCGGTTCGCCGGGGTCGTGGGTGGTGCTCTGGCGAAGTTCGAAGTGTCGGATACCACGCGTAACCTGCTGACCAGCCTGATGATGGTGCCGGTGTCGGAGATCGGCCTGGAGGTGGTCGGCGACATCGCCGCCAGCTACATCGTCGACGGGACCTACGACCCCAGTGGTCTCGGTATGGCCGTGATTTCCGGGGCGTTGTCGGGGTCGGGTGAGCTGGGCGCGTCCGGGGCCGGGGCCGCTGCGCGTCGCGTGGCTGTCGGTTTGGGGTTCAATCCGACCCGGCCCCGGTGGAACATGCCCGCCGGTACCGGTTTCACCGCCGACGGCAGGCCGGTCGCTCCGGTCACTCCGGCACCGTCCACGTATCAGCCGGAGGTCGACGATCCGGCGGGTGCGGGCTCTGGCGGGCCGGGCCCGGTGCCCGTCCCGCCGGTGCCGGCACCGACCCTGTCGGCACCGGACCTGTCCGCGCCGGCGTGGTCGGCCCCGGACCTGCCGGTGCCGGCGTGGTCCGTGCCGAGCTTCTCGGTGCCGCTGGTGCCGGTGCCGGAGTGGGTAGCGGCCGCTGGTGCGCTGGTGGTGGAGCAGTGGCAGCGGTTCCAGCGGGAACTGGTGGACCACTATGGTGGACTGCTGGCCGGGATGGGGCAGGCGCGGCAGTTCCTGGCCGCGCTTCCCGTGTCGGTTGAGCGGGTGTTCGCCGGGTGGGTCGACGCCCGGCGGGGTGATCGGGCTGTTGCGGCTTTCCTGTCCGCGGTCGGTCTGCCCGCTGCCGCGTTGACCGAGGGGTATCTGACGGGTGTCCGGCAGCGGGCGGTGGCCCGGGTGGTCGAGGCGTTGGCGTTCTCCGGTGGGCGGATCCCGGCCGAGGTGCGGGCGCGGCAGGTGATCGCCGGGCTGCCGGCGGAGTTCGACCGGCAGGCGCTGCGCTCGCTCGCGCACCTGGCCGTTCAACACCACATCGACCAGTACCTCGCCGCCGGCCTACCCACAGGCACCGGCACGCCGACAGGCGCTGGCGTGCCGACAGGCGCTGGCGTGCCGACAGGCGCTGGCGTGTCGGGGGGCGCTGGGGCGGTGGTGCCGTCCGCTGGCGTGCTCAGGGCGGTCGAGGGCGGCGTGTGGAGCCAGGTGGACCGTGGGGTCGATGTGATCCTCGGTGCCCCTGCCGTGCTGCCGGGTGTGGTGGCCGGTCCCGACGCCGGGCAGGTCAGTGCCGTGGGGAGGGTGGTCCGGCAGGCGGTTACCGACCTGTCCGCCCGTTTCTCGGCCGTGACGGTCCCCGGTGTCACCGGGGCGGCCGCCGGTGTGGCTACGGTCGATGTCGAGGAAGGCGGGCGTGTCGGCGGGCCGGCGGTGCCGGTGATGTCCGAGCGGCACACCGCGGCGGCGGCTGGTCTGGCGCAGGCCCAGTTCACCGCGTTGGCCCGCCGCTACGGTGTCGATCCGGCCGGTCATGCGGCGTTGGTCACCTCGTTCCAGCGGGAGTGGGTGGACGGGTACCACAAGGTGCTCGCCTCGGCCGGCGGGAGCGTGACGCCCGGGACGGCGGATGTGGTCGGGGCCCTCGGTACGGTGCCGGGTGGTGCCGGCTCCCGTGTCGGTGGCATGTCGATCGTCGACGTCGACAGCGTCGGTGATACGGCGTCGGTCAGTGACGTGTCTATTGCAAGCGGTGGAGTGTTCAGCCCCGATCTCGGCTCCCGGGACACGGATTCGACCGGTTTCAGGGACTCGGGTTCGATCAGTGATGTGTCGTTGCTGGACGAGTCGATCAGTGCCGACTCTGGCGGTCTCGGCGAGCGGGCCGTCGCGGCGACTGGGCCGGCCGTGGAACGAATCCACGATCTCGCCAGCGGCGGCTACGGCCGTGCCAGCGACGCTCAGCTGCGCCGGCTCGCTGCGGACCTCGGTATCCAGGCGGCGTCGCCGGACGGGGTCCTGCCCCAACTGTTCGAGGTGTCCAGGGATGTCGTCATGGCGGACACGTTCAGCGGCGTGTACTTCGCCGACCCGGCAGCGGCGGATCTGGACGCGGCGGCGGATCGCACGGCGGCGCAGGCGCTGCCGTCGGTGGAGGGATGGTTCACCATCGCCGGGCACCGGAACCTGGCCGAGCGGCTGGCCGACGATCCGGTGCGTCAGGCCTTGTTCCTCCGGATGATCACCGCCTCGCCCGCCTGGCAACACGCCGTCGCGCAGGCGCGACAGCGCGGCGGCGGCATACCTGACATCATGCTGGTCTGGTGCGACGCGGCATGGCGGGGACCGGGGCAGGCCACCTCCTTCGGTGGATGGTTGCGCACCCAGCTCCGTGCCCGGCGGCTGATGTCGTCCACGCACGAGGTGGACCAGATACCCGGCGAGCTGCGGCCACACGTGGACGAGCCGGTGCGGTCCGTGTTGTTCTCGGATGGTTCGGTGGAGTTGTTCGGGCCGGATCTGGTGGAGGCGGTACGGACCGCGGACATCGTCGAGAACGGTCAGGAACCCGGCGTGCGCTGGCCGGATCAGGAGGACTTCGTCGCCGCTGGCGGCCGGCACCGGTGGGCCGGCAACACCTCAGGCGGGCAGTCGCCCGATCCAGCGGAAGGCGGCGACCCGTCTGGTCCTGGCCCGGTGTCCGCCGCCCAGTGGGTGTGGGGCCCGTCGCGGGATCCAGGGGCGCAGTTGCCGGTGCCGGGCCCTGCCCTCGGACCGGACCACCCGCAGGGTGAGGACCTGTCCTGGCTGGACGACTGGGGTATGTTGCCGATGTCCGGGCTGGTACCTGCCCCGCCGGCGGGCACGGGTCTGCCAGGGCTGCCCGGGCCGTTGGACGACCCGTACGCCCCCACCGCGTCGTCCTGGCCGGCGGGGTGGGCGGAACCGGGGTGGCCGGTACCCGGCATGGGCGTGACCGACGGGCACGGTGCGGCGATGTCCACCGACTTCGACCAGCCGGGCATCGACGATCAGGCCAGCGACGGCGGGAACCTCGGCGACTGGGCCGGCGACGGCGGGAACCTCGGCGACTGGGCCGGCGAGGGCGGGAACCTCGGCGACTGGGCCACCTACCCGGGGCCGGACATGGACTGGCAGCCATACCTCGCGTCCTGGCCAGCGGTGGCCCGCACCGACGCCGGCACTGTTCACGCCGGCGACACCCTCCATCACCCGGCCGACGAGCCACCCACCACGCCCGCCTCGCCGCAACCCGACCAACCCCAACCCCAACCCCAACCCGCTGCGGGCAGCCGGTGGGTGCGCGACCCGGGCGAGGCCCGGGCGCTGTTCGACCAGCACGCCGGCCACATCGCCACCACAACACGGCAGCGGGAACAGCTGCGGCAGTTGTGGAACGCCCTGATCGACCGGATGGACGACAACGGGATCATCACCGCCAGCGGGTCAGTCCTCGCCGAGGCGACATCCGCGCCGCAGCCGACGGTGCATGACCGGATCGGGGCATTGCGCGACCGTGGTCTGCTGCAGCGGGTCCGAGAAGGTCGCGGTGGCGGGGCGGCGCGGTACGGGGTGAGCGATCCGGGTCAGCCCCGGCAAGCACCGTTGCCGGCCCTTCCCGCGGGCAGCCGATGGGTGCGCGACCCGGGCGGGGCCCGGGCGCTGTTCGACCAGCACGCCGACCACATCGCCACCACAACACGGCAGCGGGAACAGCTGCGGCAGTTGTGGAACGCCCTGATCGACCGGATGGACGACGACGGGATCATCACCGCCAGCGGGTCAGCCCTCGCCGAGGCGACATTCACACTGCGGCCGACGGTGCATGACCGGATCGGGGTATTGCGCGACCGTGGTCTGCTGCAGCTGGTGCAGGAAGGTCGCGGTGGCGGGGCGGCGCGGTACGGGGTGAGCGATCCGGGTCAGCCCCAGCAAGCACCGTTGCCGGCCCTTCCCGCGGGCAGCCAGTGGGTGCGCGACCCGGGCGGGGCCCGGGCGCTGTTCGACCAGCACGCCGGCCACATCGCCACCACAACACGGCAGCGGGAACAGCTGCGGCAGTTGTGGAACGCCCTGATCGACCGGATGGACGACAACGGGATCATCACCGCCAGCGGGTCAGACCTCGCCGAGGCGACATTCACACCGCAGCGGACGGTGCATGACCGGATCGGGGTATTGCGCGGCAGTGCTCTGCTGCATCTGGTGCAGGAAGGTCGCGGTGGCGGGGCGGCGCGGTACGGGGTGAGCGATCCGGGTCAGCCCCAGCAAGCACCACTGCCGGCCCCTCCCGAAGGCAGCCGATGGCTGCGCGACCCGGGCGGGGCCCGGGCGCTGTTCGACCAGCACGCCGGCCACATCGCCACCACAACACGGCAGCGGGAACAGCTGCGGCAGTTGTGGAACGCCCTGATCGACCGGATGGACGACAACGGGATCATCACCGCCAGCGGGTCAGACCTCGCCGAGGCGACATTCACACTGCGGCGGACGGTGCATGACCGGATCGGGGCGTTGCGCGACCGTGGTCTGCTGCATCTGGTGCAGGAAGGTCGCGGTGGCGGGGCGGCGCGGTACGGGGTGAGCGATCCGGGTCAGCCCCGGCAAGCACCGTTGCCGGCCCTTCCCGAAGGCGGCCAGTGGCTGCGCGACCCGGGCGGGGCCCGGGCGCTGTTCGACCAGCACGCCGGCCACATCGCCACCACAACGCGGCAGCGGGAACAGCTGCGGCAGTTGTGGAACGCCCTGATCGACCGGATGGACGACGACGGGATCATCACCGCCAGCGGGTCAGACCTCGTCGAGGCGACATCCGCACCGCAGCAGACGGTGCATGACCGGATCGGGGTATTGCGCGACCGTGGTCTGCTGCAGCGGGTCCGGGAAGGTCGCGGTCGCGTGGCGGCGCGGTACGGGGTGAGCGATCCGGGTCAGCCCCGGCAAGCGCCGTTGCCGGGCCCTGCCCTCGGACCGGACCGCCCGCAGGGTGAGGACCTGTCCTGGCTGGACCACGGGGCTACGGTGCCGATGTCCGGGCCTGCACCTGCCCCGCCGGCGGGTACGGGTCTGCCAGGGCTGCCCGGGCCGTTGGACGACCCGGACGCCCCCACCGCGTCGTCCTGGCCGGCGGGGTGGGCGGAACCGGGGTGGCCGGTACCCGGCATGGGCGTGACCGACGGGCACGGTGCGGCGATGTCCACCGACTTCGACCAGCCGGGCATCGACGATCAGGCCAGCGACGGCGGGAACCTCGGCGACTGGGCCGGCGAGGGCGGGAACCTCGGCGACTGGGCCACCTACGAGGTGGACCCAGCCCGTTCGCTCGATGTGGACCCGGCCGATCTGCTCTATCCGTTTGAGGCCGTGGGCACGGAACCCGACCCCGCGCCGCAACCGATGGATCCGCCCCGGCCGCAGGCCCCGCCCGGCCCGACATCATGGTCGCCGCCCAACGGCGACCAGCCCAGCCAGTCCCCAGGGACTCAGTCGTTCCCGCCCGGACCGGGCATGCAGGATCCGGCACCTCAGTCGCCGATGTCCGGGCTGGTACCTGCCCCGCCGGCGGGCACGGGTCTGCCAGGGCTGCCCAGGCCGTTGGACGACCCGGACGCCCCCACCGCGTCGTCCTGGCCGGCGGTGGCCCGCACCGACGCCGGCACTGTTCACGCCGGCGACACCCTCCATCACCCGGCCGACGAGCCACCCACCACGCCCGCCTCGCCGCACCCCGACCAACCCCAACCCAACCCCAACCAGCTGCGGGCAGCCGGCGGGTGCGCGACCCGGGCGAGGCCCGGGCGCTGTTCGACCAGCACGCCGGCCACATCGCCACCACAACACGGCAGCGGGAACAGCTGCGGCAGTTGTGGAACGCCCTGATCGACCGGATGGACGACAACGGGATCATCACCGCCAGCGAGTCAGACCTCGCCGAGGCGACATTCACACTGCGGCAGACGGTGCATGCCCGGATCGGGGTATTGCGCGGCAGTGCTCTGCTGCAGCTGGTGCAGGAAGGTCGCGGTGGCGGGGCGGCGCGGTACGGGGTGAGCGATCCGGGTCAGCCCCGGCAAGCACCACTGCCGGCCCTTCCCGAAGGCAGCCGATGGCTGCGCGACCCGGGCGGGGCCCGGGCGCTGTTCGACCAGCACGCCGGCCACATCGCCACCACAACACGGCAGCGGGAACAGCTGCGGCAGTTGTGGAACGCCCTGATCGACCGGATGGACGACAACGGGATCATCACCGCCAGCGAGTCAGACCTCGCCGAGGCGACATTCACACTGCAGCGGACGGTGCATAACCGGATCGGGGCATTGCGCGACCGTGGTCTGCTGCAGCTGGTGCAGGAAGGTCGCGGTGGCGGGGCGGCGCGGTACGGGGTGAGCGATCCGGGTCAGCCCCGGCAAGCACCACTGCCGGCCCTTCCCGAAGGCAGCCGATGGCTGCGCGACCCGGGCGGGGCCCGGGCGCTGTTCGACCAGCACGCCGACCACATCGCCACCACAACACCGCAGCGGGAACAGCTGCGGCAGTTGTGGAACGCCCTGATCGACCGGATGGACGACAACGGGATCATCACCGCCAGCGGGTCAGACCTCGCCGAGGCGACATCCGCACCGCAGCCGACGGTGCATGACCGGATCGGGGTATTGCGCGACCGTGGTCTGCTGCAGCTGGTCCGGGAAGGTCGCGGTGGCGGGGCGGCGCGGTACGGGGTGAGCGATCCGGGTCAGCCCCGGCAAGCGCCGTTGCCGGGCCCTGCCCTCGGACCGGACCGCCCGCAGGGTGAGGACCTGTCCTGGCTGGACCACGGGGGTACGTTGCCGATGTCCGGGCCTGCACCTGCCTCGCCGGCGGGCACGGGTCTGCCAGGGCTGCCCGGGCCGTTGGACGACCCGGACGCCCCACCGCGTCGTCCTGGCCGGCGGGGTGGGCGGAACCGGGGTGGCCGGTACCCGGCATGGGCGTGACCGACGGGCACGGTGCGGCGATGTCCACCGACTTCGACCAGCCGGGCATCGACGATCAGGCCAGCGACGGCGGGAACCTCGGCGACTGGGCCACCTACGAGGTGGACCCAGCCGGTTCGCTTGATGTGGACCCGGCCGATCTGCTCTATCCGTTTGAGGCCGTGGGCGCGGAACCCGACCCCGGGCCGCAACCGATGGATCCGCCCCGGCCGCAGGCCCCGCCCGGCCCATCATGGTCGCCGCCCAACGGCGACCAGCCCAGCCAGTCCCCAGGGACTCAGTCGTTCCCGCCCGGACCGGGCATGCAGGATCCGGCACCTCAGTCGCCGATGTCCGGGCTGGTACCTGCCTCGCCGGCGGGCACGGGTCTGCCAGGGCTGCCCGGGCCGTTGGACGACCCGGACGCCCCCACCGCGTCGTCCTGGCCGGCGGGGTGGGCGGAACCGGGGTGGCCGGTACCCGGCATGGGCGTGACCGACGGGCACGGTGCGGCGATGTCCACCGACTTCGACCAGCCGGGCATCGACGATCAGGCCAGCGACGGCGGGAACCTCGGCGACTGGGCCGGCGAGGGCGGGAACCTCGGCGACTGGGCCACCTACCAGGGGCCGGACATGGACTGGCAGCCATACCTCGCGTCCTGGCCAGCGGTGGCCCGCACCGACGCCGGCACTGTTCACGCCGGCGACACCCTCCATCACCCGGCCGACGAGCCACCCACCACGCCCGCCTCGCCGCAACCCGACCAACCCCAACCCCAACCCGCTGCGGGCAGCCGGCGGGTGCGCGACCCGGGCGGGGCCCGGGCGCTGTTCGACCAGCACGCCGGCCACATCGCCACCACAACACGGCAGCGGGAACAGCTGCGGCAGTTGTGGAACGCCCTGATCGACCGGATGGACGACAACGGGATCATCACCGCCAGCGAGCTAGCCCTCGCCGAGGCGACATCCACACCGAAGCCGACGGTGCATCGCCGGATCGGGGCATTGCGCGGCAGTGCTCTGCTGCAGCTGGTGCAGGAAGGTCACGGTGGCGGGGCGGCGCGGTACGGGGTGAGCGATCCGGGTCAGCCCCAGCAAGCACCGTTGCCGGCCCTTCCCGAAGGCAGCCGATGGCTGCGCGACCCGGATGGGGCCCGGGCGCTGTTCGACCAGCACGCCGACCACATCGCCACCACAACGCGGCAGCGGGAACAGCTGCGGCAGTTGTGGAACGCCCTGATCGACCGGATGGACGACAACGGGATCATCACCGCCAGCGAGTCAGACCTCGCCGAGGCGACATTCACACTGCGGCAGACGGTGCATGCCCGGATCGGGGTATTGCGCGGCAGTGCTCTGCTGCATCTGGTGCAGGAAGGTCGCGGTGGCGGGGCGGCGCGGTACGGGGTGAGCGATCCGGGTCAGCCCCGGCAAGCACCACTGCCGGCCCTTCCCGAAGGCAGCCAGTGGCTGCGCGACCCGGGCGGGGCCCGGGCGCTGTTCGACCAGCACGCCGGCCACATCGCCACCACAACACGGCAGCGGGAGCAGCTGCGGCAGTTGTGGAACGCCCTGATCGACCGGATGGACGACAACGGGATCATCACCGCCAGCGGGTCAGACCTCGCCGAGGCGACATTCACACCGCGGCAGACGGTGCATGCCCGGATCGGGGTATTGCGCGGCAGTGCTCTGCTGCGGCTGGTGCAGGAAGGTCACGGTGGCGGGGCGGCGCGGTACGGGGTGAGCGATCCGGGTCAGCCCCGGCAAGCACCACTGCCGGCCCTTCCCGAAGGCAGCCGATGGCTGCGCGACCCGGGCGGGGCCCGGGCGCTGTTCGACCAGCACGCCGGCCACATCGCCACCACAACACGGCAGCGGGAGCAGCTGCGGCAGTTGTGGAACGCCCTGATCGACCGTATGGACGACAACGGGATCATCACCGCCAGCGGGTCAGACCTCGCCGAGGCGACATCCGCACCGCAGTCGACGGTGCATGCCCGGATCGGGGTATTGCGCGACCGTGGTCTGCTGCAGTTGGTCCGGGAAAGTCGCGGTGGCGGGGCGGCGCGGTACGGGGTGAGCGATCCGGGTCAGCCCCGGCAAGCACCGCTGCCGGGCCCTGCCCTCGGACCGGACCGCCCGCAGGGTGAGGACCTGTCCTGGCTGGACCCCGGGGCTACGGTGCCGATGTCCGGGCTGGTACCTGCCCCGCCGGCGGGCACGGGTCTGCCAGGGCTGCCCGGGCCGTTGGACGACCCGGACGCCCCCACCGCGTCGTCCTGGCCGGCGGGGTGGGCGCAACCGGGGTGGCCGGTACCCGGCATGGGCGTGACCGACGGGCACGGTGCGGCGATGTCCACCGACTTCGACCAGCCGGGCATCGACGATCAGTCCAGCGACGGCGGGAACCTCGGCGACTGGGCCGGCGACGGCGGGAACCTCGGCGACTGGGCCGGCGACGGCGGGAACCTCGGCGACTGGGCCACCTACCAGGGGCCGGACATGGACTGGCAGCCATACCTCGCGTCCTCTCCAGCGGTGGCCCGCACCGACGCCGGCACTGTTCACGCCGGCGACACCCTCCATCACCCGGCCGACGAGCCACCCACCACGCCCGCCTCGCCGCAACCCGACCAACCCCAACCCCAACCCCAACCCCAACCAGCTGCGGGCAGCCGGCGGGTGCGCGACCCGGGCGAGGCCCGGGCGCTGTTCGACCAGCACGCCGGCCACATCGCCACCACAACACGGCAGCGGGAACAGCTGCGGCAGTTGTGGAACGCCCTGATCGACCGGATGGACGACAACGGGATCATCACCGCCAGCGAGTCAGACCTCGCCGAGGCGACATTCACACTGCAGCAGACGGTGCATAACCGGATCGGGGCATTGCGCGACCGTGGTCTGCTGCATCTGGTGCAGGAAGGTCGCGGTGGCGGGGCGGCGCGGTACGGGGTGAGCGATCCGGGTCAGCCCCAGCAAGCACCACTGCCGGCCCTTCCCGAAGGCAGCCGATGGCTGCGCGACCCGGGCGGGGCCCGGGCGCTGTTCGACCAGCACGCCGGCCACATCGCCACCACAACGCGGCAGCGGGAACAGCTGCGGCAGTTGTGGAACGCCCTGATCGACCGGATGGACGACAACGGGATCATCACCGCCAGCGGGTCAGACCTCGCCGAGGCGACATCCACACCGAAGCCGACGGTGCATGCCCGGATCGGGGTATTGCGCGACCGTGGTCTGCTGCGGCTGGTCCGGGAAGGTCGCGGTCGCGGGGCGGCGCGGTACGGGGTGAGCGATCCGGGTCAGCCCCGGCAAGCACCGTTGCCGGGCCCTGCCCTCGGACCGGACCGCCCGCAGGGTGAGGACCTGTCCTGGCTGGACCACGGGGCTACGGTGCCGATGTCCGGGCCTGCACCTGCCCCGCCGGCGGGCACGGGTCTGCCAGGGCTGCCCGGGCCGTTGGACGACCCGGACGCCCCCACCGCGTCGTCCTGGCCGGCGGGGTGGGCGGAACCGGGGTGGCCGGTACCCGGCATGGGCGTGACCGACGGGCACGGTGCGGCGATGTCCACCGACTTCGGCCAGCCGGGCATCGACGATCAGGCCAGCGACGGCGGGATCCTCGGCGACTGGGCCGGCGACGGCGGGAACCTCGGCGACTGGGCCACCTACGAGGTGGACCCAGCCCGTTCGCTCGATGTGGACCCGGCCGATCTGCTCTACCTGCTTGAGGCCGTGGGCACGGAACCCGACCCCGCGCCGCAACCGATGGATCCGCCCCGGCCGCATGTCGACGACGCGTGAAAAATGACCCTGTGTCGACGGGTCAAAACTGACCCCCTTCAGTGATCTTGAGTTAAGAGGTCGCGCGGAATGGTTGTTGATCATCGGCGGCGGGCGGGTCGGTTGTTCCACCGGTAGAGGGTCCATGCACGCCGGATGAGGCTGCGGACGGTGATGATCGCGTCGGCGAGGTCGAAGAAGGCGTCGATGACCTTCTCTGTTCGTTCGTAGCAGCGTTGCAGCCGGTTGAACGCGTTGTGCCAGCTGTTCGTCCGTTCGACGTGCCACCGTTGGCTCGCCTGGATGGGCGCCTTGTCGCCCTTGTGGGCGATCTCACCGGTCAGGCCGCGCTCGGCCAGCAGGGCGCGGGTGACCTGGGAGTCGTATCCGGCGTCGAGGTGCACCGTGATGGCCTGGGGTAGTGGGCCGAGGTCGTCGAGGTGGTCGAGGGTGGGGCCGAGCAGGGGTGAGTCGTGTCGGTTCGCGCCGGCCAGGACCCGGCCGAGGGGGATGCCGTAGCCGTCGACCATCAACGAGCGTTTCATGCCCTGCTTGCCCCGGTCGACCGGTGAGCGTCCGGCGGCCTCGCCGCCGCCGGGAGCCTTGGTGATGCAGCCGTCCACGGCGATGTCGTCGAGGACCAGGCCGACGAGCCGGTCGTAGGCGTCCAGGGCGATCTGTTTGAGCTGGGCGAACACCCCAAGCTCTATCCACTCGTCACGGCGGCCGCGGATCGTGGTGGCCGAACAGGTGGCATCGGCGATCGCCTCGTAGGCGCAGCCGAACCGCAACACCTGGACCAGCTTGTCGAACACGATGCGGTCATCGATCCGCTTGCGGTGACAGCCCAGCGGATGTGTCGGTTGGTAGGTCGGCCGATCGGGGAGCAGCGCGGCGAACTGGACCCACAACGGCTCGATCAGCCATGCTGGGATGGCAGGCACAGAACCTCCCGTGATCACGGAGCGTCAGCAACTTCATGATCACCAGTTCTGTGCCTGCATCCGTTCAGGCGCGCCGATCAACCCACCATTCCGCGCGACCTCTAAGGAGTTGATCTAGCGAGTGGGAGCGGGGCGGCCATGCGAACGCCGCTCCAAAACAGCGTGTGGCCGCCCAGCACGTTGCGGCCGGGTCCGGAACTTCCGCAGGAACACCTCGTCGGGGCCGGTCAGCGTGAAGTAGCGGATCAACTCAGCCCGCGTGACCTCCGGGAACCCCCGCAGCCGCGCCAGCTCTTCCTCGGAGAACACATCCCGAGTCGCCACCCACCCACCGCCCGAACATTGATCCATACCAAACGGACGGCACGCTACGGGTCACCCACCACGAAGATCAATGGACCTTAGCGTTGGTTTTTCGCTGGAAGCTACGGACGGGCCTGATTGCGCGGCTGGCCGGGGTCGGTGGACATCCCAGCACCGTGGGCGGTCACATCAATGTCGGGATCCGGCCACCCCGGTTCCGTCCACCCCGCCTGCCAGGACGACGCGGTGGGGGCGTCCGGGTCGTCCAGCGGCGCTGGCAGCCCAGGCAGGCCCGTGTCCGTCGGCGGGGCAGGTACCGTCCCGGGCATCGGCGACTGAGGTGCCGGATTCTGCACGTCCAGTCCGGGCGGGATCGACCGCGTCCTTGGGAACTGGTTGTGCTGGTCGCCGCTGGGCGGCGACCACGATGTCGGGTCGGGCGGGGTCTGCGGCCAGGTCGGATCCATCGGTTGCGGCCCGGGGTCGGGTGCCGTGTCCATGGCCGTGGGCGGGCCGACCCACCACGGATGGAGCGGATCAAGATTGAGCAGATCGGCGGGTTCCCCCTGGTAGGTGGCCCAGTCGCCGAGGTTCCTGTTGCCGTCGTCGGGCTGATTGTCGGTGGGCGGCGGGCCGAAGTTGGCGGGTATCGCAGCACCGTGCCCGTCGGGCACACCAATGTCGGGAACCCACCCTGCCTGCCAGAGCGATGCCGTGGGGGCGTCCGGGGCGTTCAGCGGCCCGGGCGGCGCTGGCAGCCCAGGCAGACCCGTGTCCGTCGGCGGGGCAGGTACCGTCCCGGGCATCGGCGACTGAGGTGCCGGATTCTGCACGTCCAGTCCGGGCGGGATCGACCGCGTCCTTGGGAACTGGTTGTGCTGGTCGCCGCTGGGCGGCGACCACGATGTCGGGTCGGGCGGGGTCTGCGGCCAGGTCGGATCCATCGGTTGCGGCCCGGGGTCGGGTGCCGTGTCCATGGCCGTGGGCGGGCCGACCCACCACGGATGGAGCGGATCAAGATTGAGCAGATCGGCGGGTTCCCCCTGGTAGGTGGCCCAGTCGCCGAGGTTCCTGTTGCCGTCGTCGGGCTGATTGTCGGTGGGCGGCGGGCCGAAGTTGGCGGGTATCGCAGCACCGTGCCCGTCGGGCACACCAATGTCGGGAACCCACCCTGCCTGCCAGAGCGATGCCGTGGGGGCGTCCGGGGCGTTCAGCGGCCCGGGCGGCGCTGGCAGCCCAGGCAGACCCGTGTCCGTCGGCGGGGCAGGTACCGTCCCGGGCATCGGCGACGTATCCCCGTGGTCCAGCCGGGACAGGTCCTCACCCTGCGGGCGGTCCGGTCCGAGGGCAGGGTCCGGCAACGGTGCTTGCTGGGGCTGACCCGGATCGCTCACCCCGTACCGCGCCGCCACGCGACCGCGACTTTCCTGGACCGGCTGCAGCAGAGCACTGCCGAGCAATATCCCGATCCGGTGATGCACCGTCGGCTGCGGTGTGGATGTCGCCTCGGCGAGGTCTGACAGGCTGGCGGTGATGATCCCGTTGTCGTCCATCCGGTCGATCAGGGCGTTCCACAACTGCCGCAGCTGATCCCGCTGCCGCGTTCTGATGTGGCCGGCGTGCTGGTCGAACAGCCTCTCGGCCTCATCCGGGTCGCGCACCCACCGGCTGCCCGCAGTGGGTTGGGGTTGGTCGGGGTGGAGTGGGGCGAGGGTGGTGGGTGGCTCGTCGGCCGGGTGATGGAGGGTGTCGCCGGTGTGGAGAGTGCCGGCGTCGGTGCGGGTCACCGCCGGGGAGGGTGCGAGGTATGGCTGCCAGTCCATGTCCGGCTCCTGGTAGGTGGCCCAGTCGCCGGGGTTTCCGCTGCCGTGGCCGGCCTGATTGTCGGTGCTCGGCTGGTCGAAGTCGGTGGACATCGCAGCACGGTGCCCGTCGGTCACACCAGTGCCGGGAACCGGCCCCGCTGGTTCCGCCCACCCCGTCGGCCAGGACGACGCGGCCGGCCCCGTCGGCCAGGGCGATGCTGTGGGGGCGTCCGGGTCGTCCAGCGGCCCGGGCAGCCCTGACAGCCCGGGCAGACCCGTGCCCGCCGGCGGGGCAGGTACCGGCCCGGACATCGGCAGCGTACCCCCGTGGTCCAGCCAGGACAGGTCCTCACCCTGCGGGCGGTCCGGTCCGAGGGCAGGGCCCGGCAACGGCGCTTGCCGGGGCTGAGCCGGATCGCTCACCCCGTACCGCGCCGCCACGCGACCGCGACCTTCCCGGACCCGCTGCAGCAGACCACGGTCGCGCAATACCCCGATCCGGTCATGCACCGTCGGCTGCGGTGCGGATGTCGCCTCGGCGAGGTCTGACCCGCTGGCGGTGATGATCCCGTTGTCGTCCATCCGGTCGATCAGGGCGTTCCACAACTGCCGCAGCTGTTCCCGCTGCCGTGTTGTGGTGGCGATGTGGTCGGCGTGCTGGTCGAACAGCGCCCGGGCCCCGCCCGGGTCGCGCAGCCATCGGCTGCCTTCGGGAGGGGCCGGCAGTGGTGCTTGCCGGGGCTGACCCGGATCGCTCACCCCGTACCGCGCCGCCCCGCCACCGCGACCTTCCTGCACCAGCTGCAGCAGAGCACTGCCGCGCAATACCCCGATCCGGTCATGCACCGTCGGCCGCAGTGTGAATGTCGCCTCGGCGAGGTCTGACTCGCTGGCGGTGATGATCCCGTTGTCGTCCATCCGGTCGATCAGGGCGTTCCACAACTGCCGCAGCTGTTCCCGCTGCCGTGTTGTGGTGGCGATGTGGTCGGCGTGCTGGTCGAACAGCGCCCGGGCCCCGCCCGGGTCGCGCAGCCACTGGCTGCCTTCGGGAGGGGCCGGCAGTGGTGCTTGCCGGGGCTGACCCGGATCGCTCACCCCGTACCGCGCCGCCCCGCCACCGCGACCTTCCTGGACCAGCTGCAGCAGACCACGGTCGCGCAATACCCTGATCCGGGCATGCACCGTCTGCCGCAGTGTGAATGTCGCCTCGGCGAGGTCTGACCCGCTGGCGGTGATGATCCCGTTGTCGTCCATCCGGTCGATCAGGGCGTTCCACAACTGCCGCAGCTGTTCCCGCTGCCGTGTTGTGGTGGCGATGTGGCCGGCGTGCTGGTCGAACAGCGCCCGGGCCCCGCCCGGGTCGCGCACCCGCCGGCTGCCCGCAGCGGGTTGGGGTTGGGGTTGGGGTTGGTCGGGGTGCGGCGAGGCGGGCGTGGTGGGTGGCTCGTCGGCCGGGTGATGGAGGGTGTCGCCGGCGTGAACAGTGCCGGCGTCGGTGCGGGCCACCGCCGGCCAGGACGACGCGGTGGGGGCGTCCGGGTCGTCCAACGGCCTGGGCAGCCCTGGCAGACCCGTGCCCGCCGGCGGGGCAGGTACCAGCCCGGACATCGGCGACTGAGGTGCCGGATCCTGCATGCCCGGTCCGGGCGGGAACGACTGAGTCCCTGGGAACTGGCTGGGCTGGTCGCCGTTGGGCGGCGACCATGATGTCGGGCCGGGCGGGGCCTGCGGCCGGGGCGGATCCATCGGTTGCGGCGCGGGGTCGGGTTCCGTGCCCACGGCCTCAAACGGATAGAGCAGATCGGCCGGGTCCACATCGAGCGAACGGGCTGGGTCCACCTCGTAGGTGGCCCAGTCGCCGAGGATCCCGCCGTCGCTGGCCTGATCGTCGATGCCCGGCTGGTCGAAGTCGGTGGACATCGCCGCACCGTGCCCGTCGGTCACGCCCATGCCGGGTACCGGCCACCCCGGTTGCGCCCACCCCGCCGGCCAGGACGACGCGGTGGGGGCGTCCGGGTCGTCCAACGGCCCGGGCAGCCCTGGCAGACCCGTGCCCGCCGGCGAGGCAGGTACCAGCCCGGACATCGGCGACTGAGGTGCCGGATCCTGCATGCCCGGTCCGGGCGGGAACGACTGAGTCCCTGGGAACTGGCTGGGCTGGTCGCCGTTGGGCGGCGACCATGATGTCGGGCCGGGCGGGGCCTGCGGCCGGGGCGGATCCATCGGTTGCGGCCCGGGGTCGCGTTCCGTGCCCACGGCCTCAAACGGATAGAGCAGATCGGCCGGGTCCACATCAAGCGAACCGGCTGGGTCCACCTCGTAGGTGGCCCAGTCGCCGAGGATCCCGCCGTCGCTGGCCTGATCGTCGATGCCCGGCTGGTCGAAGTCGGTGGACATCGCCGCACCGTGCCCGTCGGTCACGCCCATGCCGGGTACCGGCCACCCCGGTTCCGCCCACCCCGCCGGCCAGGACGACGCGGTGGAGGCGTCCGGGTCGTCCAACGGCCCGGGCAGCCCTGGCAGACCCGTGCCCGCCGGCGAGGCAGGTACCAGCCCGGACATCGGCGACTGAGGTGCCGGATCCTGCATGCCCGGTCCGGGCGGGAACGACTGAGTCCCTGGGAACTGGCTGGGCTGGTCGCCGTTGGGCGGCGACCATGATGGGCCGGGCGGGGCCTGCGGCCGGGGCGGATCCATCGGTTGCGGCCCGGGGTCGGGTTCCGCGCCCACGGCCTCAAACGGATAGAGCAGATCGGCCGGGTCCACATCAAGCGAACCGGCTGGGTCCACCTCGTAGGTGGCCCAGTCGCCGAGGTTCCCGCCGTCGCTGGCCTGATCGTCGATGCCCGGCTGGTCGAAGTCGGTGGACATCGCCGCACCGTGCCCGTCGGTCACGCCCATGCCGGGTACCGGCCACCCCGGTTCCGCCCACCCCGCCGGCCAGGACGACGCGGTGGGGGCGTCCGGGTCGTCCAACGGCCCGGGCAGCCCTGGCAGACCCGTGCCCGCCGGCGGGGCAGGTGCAGGCCCGGACATCGGCACCGTAGCCCCGGGGTCCAGCCAGGACAGGTCCTCACCCTGCGGGCGGTCCGGTCCGAGGGCAGGGCCCGGCAGCGGTGCTTGCCGGGGCTGACCCGGATCGCTCACCCCGTACCGCGCCGCCCCGCCACCGCGACCTTCCCGGACCAGCTGCAGCAGACCACGGTCGCGCAATACCCCGATCCGGTCATGCACCGTCGGCTGCGGTGCGGATGTCGCCTCGGCGAGGTCTGACCCGCTGGCGGTGATGATCCCGTTGTCGTCCATCCGGTCGATCAGGGCGTTCCACAACTGCCGCAGCTGTTCCCGCTGCCGTGTTGTGGTGGCGATGTGGCCGGCGTGCTGGTCGAACAGCGCCCGGGCCCCGCCCGGGTCGCGCAGCCATCGGCTGCCTTCGGGAAGGGCCGGCAGTGGTGCTTGCTGGGGCTGACCCGGATCGCTCACCCCGTACCGCGCCGCCCCGCCACCGCGACCTTCCTGCACCAGCTGCAGCAGACCACGGTCGCGCAATGCCCCGATCCGGTCATGCACCGTCCGCCGCAGTGTGAATGTCGCCTCGGCGAGGGCTGACCCGCTGGCGGTGATGATCCCGTCGTCGTCCATCCGGTCGATCAGGGCGTTCCACAACTGCCGCAGCTGTTCCCGCTGCCGCGTTGTGGTGGCGATGTGGCCGGCGTGCTGGTCGAACAGCGCCCGGGCCTCATCCGGGTCGCGCAGCCACTGGCTGCCTTCGGGAAGGGCCGGCAGTGGTGCTTGCCGGGGCTGACCCGGATCGCTCACCCCGTACCGCGCCGCCCCGCCACCGCGACCTTCCTGCACCAGCTGCAGCAGAGCACTGCCGCGCAATACCCCGATCCGGGCATGCACCGTCGGCCGCAGTGTGAATGTCGCCTCGGCGAGGGCTGACCCGCTGGCGGTGATGATCCCGTTGTCGTCCATCCGGTCGATCAGGGCGTTCCACAACTGCCGCAGCTGTTCCCGCTGCCGTGTTGTGGTGGCGATGTGGTCGGCGTGCTGGTCGAACAGCGCCCGGGCCCCGCCCGGGTCGCGCACCCATCGGCTGCCCGCGGGAAGGGCCGGCAACGGTGCTTGCTGGGGCTGACCCGGATCGCTCACCCGGTACCGCGCCGCCACGCGACCGTGACTTTCCTGGACCAACCGCAGCAGACCACTGCCGCGCAATGCCCCGATCCGGTCATGCACCGTCGGCTGCGGTGTGAATGTCGCCTCGGCGAGGTCTGACCCGCTGGCGGTGATGATCCCGTTGTCGTCCATCCGGTCGATCAGGGCGTTCCACAACTGCCGCAGCTGTTCCCGCTGCCGTGTTGTGGTGGCGATGTGGCCGGCGTGCTGGTCGAACAGCGCCCGGGCCTCGCCCGGGTCGCGCACCCACCGGCTGCCCGCAGCGGGTTGGGGTTGGGGTTGGGGTTGGTCGGGTTGCGGCGAGGCGGGCGTGGTGGGTGGCTCGTCGGCCGGGTGATGGAGGGTGTCGCCGGCGTGAACAGTGCCGGCGTCGGTGCGGGCCACCGCTGGCCAGGACGCGAGGTATGGCTGCCAGTCCATGTCCGGCCCCGGGTAGGTGGCCCAGTCGCCGAGGTTCCCGCCCTCGCCGGCCCAGTCGCCGAGGTTCCCGCCGTCGCCGGCCCAGTCGCCGAGGTTCCCGCCGTCGCTGGCCTGATCGTCGATGCCCGGCTGGTCGAAGTCGGTGGACATCGCCGCACCGTGCCCGTCGGTCACGCCCATGCCGGGTACCGGCCACCCCGGTTCCGCCCACCCCGCCGGCCAGGACGACGCGGCCGGCCCTGCCGGCCAGGACGATGCGGTGGGGGCGTCCGGGTCGTCCAACGGCCCGGGCAGCCCTGGCAGACCCGTGCCCGCCGGCGGGGCAGGTACCAGCCCGGACATCGGCAACATACCCCAGTCGTCCAGCCAGGACAGGTCCTCACCCTGCGGGTGGTCCGGTCCGAGGGCAGGGCCCGGCACCGGCAACTGCGCCCCTGGATCCCGCGACGGGCCCCACACCCACTGGGCGGCGGACACCGGGCCAGGACCAGACGGGTCGCCGCCTTCCGCTGGATCGGGCGACTGCCCGCCTGAGGTGTTGCCGGCCCACCGGTGCCGGCCGCCAGCGGCGACGAAGTCCTCCTGATCCGGCCAGCGCACGCCGGGTTCCTGACCGTTCTCGACGATGTCCGCGGTCCGTACCGCCTCCACCAGATCCGGCCCGAACAACTCCACCGAACCATCCGAGAACAACACGGACCGCACCGGCTCGTCCACGTGTGGCCGCAGCTCGCCGGGTATCTGGTCCACCTCGTGCGTGGACGACATCAGCCGCCGGGCACGGAGCTGGGTGCGCAACCATCCACCGAAGGAGGTGGCCTGCCCCGGTCCCCGCCATGCCGCGTCGCACCAGACCAGCATGATGTCAGGTATGCCGCCGCCGCGCTGTCGCGCCTGCGCGACGGCGTGTTGCCAGGCGGGCGAGGCGGTGATCATCCGGAGGAACAAGGCCTGACGCACCGGATCGTCGGCCAGCCGCTCGGCCAGGTTCCGGTGCCCGGCGATGGTGAACCATCCCTCCACCGACGGCAGCGCCTGCGCCGCCGTGCGATCCGCCGCCGCGTCCAGATCCGCCGCTGCCGGGTCGGCGAAGTACACGCCGCTGAACGTGTCCGCCATGACGACATCCCTGGACACCTCGAACAGTTGGGGCAGGACCCCGTCCGGCGACGCCGCCTGGATACCGAGGTCCGCAGCGAGCCGGCGCAGCTGAGCGTCGCTGGCACGGCCGTAGCCGCCGCTGGCGAGATCGTGGATTCGTTCCACGGCCGGCCCAGTCGCCGCGACGGCCCGCTCGCCGAGACCGCCAGAGTCGGCACTGATCGACTCGTCCAGCAACGACACATCACTGATCGAACCCGAGTCCCTGAAACCGGTCGAATCCGTGTCCCGGGAGCCGAGATCGGGGCTGAACACTCCACCGCTTGCAATAGACACGTCACTGACCGACGCCGTATCACCGACGCTGTCGACGTCGACGATCGACATGCCACCGACACGGGAGCCGGCACCACCCGGCACCGTACCGAGGGCCCCGACCACATCCGCCGTCCCGGGCGTCACGCTCCCGCCGGCCGAGGCGAGCACCTTGTGGTACCCGTCCACCCACTCCCGCTGGAACGAGGTGACCAACGCCGCATGACCGGCCGGATCGACACCGTAGCGGCGGGCCAACGCGGTGAACTGGGCCTGCGCCAGACCAGCCGCCGCCGCGGTGTGCCGCTCGGACATCACCGGCACCGCCGGCCCGCCGACACGCCCGCCTTCCTCGACATCGACCGTAGCCACACCGGCGGCCGCCCCGGTGACACCGGGGACCGTCACGGCCGAGAAACGGGCGGACAGGTCGGTAACCGCCTGCCGGACCACCCTCCCCACGGCACTGACCTGCCCGGCGTCGGGACCGGCCACCACACCCGGCAGCACGGCAGGGGCACCGAGGATCACATCGACCCCACGGTCCACCTGGCTCCACACGCCGCCCTCGACCGCCCTGAGCACGCCAGCGGACGGCACCACCGCCCCAGCGCCCCCCGACACGCCAGCGCCTGTCGGCACGCCAGCGCCTGTCGGCACGCCAGCGCCTGTCGGCGTGCCGGTGCCTGTGGGTAGGCCGGCGGCGAGGTACTGGTCGATGTGGTGTTGAACGGCCAGGTGCGCGAGCGAGCGCAGCGCCTGCCGGTCGAACTCCGCCGGCAGCCCGGCGATCACCTGCCGCGCCCGCACCTCGGCCGGGATCCGCCCACCGGAGAACGCCAACGCCTCGACCACCCGGGCCACCGCCCGCTGCCGGACACCCGTCAGATACCCCTCGGTCAACGCGGCAGCGGGCAGACCGACCGCGGACAGGAAAGCCGCAACAGCCCGATCACCCCGCCGGGCGTCGACCCACCCGGCGAACACCCGCTCAACCGACACGGGAAGCGCGGCCAGGAACTGCCGCGCCTGCCCCATCCCGGCCAGCAGTCCACCATAGTGGTCCACCAGTTCCCGCTGGAACCGCTGCCACTGCTCCACCACCAGCGCACCAGCGGCCGCTACCCACTCCGGCACCGGCACCAGCGGCACCGAGAAGCTCGGCACGGACCACGCCGGCACCGGCAGGTCCGGGGCCGACCACGCCGGCGCGGACAGGTCCGGTGCCGACAGGGTCGGTGCCGGCACCGGCGGGACGGGCACCGGGCCCGGCCCGCCAGAGCCCGCACCCGCCGGATCGTCGACCTCCGGCTGATACGTGGACGGTGCCGGAGTGACCGGAGCGACCGGCCTGCCGTCGGCGGTGAAACCGGTACCGGCGGGCATGTTCCACCGGGGCCGGGTCGGATTGAACCCCAAACCGACAGCCACGCGACGCGCAGCGGCCCCGGCCCCGGACGCGCCCAGCTCACCCGACCCCGACAACGCCCCGGAAATCACGGCCATACCGAGACCACTGGGGTCGTAGGTCCCGTCGACGATGTAGCTGGCGGCGATGTCGCCGACCACCTCCAGGCCGATCTCCGACACCGGCACCATCATCAGGCTGGTCAGCAGGTTACGCGTGGTATCCGACACTTCGAACTTCGCCAGAGCACCACCCACGACCCCGGCGAACCGGGCCAACGCCGGCCCGGCCGCCGTGGTGACACCCGCCACCGCCAACCCGTACAACGCCTGCTTACCGACCTGCGCCCAGTCGACCCCCGGCACCAGACCATCAGCCAGCATGCTGATCTGCGCCAACAACGACGACCCCGGCATGAACAACATCTGGATCGCCGTGCTGCTCGCCGCCGCCCGCACCATCGACGACCGCAGGATCGTCTGGATGATCGTCCGGGTCTTCACGATGTGCGCCGCCGCCTCCACCGGCAGGACAAACGCCATCGCGAACGCGACCGCCAACTCCGTCATCATGAAGATGAACATGACCAGCGCCTGACGATCCGTCAGCTCCATCTGGTTCAGGAAGCCCCGCATCGCCTGAGCCGCGTTCACCTTCAGATCGGCGACCCCGTCCAACAACTCCACGAACGGAGCGGTCTGCGCCACGAACCGGTCGAAGACCTCACCCTCCCCCGCCGCCCCAACCACCTTGATCACCTGGGCCAGCTCCGGAACCAACAGGGTCCGCACCCGATCCGCCAGCACCTCCAACGCGTTCAGGTCGTACGCCAACACCGGCAGATTCGACCGGTGCAACCGCATCCCGGTGAACGCCTCCAGGGCCTGCTTCGACGACTCACTGAGACCCACGGAAGGAACAGCAGCCTCCGCCACCGCCAACGCCCCCTCCCCACCCCCACCAGGGGCACTCAATGCCAATCACCCAGCAGCGCACCAACGCCTCGGCCGTCGGCCATCTCGTTCCCACGCGAAGCAGCCCCGCGCACCGCCACTCATGTCCGCAACCAGCTCGGAACCGATGGCCTCCGTTTCACCCAGACACAACGACAGAGGCCCACCGCCTCGCCCTGAAATCCAGGGCCGCACACACCTCGACCAACAGCTCCTCATCACTCAACGCGCTCATCCCACCACCCCCCCGTTACCCCACGACTGAATCCTGGCAGTGGGTTCACCACCCGGGACTGCGTAGGATTTCGGCCCTGTCTCACATTCGGTGGTGACGGAGAGTCGTGGGGGTCGTTGACACTGGCGTGAAGGATGTCGATGAGCTTGCACGGACGGTGTTTTCGGGTCTTTCTCGATCCTGGTGGTTAATTCGCGACGCGCCGGTCGGGGTGACGGCCCCGGGCCGTAGTGTGGGTGATGGTGTCGGTTCGCTGCCGGTGTTTCTCCCTTCGTCCCGGCTGCGGGATGGGGATTGTGGTGTCTGTGCAGCCCGCGCCGTGGCCGGAGCCGGACCGGCGGATCGCGGCGGCGATCGCGGCGAAGTATCGGGGTCGGCGTGCCCGGCCGTTGGCGGTGCAGATCCGTGACCGGCTGGGTGAATGGCTGCATGATGCGGACTTCGTCGCGGCGTTCGGGGTTCGTGGCCGGCCGGGTTGGTCGCCGTCGCGGTTGGCGCTGGTGACGGTGTTGCAGCGGGTGGAGAATCTCACTGACCGGCAAGCGGCCGAGGCGGCGCGTAACCGGCTGGACTGGCAGTATCTGCTCGGTCTGCCGTTGGACGATCCAGGGTTCGACCACACGGTGCTGGCCGAGTTCCGCACCAGGGTGGCCGACGCCGGTCTGGAACACCTCGTGCTGGACGCGTTGCTGACCCGGCTGGCCGAGGCTGGTCTGCTCTCCGCTGGCGGCAAGCAGCGCACCGATTCCACACATGTCGCCGCGGCGGTGGCCGCGCTCAACCGTCTGGAACTGGTCGGGGAAAGCATCCGGGCGGCTTTGGAGGCCCTGGCCGCGGCGCATCCACAGTGGCTGGCCGGGCGGATCTGCGTGCCGGATTTCGCCGATCGTTATGGCAGCCCGATGACCGGTTGGCGGCCGCCGGTCTCGCAGGCCAAACGCGACGCACTGGCGATCGTCTACGCCCGCGACGGCTACCGGCTGCTGGAGGCGGTCCACGACCAGCACGCACCGGCCTGGCTGGCCCAGATACCGGCGGTGGACGTGCTGCGCCAGGTACTGGTGCAGCACTACACCCGCACGGTCACCAGTCGCGGGCGGGAGGTGATTACCCGGCGGGAGAAAGCGCCTGAGGGCGACGGTCTCCCGCCCGGCCATATCCGCATCGCTTCCCCGTACGACACCGATGCCCGGTGGGGTGTCAAACGAGAAGAGTTCTGGCTGGGCTACAAACTGCACGTCACCGAGACCTGCGACGACGCTGCGCCGTGCGGCTGCCGACAGCCCGGCGGGCACACCCCGGCAGGGCGACCGGGGCGCACCGGCGACAGGCACGAGGCCGCCTGCCCACAGCTACGGCCGAACCTGATCACGCATGTAGCCACCACCGACGCGACCGTGACCGACAACCGGATGACCGAACCCATCCACGACGCCCTCGCCGATATGAGCCTCACCCCCGGCCGGCACTACCTCGACTCCGGCTACCTGTCCGCCGCGCTCGTGGTCTCCGAACTCGCCCGGCACGGCATCACGCTGATCGGCCCGTTGCTGGCCGACTGTTCCGCCCAGGCCCGCGCCGGCAAGGGCTACGCCCGCGCCGACTTCACCATCGACTACGACACGCGCACCGTGACCTGCCCACAAGGCAGAAAGGCCACCTCCTGGACACCGTGCACCCAGTACGGCAAGCCCGCCATCGTGGCCACCTTCGCTACCAGCGACTGCGGCCCCTGCCCCGCCCGGACCCTATGCACCACCGGAAGACGACGACAACTGTCCCTACTACCCCGGGAACTGGCCGAGGCCCAGACCACCATCCGGGCCGCCGAACACACCCTCGGCTTCCAAGCCGACTACGCCCGCCGTGCCGGAGTGGAAGGCACCATCCACCAAGCCATCTCCCACGGCGCCCGCCGCGCCCGCTACCGCGGACTACCCAAGACCCGCCTCGACCACATCTTCATGGCCTGCGCCCTCAACCTGCTCCGCCTCGAAGCCTTCTGGAACGGAACACCACTGGACCGACGAAGAACCAGCCACCTCTCACGCCTCGAACTCGGCCTCGCTGCATGACCCGTAATTAACCACCAGGATCTTTCTCCGCTGGTCGTAGCGGACGTGGCGACGAGGGCGAGCGGATCGTGGTGCGGGCCCGGACGCCGCAGGACACCGCGGCCAGCAACGCCCCGGCGGTGTCGGCCCCGACGCCCTTGATCGCCATGAGCTGCGGCGCCGCCTGGTGGGCGAACTCACAGGCTCGCAGGTTCGCATCGCTGGCCTGTTCGGCGGCGGCCTGCATACCACCACTGATGACGGCTGGACCCTCGACGTCGTCGCACCGGACTGGCCCCACCACCGCGTGCTGCTGTCCGACGACGGCGGCCTCTGCCGAGGCCCTGCTGGCGAGCACTGGTGGCACATCTTCCATGCGAACTACTCCGAGCTGCGCGCCGCAGGATTCTCTCCCTCCGGGCACACCCTCGTCATCGCCACCAGCAGCGACATCACATTCTTCGTCCGACCAGCAGCGGAGCCCTCGAAGTAGTCGTCACGGTCAGCGACCACGGGAAGGACCGCAGGCAGGAATACGAGACAGTTGGATTACATGACCCTGCCAGTCGGCTGGGCCTGACGGCGGCAGCAGACGGTGGGTACGGCACGAGGGGCATGGTCGCCAGCGAGGCCGGTTAGCGTCCCACCGCGCTCAGCGGGCCGGCGCCGCAGTCCGGGCCGACGGGGGGTCCGGCTGGACGTCTCCGCAGCCCGGCCAGCCGCAGGTGTGGATGATGTGGCCGCCGCAGGCGCACTCCCGCCAGCCGAGGGCGGCCCGGGTCGCGGATCCGCCGCCGTACCGGTGGCCGCGCCGGCAGACGTCCGGCGGGTCGCCGACCAGTTCCCGGACCCGTCGGTGCCGGACGGCGGTGACGTCGGGGTGCTGGCGGGCCCAGGTGACCAGCTGGCGGAGTTCGGCCACGGTGTCGACCCGGCGGGCGGCAAGCCGGTCACCGGGCAGGCCGGGCCGCCAGCGCACGTCAACCTGCAGCGGTGGGCCCATTCGGACATGACGCGACCCTACCGAACAGGTGTTCGATTGGATCGTGGGTCAAGGCCAGGTTCATGCAGCCGTCAGCTGGTCCGGGTCAATCCCGCGCTCGACCAGCCACGCCCCGAGCGCCTCAATGTCCCGAACGTCACCCAGGGGCGCGTTCGACACCCAGCGGTTCGTCATCCGGAACACCCGCACCCGCCCTCCCGGCCAGACCTCCAGCCGCCAACGGCAGCCCTCATGGTCGACGGGCGTCAGCCACACCCACACACCCGGACCGTACGGGCGGCACGGGTGAGGGAAGGTCAGATCGGGATGATCGGCCCGCCGCCGGCCAGGCCGGCATACAGGCCGGGCTGCCCGGTGAGTACGTCGCAGCCGAGGTCGATCGCGGCGAGTACCGCGCTGGCCGCGTCAAGCCGGCCCACGGTCTCGTAGGTGACCGCGAGGGCCCGCCAGCCTTCCGGGTCGGGGGTGATGACCAGGGCGGCGGGGTGGTTGACGACCCGGACGATGACCTCGTTCACGCGGCGGTCTGGTGGTGCAGGCCCAGCTGCTCACGCACGGCGGCGTCCAGCTCGGGCGTCCAGCGCTCACGGGCCGCACGCAGCCGGCGGCGCGCGCGTTCCTTGCCCTCGGGTGTGACCGTGATACCGACCGCGGCGAGCATCGCTGTGGTCTCGGTGCCGGTCTCCGGGGTGTCGCTGGACATGCTCGTGGTCCCCACCCGCTGCTCGGGATCCACCAGAAAGACATCCCAGGAGCTTGAATGTCAAGCAGCAGCCTCGTTGAGGTGATGCGACCAGGCGGTTGCCTCGTCGTACGGGGTGCCGGTTTTGAGGCATCCGTGGATCCTGGTGGTTAATTCGCGACGCGCCGGTCGGGGTGACGGCCCCGGGCCGTAGTGTGGGTGATGGTGTCGGTTCGCTGCCGGTGTTTCTCCCTTCGTCCCGGCTGCGGGATGGGGATTGTGGTGTCTGTGCAGCCCGCGCCGTGGCCGGAGCCGGACCGGCGGATCGCGGCGGCGATCGCGGCGAAGTATCGGGGTCGGCGTGCCCGGCCGTTGGCGGTGCAGATCCGTGACCGGCTGGGTGAATGGCTGCATGATGCGGACTTCGTCGCGGCGTTCGGGGTTCGTGGCCGGCCGGGTTGGTCGCCGTCGCGGTTGGCGCTGGTGACGGTGTTGCAGCGGGTGGAGAATCTCACTGACCGGCAAGCGGCCGAGGCGGCGCGTAACCGGCTGGACTGGCAGTATCTGCTCGGTCTGCCGTTGGACGATCCAGGGTTCGACCACACGGTGCTGGCCGAGTTCCGCACCAGGGTGGCCGACGCCGGTCTGGAACACCTCGTGCTGGACGCGTTGCTGACCCGGCTGGCCGAGGCTGGTCTGCTCTCCGCTGGCGGCAAGCAGCGCACCGATTCCACACATGTCGCCGCGGCGGTGGCCGCGCTCAACCGTCTGGAACTGGTCGGGGAAAGCATCCGGGCGGCTTTGGAGGCCCTGGCCGCGGCGCATCCACAGTGGCTGGCCGGGCGGATCTGCGTGCCGGATTTCGCCGATCGTTATGGCAGCCCGATGACCGGTTGGCGGCCGCCGGTCTCGCAGGCCAAACGCGACGCACTGGCGATCGTCTACGCCCGCGACGGCTACCGGCTGCTGGAGGCGGTCCACGACCAGCACGCACCGGCCTGGCTGGCCCAGATACCGGCGGTGGACGTGCTGCGCCAGGTACTGGTGCAGCACTACACCCGCACGGTCACCAGTCGCGGGCGGGAGGTGATTACCCGGCGGGAGAAAGCGCCTGAGGGCGACGGTCTCCCGCCCGGCCATATCCGCATCGCTTCCCCGTACGACACCGATGCCCGGTGGGGTGTCAAACGAGAAGAGTTCTGGCTGGGCTACAAACTGCACGTCACCGAGACCTGCGACGACGCTGCGCCGTGCGGCTGCCGACAGCCCGGCGGGCACACCCCGGCAGGGCGACCGGGGCGCACCGGCGACAGGCACGAGGCCGCCTGCCCACAGCTACGGCCGAACCTGATCACGCATGTAGCCACCACCGACGCGACCGTGACCGACAACCGGATGACCGAACCCATCCACGACGCCCTCGCCGATATGAGCCTCACCCCCGGCCGGCACTACCTCGACTCCGGCTACCTGTCCGCCGCGCTCGTGGTCTCCGAACTCGCCCGGCACGGCATCACGCTGATCGGCCCGTTGCTGGCCGACTGTTCCGCCCAGGCCCGCGCCGGCAAGGGCTACGCCCGCGCCGACTTCACCATCGACTACGACACGCGCACCGTGACCTGCCCACAAGGCAGAAAGGCCACCTCCTGGACACCGTGCACCCAGTACGGCAAGCCCGCCATCGTGGCCACCTTCGCTACCAGCGACTGCGGCCCCTGCCCCGCCCGGACCCTATGCACCACCGGAAGACGACGACAACTGTCCCTACTACCCCGGGAACTGGCCGAGGCCCAGACCACCATCCGGGCCGCCGAACACACCCTCGGCTTCCAAGCCGACTACGCCCGCCGTGCCGGAGTGGAAGGCACCATCCACCAAGCCATCTCCCACGGCGCCCGCCGCGCCCGCTACCGCGGACTACCCAAGACCCGCCTCGACCACATCTTCATGGCCTGCGCCCTCAACCTGCTCCGCCTCGAAGCCTTCTGGAACGGAACACCACTGGACCGACGAAGAACCAGCCACCTCTCACGCCTCGAACTCGGCCTCGCTGCATGACCCGTAATTAACCACCAGGATCTCCGTGCAGGATGCCGACGAGTCGGTTGGCGAGCTGGCGCAGCGCGGCGTTGTAGCTGGCGCCGCGGGCGCGTTGCCGGTCGTAGTAGGCGCGGGCGCCCGGGGAGGCCTTCAACGCGGAGAACGCCTGGGTCATCAGCGCGTCGATGAGCCGGTCGTTGTGCACGAACCGGGCCGCGACGGTCCTCTTCTTCCCGGACGCGCGGGTGATCGGGCTGGTCGCGGCGTAGTTCTTGCGGGCCTTCGCCGAGACGTAGCGGGCGTGGTCGTCACCGAACTCAGCGAGCACCCGGGCACCGAGAACCGTGCCCAGTCCGGGCTGGGACAGGATGATCTCAGCGTCCGGGTGCCGGCCAAAATGGGCCTCCACCTGCCCCTGCAGGACCTTGACCTGCTCGTTGAGGGTGGACAGCAGCGCGATCAGCGCGCGGACCGAGGCCGCGTAGGCGGCGGTGACCACGGCGGGCTGGCCGAGGTGCTCGGCGCGCAGCGTGGTCTGGATCGCGGCCGCCTTGGCCGGAATGTCACGCCGGCGGGCCCGTTTGAGGGCCGCGCTGATCTGCGCCAGGCTCAACCGGGCGGCGCTGGCCGGGTCCGGCGCCTTCGCCAGGAGTTCCAGGGTGTCGGCGGCGTCGAGGTCCTCGAACGCGGCGAGGGCGGCCGGGAAGTACTCCCGCAGCGCATGCCGCAGCCGCTGGCCGGCGCGGGTACGTTCCCAGATCAGCGTCTTGTGCATCCGCGAGACGACCTTGACCGCCTCCGCATCAGCGCTGTCACCGGCCATCGGGCGCAGTTGGTGCGAGTCGGTACGCACCATGTCCGCCAGCATGTGCGCGTCCGCCGCGTCGCTCTTGGCCCCGGACACCGCCAGGCGCTCCCGGTAACGGGCCGCCTGCAACGGATTCACCGGATACACCGTGTATCCGGCGGCGACCAGCGCTTGTACCCACGGACCCCGATCGGTTTCGATACCGATCCTCACCCGCCCGGACACGTCCTCGGCATCGATGTCGTCACCGAGCGCCTGACCGATCATCGCGTGCAGCCTCGTCATGCCCGCCATGCCTTCCGGCAGTCGGGCCTTGGCCAGCCGGCGACCGGACGCGTCCATCACCTCGACGTCGTGGTGGTCCTCCGCCCAGTCATCTCCCACGAACAGCAACACGTCTCCCACCTTCCGAGCCGATCACCTTCGGTAGCCAGGAGGAGAACCATCAGCGACCTAATGAAGCAGTGCTCACGCCGCGACCGGGCGGGCACGACATCCCATCAGCGATCAACTCTCCACACCGACCGACAGCGGCACGCTCTTTCATCAGGACTCCACGTCCAGGCACCACGAGTGCTCGCCTGCCGGCGGCTACCTACCCACCAGGAGTTTGCCGGATGGCTCACTCCCAGAACTCATTAGGCATCGCCGGGGTCGATCCGGCACGCGGCCTCACGCTCACCAAGGCCGGTCCACCGCTGGAGGACAGGATGATCACTTGCTACTACGGCGCCGTTCCTCGGCACCCAATGCACGCACCACTGGGAGATCAACGCGGCAACACTTGGAGTCGTCACACGAAGATCTAATAGGGAAGCCCACGCAGCACGACCGGGGCCAGTCGATGCCGTACCAGCGTCGCAGCTGGAACAGGCACCGGCCGCGGTCCCAGCCCTCGTCCACCAGCGGGTACCAGGGAGTCTTGCCGCTCTCGTCGGTGATGTCGCCCCGTACGGCGATGCCCCGCCGCCCGGCCTCCTCGATCAGCCGGACCGTGTCGCGGGCGTCGGCGGCTTCGGTCGCATCTGTCGCGTCGTGCCCGGCGGGGACTACTGCTGCTCAGGCTGACCCTGCGCGTACTGCTGGGTCGGATCCTGCTGGGTGTACTGGTCCTCGCTCACTGCCGTCTCCTCGCGCTCGCCGGCCGGGTCCTGCTCTGCCCTACCCTGCGGCGTCGCCCGGAAACAGCGGGCGTGTCCCGCCGCGCGGGCGGCCCCCGGCTCCCTGCCAGCTATCCGGCGTCGAGCACCCGGCACCGGCCCTCGTCGGCTATCCGGCGAATGACGTCTCCACCCACCAGCCGGCCACCGCCGGCACCACGGGCCGCATCTCGGGCGATGCAGGTTTCCACCGGCACCTCCCGCAGGTCGACCGCCACCAGGTGCGCCCCGGCCTGCTCGGCAAGCTGCCGCCACTGCTCCACCGACGCGTCCGGCAAGTTCGTGTCGTCCGCGATCACACTCAGGCCGGCGCGCAGCAGCGCGAGCACCTGCGCTTTCTGCGCGGTGGTCACCGCGTCCTCCTGCCACCGCACACCGGCCCTACCGCCGTGGCCCATGGCCCGCAGGTCGTCGCGGTTCACGCGGAAGCGGCGCTCAGGATCCTCGGCCACCCACCGCTTGGCGTAGGTGGTCTTACCAGAGCCGGGCAGGCCACGGGTAATGACAAGTGCGGGCATCATTCCTCCTTGGCGAACATGCGGCGGACAACTCCCGGTGATCGGCGAGCCGGGCGCGACGTGGAACTTAGTACCGGAACCACGTGCTCCCACCTGACTCACGGCCGGGAGCGCCTCGTGGTTCACGAAACTGTCGAGCAATCTCTCCCACCACCGCCACGTCACCTCTGCCTTTGCCCTCTGCCGCCGGCATGAGGCCGGCGACAACGATCCGAAGGTGCTGGCCCGCTCGCGCGCCTTGAAGATCACCGAGGCCGGGAACACGAGCGTGATCACGGCGGACCTGCGCGACCCGGATGTCATCCTCGACCACCCCGACACCCTGGCGCAGATCGACTTCGACCAGCCAGTGGCCATCCTGCTGGTGGCCGTCCTTCACTTCATCGACGACGAAACTGACCGTACGGGATCGTCGCCCGCCTCCGCGACGCCATGGCCCCGGGTAGCTACCTTGTCATCAACCACGCCACCGCCGACCCCAGACCCAATGCCACGTAGCCTAATTTGATCATGTTGTTGTGCTGGTCGTTTGTGCCCGGACGGGCTTCCGGCGGGTGTGGTGCGGCGGGCGGGTCAGCGTGTCCGGGCTGTGGTGTTGACGCCGGCTGGCTGGGCGGGTCTGGCCGGGTGTTTCTGGTAGTCCTTTCTGGCTGGTGGCGGCGGGCGGGTCCGCCGGTGGTGGGGGTTTGAGGCCCCAGAACCGGATGGTCGCTGGGCCGTCGTGGCGGATGCTGGCCGGTTCGTGGTGTTTCTTGACGCGGTAGCTGTTGTGGCGGGCTCGTTTGACCGCCCGGGGGCAGCTGCGGTGCCGGCGGGGCGGTAGCGGCTTGCGGCCCAGCTCGGCGAGTGCGTGGGGCAGGTGGTCAGTCCAGTCTCCAGGGGGGAATGCCCGCCGTCCCGGTGGCGGTACGGCGGGCGATTCGCAGCGCGCGGGTGAAGCTGATCCGGTCGGGGTCGAGGTCGGCGGCTTCGGCCGCGCGGGTGATCAACGCGGCGAGGGCGTGGTGGACGATCAGCCAGGCCCAGATTTCCTGGTAGGCCAGCTCCGGCAGCCTTGAGCGCAGCAGACGGCCCGGGCCGCGTAGGTGCGTCTTGAGCTGGTCGTTGCTGGTCTCTTCTTCCCAGCGCAGGTGGTAGGCCTCGGCCAGCTCGTCCGCGTGGGCCTCGGCCGGGTCGAGGACGGTGGTCAGCAGCACGATCAGCTCGCCGGTGCCGTTGCCGTCGCGGTCGGGCACGTCGTACTCGACCACTCGTACCAGATACGCCAGCTCAGGGGCCAGATCCTGCCCAGCGCGGGCAGCGGCGACGATGCGGTCCCGGCGGGCGCCGCGGATCTTCGGGTTGATCACCACGGACACATACGTGCCGTCGGCCAGCACCCGCACGACCGGCAGCCGCAGCCCGGTCGGCGCCCGCCACAGCAACGCCGCCCCGGTGCCCGCCGCAGCAGACCAGGCGTCGAAGGAGTAGAACCCCCGGTCGGCGGTCAGCAGCTCATCGCGGCGCAGCCGCGGGTACAGCCGCATCGCCAATGTCTGCTCCCCGGTGCCATAGCCGGACACCTCCCCGGCCAGGAACGCGTGCGTGCCGCACTCGGCCAACGCCACCACCCGAGCCTTCGGATACGCCGACCGGTTGCCCCCCGAGCCGGCGTAGCCAAACTCGGCGGCGTTACCCGGCGTGTCCGGCAGGTCCACATCGAAGCCGTCAATAGCAAGGACTCGCCACCGCCGCAGCCACACCCCCCGCGTATCAGTCGTGCCCACCGGCTGCACCACCGACTCGAAGATCTCCTCCATGACCGGCGCGCCCAGCCGCTGCCGCGCCTGGCTGATCCCCGACGCGGTCGGCACCGACCAAGCGGCGTCCCAGCAGCCGAACCGGGTCAACGCCCCGGTGACCTTCGTGGCGACCTCTTCGTAGTCATCCTCACCGAACAGGCACAACGCCATCGTCAGATAGGCCACCACATGCGGCGGAAGCTTCCCATCCGACCGCTTGGCCCCAACCCCAAACCGGGCCACCGCCGCGTCCACCGCATCCCGCGGCACCGCGGACACCAGCACCCCCAACGACACCTGATCCGCCGTCACCGCCACCGTCTCGGACATGACCGGCAAGCACACCAGCACCCGACCTGCCGGTCACGCCACCACGCCGACCATCCACAAAGACCCAGTCCAACCCCATGATCAAATTAGGCTACGTGGCATTGACCCCAGACCGGACAACGCCGGTGGCGCCAAAGATGTCTACAAGAACACCAAGTATCCGGCCACCCACCGTTCGCGCGAGCAGATCGAACGCTTCTTCGACGGCGTGCACCTCGTCGACTCCGGCCTGGTGTGCGTTTCCGACTGGCGGCCCGACACCGAAACCGACATCAGTCCGGAGGAGGTCTGGATCCTCGGCGGCGTAGGCCGGAAACCGACTGCGGATCAACCTCACTGAGGTGATCTCCGCAACCGCGTACGGGTTGATTGGTGCGACACGGGCGAAGGCGGCCACTCCGGCGGCAGGGGAAACAGGCGTGGAGCCAGCGATAGACACGTCCTTGCGACAGAAACACGTCTTCGAGAGGGCTCCACGTAATTGCCTAATTACGCCCGCACCTACCAAGGCATCCCGCTCGGCGCGGGGCTTGTGATGTCGAAGTGGCTGCGATGGTAGGTCGCGATGCCGGAGGTGATTCCGTCCCAGATGAAGCCGTCTCCCCGGTAGCGGGATGTGGCGAACTCGAAGAGGACGTCGCCGGGGAGCATCAGGCTGAGTTCGGTGAGGTAACTCTCCAGCCCTTCGAGGCCCGCCCACCGCCCCTCGCGGATGCGGTTCGAGCGTAGTGCCAACTCCTGTTGGAGCTTGCGCAGATGTGCGGCAAGCTGGTCCACGGACGCTTGGAGGTCGAGTCCTTCGGCCACGTGCCACACGGCCAGCGCGTTGGTCTGCCAGTGGCCGCAGGCAATCTCCTTGCCGAAGGAGACCAGGTCATTGACGAACGCGGTGTGCTCCGAGACGAGCGCCAGCGCTTCAACGACGTCAGGGTCCGTGAAGAACTCCTCCGGGAACGACAACCCGAGAACGAAATCCGCCACTCTCACATAGACCGGCGTGCCGACATTGAACCGCCTGAAGCGTCGGTAGTCTTCGAACCGAAAGATGTCGCCCGCGTCTGCCATTTCGATGCCCCGCAGTTCGGCTTCGACGAACTCCTTCAGGGCGGCTGTGAGCCGGGCCTTCTGCCCTGTGGTCATGTCCGAGGTGACGGACGTCCACGCATCGGCCAGCATCCCGGTAAGGGGGTCCAGGTCCGGGATTGACGAGCTGGACGAGAGGGAGACCAACCGCTTTGCGAGGCTGGCGGTGCGCTCCGACACCTCCTCGGCGTCCAACCGGTCGGTCAGGTCGTCGAAGGCACACATGAACTGGATGAGCCTGGCCATGGCGACCAAACGGTCGGGAACGCCGTGAGGATATATGAGGATCAGCCACCAGGGCTGGCGTCGCGCGAGAAATGCGGCGATCGTCTGCTCATCGAATTCCATTCGTTCCAGATAAGGGCGAGTCCACGCGTCGATCTTCCGCTCCATGTCGGCGGTTTCGGGGTGGAACTGCGGCTCGATCCCGGTAACTAGTTCCGGTACGACGAAAGGGCGTCCGAAGACATCGGGGCTGGGCGGAACGGGCATTTCAATCTCCTTGCCGGTCACAGACCGCTGCGGCGCTGGCGTTTGGCATAGACGGACAGAGCGTCGTCGAAGTCTCCTCGGCTGAAGTCGGGCCAGCATACGGGTGCGAAGTGGTATTCCGCATACGCCGTCTGCCAGGGCATGAAGCCGGACAGCCGTTGCTCCCCCGATGTGCGTATGACCAGATCGGGGTCCGGCTGCCCGGCCGTATACAGGTGCCGGGCCAGCTCCGATTCGTCCACGATCGGACCGGGCACGGCCCTCCCCGGCGACACGGCACCGGACGAGTGCTCATTCATCAGGGCGCGGGCCGCCTGCGCGATCTCCTGGCGTCCGTCGTAGGCGATTGCCACATTCGCCACCATGCCTTGAATGTCAGCGGTATCGGCCTCTATTCCAGACAGCAGATCCTGGGTGCGATCGGGTAGGGCCTCCAGTACGCCGATGGGTCGGATCCGCCAACGCCGCTGATCGGCAAGTTCCCGAAGCCCAGTTGTGATGACCTCGAGAAGCGCCCGCACCGCCTCATCGGACCGGCGCAGATTGTCCAACGACAACACCCACACGGTCACATAACCGATGCCCAACTCCTCGCACCAGTCCCACAAGTTACTCACTTGCACCGCGCCCCGCCGGTACCCCTCGACAGCGGGCAGCCCGTGACGCTGCGCCCAGCGCCGATTGCCGTCGAGGATGACGGCCACATGTTCCGGCATATCAAGACTCTGACCCTGCAGCCTGCCCAACGGTTTCTGCTCACTCATAACACTTCACGTCCCCTCAGGCGTTCTGATGGTGCGTGCGCCAGGGCACCTGGAGCACTCGGTCAGCGGAAGCGTCACGAGCCTTGGCCGGTCTCATGCGGGGTGCCGGCCGATCCCTCCTGCCCCCGTGCGGGCACGGGATCCTCCGTCGCGGAGGGGAGGGGACGGGTCGGCGTTCTCGGGGTGACACGCAGGCGCAGCCCCTTGGGATGTAGCACCACGCCGACCTTCAGCGTGGCCTGTGATCCGGCCACCGGCTGAACCCGCCAGCGCTGCAAGAGCACGGCCAGGGTCGAGGCGGCCTCGGCCAGGGCAAAGGCGTCACCGATGCACTTGCGGACTCCGGCTCCGAAGGGGAGGTACGCCTCGCGCTGTTCGCGTGTGCAGTTCCCTTGCCGCCAACGGTCGGGATCGAACCGGTCAGGATCGGCGTAGATCGTCGGATCACGGAGCAACGTACGAATGCTGAAGTAGAGTTCCGCGCCCTCGGGTATCCGGTAGCCGCCCAACGCGGTCCGCGCGCGGGTCACCCGGCTGACCACCCAACCCGGTGGGTACAGACGCAGTGTCTCGGTCAGGACACGCTGTAGCTGGGGCAGTCGTGCCAGGTCGGCATGGGAGGGCGGTGCTCCGTCGAGCACCGTGTCGATCTCCTTCTCCACCCGTGTGTACCAGTGCGGATGGCGGACCAGAAGGCTGAGGGTCCAGGCCAGCAGCGCGGCCGTGGTGTCGATGCCTCCGATCATGAAGCTCCAGATGTGGCCCTGGACCTCTTCGTCGCTCAGCGCGACGGTGCCGTCCGGTCCACGTACCAGAAGCAGGCTGAACAGGTCTTCGTAGTCACCTGGATCATCGCGGCGGTGGCGGATCATCGAGTCGATGGCCGAGCGCGTCCGCGCTTGCGCCTCGCGGTATCGGCGATTGGCCGGCAGCGGCAGTCGGCCATAGGCCGGCAGGATCGTCCTGGCAAGGAGACCGCTGCTGATGACCGGCAGGTCGTGCTGGAACTGATCGACACACCGGACCGAGACGGGATCGGTGAACAGTGAGTTCGTCAGCGTCTTCGTGGTCAGGCACGTCATTTCCCGGTCGATGTCGACTACCTGACCCGGTCGCCACCGCCCGACAATTTCCGTCGCGTTGTGCACCATCTGCCGGTTGTAATCCGGTATTCGGCTGGGGTGGAAAGCGGGCTGCATCAGCGGCCTTGCGACCCGGTGCGCCTCGTTCGGGCACGCCGCGAGGCCGCCGTTTCCGCCCCATAGCTTGATAAACGCCTCGACGACCCCGCCCCCTTTGTCGAAGTCGCCGCGGCCGGAGATCAGCATGTGCCGCAGCAGGGCGGGGTCATTTACTACACAGGCGGTCTTGGGGCCGAGCCCGATGCGGACCAGAGGGCCGTGCCGAGCTGCTCTGTCGAAGAAACCGAAGGGGTCGCGGGCCAGTCCCGGCAGGTGCCCCAGGAACGGCAGTTTTCTCGGCAGGTAGGGAACTTCCTTCAGCCGATCACTCATCGAACTCCTCGTATGAAGAGCGGACGTGGCTCAGCAGGCCCCGCCCTGGTTCGTAAGGCGCACCAGCGGGCGCACCACATTACGCATCACGTGCGCGGGTGGACAGCGAAGCGACCATTGCGTAGCCGGCTACTGTTCGGCTCCGAGTGTGCCGATTCGCCGCACTATCGCGAAGTGCACGGGCATTCCGCGGGGGACGCGCGTTTCGGTTCATGGGCTCTCACCCCCCCCCGGATTCCGCACCACCAATGAAGTGGTGAGGCCTGGGATCCGGTCGGCTTCATGCTGCCCTGAACGAAACGTCTGATGAAGACGGAGAACCCTCGGCAAGGGCGCGGCCAGCCAGGCGGTGCAGTGCGCCAACCGGAGCCGGAGAATCAGGTCCTGGAATGCCTGGGGTGTGGAATGATCCGTAGTTCGGTGGGGCTCAGGTCTGAGCGAAAGCGTTTGCGTACACGGCTGTTGGGCGCCGGCCGGAGGTGCCACCGGGTCAAAATCGTACTCAGAGCGATGGTTGCTTCCGCCATACCGAAGGTGTCGCCGATGCACTTCCGGCGCCCTTGGCCGAAGGGTATGTGCGCCTGCCGTGTGGAGGCGCTGACGGGTGTGTCCCAGCGGTCAGGGTCGAACCGCTCGGGTTGAGGAAAGTGAGCGGGATCGTGTTGAAGCTGGTAGGCGCTGAAGAGGAAATCGGTCCCGGCGGGGAAGCGGTGGTCGCCGAGGGTGACCTCTCGTGTGTTGACCCGGGTCATCATCCAGACGATGGGGTACAACCGCAGGGTCTCCTGTAGCACGTTGCGGGTCAGCCGGAGCTTTCTGAAGTCCTCCGGGCCGACCGTGCGCCCGTTCAGGACGCTGTCCATTTCGTCCTGAAGGCGTCGTTGGATGTCGGGGTGCTGGGTGAGGAGGTGTACGGCCCAGGCGAGGGTGCAGGCCGTGGGTTCCGTTCCGCCGAGGAGGAGGGTGATGATCTGGTCGACCAGCTCTTGGTCGGTGAGGGCGTCCCCGTCGGTATCGCGGGCTGCCATGAGGTTGTCCACCAGGCTTCCCGCGGTCGGCCGGGTGCGAGCCGCTGCGATGGCCCGGCGTGCCGAGGACTGTAGTTGGCTTCGGGCCTGCTCGAAGCGCCGGTTGGCGGGGAGCGGGAGCCGGCGGATCCAGGGATGAGGCAGGGCGGTGCGGATCAGCAGTCCGGCCTGGAAATCAGCGATCTTGTCCGCGAGCCAGCTGGACTCGGGCAGCTCGGCTTCGGGCAGCAGGGTCCGCGCGAGTGTCCGCGCGACCAATGCGTGGGCCTCGGCAAGAAAGTCGATCTCTTTTCCAGCTGCCCAGGACGAGATCATGGCGTCGCTTTCCTGCTGGAACACAGAGGCGTAACCGTCGATGAGGCCGGGACCGAAGGCCGACTGCATGATTCTCCGCTGCCTTCGGTGCTCCGCGTGTGCCGAGGTCACCAGCCCGTTGCCCACGAACGGCCGCGCGTTGTCCAGGATGGGGCCGCCCTTGTCGAATGCCTCGACATCAATCACCAGCATGCGGTGCACCAGTTCGGGGGCACAGACGAGGTAAGCGGGTCGTGGGCCGAGGCGAACTCGCACGATGGAGCCGGCCTGCCGGCAGGCAGCCAGCCAGGGCGGCGGATTCCTCGCCAGGTAGGGCGCATGCCCCACCAGGGGGTATGCCCCCGGAGCGTCGGGTATGGAAGAGCCCGAGCGGATCACTGCGCGGTCGGATTCGCGCGTCATGGCAACCATCACCGCCTCATAGAGCGAAGTGTCGGATGGGTGAGGGCGGCCCGGAGAAGCCCGCCGTCGGCCAGGAGACTCTGATCGTCACCTCGTACGCGAACCCGCGCAGAGTCTCGATGACGTGGAATCTCAGAGCACACGTAGGGTCACAAGTTGCTGATGTTACGTTGTGAAACCGAATGTTACAGCTGTGAACTATAGCCTTGACCTGGTGCGTCGCACCAGAGAAGACCCGCTGCCCCTGACGCCGCCGCTCACGAAACTGGCGTGAGTCGCTGTCGTCCCCTTGCGTCAGCGGCCGGGGTTGTCGGGAGTAAAGGTCGTCTCCGTACGGCACGACACGGGCCGCCGAAACAACCTGCACCCCGAGACGATCCACCACGGACCAGCCACCGAGTTACGAGACGTCCCTTAGGTGTTCCTGGACTGTCCGGGCTGCGAACCTGCTGAGCGCCATCCCCCGTCTCCACCCTCCGCCGTCAGCACTGAGGGGGTCGGACGGGCCCCTTCACCGTGGCCACGGTTCGCCCGTGCGTACCTCTCAGGCGACGACCTACCGCCTGGCCTGGCGCGGCGGCTCCCACAGATCCCGGTCCGTGCCGAGCTGACAGAGGAAGGCGGGTGGTAGTCCGCAGGAGGGGTTCTGGCCGGTGTGGAGGGGTTGCCCAGCCGGTGCGGGAGTGCAATGGGCCGACCCCAACAACTCAGCGGAACGAGCGCCCGGAGGCCGGACGCCGTCTCGCGAGCGAGGAGGATTCAGCGGGCGGAAACCGGCTCGGACGACGGCCGCCACTCCCGCATGAGCAGCCCGTACACCCACGAGTCCGAGACCTCGCCGTTCACGATGCAGTCCTCCCGCAACGTCCCTTCACGCACGAAACCGAGCTTCTCGAGGACGCGGGCAGATGCCACGTTTCGCGTATCGGTCTCGGCCTGGACTCGATTCAGGTCCAGCGTGTCGAATGCCCACCGCAGCAAGGCGTGCGCGGCCTCCGTCGCGTAGCCGTGGCCCCATGCTGCATCGTCGTAGCAGTAGCCCAGCGACGCGCTGCGGTAGTCGGGGTTCCACCGGGTCAGACTGCACCAGCCGATGAAGCCCCCGTCGGAAGCACCGTCCACGGCCAGCCGCGTCCCGGTGCCTTCTTCCGCCATCTGCCGGCAAGCCGTGATGAACCGCTCGGCGCGCACACGTTCGGTCCAGGGCGGCGCGTCCCAGTAGCGCAGCACGTAGGCGCTGCTGTGCAGCGCGAAGAGGGCGGTCGCGTCCGCGTCGTTGAAGGGACGCAGTCGCAGGCGAGCGGTGTGTAGCGTGGGGATGGGCAGGGACTTAACGATCCCCACGAATGAATCCGGGGGATTTTCCTCCGGGGCCAGGCCCTGGGTTCCCAGCTCGGACCGCAGCTGATCCACCGTCCCGGAAGGAGGCGATCAGATGTCTTACGTCGTCGGCACTGGCACGGTCGCGTTCGGCCGTGGCGAGGATCGTCCTCGCGGCGTTTCGGTCGCGGCATGCGGTATAGCCGCATGCCGCGCACTCGAAGGTACGGATACCCAGTCCGAGGCGAAGATTGGCTCTCTCGCCGCACTCGGAGCAGGTCATCGTGGTGTAGGCGGGCGGTACCAGCACCACCTTGCGGCCCGCCCGCGTACCACGCTCGATCAGTTCTTTCTTACATGCGCCGATCGCCGCGTCGGCCGCTTTGCGGGCCATCGTGGTGCGGGCGAGGAATGTCGGCTTGAAGTCCTCGACCGCGATCAGCGCGTGGTGGTCAGTGACGTTCTTGGCCCAGACGCGGGCGTCGTGGGTGTTCTGTCGGGCGGCCTTTGTCGCGACCCGGGCGGCCTGCCGCTTCGCGGTCTGGTAGCCCTTCGACGGGGCGTGTCCCTTGGGACGACGGCGGCGGGCCATCGTGCGCTGGGCCTTGGCCATCTCGGCGGCGCACCGGCGGCGATGGCCGAGGTGCGGCAGGTCGAACGCCGGGTCGGTCGTGGCGGCGGTGGTCTTGATACCCCAGTCGACGCCGATACCCGGCGAGTCCGACTCGGGTGCGGTGGTGATCTCACGGCGGACCACGAACGAGGCGTACCAGTGGCCGAGGGTGTCTTGGTAGACGCGCACGCTGGTCGGCTCGGACGGCAGTTCCCGCGACCAGACGACCGCAACGGTCACCGTGCCCGGCAGGCACAGCCGGCCGTCTTTGATCCGGAAGCCGCGGGTGGTGTACTCCAGGGTCGGCAGCGAGTCCTTGAGCCGCTTGACCTTCGGTCGGCCCCGGCCCTTGACCGTGAACGAGTGGGCCAGGGCGGCACCATAGGTGCGCAGTGTCTGCTGCTGTGCGACCTGCGATCCCTCGCGCAGCCAGGCATGACGGCTGCGGGCCTCGGCCAGCAGTTTCGACAGCCTCCCGAACGTCGGCTTGCGGCCGGTCTTCTGCTGGTGCACAGCTTCGTTCCACAACCACCGGCACCGGCCCCACTCGTCGAGCAGTGCGGCCTGCGCGATACGGCCGGGCCGCAGGCGACAGGTGTAACGCACTGTCTCGTCCACCCCGAACACTATACACCACACTGCTATATAGTCTCGGCGTGGACGAGGTCAGGTCGAACAACAACGTCGTGTACCGCTGCCACTACCACGTCGTCTGGTGCCCGAAGTACCGGCGCAAGGTCATCGACGGCACGGTGGACGAGCGGCTCAAAGAGATCATCCGTGAGGTTTGCGCCGAGCGGAACGCACCGATCGAGGCGATCGAGACGATGCCCGACCACGTGCACCTGCTCGTGGTCGTGGACCCGCAGTACGGCATCCACCGCCTGGTCAAGCAGATCAAGGGTCGATCCTCCCGTCTGCTGCGCCAGGAGTTCCCGCACCTCAAGTCCCGGATGCCGACCCTGTGGACCAACTCGTACTTCGTCGCCACGACCGGCGGCGCCACTTCGGAGGTGGTCAAGAGGTATGTCGAGAACCAGCGCAACGTGTGACCAGACGCCCATCCGCCTTGGCAGCGAACGGGCTATCCCTGACCTGCTCCGCAAGGGTTCCGTTTCCTCCCCACGGCCAAAGCCGGGGGTTTCCACGGAAGACATCCGATGAGTGCCATGATGCCTCTCTGGCGGGCAGTAAGAGACCGTCGGGTAACCGGGTGACTACGTGGCGAGAAGTCGCTCAACGTTGATGCGTTGGGCGGCTTCGCGCTCGGTGGCGTTGGCCCAGCGGACTGTTTGACCGGCCAGACGTATCGTCATGAGTCGAATCATCGCTACCTTGATCATGGCCTCGGAGTTGGCGGTGAGCCGCTCGTAGTCGCGGGCCAGACGCCGGTTGCGCACCAGCCATCCGAGAGTCCTCTCACCATCCACCTGCGTGGGAGGACCTGGAAGCCCTTGACGTCGTCGGTGCGCTTGACGATCTCCAGCAGCATGCCGAGCTTGTCTTTCGCCCAGCTCACCAAGGTGGAGTCGATGCTGTTGGCATACCCGCCGTCGGCCCAGACGAGGGCGATGGTGGTGAAGGTCTCGGCCAGTCGTTGCAGGATCCGGAGGCCGCCGGGACGGTCGTTGACCGAGGCGGAGGTGACCATCACGACCAGGATCAGCCCCATCGTGTCCACCACCAGGTGCCGCTTGCGGCCGGTGGTCTTCTTGCCCATGTCGAACCCGCGGCATTCGCCGCCCTCACTGGATTTGATCGACTGGGCGTCCAGCACCGCCGCTGTCGGCTCCGGCTCACGACCGGCCGCGACCCGCACCTGCCGGCGAAGCTCGTCGTGGATCGCGTCCCACGTCCCATTCTTCCGCCACGTCGTGAACCAGCGATGTGCCGCGTCCGGCGGCGCCAGATCCCGCGGCATCATCCGCCACGGACAGCCCGACCGCAGCACATAGAAGATCGAATCCAGGATCAACCGATCTCCCCACTTGCGCGGCCGGCCGCCTTTACGCAGGTCACGGACCGGCATCAAGGGCGCGAGGACCGCCCACATCGCATCGGTCAAGCTCGACGGATAGCATGAACGGGCGTCATCCCCGCCACAGTTGCAGTTGCGCACACAACGCGATCACGGCGGGGATGATCTATTTATCGAGCACCCGGCATCGACGTGTCTCCCCGTAACAGAAAGCTCCGAGCTGGTTACCCGACGGTCTCTAAGACGTGCCGCCCATCCGCGCGCCTCTCCACAGACGAACTGATGGAACCGCTGCGCGGCCCGTAGAACCTAGGCGGGCGGGCTCGCTGCCACGAACGACCCCTTGCCCTGCCGGGTGATGATCCAGCCCCGCTCTTCCAAGATCCGGAGGGCGTATCGGACTGGCCACGCGCTCGACTGGTACTGCTCGCGCAACTCGGCGATGGACGGCAACTTGTCGCCAGGTTGGAGCGTGCCCTCGCGGATCGAGGCCGTCACGTCGGCGATGACCTGCTCGTAAAGCGGTGCCTGCGGCATGGTGATGCCCACCTCTCGTCAGCGATCCGATCTTCGCACCAGAGGTGACGCGCTGTGCATGCTCTGTTGACTGTGCAGGCAGTGCCTTCTAAGTTGATTGGCGGTGGAGGTCCTCTCGTCAGCAGCGGAGTACCTCCGTACCGGGCGGGGTGGTTCCCCCGTGCCACCCCGCCCCTCCCACCCACGACCCCGAGGAGGCACGGATGCGTGAGCGTCCGCATGACGGACCGTTGCCGGCGGCGCACCCGGTGCCAGGTGCCCGACCGCCCCACCCCGACGGGGACCGGGTGCCGGGTCCGGCGCGTCCGGGCCGCGCGCCGCTAACCCGGAGGCAGTACGCCTACGGTGTGACGGTCGCGCTGCTCGTCCTGGTCCTGCTCGTGGTCGGGATCCTTCGGTGAGCGGGACGGGCCGGCGGTGAACGAGCTACCGGTGGGCCGCCGGGTCGCCCAGTGGCGGGTACGGCGGAACATGACCCAGCAGCAGTTCGCCGACCGCCTCGGCAGGTCGAAGAGCTGGGTGGACAAGATCGAACGCGGGGTGCGTCGGCTGGAACGGGTGTCCAGCCTCCGGGAGGTCGCCGACGCGCTCCGGATCGACCTGGGACTGCTGCTGGCCGACCAGCCCAGCCGACCGGACCCCGCCGCCGCAGGTGTGGAGGGGGTACGGACCGCCCTGTCGCGGTACCACGTCGAGCCTTCGACCGGGCCGGTCGACGTCGCCGAGTTGCGGGCCCGGCTGGGCCACGCGGAGCAGAGCTACCGGCACGCCCGGTACCCCCAACTGCTCGCCCTGCTGCCCGGCCTGCTCGACGCCGCCCGTGCGGCGCGGGCCGCCCGCCCCGACCGGTCGACCGCCGCGCTGCTGGTCTCCGGGTACGGGCTCACCGCCCTGGCGCTGGTCAAAGTCGACCAGGGGGAGCTGGCCTGGCTGGCCGCCGACCGGGGAATGGCGCTCGCCCTGGCCACGGGTGCCCCGCAGGTCGCCGCCGCTGCCACGGTGCCCCTGGCGCAGGTCCTGCGGCACGGTGACCGCCGACGCCCGGCGATGGAGACGGCCGTCGTCGCCGTACATCGGCTGAGGTCGGCGCGGTCCGGTGCCGCCGCAGATCCGTCCCTGCTCGGGACGCTGCTGCTCCAGGCCGCCCTCGCCGCCGCCGGCCGAGGGCTGGACCGTGACGCGCGGCAGTTGCTCGACCGGGCTGCGGAGATCGCCGGGGACGTCGGGGCCGGTGACGGCGGGTTCGGTCGGGCGGCGGTCGAGGCCGCGCGGGTGGTGGCCGAGACGGCCCTCGGGGACGTCACGGCGGCGACGGTACGACACGAGCGGCTGACGGCCGGCGGCGAGTGGCGGCGGCTGCCGACCGAGCACCGGGCCGCCTACCTCCTCGACGTGGCCCGCGCGTACGTGCTGGCCGGCGACCTGCGGCGGGCGGGCCGGGTGCTGCTGGAGGCGGAACGCACCGCCCGCAGCGAGGTGCACGACCGGCCAGCGGTACGGGACCTGGTCGCCGTCGTGGCACGGTCCGCTGACGCCCCGACTGACCTGGCCCGCCTCGCCGCCGCCCTCTACGTCACCTGAGTCGCGACCTTCACGCCAGCCGAGCCCTACGACAGCAGTGAGCGGTAGACCTCGACGGTGCGTTCGGCGATGGCGTCCCAGGAGAAGTGCTCGACCGCCCGGCGGCGACCGGCGCGGCCGAACGTCTCCACCCGCTCCGGGTCGGCGAGCAGCGCGTTGACCGCCCCGGCCAGGTCGGCCACGAACCGGTCCGGGTCCAGCGGGGTGCCGCTGCCGTCGGTCGCCTGCTCGATCGGCACGAGCAGCCCGGTCTCGCCGTCGGCGACCACCTCGGGGATGCCGCCGGTGGCGGTCGCCACCACCGCCGTCTCGCAGGCCATCGCCTCCAGGTTGACGATGCCCATCGGCTCGTAGACGGACGGGCAGACGAAGACGGTGGCGTGGGTGAGCACCTGGATAACCTCGTGCTTGGGCAGCATCTCGGCCACCCAGACCACCCCGGACCGCTTCGCCCGCAGCTCGTCGACGAGCCCCTCCACCTCGGCGGCGATCTCCGGCGTGTCCGGTGCGCCGGCCAGTAGCACGAGCTGCGCGTCCGCCGGCAGCGACCGGGCGGCCCGGAGCAGGTACGGCAGGCCCTTCTGCCGGGTGATCCGCCCGACGTAGACGACGCTGGGGCGGGACGGGTCGACGCCGAGCCGGGCCAGCACGTCGGTGCCGTGGTCCGGGGCGTACTGCGCGGTGTCGATGCCGTTGTGCACCACCCGGACCTTCGCCGGGTCCACCGCCGGGTACGCGGCCAGCACGTCGCGCATCATGCCGGCGCTCACCGCGATCACCGCGTCGGCCGCCTCGATGGCGGTCCGCTCGCACCACGAGGAGAGCGCGTACCCGCCGCCGAGCTGCTCGGCCTTCCACGGGCGCAGCGGCTCCAGGCTGTGCACGGTGACCACGTGCGGCACCCCGTGCAGCAGCTTCGCGGTGTGCCCGGCGAGGTTGGCGTACCAGGTGTGGCTGTGCACCACGTCGGTGCCGGCGCAACCGGCGGCCATCGCCAGGTCGACGCCCATGGTGCGCAACGCCGCGTTCGCTCCGGCCAGCTCGGCCGGCTCGGCGTACGCGGTGACACCGGGTTCGGTACGCGGCGCGCCGAAGCAGTGCACCCGCACGTCGGCGAGTCGGCGCAGCTCACGGGCCAGATACTCGACGTGTACCCCGGCCCCGCCGTACACCTCCGGCGGGTACTCCCGGGTGAGCAGGTCGACGCGAAGCGGCGCGAAGTCGGTCATGTCCGCAATCTAGTGCACACCCGGTCGCGCCACCCGGCGTGGAACCAGCCGTGAAGTGTGCCCGTACGAGTGGTGAAGTCGGACGCGGATGGTTAGCGTCGGTGCATGGCTGAGAAGGTGCTCGCGATCGTCCTGGCCGGCGGGGAGGGCAAGCGCCTGATGCCGCTCACCGCCGACCGGGCCAAGCCCGCCGTGCCGTTCGGTGGGATGTACCGGATGGTGGACTTCGTGCTGTCCAACCTGGCGAACGCCGGGTTCCTGAAGATCGTCGTGCTTACCCAGTACAAGTCCCACTCGCTGGACCGGCACATCACCAAGACCTGGCGGATGTCGACCCTGCTCGGCAACTACGTCACCCCGGTCCCGGCCCAGCAGCGACGCGGCCCGTGGTGGTTCGCCGGCTCGGCCGACGCGATCTACCAGAGCTTCAACCTGATCCACGACGAGCAGCCGGACTACGTGATCGTCTTCGGCGCGGACCACATCTACCGGATGGACCCCCGGCAGATGGTGGAGGACCACATCGCCTCCGGGGCCGCGGTGACCGTCGCCGGCATCCGGCAGCCGCTGTCGATGGCCGACCAGTTCGGCGTGATCGAGGTGGCCGAGGGCGGCCGGCGCATCCGGGCGTTCCGGGAGAAGCCCACCGACGCGGTCGGGCTGCCGGACGCCCCGGACCAGATCTACGCCTCGATGGGCAACTACGTCTTCACCACGAAGGCGCTCTGCGAGGCCGTCGAGCGGGACGCCGAGGACAAGACCAGCAAGCACGACATGGGCGGCAGCATCATCCCGATGCTGGTCGAGCGGGGCGAGGCGAACGTCTACGACTTCCGCGACAACGAGGTGCCCGGCAGCACCGACCGGGACCGGGGCTACTGGCGTGACGTGGGGACGCTCGACTCGTTCTACGACGCGCACATGGATCTGATCAACGTCCACCCGGTCTTCAACCTCTACAACTTCGACTGGCCGATCTACACCGGGCAGCAGACGTACCCACCGGCCAAGTTCGTGCACCAGTGGGGCGAGCGGGTCGGCCGGGCGGTCGCCTCGATGGTCTCGCCGGGCGCGGTGATCTCCGGGTCGCTGGTGGAGAACTCGGTCGTCTCGCCGAAGGTGAAGGTGCACTCCTGGGCGCAGGTGGACGGCGCGGTGCTGATGGAGGGTGTCGAGATCGGCCGGCACGCGGTCGTCCGCCGGGCCATCCTGGACAAGAACGTGTACGTCCCCGAGGGCGCCGAGATCGGCGTCGACCTCGAAAAGGACCGACAGCGCTACACCGTCTCGGACAACGGCGTCGTCGTGATCGGCAAGGGTCAACGCGTCGAGGTCTGAGACCGCCGTCCCCGTCCCACCCTGTCAGCAGGAGGTTGCAGAAGTGGCCCACGCCCGTGCCGGAAAGCCCGCCGAGCCCGCCGACCTGGTCGACGTGCCCCGGCTGGTCACCGCCTACTACGCCGCGCACCCCGATCCGGCCGACCCGGCGCAGCAGGTCTCCTTCGGCACGTCCGGGCACCGTGGGTCGAGTTTGCGCAACGCCTTCAACGAGCACCACATCCTCGCCGTCACCCAGGCGCTCTGCGACTACCGGCGGGCCAACGGCGTCGACGGTCCGCTCTTCCTGGCCCGGGACACCCACGCGCTATCCGCCCCGGCGGCGGTGACCGCCCTGGAGGTGCTCGCCGCCAACGACGTGACGGTGCTGGTGGACAGCCGGGACGGCTACACCCCGACCCCGGCCCTGTCGCACGCCGTGCTCACCCACAACCGGGGCCGCACCGCCGGGCTCGCCGACGGCATCGTGATCACCCCGTCGCACAACCCGCCGGACGACGGCGGGTTCAAGTACAACCCCACGAACGGCGGCCCGGCCGACACCGACGCCACCCGCTGGATCCAGGACCGGGCGAACGCGATCCTCGCCGCCGGGCTCACCGGGGTGAAGCGGGTGCCGTACGCGCGGGCGCGCGCCGCCGACACCACCGGGGAGTACGACTTCCTCGCCGGCTACGTCGACGACCTGCCCGCCGCGCTGGACATCGCGGCGATCCGGGACGCCGGGGTGCGTATCGGCGCGGACCCGCTCGGCGGGGCGAGCGTGGCGTACTGGGGCGAGATCGCCGAGCGGCACAAGCTCGACCTGACCGTGGTGAACCCGACGGTCGACCCGACCTGGCGGTTCATGACCCTGGACGGCGACGGCAAGATCCGGATGGACTGCTCGTCGCCGAACGCGATGGCCTCGCTGATCGCCGCCCGCGCCGACTACCAGGTCTCCACCGGCAACGACGCGGACGCCGACCGGCACGGCATCGTCACCCCGGACGGCGGCCTGCTCAACCCCAACCACTACCTCGCGGTGGCGATCGGGCACCTCTTCCGTACCCGTACCGAATGGGGTCCGGACGCGGCGGTCGGCAAGACCCTGGTCTCCTCCTCGATGATCGACCGGGTCGCGGCCGACCTCGGACGGCCGTTGCTGGAGGTGCCGGTCGGCTTCAAGTGGTTCGTGCCGGGGCTGCTCGAGGGCACGGTCGGCTTCGGCGGTGAGGAGAGCGCGGGGGCGTCGTTCCTGCGCCGGGACGGCAGCACCTGGACCACCGACAAGGACGGCATCCTGCTCTGCCTGCTCGCCGCCGAGATCATCGCCACCACGGGCCGGACGCCGAGCCAGCACTACGCCGACCTGACCGAACGGTTCGGCGCACCCGCCTACGCCCGGATCGACGCCCCGGCCGACCGGGAGCAGAAGGCGGTGCTCGGGAAGCTCTCCCCGGAGCAGGTCGGCGCGACCGAGCTGGCCGGTGAGCCGATCACCGCGACGCTCACCACCGCCCCCGGCAACGGCGCGTCGATCGGTGGCCTGAAGGTGACCACCGCCTCGGGTTGGTTCGCCGCCCGCCCCTCCGGCACCGAGGACGTCTACAAGATCTACGCCGAGTCGTTCCAGGGCCCGGAGCACCTGGCCCGGATCCAGGAGGAGGCGCGGGAACTGGTCTCGACGGTGCTCCGACAGAGCTGAGCGCCGGGGTGGCCCCGCGTCACCGCAGCGACCGTCCCCTCGTTGGCCTCTCCGTGGCGTCGACGAGGGGAGCGTGACCGTGACCAGGGTGATGACGGTGGTCGGCACCCGGCCGGAGATCATCCGGCTGTCCCGGGTGATGGACCGGCTGGACCGGACCGTGGACCACGTCCTGGTGCACACCGGGCAGAACTGGGACCACTCGCTCTCCGAGGTGTTCTTCAGCGAGCTGCGGCTGCGCCGACCGGACCGCTTCCTCGACGTGGACACGGCGTCGCTCGGGCGCACTCTCGGCGGCGTGCTGGTCGGCATGGAACAGGCGATCGCCGACGTGCGCCCGGACGCCCTGCTGGTGCTCGGCGACACGAACAGCTGCATCGCCGCGCTGATGGCCCGCCGGATGCGGGTGCCGGTCTACCACATGGAGGCGGGGAACCGCTGTTTCGACCTGAACGTGCCGGAGGAGACCAACCGCCGCCTCGTCGACCACGTGGCCGACTTCAACCTGGTCTACACCGAGCACGCCCGGCGGAACCTGCTCGCCGAGGGGCTGCACCCGCGCCGGATCCTGCTCACCGGCTCGCCGATGCGGGAGGTGCTGGAGCACCACCGGCCGGACATCGACGGCTCGACCATCCTCGACCAGCTCGGCCTGGCCCCACGTGGGTACTTCCTGGTCAGCGCGCACCGGGAGGAGAACGTCGACGCGCCCGCCCGGCTCGGCCGGCTGCTGGACTGCCTGCGGGCGGTCCGGGACGAGTGGGGCCTGCCGGTGCTGGTCTCCACCCACCCCCGCACCCGCAAGCGGCTGGAGGCGCTCGCCCCGGACGACAGCACCCTGGACGGGATCACGTTCCACGAGCCGTTCGGCCTCTTCGACTACGTACGCCTCCAGCTCGGGGCCAGTTGCACCCTGTCGGACAGCGGGACGATCAGCGAGGAGGCGGCGATCCTGGGGTTCCCGGCGGTGACCCTGCGGGAGTCGATCGAACGCCCCGAGGCCCTGGACGCCGGGGGGATCATCATGACCGGGCTCGACCCGGCCGGTGTGGTCGAGGCGGTCCGGGTGACGGTCGACCAGGTCACCGCCGACGGGGTGCCCTGCCCGGCCGACTACCGGGTGCCGGACACCTCCCGCCGGGTGGTCGACTTCATCCTCTCCACGGTCCGCCGGCACCACGAGTGGGCCGGCGTCCGGCGCTGACCCACCCGGCCCTCCACTCCCGCCGGCCCGAGCCGGTCGGGGTGGAGGGTCGTTCCGCGTGGGGCCGTCGGGTCAGCGGCGGGGGTGGAGGGCCGTCCCGCGTGGGGCCGCTGGTCAGCGGCGGGGGCGGCCGAGCAGGTGGGTCAGTGACCGGGCCACCAGGTCGTCCCGGGCCGCCGGGGCCAGTCCCTCCAGCCCGAACCCGAGGTAGACGGTGTCGGCGGTGACCACCGCCGCGCCCTCCTCGAAGGCCCGCTCGCTGCGCGACCAGTCGTTCGAGCCGGGCAGCGAGCCGGGTGGCGGCCCGGCCACCGTCCAGCCACCCAGGTCGGCCGTCTCGAACGAGGTCTCCGCGACGGTGACGCCGTCGACGACCACCCGGGTGTCGTCCAGGAAGACGCCGAGCCCCTGGGTGCCCCAGTCCGAGACGTACGAGATGGACACCTCGACCCGCTTGCCGGCGTACGCCGACAGGTCGACCGAGAACTCCTGCCAGCCGTTGGAGGCGCCGGTGGCGGCGTGCCACTGCCCGGTGCTGCCGGTCGGCGAGCAGTCCGTGCCCTGGTAGTGCAGGAGGAACGGGTGCAGTTCGGTGGCCAGGCCGCTCTCGCAGCTGTCCCCGGTGTCGGTGCCGGTGTGGCCGTTGCGGTCCGGCAGCGTGGTCCAGCTGTCGGTGCCCACCTCGTGCGCCTCGACGATCATGAAGTCCCAGTTCGGCTCGATGTCGTACGAGGTGAAGAAGCGCAGCTCACCGCTGGTGGCCGAGGCCAGGTCGACGGTCCGGGTGAGCCTCTTGTACGCCTCGTCGGCCCGCCCGCTGTAGACGTACCACCCGCCGGTGCGCGGGTCGAAGGGCGCGCCGCCGGGGCGGACCCAGTCCACCGTCGTGGCGGCGGAGAACTGCGGGAACTGATCCGGCGGCAGGAAGCTCGACGTGCTGAGCAGGGACGCCGTGTGGTCCTGGTTGCCGGCGGAGCCGGGGGCGTTGAGGGTGCCCTGCCAGCCGGCGAACGCCCCCTCGGAGCCCCGCAGCGGGTACGGGACGCCGTCCGCGCTGCCGCCGTCGCTGACGTGGTTGTACGCGCCCAGCCAGTACTGCTGGAAGTCGTTGGACAGCGGCAGGCAGGTGGGGTCGTCCGGGTCGGTGCACTCGGCCGGGGCGGTCGGCTGGTACACGTACCCGCCGTCGGAGGCCTGCGCGTACAGCGCGTACTTCCCGCTGACCAGGAGCTTGCCGCCCTCGTTGAGGTAGTCCCGGACGGCCAGCTCGGTCTCCGCCGCGGCGCGGGCCGCCGTGCCCGGCACCTGGCCGGGGGAGCGGGGGATCACGTCGTCGCCGGTCTCCCAGACCACCGCCCGGTAGTGGGCGAGGACGCCCAGGTGGTGCGGGGCCTTCCGGCCCATCGCGTCGAGGTCGTAGACGTCGCTGCTGCGCCCGGCGGCGGTCAGCGCGGCGGTGACTTCGTCGGCGTACTTCGCGCCGGTGCCCTCCTGCACCGGGCTGAGCCCGGTGACGTCCTCGGCCGCCAGGACCAGGACCTCGCCGCCGATGTCGGTGTGCACCCGGTAGGTGAAGTGCTCGCTGGCGACCACGCCCCGCCCGCGCCTGGTGCCGGTGAACCAGACCTCGACCCGGTCGCCGGGCTTCGCGCCGGTGACCGTGCCGCGCAGTTCGGCGTAGTAGTCGTCGTGGGTGTCGCCGTACCGTTCGCCGCCGCGCCACTCGCGCACGCCGACCGTCCTCGGCCGACCGCCGTCGACCGTGTAGTGCATCCGCACGTTGGTCAGCGCCCGCCGGGTGGTCGCGGCGACCTGCTGGGTGCGGCCGTACGAGGTGTCGAACGCGTCGACCACGAAGTCCGGGGTGCTCCGGCCGACCACGGAGACCGGGTCGTCCGGGTCGTGGGTGGACTGCGCCACCGCGAGCGCGAACGGCAGGTTCTTCGCCACCTCGGCGGCGATCAGCTTCTCGTCGTCCGGGAAGACGAAGCCGCTGACGCAGTCCTCGGGACGCCACTGGTCGTCCGGGTCGGACGCGGCGACCGTCCGGCAGGTGGACATCTCCGGGGTGAAGCCGAGTGCGCCGTACCGGACGGTGGCGTGGCTGTCGGTGTCGCCGTTGGTGGTGTACAGCTCGGCGGAGAGGTCCGGGTCGTAGCCGGGCACCGCCGGGTGGTCGTCGTCGCCGACCATCGCCTGGTAGATCAGGTCGTCCGGGCTGGGCGTGGCGACCTGCCAGCCGACGCCGTAGAGCAGCAGTTCGGCGGCCGAGTGGTAGTTGACGAAGAACTCGAAGCCGATCCGGCGGAAGAGCCGGTCCAGCGCCTGGGTCTCCGGCTCGAAGTTGGGGCCGGGTCCACGGTAGGTGTCACTGGCCGGGTCCGGTGAGGAGCCCTCGTTGTCGTACCCCCACTTGTAGGCGAAGTTCCGGTTCAGGTCGACGCCGTCGACGGCGGTGATGCGTCCGTCGCCGTCGTTGTCGCGCAGGTTCTTGCGCCACAGCCGGTTGCCCGGGGTGAAGGTGTGGTCGTACCCGTCGGGGTTGACCACCGGCAGGAACCACAGCTCGGTGGTGTCCACCAGGCGGGTGATCTCCCGGTCCCGGCCGTAGTTGTCCAGGACGTGGTGCATCAGGCGTCGGGTCATCTCCGGGGTGATCCACTCCCGGGCGTGCTGGGTGCTGGCGTAGAGCACCGCCGGCCGCTGTCCGTCCGGCAGGGTACGGGCGTTCCTGGTGACCTTGACCGCGCGGATCGGCTTGCCCTGGTGGGTGCGGCCGATGGTCTCCACCTTGGTCAGCTTCGGGTACCGGGCCGCGGTGGCGGTGATCTCGTCGGAGATGCCGCCCGGCCCGGAGTACGGGCGGAACGCCGTCCAGCCGTCGGCGGCCTCCTCGCGCAGGACCCGGGAGGCGTCCCTGCCGTCGACCTGCTTGATGCGGAGCCGGACGCCCTGGCCGGCCAGCCGATCGGCCTGGCGTCGGCTGAGCACCGTCTCGACCGTGGTGTCGCCGGTGGGGCTCGTGGCCCGGTGGTCGTGGCCGAGGTCGACACCGGCGGCGCGCAGCTTGTCGAGCTGCTCCGGGGCGACCGTGCCGACGTAGACCTCGAGGCTGTCGTCGCGACCGCCCGGGTCGGACGGTGGCCGCGCGCTCGCCGGAGCGGTCAGCGCCAGCGCGCCGACCAGGGTGAACACGCCGGCGACCGCCAGCCGTGTGCGCCTCATCGGGCTCCCTTCGAAAGGGCGGGGACCTGTAGCGGCGAGCCTTCCGCATTGTCTTTACGCATGTCAATGAGTCGATCGGTTGCGATGTCGTGGTCGACCCCGGCCCCGTGGCCGGGTCGCGGCCGACGCGGTCCGGTCGCACAGCGTGATCGGATCGTTACCGAGAGGCGGTCGAGTCGTTGACCGGAGGGCACGGGTCGTACCGTCCCGGCGGCCGGCAGTCCGCCGTTCCCCGGTGCGTCGGCAAGGAGTTGATCAGGACATGCGCACGCTCGACAGGCCCGGTGCACCGTCCCGGCTGAAGCACCCGTGGCCGGGACCGAAGGCCGGTCGGGTCGACGAGCCGTCACCGGACCGCCCACGCCCGGAGCGCCGGTGGCTGCTCCTGATTCCGCTGGCTGGCTACGTCACCCTGCTGCACCACGTGTACCAGCACGAGATCGTCCCGTTGTTCGAGTACCTGAACCTGGTGTACCGCACGCCCGACACCTGGAACTACGCCCTGGCGCTCGGCATGGTCGCGGTGGTGGCCGTCCTGATGCCGCAGCGGATCCGCCGACCGTCGGACTTCGTGCTCTGGGTCCTGTTCGTGATGGCGGTGGTCCCCAGCATCGTGGTTCCGCAGTACGCCGACATCCTCCCGGCCTCCGAGTCACTGGAACTCGCGGCGGTGGTGGCGGCCGTCTTCCTGCTGGTGGTGGGGGGTGCCCGGCTCGGTCCGGTCGGGAGCCTGCGGGTCAGGGGAATCCAGTTCTTCGACGTCTGGGCGATCGTGGTGGTCCTCTCCCTCATCACCTACGCCTACATGACGTTGACCGCCGGGCTGAGCTTCCGTCTGGTGGGCCTCGGTGACGTGTGGGAGATCCGGTCGGCGTACCGCGACCAGGTCGCCGCCAGTGGTCCCGTGCTGGGGTACCTGGTGCGACTCCAGGGCAATGTGCTCAACCCCCTGCTCATCGCCCGGGGCATCTACGCGCGGCGGTGGACGATGGCGCTGCTGGGCGGTGTCGGCCAGATCCCGATCTTCGCCGCCACCGGTTTCAAGCTGACCCTGCTCTCGATTCCCGCGATCGTCGCTCTCGCCCTGCTCTTCCGGGGGCGGGGAAGTCCACGGGCGTGGACGATCGTGGCCGGTGTCGTCGGGATCATCGCCGCCGCGCTGGTGGCCGACGCGCTGCTCGGCTCGTTCCTCTACACCCAGGTCTTCGTCAACCGCTTGTTCATCGCGCCGGGTGTGGTCACCGCCGCACACGTCATGGTCTTCGCGGATCTGCCCAAGGCGCGGTGGGGGCACAGTTTCCTCCGGCCGTTCGTCGACTATCCGTACGACCAGGTACCGGACCACATGGTCGGCGCGGTGATGTTCGAACAGCCCCAGACCTCGGCGAACGCCAGTCTGTTCGGCGACGGGTACAGCAACCTGGGGTACGGGGGCGTGCTCATCGAGGCGGCCGTTCTCGTCCTGCTGCTCTGGGCGATCGACGGCGCGGCCCGGCACCTGCCGCTGAAGGTGAGTGGCGCGATCCTCCTGGTGCCCGCTGTCGCGCTGGCCAACATGAGCGTCTTCACCAGCATCCTGTCGAACGGCTTCGCCTACGCGATCGTGCTGATGGCCTGCCTGCCGGCCGCCGGATGGGACCGCGCCGAGCACGTGCGCGGGAGATCCGGCGGCCCGCCCGGAACGTCACCCGGCGTACCCCGTTGATGTCTCCGGCCGACGTGGGGGAGTGCGTGCCGGACACGAGGAGCCGGATGAGCGTCGGGCAGGGCGGCCCCCGGCCGTTCGTGACCGAAGCCGGCGGCCGACCGTCGAAGGCGCGACCGGACGCCGGTGCGACGACCGACGTCCGGGTCCGGGTGCGCGACGTCGCGACGGTGCTCCCACTCGTCGCCTTTCCCGCGGCCGCCGCGCTGGACGCCTCAGGGGTGCTGACCGACCTGGTGGCGCCGCTGTCCGGCGAGGTCGGCCCGCTGCGGCACCTGCTCCTCTACGCCGACCTCGGCGCCGTCGCGCTGCTGATCGTGGTGACCTGGGCCGCGCGGGGCTTCCGGGCACCTGCGGGAGCGCTGCCGTTCCTGGTGCTGTTCCTGTCGTTCCTGCCCGGCTTCGCGTTGACGTCCCTCGGCGGGTATCAGTCCTGCAAGGCGTTGCAGATGCTGACCACGACCCCGGCGTTCGTGGTCGCCACCCTCCTCGTGGTCGACCGACCGGCCCGACGGGTGGCGCTGCTCTGGGCCAGCGCGGGGATCGGCGTGCTCGTCGCGCTCCTGGTGATGGTCCGCCCCGATCCGGCCTCCCAGGCCGTCGACACGGTCGTCCTGGCCGGCACCGTCTCGATCACCACGGCCCGGCTCATCGGGCACGGGGTGGTGGGCCTGCTGTGTCTGGTCGTCCTGCTGCCCAGGTGGCGACTGGCGGCGCTGTGCGGTGCCGTGGCGCTCGAGGTCCCGCTGCTGATGACGGGTTCTCGGGGGCCACTCGTCGCGGTGGCCCTCTCCAGCCTGGTCCTTGCCGTCACCGTCAGCGGCAAGGGTCGCTGGCGGCTGCTGCCCCCGCTGGTCGGGCTGGGTGGCCTCATCGCCCCGACCGTCGCGACGGCCCTGCCGGAGACGTTGACATCGCGTTTCGCGGTGCTCTGGGGCGGGCCGCTGGACGCCTCCGCCGAGGTCCGGGTGATGCTCTCCCGGCTGGCCGCCGAGGTCTTCCTGGAACGCCCGCTCGGACTGGGCTGGGGTGGCTTCGGTTCGGTGGTGCCGGACGGCTCGCTGATCGTCCTGCCCGGCCTGGAGGACGCCATCTACCCGCACAACCTGCTCCTCGAGGTGGCGGTGGAGGGCGGTCTCGCCGCGCTGGCCGGACTGGCGCTGCTGTCCGTGGCCCTCGCGCGGGTGCTGTGGACGCGCCGGGCGGATCCCACCATGGTCGCCGTCGCCACCCTGCTGACCTTCGCCTTCGCCAACTCGCTGTTCAGCGCGGACCTCAACGGCAACTACCTGGTGTGGGTGTTCGCCGCCGCCCTGCTGGCCGCCGGCCCGGGGCGTACGCCCCGGTCGGAGCGGGCACGCCGGGCAGTGGTGGTGTCGCCCCCGGGTGTCGGCACACGATGAGGCGGCCCACCGTGGCGCTGTCCGTGCCGAGCCGGAGCCGCGTGCACACGGCCGCGATCATGATGGCGGCGCAGGCGGTGAACCTCGGCAGCATCCTGCTGGTCACCCGCCTCTACACCCCCGCCGTCTTCGGTCGGTACGCCACGGTGGCGGCGGTGGCGGCGGTGGCCGGTGCGGCCGGCGCGCTTCGGCTCGACGTGGCCGCCACCACCGCCGCCGACCGGGACGCCGCGGTGCTCCTGCGGATCGCCGCCCGGCTGAACGGCGTCGTCGGCGTGGTCGTGGGGCTCCTCGCGGTGGCCTGGGCGGCGGTCGCCGGGGACCTCGACCGTTCCGCGCTCGTCGAGGCGGTCGCGCTCGGCGCGCTGACCACCGCCCTGGGCCTGTCCGGCACGATGGTCTACGCCCGGGTCCGGGACCGCCGCTACCGGCTGGTCGCGGTGGCGAAGCTGGTCACCACCCTGGTGCAGACCGCCGCGATGGTGGCCTTCGCGCTGCCCGGTGACCGCTCGGCGGCCGCGTTGCTGGCCGCGATGGCACTGGGCTACGCGACCGGTGCGCTGCTGCTGTTCCGCCCGCTCCGGCCGGCTGCCGACGTCGGTGTCCGGGAGGTGCTGCGGCGGCACCGGCCCTTCATGACCGCCTCCGCCCCGGCGAGCCTGATCAACGGGCTGACGCTCAACGTGCCGCTGTTCTTCGCCGCCGCCGTGAGCAGTGTCGCCGCGGCGGACCTGGCCCTGGCCCTGCGGGTCGGCGCGCTGCCGTCCGCACTCCTCGGCCAGGCCCTGATGCCCATCCTGTTCGGCGAGATCGCCCACCAGTTGCGGTCCTCGCCCCGCCGCGCGCGCACCAGCTACGACCGGGCGCTGGTCGGGCTCTCGGTCGCCGGTGCCGTGCTGCTGACACTGCTCGCGGTCGGGACGCACCTCGCCGCGCCGCTCGTGTTCGGTGCGGAGTGGGCCGGTGCGGCGGCGGTGCTGCTGCTCCTGTTGCCGTTCCTGGTCGGGCAGTTCGCCGTCGTCCCGCTCAGCCAGACGCTCGCCGGCACCGGTGGCAACCGGCAGCAGTTGCTCTGGGACGTCGGGCGGCTGCTGACGACGGGGCTGGTCTTCCTGCCGGCCCTGGCCGACTGGATCAGCTGGTCGGCGTCCCTGCTGGTGTTCTCCCTCGCGATGGTCGGCTGGTACGGCGTCCACGTCCTGCTGACCCGTGCGGCCCTGACCCGGGCCTGCGACGTCGGGGGCCGGCACGCGGGCGGGGAGCGCGCTGCGGAACGCCCACCGGACGGGGGCCGCGTCGCGGACCGTCCGGTCGGGACCGCCCAGCGGAGCACCGTCGATCCACTGACGCCGGTCGGGAGCAACCTGCCCGCCGGTGAGCAGGCGTGACGGGGCGACGCGGTACCCGGCCACCCCACGAACCCACACGGAGGAAACATGATCGTCGACGCAGACATGATCACGACCGCGCACTGGCGGCTGCGGGTACCGACGGTGGCCCCGGTCGACCGGACGGTGTGCGTGCCGACCGTCCACCCGGTCGGCGACCGGCGGGTGCTCCGCTGCGCCCAGGCGGTGCTGGACGACGGTTTCGACGTCCACCTGATCTGGCTCGGGGGTGAGCCGGGCGAGTCCCGTCCCCACCCCCGGGTACGGGAGACCCGCCTGCCCGAGCCGACCTCGGCGCGGCAGCGGTTGCGGCTGGTGCCGGCCGTCGTCCGGGCCGCCGAACGGGTTCTCGCCGACCTGTGGCACATCCACGACTACTACCTGCTGCCGCACGCCCGGCGCTGGTCCCGCCGGACCGGTCGGCCGGTGCTGTACGACGTCCACGAGTACTACCCCGAGTACTACTCGCAGCGGTTCGCCGCGCCGTCGTTCGTGCAGGACGCCGGCCGGCGGCTGGTGGCCGGCGTGGAGCGGCACTACGCCAGCCGGCTCGGGGCCGCCAACGCGGTCAGCGAGCAACTGGCCGACCGGTTCCGGGCGCTCGGTGTGCCGGCCGTGGCCACCCCGAACTACCCGTCGGTCGACGCCTTCGCCCGGCCGCCCCGGCCGCTCACCCCGGACCTGCTGCGCCGGGTCGTGCACACCGGCAGCCTGACCACCGACTACGGGGCGGACGTGCTCGTCGGCCTGGCGGTGGAGTTGCAGCGGCTGGCGCCCGACGTGGAGGTCCTGGCCGTCTCCCGGTTCCCCAGCGAGGCGGCCCGGCGGCGGTTCTACGACACGGTGGAGCGGGCGGGTCGCCCGGCCAACCTGCGGATGCTGGACCCGGTCCCGGCGCACGAGGTGGCCGACCTGCTGGCCACCTGCGGGATCGGCCTGTCCCTGATGCAGGACGTGGGGGAGGCGCGGCTCTCGGTCAACTCCAAGTTCTACGAGTACGCCATCATGGGCCTGGCGGTGGTGACCTCCGACCTGCCGGCCGCGCGGCACTTCGTCGAGCACTCCGCGGCGGGGCGCTGCGTGCCCCCGGCCCGCCCCGACCGCTTCGCCCGGGCGATCACCGACCTCATCGCCGACGCCGAGGCGACCTGCGAGGCGGTGAACCGGGCCGCCGCGCGGGCCCGGGACGAGTTGTCCTGGGAACGGACGTGCGCGCCGCGACTGCGTGCGCTCGTCCGCGACCTGGTGGGCCGGGCGGGTGGGGTGCCCGGTCAGGTCGTTGGGTCCACCTCGGTCACCGCGAACCGGTCGTAGTGGTCAGAGACGTGGCGTGGCGCCGGGGGTGGGACTGACCGCGTACACCAGGTTGTTTCCGGCGTTGCTGCCGACACCTTCCGCGCCGGCGGCGACGTCGCAGTCGTGCAGGCTGTTGCCCGGTGCTTCGAGGATCCAGCCGAAGCGGACCCGGAAGGCGATGCCCGCGATCTCGTTGCCCCGGCAGGGGGCCACCGAGCCGTCGGCGGTGGTGCCCTGCGTCCCGTTGCTCAGGGAGACGCCGTAGCCGGGGCTGGAGACCGTGCCGGTGACGAACCGGTTGTGGCTCCCCCCGACCACCGCCAGGGCGGGGGCCCGGGATTCGGTGATCCTGACGGTGAAGTCGGAGATCACGTTGTCGTCGTTCGGGCCGTCCCAGCCCTCCTGGGCCGTCGTGGTGCGGTCGTCGAGGTAGACGGCCGTCCAGGTCGATCCGGTGACGCACGCGCCACGGGCCCGGTTGCGGCGGCATCCCTGGTACATCCAGAGCGCGCTGCCCTTGGCCGTCTCCGGTGTGCCGCAGTCGTGGAGGTGCAGGTCCACCAGCGTGCAGTCGCTGGCCCCCCGGGTGAGCGCGAAGCCGTTCTCGGCGTTGCGCACGGTCACGTTCTCCACCCGGCCCCACCGGACCTGGGGCCAGGAGACGGCGAAGAGGGAGCGGGCCGCACCGCCCCAGACCTTGTTCCCGTCGACGGTGAGACCGGTGAGGGCGGGCCGGACGCAGCCGACCGAGACGGCCACCCCGGCAGCGCCGATCAGGGCGGGTGTGTCGATGGTGACCGTCGTGCCGATCACCCCGAGGACGAGGGCGTACAACCGGCGGGCGACGCCGATGCGGCTCGTCGTGGTGTGCGCGGCGGGGGACGTCCCGTACGCGCCACGGGTGACGCCGGTCAACGTCGCGCCGTCCAGCCCGGTGTAGGTGAGCAGTTCGCTGTCCACCTGGAGGGTGCCGGCCGTGGGGAACCCGGTGGTGGAGGCCAGTGCGATGCCGCTGCCCTGCGTCGCGGTGATCGGCTGGACCAGGCGGGTGAACTGGGTGTCGAGGATGCCGCCGGCAGCCTGGACGGCGATCACCGCGTCCACCCGGATACCGGTGCTGGAAGCCACGATGAGCTGCCGGCCGCCGGCCGTGGTCGAGCCGGTGGTGGTGACCACCCGGGTGGCGAGCACCTCGGGTAGTTGTCCGTCGGGGCTGCGCAGGGTCACCCCGGGCATGACGAACCCCACCCCGCCGTCCTGGACGACGCCCTTCACCTGGTAGACACCGGGCGGTGCGGTGACCTCGCCGCCTCCGGCGTTCCGGGCCGCGTCGTCGGCGGCCTGGAACGCGTTCCGGTTCACCGTCCAGGACGCGGCCGGGCTGGCACCGAAGTCAGCGGCGTTGAACATCGATCCTCCTTCGTCGGGGGGCGGACGGAGTCGGTCCCTGTCGACGACACGCTATGGCCGGCTCCGTCCACGCCGGGTCTACCGTCCGTCAACCCGACTCCGGTTCAGGCGATTTACCCCGTTATGCGTTTCTTCGCGTTTTCAGTGGTCGTTGAGCCAGGTGTCACGACATGTGGGAAACGACGAAACGGGGGCTCCGCGTGACCGTGTTGCCTGCCGGGTGCCGGGTGTTGATCACCGGCGGTACCGGCTCCTTCGGACGGACGATGGTGCGACGCCTGCTCGACCGGGATGTCGCCGAGATCCGGGTGCTCAGCCGGGACGAGGCCAAACAGGACGCCATGCGCCGGATGCTCGGCGACGACCGGGTTCGCTACCACGTCGGTGACGTCCGGGACCTCGACTCCGTCCTGAACGCCACCCGCGACGTCGACCACGTCTTCCACGCCGCCGCGCTCAAACAGGTGCCGTCCTGCGAGTTCTTCCCCCTGGAGGCGGTCCGGACCAACGTCCTGGGCAGCGCCAACGTGATCGAGGCGGCGGACCGCCACGGCGTCGGGTCGGTCGTGCTGCTCAGCACGGACAAGGCGGTCCACCCGGTGAACGCCATGGGCATCAGCAAGGCGCTGATGGAGAAGGTCGCCCAGGCGTACGCCCGCAACAACCCGCGCAGCCGGACCACCGTTTCCTGCGTCCGGTACGGCAACGTCATGTACTCCCGGGGCTCGGTGATCCCGCTCTTCGTCGAGCAGATCCGGGCCGGGCGCGCGCCGACGGTCACCAATCCGGCGATGACCCGGTTCCTGATGTCGTTGGAGGACTCGGTCGAGCTGGTCGAGCACGCCTTCACTCACGCGCGCCCCGGTGACGTCTTCGTCCGCAAAGCGGTGGCGTGCACCATCGGCGACCTCGCCGAGGCCGTCTGCCAGCTCTTCGACGTCCCGGCCAAGATCGAGATGATCGGCGTACGGCACGGCGAGAAGCAGGACGAGACCCTCGCCAGCCGGGAGGAACTCGCCCGGGCCGACGACTTCGGCGACTTCTTCCGGGTGCCGGTCGACGTGCGCGACCTCAACTACGCGCTGTACGTCACCGAGGGCGACCTCGGCGGCTCCCCGGCCGAGGACTTCACCTCTGCCAACGCGCCCCGGTTGGGCGTACCGCAGATCGTGGACCTGCTCCGCACGCTCCCCGAGATCCGCGCGGAGCTGGCGCTGCGGGATCCGGTGCTCGCATGACGAGGGTCGCGGTCACCGGGGCGGGCGGGTTCCTCGGCTGGCACGTCCGGGTGCTCGCCCGGGCGCTCGGCTGGCCGGAGCCGGTCGTGCTCACCCGCGCCGACCTGACCGACCCGGCGACCGTGGCCACCCGGATCGCCGGCGTGGACCGGCTGCTGCACCTGGCCGGGGTCAACCGGGGCGACCCGGCGGAGGTGGCCGCCGGCAACGTCCGGCTGGCCGCCGCCCTGGCCCGGGGCCTGGAGCGCTGCCCGGAGCCGCCGGGTGCCGTGGTCTACGCCAACTCGACGCAGGCCGGCAACGGCACCCCGTACGGCGACGCGAAGGCGGTCGCCGCGGCCACCCTCGCGGCCGTCCGCCCCGACCTGGTCGACCTGCGGCTGCCCAACCTGTACGGCGAGCACGGCCTGCCGTACTACAACTCGGTGGTGGCCACCTTTTGCCGGCTGCTCGCCGAGGGCGGCCGGCCCGAGGTGCACGACGACCGCGAGCTGACCCTGGTGCACGTCACCGACGCGGCGGCCCGGCTGCTCGGCGCTCCCGCCGGCCACCCGTGGGACGCCGGCATGCCCGGACTGCGCATCGGGGTGCGGGACCTGGCCGCGCTGCTCACCGGCTTCGCGGGCACCTACCACACGGGGGAGGTCCCCGACCTGCCGGACCGGCACGCGGTGCGGCTGTTCAACACCTACCGGTCGCACTGCTTCCCGGCGCACTACCCGGTGCCGCTGACCCGCCGGGCCGACGCCCGGGGTGAGCTGGTCGAGACGGTGAGGGTGCACGGTGGCGGGGGACAGACCTTCTGCTCCACCACCCGCCCCGCAGCGGTACGCGGGGAGCACTTCCACCTGGCCAAGCTGGAGCGGTTCTGCGTGCTCCGGGGCTCGGCGGAGATCCGGCTGCGCCGGGTCGGCGACGACACGGTGGTCCGCTTCCCGGTCAGCGGTGACGAACCGGTGGTGGTGGACATGCCGACCATGTGGGCGCACCACATCGTCAACACCGGCCCGGACGACCTGCTCACGCTCTTCTGGACCAACGAGGTCTTCGACCCGGGCCGCCCCGACACCTGGCCCGAGCCGGTCGGGCAGCCGGCCCCCGAGCCGGCCCCCGCCCTGGCCGGCTGACCGTCCCGCCGCCCGCGGACACCGCCAACCCCGCCGACCCACTCCGGTCGGCGGGGTTGTCCGCGTGGCGTCCGGCCCGGCGGGGCTCAGCGGCCCAGGACCGCCTGCACCGTACGGGCGAGGATCAGCAGGTCGCCGAGGAAGCTGCGGGTCTCGACGTACCGCACGTAGAGTTCCACCTTGCGGGGCAGCACCACCGAGACGTAGTACTCCTCCGGCCGGTCCGCGCGGGCCAGCTCCGCCGACTCGTCGCGGTAGGCGATCGACGCCGGGTCGGTGATGCCCGGCCGGACCGACAGGATGCGCCACCGCGCCACCGACGGCCAGTGGTCGACGTAGCGGCGGACCTCCGGACGGGGACCGACCAGGCTCATGCGGCCGAGCAGGACGTCGTAGAGCTGCGGCAGCTCGTCGAGCTTGCTGGCCCGCAGGAGCCGGCCGACCCGGGTGATCCGGTCGTCGCCGTCGGCGGTGACCTCCGGGCCCGGTGCGGCGCGCATGGTGCGGAACTTGTGGATGTGGAAGGGGCGGCCACGTCGACCGGTGCGTTCCTGCCGGAACAGCACCGGCCCGCCGTCCTCCCACCGGATCGCCACGGCGATCACGAGCAGCAGCGGGGCGCAGAGCACCAGCCCCACCGCCGCGGCGACGATGTCGAAACCTCGTTTGATCATTGCAGGACCTTGCTGACGGTACGGATGACGAGATCCACCTGGTCGTCGTCCATCGCCGAGAAGAGCGGCAGGCTCACCACCCGCTCGAACTCGCGGCTCGCGACGGGGAACATGTCGTCGGTCAGCGCGAGCCGACGACGCCAGTGGGTGTGCTGGTGCAGCGGGATGAAGTGGACGCTGCACCCGACGCCGAGCCGGGACATCTCGGTGATGAACCGGTCCCGGTCGACCGGGGCGTCCGGACGTAGCCGGACCACGAAGAGGTGCCAGGCGTGCACGTCCCGCTCCGGGGCGGGCGGGGGCGGGTCCAGCGGCAGGCCGGCGAACGCCGCCCGGTAGCGGCCGGCGATCTCCTCCCGTCGCCGCCGCATCGACTCGGCGCGGGCGAGCTGCACCAGCCCCATCGCCGCCGCCGGGTCGGTCAGGTTGTTCTTGAAACCGGCCTCGACCACGTCGTACCGCCAGGCGGGCCGGTCGCTGCGGTAGCGGTCGAAGCCGTCCCGGTCGAAGCCGTGCAGCCGCATCACCCGGGCCCGGCGGGCGAGGTCGGGATCCCGGGTGACCAGCATGCCGCCCTCGCCGGTGGTGATGGTCTTGGTGGCGTAGAAGCTGAAGACGGTGGCGGCGGTCGGGCCGGCACCCACCGGGACACCGCCACTGGCGGCGGGGAAGGCGTGCGCGGCGTCCTCGACCACGGCCACGCCGTGCCGGCGGGCGAACTCGTGCAGCCGGGTGGCGTCGACCGGCTGGCCGGCGAAGTGCACCGGCAGGACGGCGACGGTGCGTCCGGTGACCTTGCGGGCGGCGTCGTCGAGGTCGATGTTCAGGGTCGCCGGGTCGACGTCCACCAGGACCGGGACCGCACCGACGTGCACCACGACCTCGGCGGTGGCGGTGAAGGTCCAGGTCGGCACGAGGACCTCCGTGCCGGGCCCCACCCCCAGGGCCTCCAGCGCCAGGTGCAGGCCGGCGGTCGCCGAGTTCACCGCGACGGCGGTGAGGCCCGGCCCGCAGTACGCGGCGAACCGCTCCTCGAACTCGCGCACGAGCGGGCCGCTGGAGAGCCAGCCGGACCGGATCGCGGACGTGACAGCGGCGATCTCCGCCTCTCCGACGTCCGGCAGCGCGAAGGGAAGAGTGCGGTCCTGCATCCGGGTCCTCCTGTTATGCGATTTACGCACTAATTGCTGCGGCTGAGGATAAGCTGCGCCTGTCCGCTAGAGGGGCTATTCCGGCTTATTGCACCGTTTTGGCAGTGAGGTGAGGGTATGCGGCTCGGCCTGCTCAGCCAGTGGTTCGACCCGGAGCCCGGTCCGGCCGCACTGCCCGGCGTCCTCGCCCGTGGCCTGGTCGCCCGGGGCCACGACGTGCAGGTGCTCACCGGTTTTCCGAACTGGCCCACCGGCCGGATCGCCCCCGGTCACCGGATCACCCGTCGCGCCGACGAGGTCGCCGACGGCGTCCACGTCCGGCGGGTGGCCCTCTACCCCAGCCACGATGGTTCGGCCCTGCGCCGGCTGGCCACCTACGGCTCGTTCGCCGCCTCCGCTCTCGTCTCCGGCACACCCGCGTTACGGGGACTCGACGCGCTCTGGGTGAGCAACTCGCCGATCACCGTCGCCGCGCCGATGTGGTTCGTCCGGTACGCCCACCGGGTGCCCGTGGTGCTGCACGTGTTGGACCTGTGGCCGGACAGCGTCCGGGCCAGCGGCTTCCTCGACGCCGGACGCCGCGGGCGTCCGCTCGCCGAACGGGCGATGCACACCTGGTGCGCGGCGATGTACCGGGCCGCCGCCCGGGTCGCTTACATCTCGCCCGGCGTCGGCGAACTGCTGGCCCGGCGTGGCGTGCCGGAGGAGAAGCTCGTGCACATTCCGATGTGGGCGGACGAGACCCCGACGCCCCCGGCTCCCGACCTGCGCGCCGAGCTCGGTATCCCGGCGGACCGGGTGGTGCTGGTCTACGCGGGCACCCTCGGCGAGGCGCAGGGCCTCGACGTGCTGGTCGACGCGTGTGCCCTGGTCGACGACCCCCGGTTGCTCTGCCTGGTCGCCGGCTCCGGCACGGCCGAGCGGCGGCTGCGGGACCGCGCCTCGACGCTCGGCCTGACCAACCTCCGCTTCCTCGGCCGGCTGCCCCGGGAACGGATGCCCGCCCTGATGGCCGCGGGTGACGTCCACTACGTCGGTCTCCGGCCGGGTGGCATGTCGGCGTACACCATGCCGAGCAAGGTGCAGGCCACCCTCGCCGCCGGTCGGGCCCTGCTGGTGGCGGCGGAGGGGGACGCCACCACGGTGGCGCGGGACAGCGGCGCGGGCATCACCGCCCGACCCGGCGACCCCGGCTCGGTGGCCGCCGCCATCCGCGAGTCCTGCCAACTCGGTCGGGAGAAGCTGCACCTGCTGGGCGTGGCCGGCCGGGAGTACTACGAGCGGACCTTCTCCGTCGCCGCCGGGGTCGCCCGGATCGAGGCGGCGCTGCGGGCGGCCGTGGCGACCGGGCGGCGTCGATGACCGGAGCCGACCTGGTCGACCTGGCCGCGCTGGCCGACGACGACGTGCCCGCCGCAGCCGCCCTGCACCTGCGGGCCTTTCCCCGGTTCTTCCTGTCCAGCCTCGGCGCGCCGTTCCTGCGCGAGTTCTACGCCGGGTTCGTCGACGACCCGGACGCGGTCACCGTGGTGTCGCGGGGCGAGGACGGCCGGCTGCTCGGGGTGGTGGTCGGCACCGTCAGGCCCGACGGCTTCTTCCGCCGGCTGCTGCGTCGGCGCGGCCACCGGATGGCCGTCGCCGCCGTCCGTCCCGCCCTGCGCGACCCGCGCGCCGTCGGGCGCCTGGTACGCGGCATCGCGTACCGGGGGGACGTCCCGGTGGCGGCGCGTGGGGCGCTGCTCAGCTCGATCTGCGTCGACCCGGCGGCGGCCGGTGGTGGCCGGGGCCGGCAGCTGATCGACGCGTGGTGGCGACGGGTGCGGGAACGCGGGGTGGACGACGCCTACCTGACCACCGACGCCGAGGGCAACGACCCGGTCAACGCCTTCTACCGCCGGGCCGGATGGACCCTGGTGGGGGAGTACGCGACCCGGGAGGGCCGGCGGATGAACTGCTACGCCATCTCGGCCGCCCCGGTTTTCCGGACGCGTCGGAACGGCCCCTGACGGGTAGAGTGCTGCGGCCGGCGGCAGGTACGCCGCCCGACCGCAGGGAGCCCGTCCGTGCTGCACTTGAGGATCATCGCACCGGCCGACCGGTCCGAGGCGGTGGCCGACCTGCTCGCCGCCGACCCGGGCGTGGCCCACCTGGCCGTCCTGCCGGGAGCCGCCCGCCAGCCGGCCGGCGACCTGATCCTCTGCGACGTGGTCCGGGAGAGCGCCGACCACGTGTTGCACCGCCTCCAGGAACTCGGCGTGGAGGCCCGGGGCGGGGTCAGCGCCGACGACGTCGAGCTGACCCTCTCCTCGGCCGCCGAGCGGGCCGCCCGGGAGGCCCCGGGGCACGCCGACGACGCCGTCGTCTGGGACGAGATCGCCGCCAAGACCGGTGAGCAGACCGAATTGTCGGGCACCTATCTGGTGCTGATCGTCGTGGCCACCATGCTCTCCGGCATCGCGGTGCTGCTGGACCAGCCCATCCTGATCGTCGGCGCGATGGTGGTCGGCCCCGAGTTCGGGCCGCTCGCCGCGCTCTGCGTCGCCCTGCTGCGCCGCAAGCCCCGGATCATCGTCCGGTCGGTGCAGGCCCTGGTGGTCGGCTTCCTGATCGCGATCGTGCTCACCATCCTGAGCACCTGGGCGCTGACCACCGCCGGCCTGGTCAACCGGGGGATGCTGCTCGCCGAGCGGCCGGTGACCGACTTCATCTGGCGTCCCGACGCCCTCTCCTGGGTGGTCGGCCTGCTCGCCGGGGTCGCCGGCATGCTCTCGCTCACCTCGAAGAAGTCCGGCAGCCTGGTCGGCGTGCTGATCTCGGTGACCACGGTGCCGGCCGCCGCGAACGCGGCGGTCGCCCTGGCCTACGGGGTGTGGCACGAGGCGGGCGGCTCGATGCTGCAACTTTTGATCAACATCTGCGCGATCGTGGTGTCCGGGCTGCTCACCCTGGCCGTGCAGCAGTTCTGGTGGTGGCGGGTGGCCCGACGCGCCACCGGACCGGTCACGGCCAGTCGTCGCCCGCGTCGAGCCGTCGGCTGAGCAGTTCCCGCAGCGGGACGGAGTCACCGTCCCGGCCGCCCTCCCCGACGATCAGTGGCGCGGGGTGCGGGCGCGGCGTCGCCCCGAACAGCCGGGCCCGCAGGCCACCCGGCACGGTCAGCAGGTAGAACCGCCCCTCGACGTCCACCGCCCGCGTCGCGGCACGGTCGACGTACCAGCCGGTCAGGCCGGTGCGGTACCGCCCACCGCCGGAGTAGGAACCGGCCACCAGCGGGGTCGGTCGCAGTCCGCGCCGGATCGCCTCGGCGACGAACCCGGCGACCAGATCGGCGGCCTCGGCCCGCTCGGCGGCGCGTCGCCGTTCGTCCGCGGCGGCGTGCGCCCGCACCGCCCGCTGTCGCTGCTCCCGCCAGTCCCGGCCGTCGCCCTCACCCACGACCCCGACGGTACGCCGCCGGCCGTCCGCTGGCGGCGCGGGCTACGGTGCGGTTCCGTCGTGCCGAGCAGGCAGCGTCACTGTGGGCCTTCCGGGGCGCGCGCGTCCAGCTGTGCCGCCACACAGCCTTACCAGATCTCCGGCGGGCGGCAGCAGAGCGGGCCACCTGCCAACCCACCTGTGAGTCCGGCCGGCCCGACCGGGGAACGACCAGACTCACAGGTGGCCCGACGCCTCGCCGGATCGGACGGCCTTCGGATCAGGCCAGGCCGGCGCGGCGGAGGGCGTCGGCCATCGCCCCGGACGGCGGCGGCGTGGCACCGCCGCGCCCCTGGCGCTGCGGCGCGCCGCCGCGTGAACCCCGGGCACCGCCCCGGTCCGTCGCCGAGGATCCCCGGTCGCCGCGTCCGCCCTGGTCACCCCGGGAGTCGCGGCCGCCCTGGTCGCCCCGGGGGCCGCCGCGCTCCCGCCGGCCACCGTCGGCCGGGCCACGACCGGTGGGCGTGCCCGGCTCGTCGTCCAGCCGCAGGGTCAGCGAGATCCGCTTGCGCGGCACGTCCACGTCGAGCACCTTGACCCGGACGACGTCCCCGGACTTGACCACGTCGCGAGGGTCCTTGACGAAGGTGTGCGACATCGCCGAGACGTGCACGAGGCCGTCCTGGTGCACGCCGACGTCCACGAACGCGCCGAAGGCGGCCACGTTGGTGACCACGCCCTCCAGGATCATCCCCGGGGTCAGGTCACCGATCTTCTCCACGCCCTCGACGAAGGTCGCGGTCCGGAACTCCGGTCGCGGGTCGCGTCCCGGCTTCTCCAGCTCCGCCAGGATGTCGGTGACCGTGGGCAGGCCGAACGTGTCGTCGACGAAGTCGGTCGCCTTCAGCCCGCGCAGGATGGTGCTCTTCCCGATCAGCGAGCGCACGTCCTGCCCGGTGTGGGCGAGGATGCGCCGCACCACCGGGTACGCCTCGGGGTGCACGCTGGAGGAGTCCAGCGGGTCGTCGCCGCCGGGGATGCGCAGGAAGCCGGCGCACTGCTCGAACGCCTTCGGCCCGAGCCGGGGCACCTTTTTCAGCTCGGCCCGGGTCCGGAACGGCCCGTTGGCGTCCCGGTGCAGGACGATGTTCTCGGCCAGCCCGGCGCCGATGCCGGAGACCCGGGTCAGCAGCGGCGCGGAGGCGGTGTTGACGTCCACGCCGACCGCGTTCACGCAGTCCTCGACCACGGCGTCCAGCGAGCGGGACAGCTTCACCTCGGACAGGTCGTGCTGGTACTGCCCGACGCCGATCGAACGCGGGTCGATCTTGACCAGCTCGGCGAGCGGGTCCTGGAGGCGGCGGGCGATGGAGACCGCCCCGCGCAGCGAGACGTCCAGGCCGGGCAGCTCCTGCGAGGCGTACGCGGAGGCGGAGTAGACCGACGCGCCGGCCTCGGAGACCACCACCTTGGTCAGCGTCAGCTCCGGGTGCCGCTTGATCAGGTCACCGGCGAGCTTGTCGGTCTCCCGGCTGGCGGTGCCGTTGCCGATCGCCACCAGCTCCACGCCGTGCGCGGCGGCCAGCGTGGCCAGGGTGGCGATCGAGGCGTCCCACTGCCGGCGCGGCTCGTGCGGGTAGATGGTGTCGGTGGCGACCACCTTGCCGGTGGCGTCCACCACGGCCACCTTGACCCCGGTCCGCAGGCCCGGGTCGAGGCCCATGGTCGGGCGGGTGCCGGCCGGTGCGGCGAGCAGCAGGTCCCGCAGGTTGGTGGCGAAGACCCGGACCGCCTCGTCCTCGGCCGCCTGCCACAGCCGCATCCGCAGGTCCGCGCCGAGGTGGATGAGGATCCGGGTACGCCAGGCCCAGCGCACCGTGTCGGCCAGCCAGCGGTCCGCCGGCCGGCCGGAGTCGCTGACGCCGAAGCGGCCGGCGATGGCCGCCTCGTACCGGGTCGGGCCGGTGACCGGGGCGTCGGCGTCGCCGCCGGGCTCCGGGTCCATGGTCAGGTCGAGCACACCCTCCTTCTCGCCCCGCAGCATCGCCAGGATCCGGTGCGAGGGGAGCTTCGGGAACGGCTCGGTGAAGTCGAAGTAGTCGGCGAACTTCGCGCCAACCGTCTCCTGTCCCTCGCGTACCCGGGCGACCAGGCGACCCCGCGACCACATCTGCTCGCGCAGCGTGCCGATCAGGTCGGCGTCCTCGGCGAACCGCTCGATGAGGATGGCCCGCGCACCCTCCAGGGCGGCGGCCGGATCGGCGACGCCCTTCTCCGCGTCGACGAAGCCGGCGGCGACGGCCTTCGGGTCCTGCGTCGGGTCGGCCAGCAGCGTGTCCGCCAGCGGCTCCAGCCCCGCCTCCCGGGCGATCTGCGCCCGGGTCCGCCGCTTCGGCTTGTACGGCAGGTAGATGTCCTCCAGCCGGGCCTTCGAGTCGGCGGCCACGATCTGCGCTTCCAGGGCCTCGTCGAGCTTGCCCTGGCTGCGGATCGACTCCAGGATGGCGGCCCGCCGCTCGTCCAGCTCGCGCAGGTAGCGCAGCCGCTCCTCGAGGGTGCGCAGCTGCGCGTCGTCGAGCAGGCCGGTGGCCTCCTTGCGGTAGCGGGCGATGAACGGCACGGTGGCGCCGCCGTCGAGCAGCTCCACGGCTGCGCGTACCTGACGTTCGGTGACGCCGAGTTCCTCGGCGATCCGCTGATGAACGGACTGGGTCACTGTTCTGATCCGCCTTCTCCGGTGGGTTCCGTCCTGCATTGTGCCGCCCCACGCTGACACGGTCGTCGTGGCGGTACGTGGGCGCGCCGGACGGTGTCGCTGCGCTAGCGTGGCGATCATGGAACAACCTGCGGACCCCCGGGCCCGGCGGCTCTTCGGCGGCAGCGCCCGCGCCCTGGGTGACCTCGCGGCGAGTCCGTTCCGTGCCGACCGGGACCGGATCGTGGGCTCGCCCTTCTTCACCCGCCTCGGCGGTGTGACCCAGGTGGTCAGCCCCGGCGGTTCCGGCCTGCTGGTGCACAACCGCCTCACCCACAGCCTCAAGGTCGCCCAGGTCGCCCGGGCCATCGCCGAGCGGCTCACCGCCGACGACCGCTACCGGGACCTGCTGGCCGCCCTCGGCGGCTGCGACCCGGACGTGGTGGAGGCTGCCGCGCTCGCCCACGACCTCGGCCACCCGCCCTTCGGGCACCTGGGGGAGCGGGTGCTGGACCGGCTGGCCCGCCAGCGTCTCGGCCTGCCCGACGGCTTCGAGGGCAACGCCCAGTCGTACCGGATCGTCACCTCGACCGAGATCGGCGGCGCGGCCACCATCGGCCTCGACCTGACCGCGGCGGTGCGGGCCGCGATGCTGAAGTACCCGTGGACCCGGCTGGACCACCCCGACCCGCATCCCCGGCACCTGGACCCACCGCCCCGGGGTGCCGCCGCCCCGGCGGACGACCCGGCCAGCGGCTCGGCGAAGTTCGGCGCCTACCGCACCGAACTGGACGACCTGCGACAGGCCCGGGAACCGTTCGTGGGGCGGATCGCGGACTGGCAGCAGACCGTCGAGGCGTCGGTGATGGACACCGCCGACGACGTCGCGTACGCCATCCACGATGTGGAGGACTTCCACCGGGTCGGCGTGCTCCAGCAGGGCGCGGTGGCCGCCGAGCTGACCGCCTGGCAGAAGGAGCACGGTCACTACCGGTCGGTCACCGACGCGGCGCTGGCCAGCACCGCACGCCGTCCCGGCGCGGCGATCGAGCGGTTGCGCCGGCAACTGCACCGCAAGGACGGCTGGATCGCCGACGACGAGGCGTTCGCCGCCGCCGTCGAGCACGTCCGCCGGGAAGTCGTCGAGGGCCTGCTCGCCCTGCCGTTCGACGGCTCGATCGAGGCGGAGCAGTACGTGGCCCGCTTCTCCGCCCGCTGGACCACCCGCTTCGTCGACGCGATCCAGGTGGTCCGGGAGCCGTCGGTGCGCTCCGGGCACGTGCAGCTCGCCGCGCCGCAGTGGCACGAGGTGCAGGTGCTCAAGTTCGTCCACCACCGGTTCGTGCTGGCCCGGCCGGACCTCGCGCTGCACCAGCGCGGCCAGGCCCGGCTGCTCGGCACGCTGGTCGAGGCGCTCTGGGAGTGGCTCCTCGACCCCGAGGAGGAGTCCCGGCTGCCCCGCCGCCTGCACGACCTGGTCGAGCTGGCCGAGGCGGAGCTGCACCCGCGCACCGCGGACCGCTCGGCGCGCGCCCGGGGCCGGGCCATCGTCGACTTCGTCGCGCTGCTCACCGACTCGCAGGCGGTGGCGATGCTGGACTCGCTCTCCGGCCGCTCCGGCGCGCTCTGGACGGACGCCTTCGTGCTCTGACCGGCACCGCCAGGCGCTCAGGCGACCTGGTCCCACCAGGCGTCCACCGCTGGCGGGTCGTCCACCACCACCCGCTCGCCTGGGCGGGGCACGGCGATCCGGACGCCCCGGGCCTTCGCCTCCCGCCAGAGCCGGTTCACCGGCTCGGCCCAGTCGTGCAGGGCCAGGTTGAAGGTGCACCAGTGCACCGGCACCAGCAGCCCGCCCCGCACGTCGAGGTGGGCGACGACCGCCTCCTCCGGGAACATGTGGATGTTCGGCCAGGCCCGGTCGTACGCGCCGATCTGGGTCAGCGTCACGTCGAACGGTCCGTACGTCTCGCCGATGTCGGCGTACCCGGGGAAGTAGCCGGAGTCGCCGGTGTAGAAGACCCGGCGGTGCGTCCCGGCCAGCACCCACGAGCCCCAAAGCGTGCCGTCACGGCGCAGGCCCCGGCCGGAGAAGTGCTGCGCGGCGGTGGCGGTGATCGTCAGCCCGGCCACCCGGTGGCTCTCCGCCCAGTCCAGCTCGACGATCCGGTCCGCCGGCACACCCCACCGGTCCAGGTGCGCGCCGATGCCGAGCGGCACCAGGAACGGCGCGGCCTGGGTGTCCCACAGGCGGCACACCGTCGCCATGTCGAGGTGGTCGTAGTGGTCGTGGGAGATCACGATCGCGTCCACCGGGGGCAGTTCGTCGAGGCCCACCGGCGGGGCGTGCAGCCGGCGCGGGCCGACCACCTGCGACGGGGAGCAACGGTCGCTCCACACCGGGTCGAGGAGCACCCGCCGTCCCTCGATCTCGACCAGCGCGGACGCGTGGCCGTACCAGACGACGGCGAGTTCCCGCTCGTCGCCGCTGCCGGGAGCCGGCCGCAGCAGCGGCACCGGCCGCGTCGGCCGGCGTCGCTGCTGGCCGAAGAGCAGTTCCCACAGCAGGTTCCGGCCGGGGTCGGCGATCGTCGTGCGGACGTCGGCGGGGTTGTGGAACGCGCCGTCGTGGAACTGCGGCGATCGGCGGACGCGTTCGGCGCGGGCCCCGGTGAGCCGGCCCCCCAGTGCGGCCGGCACGTCCCGGGCGGCCCAGGCGAGGGTAGCCAGCGCGGCCAGGCCCACCACCCCGGCCACCCGACCGCCCCGGCCCCGTCGTGCCCGCTGCTCGCGTCCCCCCATGAACCTTCCCTCCGCCCGGTCGAACCCCGGGTGCCACGGTAGCCCCGACGCGTCAGCCGCCGTTGCTCGGGCGCTGGCGGCTGACCCGGTGAGCCGTTCCGGTGCCGGTCAGGCCGTCCACCGCGTCGAGGAAGCTCCGTCCCATCTTCGCCCGTGCGGTGACCGCCGGGTGGGTTCCGCCGAAGTTGCCCGGGTCGGCCTGCCCGGCGGCGAAGAGGGCGTACGTCAGCACCGGGGCCCCGGCCCGGTCGAAGATCACGCCGGCCTCGTTGCGCGCGTCGGCGTACCAGCCGCCCTTGGTGGCGACGCGGGCCCGTTCGTCGGAGGACATGGTGCGTCGGACGCCGTCGGTGTGGGCGATCGGGGCGCGCAGCTGACGCAGCAGGAACGCCGTGGAGGCGGGGGCGAGCAGAGTGCCGGCCACCAGCGCGCGGAGCAGGCCGTGTGTCTCCCGGGGGGTGCTGGTGCCGAGGTAGAACCGGTTCGGGTTGGCCACCGGCTGCACCTGCGTGTTCGGGAAGCCCTTGGCCTGGAGGATCGTGTTCAGCTCGGCCGCCGGGCAGACCAGGCCGCACAGCCGTACGGCGGTGTCGTCGGAGACGGTGAGCAGCGCCGCGAGGGCGTGGCCGAGGGTGACCGAGCTGGGGTACGCCCCGTCCAGGCTGAAAATGCCGTCCCCGCCGGGGATCACGATCGCGGAGGTGACGTCGAGTCGCTGGGTGAGCGTGAGCAGTCCCCGGTCGACCTTGTCCAACACCGCCACGGCGACGGCGATCTTGTTCACGCTGTACGCCTCGAGCAGGCGGTCCGGTTCGTCGGCGACCGCCGGCAGCGGTGCGCCCGCCGGGTCGGCGACGCTGACGTACGCCTGCCAGCTGCCACCGGCGTCCAGGGTGTGCTGCTGGTACGCGGCGGCGACCAGGGCGGCGGCCTGGGCGGGGGTGCCCCTGGCAGTCACGCGTGTCTCCTCGTCCCGTGCGGCCGGAGTGTCCATCCGGTCACCGTAGGCGATGGAGCGTGTGCGGTGGGTACGGCCTGATCGTCGCCGACGGTGGAGCGTGGTGCCGACGGTGGCCGGAGCGTCACCGTCCCGTCGCGCCGGTGACGACCATCCGACTCACGGGGCGAGCACGACCTTGACGCAGCCGTCCGCCTTCTTCTGGAACATCTCGTACGCCTTCGGCGCGTCATCCAGCGGCAACCGGTGGGTACGCAGGTCCGCCACGCCCAACGGGTCGTCGTCGCCGGACAGCAGCGGCAGGATCTCGTCGGTCCAGCGGCGGACGTGGCACTGGCCCATCCGCAGCTGCACGCCCCGGTCGAACATCTCCATCAGCGGCAGCGGGTCCACCTCGCCGCCGTACACCCCGGAGACGGAGACGGTGTCACCCCGCCGGACGGCTTTGAGCGCGGCCTTGAGCACGACGAGCCGGTCCACGCCCACCTTGTCGGTCATCGCCTGGGCCAGCCGGTCCGGCAACAGGCCGGCGGCGGTCTGGGCGATCCGCCCGGAGGTCGAGCCGTGGGCCTCCATGCCGACCGCGTCGATCACCGCGTCCGGCCCGCGCCCGTCCACCAGGTCGATCAGTGCGCCCGGCACGTCCTCCAGCTGGGTCACGTCGAGCACCTCGATGCCGTGCCGGCGGGCCATCTCCAGCCGTTCCGGCACCAGGTCCAGCCCGATCACCCGGCCCGCGCCGAGGTGGCGGCCGATGCGGGCGCAGAACTGGCCGACCGGACCGAGCCCGAAGACGGCGAGCGTGCCGCCGGGCGGGGTGTCGGCGTACGTCACCGCCTGCCAGGCGGTGGGGAGAATGTCGGAGAGGTAGAGGTACCGCTCGTCCGGGCCGTTCTCCGGGACCTTGATCGGCCCGAACTGGGCCTGCGGCACCCGCAGGTACTCGGCCTGCCCGCCCGGCACCGAGCCGTACAGGGAGGTGTAGCCGAACAGCGCCGCGCCCTTGCCCTCCGAGGTGACCTGCGTGGTCTCGCACTGCGCGTAGAGCTGCCGGTCGCACATCCAGCAGGGCCCGCAGGCGATGGTGAACGGCACCACCACCCGGTCGCCCGGCCGGAGCCGGGTCACCCCGGAGCCGACCTCCTCGACGATGCCCATCGGCTCGTGCCCGAGGACGTCCCCCGGTTTCAGGAACGGCCCGAGCACCTCGTAGAGATGCAGGTCCGAGCCGCAGATCGCGGTCGAGGTGATCCGGACGATCGCGTCGGTGGGCTCCTCGATCCTCGGGTCCGGGACCTCCTCCACCCGTACGTCCCGCTTCCCGTGCCAGGTCAGTGCCTTCATTCCGGTCCCTCCGCCGTCTCGGGTCGTCCTTTTCGGGACTGCTACCCGGGCAGCGACCGGTGAACCTCCCCGCCGTTTCACCCCGCGCCGGGGGTGGGCAGGGAGACGGTGACGACCAGACCGCCGCCCGGCCGGGGCAGGGCGTGCACCGTGCCCCCGTGCGCCCGGGCCACCGCCCGGACGATGGACAGGCCGAGCCCGAAACCCCGGTTGCCGGCCGCCCGCTCCCGGTTCAACCGCCGGAAGGGCAGGAAGATCGACTCGACCTCGTACCCGGGCACGACCGGTCCGGTGTTGCTGACGGTCAGCACGGCCCGGCCGTCGGTCGTCGTGGTGCTGACGGTCAGCCACCCGTCCTCGCCGAGGTTGTGCCGTACCGCGTTCTCCAGCAGGTTCTGGGTGAGCCGCTCCAGCAGCACCGGGTCGCCGACCGTACGAGCCGGGGCCAGCTGTCGGGAGACCGCCAGTGCCGTCCGGGCGGCGGTCTGGTCGGTCAGGTGACCGGCCATCTCGGCGAGGTCCACCTCGGTACGTTCGGTCAGCGTGTTCTCCGAGTCGGCGAGGGTGAGCAGACCGTCGATCAGCCGTTCGTGCCGTTCGTTCACCGTGAGCAGCACCTCCCCGAGCTGGCGCAGCTCCGCCGGGGCGTCCGGTCGGGTGATGGCCAGTTCGACCAGGGACCGGTTGATCGCCAGCGGGGTGCGCAGCTCGTGCGAGGCGTTGGCGACGAACCGTCGTTGGCCGTCGAAGGACCGGTCGAGCCGTTCCAGCATCAGGTCGAAGGTGTCGGCGAGTTCCTTCACCTCGTCGGTCGGACCGTCCAGGGCGATCCGCTCGTGCAGGCCCTTGCCGGCACCGTCCGCGCCGGCGATCCGGCGGGCGGTCCCGGTGATCTGGTTCAGCGGCTGCAACGCCCGCCCGGCGACCAGCCAGCCGAACGCGACGGCGGCGACCGTCACCACGGCCAGCGCCACCCCGCCCTGGGTCAGCAGGGAGTCCAGCGCGTCCTGCCGGACGTCCTCCTGCACCTGCCGGACCAGTCCGCGCAGGGTCTCCGCCTGCTCGGAGGTGATCTTGGTGCCGGACTGCGGCAGCGACACCTTGCCGGAGTCCCGGCTGCGCAGGTCGAACCCGAGACCACGGGTGAGCCGCTGGTCGACCAGCACGTAGGTCACCGCGAGCAGCACCGTGCCGGCGAACAGGAACAGCCCGCCGTAGACCAGCGTGAGCCGGGCGCGGATGGTCAGCTTCTTCACCGGATGCGGTACCCCGCGCCGGGCACCGTCTCGATGACGGGCGGCTCGCCGAGCTTGCGGCGCAGCTTCATCACGGTCACCCGCAGCACGTTGGTCAGCGGGTCGATGTGCTCGTCCCAGGCCCGTTCCAGCAGTTCCTCGGCGGAGACCACCGCCCCGTCGGCCCGCAGCAGCTCGGCCAGCACCCCGAACTCCTTGCGGGACAGCGGCACGGGGCGCCCGTCCCGGGTCACCTCCCGCCGGGCCGGGTCCAGCACGATGCCGGCCCGGGTCAGCCTGGGGGGCGCGGCCGGCCGGGTACGCCGGGTCAGTGCGTGCACCCGCGCGCTCAACTCGATGAACGCGAACGGCTTGGTCAGGTAGTCGTCGGCCCCGATGGCCAGCCCGGCGACCCGCTCCCGGACGGCGGCGGCGGCGGTCAGCATCAGCACCCGGGTCTCCCGGTCGGAGTCGACCACCGCCCGGCACACGTCGTCGCCGTGCACCACCGGCAGGTCCCGGTCGAGCACCACCACGTCGTACCCGTTGACCCCGAGCCGTTCCAGCGCGGCGTCCCCGTCGTACACGACGTCCACCGCGAAGGACTCCCGGCGCAGCCATTCGGCAATCGCGTCCGCCAGGAGCCGTTCGTCTTCGACCACCAGTACCCGCACCGTCACATCCTCGCCCATCGCGGCGTAACCACGCCGTTAACGGATCCGCGGCGTTTACGCTCTGGCTACGCCCCGTGACGTTGACTTCTCCGTGGACGCCGGTTTCACCGGCGGAGGAGAGAGGAGCACGAGACGATGCGGAGACGGCTGACGGGCGTACTGCTCGCCCTGCCCCTCGCGGCGGCCTTCGGTCTGGCCGGCTGCAGCGGGGGCGACCGGGACGACGAGGGGGTGGCCAACGCCGGTGGTGGCGGTGCGCGGCCGACGCTCACCGCCGTCGCGTTGAGCGACGAGGAGCGCCGGATCAGGTTCACCAGATGCCTGCGCGAGCAGGGGCTGGACGTGGCGGATCCGGAGCCGGGCCAGAACGGCCCGCGCTTCAAACCGGGTTCCAACGTGGACCGCACGAAGGTCCAGGCGGCGCTCCAGGCGTGCCGGGAGTACGCCCCGAACGGCGGACAACCCCGGCAGCTCAACGCCGACCAGGTCGAACAGGTCCGCAAGCTGGCCCGCTGTATGCGGGAGAACGGCGTGCCGAACTTCCCCGACCCGGACGCCGACGGCCGGATCCAGCCCGGCAAGGCCGACATCGACCGGCAGGACCCGGCGGTCCGGGCGGCGTTCGACAAGTGCCGCGAGGTGGTGCCCAACCTCGACAACCGTCTGGGGACGCCGTGAGCGCGCCGATGGGCACCGACATCGGGGTCACCCCGGTGGGCGGTGGCGACGGCACGACGGAGGCGCCGCACCGCCGACGTCGGTGGCGGCCGGTCACCGTGCTGGCCGCCGGGGCGGCCGTCGTGCTGGCCGGCGGCGCGGTCGCGGTCGGTGTGTCCTCCGACGGCGGCGCCGGGGAGTCGGCCGGGGCCGCCCCGCTCCCGCCGACCACCACCGCCGTCGCGCGGCAGACCCTCGTCGACCGGGAGACCAAGACCGGCGAGCTGGGGTACGGCACCCCGCGCGCCCTGGACACCCGCTACAGCGGCACGCTGACCTGGCTGGCAGCCACCGGGACCACGGTCGCCCGGGGCAAGGCCCTGTACCGGGTCGACGACGAGCCGGTGGTGCTGCTGCACGGCAGCCTGCCGGCGTACCGGGTCCTGCGGTCCGGGGTCAGCGGCCGGGACGTCCGGCAGTTCGAGCAGAACCTCACCGACCTGGGCTACACCGGCTTCACCGTCGACGAGGACTACACCTCCGCCACGGCCGACGCGGTCCGCCGCTGGCAGGAGGACCTGGGGGTGCCCGAGACCGGGCAGGTCGAGCCGGGCCGGATCGTCTACGCCGCCGGTACGGTCCGGGTGGCGAGCCAGGGTGCCGAGGTGGGGGACGCGGTCACCCCGGGCCGGGCGGTGCTCTCCACGACCGGCACCACCCGGTTGGTCACCTGCACACTGGACGTCGACGACCAGCGGCTGGCCCGCAAGGGCGCGGAGGTGACCATCACGTTGCCGGACGGCCGGCGCACCACCGGCCGGGTCGGCGCCGTCGAGACGGTCGTGCAGACCTCGGCGGGGGCGGCCGGACAGGATCCGGTCACCGAGACGAAGGTCGAGGTCTCGGTGACCGGGGACGACCCGGCCGCCCTGACCGGCTTCGAGCAGGCGGCGGTCGACGTCGGGTTCGTGGCGGCCCAGCGGGCGGACGTGCTCACCGTGCCGGTCGCCGCGCTGCTCGCCCTCGCCGAGGGCGGCTACGGCCTCCAGGTGGCCGACGACACGGGTACCCGGATCATCGCGGTGAAGACCGGCCTGTTCGCCGCCGGCCGGGTCGAGGTCTCCGGCGACGGGGTCGTCGAGGGGCTGACGGTGGGGATGCCCGGTGACTGAACCGATCCGCGCCGCCGCCGGCCCCGTCGTGCAGTTGCGGGACGTGACCAGGCGGTACGGCGACACCGTAGCCGCCCTCGACCGGGTCGACCTGACCATCGGTCGGGGCGAACTGGTGGCCATCGTGGGCCCCTCCGGATCCGGCAAGTCCACGATGCTCAACGTCATCGGCACCCTGGACCGGCCCACCTCGGGCACCGTGCTCGTCGACGGGTACGACACGTCGCGGCTGACCGACCGGGAACTGTCCGCCTTGCGGGCCAGCCGGATCGGTTTCGTGTTCCAGCAGTTCCACCTCGCGGTGGGCGTACCGCTGGTGGAGAACGTCGCCGACGGCCTGCTCTACGCGGGCGTACCCCGGCGGGAGCGGCACCGGCGCGCGGAGGTCGCCCTGCGCCGGGTCGGACTGGGCCACCGCCTCGACCACCGTCCGCACCAACTGTCCGGCGGCGAACGGCAGCGGGCGGCGATCGCCCGGGCCGTGGTCGGCGAACCGCCGTTGCTCCTGGCCGACGAGCCCACCGGCAACCTGGACTCCACCTCCGGAGCCGGGGTGATGGAGCTGCTGCACGGGCTGCACGCGGCCGGCACCACGGTCGTGGTGATCACCCACGACCGGGAGATCGCGGCGATCCTGCCCCGCCAAGTGCGGATGCGCGACGGGCGGATCGTCTCCGAGGGCGTCCCGCTGGGGGTGCTCCGGTGACCGCGACGACGACCCGGCCGCCGGGTGCCGACCGTCCGGAACGGCTGCGACCCGCCCGGATGCACCCGCGCGACGTGCTGCGTGTCGGCGGGGTGGGTCTGCGCACCCGTCCGCTGCGGGCCTTCCTCTCCGCGCTGGGCATCGCCATCGGCATCGCGGCGATGATCAGCGTCGTCGGGATCTCCTCGTCGTCCCGGGCCGACCTGGACCGGACCCTGGCGGCCCTGGGCACCAACCTGCTCACCGTCGCGCCGGGCAGCACCCTCTTCGGGGCGGACGCCCAACTGCCGACCGAGTCGGTGGCGATGATCTCCCGGATCGGGCCGGTGCAGCAGGTCGCCGCGGTCGCCCAGCTCGCCGACACACCGGTCTACCGGTCGGACCGGATTCCGGCCGCGCAGACCGGCGGCCTGGGGACCCAGGCGGTCACCCTGGACGTCCTGGACACGGTCGGTGGCACGGTCGCCCACGGCACCTGGCTCAACGACGCCACCGCCCGGTACCCGGCCACCGTGCTCGGCGCGGTCGCCGCCGAGCGGCTCGGGCTCGGCGCGGCCGGGCCGGACATCCAGGTCTACATCGACGGCCGGTGGTTCATCGTGATCGGGATCCTCCGGCCGGTGCCGCTCGCCCCGGAACTCGACTCGGCGGCGCTGGTCGGCTGGCCGGCCGCCACCACCTACCTCGGGCTGGACGGGCACCCGACCCGGATCTACACCCGCTCGGCCGAGGAGCACGTCGAGGCGGTACGCGGGGTGCTGGCGGCGACCGCCAACCCGGAACAGGCCAACGAGATCCAGGTGTCCCGGCCCTCGGACGCGCTCGCCGCCCGGCAGGCCACCGACGAGGCGTTCACTGGTCTGCTGCTGGGCCTGGGGGCGGTGGCCCTGCTGGTGGGCGGCGTCGGGGTGGCCAACACCATGGTCATCTCGGTGCTCGAGCGGCGAGCGGAGATCGGGTTGCGCCGCGCGCTCGGAGCCACCCGGGGGCAGGTCCGCACCCAGTTCCTCGCCGAGTCCCTGCTGCTGTCCGCCCTCGGCGGGCTGGGCGGGGTGCTGCTGGGGGTCCTCGTCACCGCCGGTTACGCCCTCTCGCAGGGCTGGCCGACGGTGGTGCCGCTGTGGGTGATGGCCGGTGGCATCGGCGCGACGATCGTCATCGGTGCGGTGGCCGGGCTCTACCCGGCGATCCGGGCCAGCCGGCTCTCGCCCACCGAGGCCCTGGCGGCGCCCTGACGGTGTACCCCGCGCTGCCGGCCCGCGCTGCCGGCCCGCGCTGCCGGCCCGCGCTGCCGGCCCGCGCTGCCGGTGGTGGTTGCAGGGGCCCCTTCCTACCGCTTTCTGTCGAGGAAGGGTCCCCTGCAACCACCCAGGCCCGACGCCCACCGTCGGATCCACGGGACGCGGGCGGCGCCCGACGGCCGGTGTCCCCACCGGTCGTCGGGCGCCGCGTGGCGTCGGGTCAGCGTCGGGTCAGCTTGTGCAGTTCCCAACCGCCCAGGTGGGTGCTCGGGTCGGTGCGCAGGTTCATCGGGTTCGCCATGCCGATGTACAGCGTGGACCCGTCCGCGACCATGGTCCGTACGCCCTGGTTGAGCGGGTTGCCGAAGCCGGTCTTGTCGACCGCGCGGGCCGGCCGACCCGGCGCGTCGAACGACCACAGGTCCGAGCCGAAGGTGGGCGCGTCGTATCCGGGCTCCGGCTCCGCCGGCATCTCGCCCTCCAGGGCGATGTAGGCGAAGTCCATGGTGCCGATGTACAGCCGCCCGCCGGCCACCATCATCTTCCAGGCGTACAGGTTGTACGGATCACCGAAACCGGATGCGCCGTGCACCGGGGTCACGCCGGTCGGGACGGTCGACCAGGCGCCGACCCCGTTGTTCGCCTTCGGGTCGAACTTGGGGAGCTCGGACTCACCGTAGAGCGTCTCCACCTTCTCGTCGGCACCGCCGAAGTCCTTGCCCCGGAGGACGACGAACGCCCGCTGGGTGTTCTTGATGGTGGCCTGGAGCTGCTCCTGGCTCTTCGGCGGGTAGACCTTGATGTGCAGCGTGGTGGCCTGGAGCGGGACGTGCATGCTGCCCCAGTAGAGGTACCCGCCGTAGGAGGCGAGACCCCCGAGCGCGTACGCCCGCCGGACCACCGGGTCCGGCTCGTATTCGGCCGGCGACCAGACCTGCGTCCAGCCGGCGGCGTCGGCCGGGGTGAGACCCGGCTCCCCGTCGGCCAGCGGCGGGCTCATCCAGATGCTGGCCAGGTCGGCGGTGTTGTTGGTGGCCTCTGGGCCGGTGGCGGAACCTTCCACGACCGCCTTCGGCCAGGTGGAGACATAGAGCCGACCCTTGTGCGCAGCGATGTCGGCGGCCTGGGTCGGCAGGTCGCCCACGACGGCGAAGGCGAACGGGTCGGTCCGGTCACCCGTCCAGCGCAGGACCCGACCGGCGTCACCGCCGTTGGTGCCCATCCCGACACCCGCGTAGAGCGCCCCGTCGGCGACGGTGAAGTGCCGGATGTTCTCGTAGTCGGAGAGGTTGGTCGAGCCGAGGTAGTGGCCGGTGAGGGCGTCGAAGGCGAACAGGTTGATGCCTCCGACGATGCTGGGGCCGCCGAGCATCACCACACCCTGGTGGGCGGCGCCGCTGCGCAGCCCAGCCGTCGAGCGCAGCAGGGCCGCGTCCGCCGCCGACGCGCCGGTGATGTCGGCGGTCCGCTCGCTGAGCCGTTCGTTCGCCAGGTCGTAGGTGTAGACCTCCGGCGGCCGGTGGTCACCGATGTTGGGCGGCAGGTCGGGGTTCTGCCGGGCCGGCTGGCTGCTGGCGTACTCGCAGGTGAAGTCGTCGTTCAGGACCGGATCGCCGGCCTGGTAGCCCTCCGGCTTGAGGCAGAGGACGTTTGCCCCGGTGCCGAACCAGAGCTTGCGTCCGGCCTTGGCCAGACCCCAGACGTACGACTGGTTGACCTTCTCCTGGCCCACCGCGCAGGGCGGTCCGGCCGGGTAGTCGACGCCGATCCCGGCGAAGCACTCGTCGGCGGTGGCCTTGGCCAGCAGCCGTACGCTCTCCGGGGGCCGCGTGCCCCCGGCGTCGACCTCGGCGGCGGCCGGGACGGCCGAGGTGGTCACGAGACCCAGGGCGACGAGGACGGTCAGTAGTCGACCTGGTGGTTGGAGCCGACGCATCTGTCTTCCTTCCGACACGTTCGCAAGCGGCGCGGAAACCGGAACGGGGTCACCGGGATCGCCGCCGGGTGGAGGGGTTGCCGCACGACTCACCGGGTGTGCCCGAAGCGTCGGGTCACCGCCTTCCGGGAGAGGTGCGGGACAGACGTTAACACGCACAGGAATGGCGTCCTATCGATTCTCGCCATTAAATATTTTAGAACGAGGGGTGCTCCGTTGATCGATCGTGGCGCCCGGTCGGAACGGGTGTCGGAAGGGAGGACGCACGCATTGTCGATCAACCGCAAAGCTGGCCAAAGGTGCACAAGGTGCCGGCTGCCCGAGGGCGGCGGCAACCAGGGTGGTCGGGACGTCCAATTGGATCTGCGGGGGCGGCGGGCCGGGTCGGATGCGATGCCGCCGGGGATTCTGGTGTGGCTATTTCCGGCCCTGCGTGAAAATTACCGTTGTTTACTCCGCATAAACCCGCGACATGACCGTTGCCCGAGTTCACCACAAGTTCTCGATCGCCCCTGGAATTTCCAAGGCTCCGCTCTCCTGCTGGGGCTCATCCGATCCCGCGGGGCGACCCGGGGGCGGGAGGCGCACGACCCTGAGTCGTCTCCGGAGCCGGGGGAACCGTCAGCGACCACCGTGCCGGGGACGGCCACTCCGGCTGTCGTCCCGGAGACCGGAAGCGGGACCAGCGACCCCTCGCACCAGGTGGTCTGGGCAGCCAGGTCCGGGGCCGTGTCATCCAGCTCCGCGACGTCGTCATCGGTCTGCCGGTCGGCCGGGGCCTGCTGCGCGTGGCAGGGTGCCACGCCCTCCGTCCCGGGCGAGCTCTCGGGTCAGGAGCCCCGGGTGTCGCCGCGCTTGGCGGTCGCCTTCAGGTAGTCGCGGTTGAGCCGGCCGATGGTGTTCAGCGGGATGCCCTTCGGGCAGACCACCGTGCACTCGCCGGCATTGGTGCAGCCGCCGAAGCCGGCCTCGTCGTGCGCGTCGACCATGCCGACCACCCGGGTGTACCGCTCGGGCTGGCCCTGCGGCAGCAGCGAGAGCTGGGTGACCTTGGCGGCGGTGAAGAGCATCCCCGAGCCGTTCGGGCAGGCGGCCACGCACGCGCCGCAGCCGATGCAGGCCGCCGCCTCGAACGCGGCGTCCGCGTCGGCCTTCGGCACCGGGGTGGCGTGCGCCTCGGGGGCGCTGCCGGTCGGCGCGGTCACGTACCCGCCGGCCGCGATGATCGTGTCGAAGGCGCTCCGGTCGACCACCAGGTCCTTGACCACGGGGAAGGCGCGGGCCCGCCACGGCTCGATGTCGATGGTGTCCCCGTCGGAGAACTGCCGCATGTGCAGCTGGCAGGCGGTGGTGCCGCGCTGCGGCCCGTGTGCGTCGCCGTTGATCATCAGACCGCACATGCCGCAGATGCCCTCGCGGCAGTCGTGGTCGAAGGCGACCGGCTCCTCACCGGCGAGGGTCAGCCGCTCGTTGAGCACGTCGAGCATCTCCAGGAACGACATGTCCGGGGAGACGTCCTCGACCTGGTAGGTCACCATCCGACCCCTGTCCCTCGGGCCGGACTGCCGCCAGATGCGCAGGGTCAGGTTCACTTGTAGCTCCGCTGCGCGGGGTGGACGTATTCGAAGGTCAGGTCTTCCCGGTGCAGCACCGGCGGCTGGTCGCCGCCGGTGAACTCCCAGGCCGCCACGTACGCGAAGCGCTCGTCGTCGCGCTGCGCCTCGCCGTCCGGCGTCTGGTGCTCGGCCCGGAAGTGGCCGCCGCAGGACTCCTCCCGGTGCAGGGCGTCGACGCACATCAGCTCGGCCAGCTCGAAGAAGTCGGCCACCCGGCCGGCCTTCTCCAGCGACTGGTTGAGCCCCTCGCCGTCGCCCGGCACCCGGACCCGCTGCCAGAACTGCTCGCGCAGCGCCCGGATCTCGTCGATCGCCTTGCGCAGCCCGGCCTCGGAGCGCTCCATGCCGCAGTGCTCCCACATGATCTGGCCCAGCTCGCGATGGAACGAGTCGACGGTCCGGTCGCCGTTCACCGCCAGCAGCCGCTGGAGGCGGTCCTCGACGCCCCGCCGCGCCTCGACCGCCGCCGGGTGGCTCGCCGTCACCGGCGCGAACGGGCCGGCGGCGAGGTAGTTGGCGATGGTGTTGGGCAGTACGAAGTACCCGTCGGCGAGGCCCTGCATCAGGGCGGACGCGCCGAGCCGGTTCGCACCGTGGTCGGAGAAGTTCGCCTCACCGATCACGAACAGCCCGGGGATGGTCGACTGGAGGTCGTAGTCGACCCAGAGCCCGCCCATCGTGTAGTGCACCGCCGGGTAGATCCGCATCGGCACCTGGTACGGGTCCTCGCCGGTGATCCGCTCGTACATCTCGAAGAGGTTGCCGTACTTCGCCTCGATGGCCTTGCGGCCGAGCCGGGCGATGGCGTCGGCGAAGTCGAGGTAGACCCCGAGTCCGCCGGGGCCGACCCCCCGCCCCTCGTCACAGACCTTCTTCGCGGCCCGGGAGGCGATGTCCCGGGGGACCAGGTTGCCGAAGGACGGGTAGATCCGCTCGAGGTAGTAGTCCCGCTCGTCCTCGGGGATGTCCCTCGGACTGCGCTGGTCGCCCTCGGCCTTCGGCACCCAGACCCGGCCGTCGTTGCGCAGCGACTCGCTCATCAGGGTCAGCTTCGACTGGTGGTCGCCGGAGACCGGGATGCAGGTCGGGTGGATCTGCGTGTAGCAGGGGTTGGCGAAGTACGCGCCCCTGCGGTGCGCCCGCCAGGTGGCGGTGACGTTGCAGCCCTTGGCGTTGGTCGAGAGGTAGAAGACGTTGCCGTACCCGCCGGAGGCGAGCACCACCGCGTCGGCGAACTCGCACGTGATCTCGCCGGTGACCAGGTCCCGGACCACGATGCCCCGGGCCCGGCCGTCGACGACGATCAGCTCCAGCATCTCGTGCCGGGCGTTCATCTCCACGGTGCCCAGCCCGATCTGCCGCTCCAGGGCCTGGTACGCCCCGAGCAGCAGCTGCTGGCCGGTCTGCCCCCGGGCGTAGAAGGTGCGCTGCACCTGCGCGCCGCCGAAGGACCGGGTGTCGAGCAGACCGCCGTACTCGCGGGCGAAGGGCACGCCCTGGGCGACGCACTGGTCGATGATGTTCACCGACACCTCGGCCAGCCGGTGCACGTTCGACTCGCGGGAGCGGAAGTCGCCGCCCTTGACCGTGTCGTAGAAGAGCCGGTGCACCGAGTCGCCGTCGTTGCGGTAGTTCTTCGCGGCGTTGATGCCGCCCTGGGCGGCGATCGAGTGCGCCCGGCGCGGGCTGTCCTGGTAGCAGTAGCTCTTCACCCGGTAGCCCTGCTCGGCGAGGGTGGCGGCGGCGGACCCGCCGGCCAGCCCGGTGCCGACCACGATCACCGTCATCTTCCGCCGGTTGGCCGGGTTGACCAGCTTGGCTTCGAACCGCCGCCGTTCCCAGCGGCTCTCGACCGGCCCGTCGGGAGCGGTGGTGTCGGCGATCGGGTCACCCGTACGGTACAGATCCATGATCAGTCCACCAATCCGGTGAGCACGGCGAACGGGACCACCAGGTAGCCGGCGCAGAGGGCGACGGAGAAGAGCAGGGCGACCATCCGGGCCCGACGCTCGCCGTGCGGGGTCTGCTGACCGAGGCTGCGCAGCGCGCTGAACAGGCCGTGCCGCAGGTGGAACCCGACGGAGACGACCGCCAGGGTGTAGAAGAGCGTGACGTACCAGCGGGACGGGGCGAAGTCGGCGACCACGTTGGCGTACGGGCGGCTCGGGTCGCCGACCGGGTTCAGCGTCCCGGTGGTCAGGTCGAGCAGGTGGTAGATCACGAAGAGCAGGATGATCACGCCGCCCCAGCGCATCGTCCGGGCAGCGTAGCTGCCCCGCACCTTCTTGCGGTGGGCGTAGCGGACCGGGCGGGCGGCGCGGGCGCGGCGGGCGAGCGTGGTGGCTGCCGCGATGTGCGCCAGCACCGCCACGAGCAGACCGACGCGCAGGATCCAGAGGAACCAGACGCCGGGCAGGACCGGCGTGCCGATCTCGCGGAGCCAGTGGGCGTAGTGGTCGAACGAGGTCTGCCCGGCGAAGACCTTCAGGTTGCCGAGCATGTGCGCGACCAGGAACAGCACCAGGACGATGCCCGTCACCGCCATGACGGCCTTCAGGCCGACGTTGGAGCGGACGGGTGACCGGGTTGACGTGACTACCACCCGATCGACGCTAGGAGGAACTGCGATCAGTCGTCCAATGCATCGAACCCGCACCCTGTATAGCTTTAGGCTATGCAGATGCAGTTCCATCAGCTCCGGTACTTCGTGGCAGTGGCTGAACTACGACATTTCACCCAAGCTGCCGACCTCGTCGGGATCACCCAGCCATCGTTGAGTAAGCAAATTCACGCCCTGGAGACATCGCTCGGAACCCGCCTCTTCGAGCGGATCCGGGGCAACATCGCCCTCACCGCCGCCGGGGAGGTGCTGCTCCCGTCCGCCAAGCGGATCCTCGCCGACGTGGAGACCGCGCAGCGTGAGGTGCAGGAGCTGGTCGGCCTGCGCCGGGGCCGGGTCCGTCTCGGGGCCACGCCCAGCCTGGTCACCTCGCTCGCCCCGCCGGTGCTGCGTCGGTTCCGCGACGCGCATCCCACCGTCGACCTGCGGGTGGAGGAGGGCGGCTCACAGGATCTGGTCCGGGACCTGCTCCGCGGCGACCTCGACCTGGCGCTGATCATCATGCCGGGCCAGGGCCACGAGCCCGGGCTGCGCGCCGAGCCGATCCTGCGGGAGAGCCTGGTGGTCGCCTCGCTGGAACCGCTCCCGGCCGCCACCGGCGGCGAGTTGCGCATCGCCGACCTGCGCGACCAGCCGCTGGTCATGTTCCGGCAGGGCTACGACATCCGCGACGCCACCCTGGACGCCTGCCGGACCGCCGGCTTCGAGCCCTCCTTCGCCGTGGAGGGGGGCGAGATGGACGCGGTGCTCAGCTTCGTCGAGGCCGGCCTCGGGGTGGCCCTGGTGCCGGGCATCGTGGTCGCCCGCCGGCCCCGCATCCGGGTCACCCCGCTCGCCCCGCCCGGCGTGCGCCGGACCATCGTGGTGGCCCGCCGGCGGGACGCGGTGCCCACCCACGCCGGCCGGGAGCTGCGCCGGATCCTGCTCGACCACATCCGGGCCGCCACCGCCCAGGGGAACCTGCCGCCCGGTGTCGAACCGCTGTAGGGCCGCCTCAGCGTCCCTCGGCCGCGTCCATCGCCCGGTAGATCCGTTGCTCCGAGACCGGGTACGGGGTTCCCAGCGCCTGCGCGAAGACGTTCACCCGCAGCTCCTCGATCATCCAGCGGATCTGCCGGACCGACTCCTCGTTCCGCCGGGTCGGGGGCAGGGCGGCGAGCATGTCCTGGTACTCCTTCTGCACCACCGCGATCCGGTCCTGCTGCTGGCGGTCCCGTTGCGGGTTGCCGGGCAACCGGTCCAGCCGCCGCTCGATCGCGGTGAGGTAGCGCAGCAGGTCCGGTAGGCGGGCGTACCCGGCCTCGGTGACGAACCCGGCGTGCACCAGCCCGGCGAGCTGGGCCTTGATGTCGGCCAGCGCGGCCACCAGGGTCAGGTCGGTGGTGCGGGTCAGCCGCTGCTGCACCGCGTGGGCGGCGGCGAGCACCTTCCGGACCCGGTCCATCACCTCGACGACGGTGTCCACCAGGTCGGCGCGGACCTTCTCGCGCAGCGCGGCGAAGCCGTCGGCGTCCCAGGCCGGGCCGCCCGCGTCGGCGACCAGCCGGTCGATCGCCGCCCCGGTCGCGTCGGCGATGAGCGCCTGCACACCGCCGTGCGGGTTGCGGCTCAGCGCCAGCTTCGCCTCGTTGGTCAGCCGTCCCTGGAGGAACTTCGCCGGGTTGGCCACGGTCAGCCGCAGCAGCCGCCGGGTCCCGGCCCACATCGCCGCCACCTGCTCGGCCTCGGAGTCGAAGACCCGCACCCCGACCGTCTCGCCCTCGTCGACCAGTGCCGGGTACGCGGTGACCCGGTACCCGGCCCGGACCTGCTCGATGGTGCGTGGCAGCGTCCCGATGCTCCACTCGCGCAGCCCGGAACGGGCCACGTCCGGCGCGGCGGCGGCGACCACCTGGCGTACCTCGGCCTTGAGCTGGCGTTGCAGGGCCGGCAGGTCCTTGCCCTCGGCGACCGGTTTGTTCTCCTCGTCGAGCACCCGGAAGGTGACCCGCAGGTGCGCCGGCAGCTTGTCCAGGTCCCACGCGTCGCGGGGCACGGTCACCCCGGTCATCCGGCGCAGCACCCGGGTCAGCGCGTCCAGCAACGGCTCCTCGCCCGGGGTGATCGCCGCCAGGGCGGCGCGCGCGAAGTCCGGCACCGGTACGAAGTTGCGCCGGATCACCTTGGGCAGCGAGCGGATCAGCGCGACCACCAGTTCCTCGCGCAGCCCCGGCACCTGCCAGTCGAAGGTCTCCGCTGGCACCTGGTTGAGCAGCGGCAGCGGGATGTCCACGGTCACCCCGTCGGTCGGGGTGCCCGGCTCGAACCGGTAGGTCAGCGGCAGCGTGACCCCGTCGGAGTGCCACTCGTCGGGGTAGTCCGCCTCGTCCACCCCGCCCCGGCCGGCGTTGACCAGCAGCTCGCGGGTGAAGGTGAGCAGGTCGGGCTGCTCCCGTCGAACCTTCTTCCACCACGCGTCGAAGTGCCGCCCGGAGACCACGTCGGCGGGGATCCGCTGGTCGTAGAAGGCGAAGATGGTCTCGTCGTCGACCAGGATGTCCCGGCGCCGGGCCCGGTGCTCCAGCTCCTCGATGTCGGTGAGCAGCCGCTGGTTCTCCGCGTAGAACCGGTGGTGGGTGGACCAGTCGCCCTCGACCAGCGCGTGCCGGATGAACAGCTCCCGGCTCAGCGCCGGATCGATCCGGCCGAAGTTGACCTTCCGGCCGGTGACCAGGGGGATGCCGTACAGGGTCACCTTTTCGTAGGCGAGCACCGCCGCCTGCTTCTTCTCCCAGTGCGGCTCGCTGTAGCTGCGCTTGACCAGGTGCTGGGCGAGGGGCTCGACCCACTCCGGCTCGACCCGGCCGGCGACCCGGCCCCAGAGCCGGGAGGTCTCCACCAACTCGGCGGCCATCACCCAGCGCGGCGGCTTACGGAACAGCGCCGATCCGGGGAAGAGGGCGAACTTCGCGCCCCGCGCGCCGAGGTACTCGTGCTTCTGCGAGTCCTTCAGCCCGATGTGGGAGAGCAGCCCGACCAGCAGGGACTGGTGCACCTTCGGGGTGTCGATCTCCTCCGGCAGGTCCGCGCCCCGGTCCCGCCGTCCGCCGCCGGTCTCCGCCGCCTCGCGCCGGCCGCCGTCCGCCGCGTCCGCCGCCGGCCCGCGCCGGCCGCGTCCGCCCGCACCCGGTTCCGGGGTACGCAACACCTGGCGCAGCTGGCTGACGATGTCCTGCCACTCGCGTACCCGCAGGTAGTTGAGGTACTCCGCCTTGCACATCCGGCGGAACGCGCTGGAGGAGAGCGCCCGCTGCTGCTCCCGCAGGTAGCGCCAGAGATTCAGGAAGGTGACGAAGTCGGACTCCTTGTCGGTGAAGCGGGCGTGCGCCTGGTCGGCCTGGGCCTGCTTCTCCGCCGGCCGTTCGCGCGGGTCCTGGATGGAGAGCGCAGCGGCGATCACGACGACCTCGGTGGCGCAGCCGTTGCGTTCGCCCTCCACCACCATCCGGGCCAGCCGGGGGTCCACCGGGAGCTGGGCCAACCGCCGCCCGAGCGGGGTGAGCCGCTTCGCCGGGTCGGTCTGGGTCAGGTCGAGCGCGCCCAGCTCGTGCAGCAGGTTCACGCCGTCGGTGACGTTGCGCCGGTCCGGCGGGTCGATGAACGGGAACGCGGCGATGTCCCCGAGCCCGATCGCGGTCATCTGGAGGATGACCGAGGCCAGGTTGGTGCGGAGGATCTCCGGGTCGGTGAACTCCGGACGGGAGAGGAAGTCCTGCTCGTCGTAGAGGCGGATGCAGATGCCGTCGGAGGTCCGCCCGCACCGCCCCTTGCGCTGGTTGGCCGACGCCTGGGAGACCGGCTCGATCGGCAGCCGTTGCACCTTGAGCCGGCTGGAGTAGCGGGAGATCCGCGCGGTGCCCGGGTCCACCACGTACTTGATGCCGGGAACGGTCAGCGAGGTCTCCGCGACGTTGGTGGCGAGCACCACCCGACGTCCGGTGTGCGGGGCGAAGACCCGGTGCTGCTCGGCGGAGGAGAGCCGGGCGTACAGCGGCAGGATCTCGGTGCCGAGCAGCGACCGTTTCCTCTCCACCAGTTTGCCCAGCGCCTCGGCGGTGTCCCGGATCTCCCGCTCGCCGCTGAGGAAGACCAGGATGTCGCCCGGCCCCTCGGCGGCCAGTTCCTCGACCGCGTCGCCGATCGCCTGGATCTGGTCGCGGACGTTCTCCTCGTCGCCCTCGTCCTCCTCGGCCTCGGTGACCTCGACCAGCGGCCGGTAGCGCACCTCCACCGGGTACGTCCGCCCGGAGACCTCCACCACCGGCGCGGGTTTCCCCTCGGTCTCGCCCTCGGCCGGCGGCGCGGCGAAGTGCCGGGCGAACCGGTCGGTCTCGATGGTCGCCGAGGTGATGATCACCTTCAGGTCGGGCCGGCGGGGGAGGAGCTGCCGCAGGTACCCGAGGATGAAGTCGATGTTCAGGCTGCGCTCGTGCGCCTCGTCGATGATCAACGTGTCGTACTGGCGCAGCATCCGGTCGTTCTGGAGTTCGGCGAGCAGGATGCCGTCGGTCATCAACTTGACCAGGGAACGGTCGCTGACCTGGTCGGTGAAGCGCACCTTGTAGCCGACCACGTCGCCCAGCTCGGTGCCCAGCTCCTCGGCGATGCGGTCGGCGACCGTACGGGCGGCCAGCCGCCGGGGCTGGGTGTGCCCGATCAGCCCCTGCACGCCCCGCCCCAGCTCCAGGCAGATCTTCGGCAGCTGGGTGGTCTTGCCCGACCCGGTCTCGCCGGCCACGATCACCACCTGGTGGTCGCGGATCGCGGCGGCGATGTCGTCCTTGCGCTCGCTGACCGGCAGGCCCACCGGATAGGTGATCCTCGGGACGGCGGCCCGGCGGGCGGCCAGCCGCGTCTCGGCACCGGCCACGTCGGCGGTGATCCCGGCCAGCGCGGCGTCCCGGCGGGCTGGGTCACGCAGCCGGCGTGCCCCGTCCAACCGGCGTTGGACGCGGCGCTGGTCGCGGAACATCAGCTCGGCGACCCGGCGGTGCAGCTCGCGGTGGGCGGCGGCGGGCTCGCGGACACTGTCGGGCGCGGCGGAGGCGGGAGGATTCTGCATGTCGTCGCCAAGGATAGGCAGCTTGCCGCCCGACCGCTTCCGGGTTACCGCCGGCCGGCTGCTGCGGGCCCCAACCGCCCGGTCGGGCCGGGCACCTGGGCGCAGTGGCCAGGCCGGGTGCCGTCCCACCCGTCGGGCAACCGGTACGACCACCCCGGCCGCCAGTCGAAGGGCGCGTCGACCAGCTCGGCCAAGGCCCGGCCGTGCAGCAGGTGGTCCGACGCCCGCCGGCTCGCGGAGTGGGCGACGATCAGCACCCGTCGCCCGTCCCATCCGGCGGCGAGGTCCCGCAGGAAGTCCGCGGCGCGGGCCACCACCGCCTGGTCTCCATCGTGGGAGCGGGAGGGGGCCCTCGACCGCCGTGGGTCCGGTCTACAGTTGATCGCCGATCGAGCACGGGGGGACGCGATGACGTTGCGGGACACCGACCGGGCGTTGGTGCAGGCCGCCGGCGCGGTCGCCCGGCTGCGTTGCCGCAGTGCCCGACACACCGTGGCCGCTGCGGCGAGGACGCCCCAGGGGCGGGTCCTCACCGGGGTGAACCTGCTCCACGACATCGGCGACACCTGCGCCGAGCTGGTCACCGTCGGCGTGGCCGTCACCCAGGCCGCCGGGGAACTCGAGACGATCGTGGCAGTGGGGGACCGGGGACGGGAGATCCTGCCGCCCTGCGAGCGGTGCCGGCGGGTGCTGCTCGACTACTTCCCGGCGATCCGGGTGGTCGTCGGGCCGATGGAGGATCCGCGAGTGCTGCCCCTCGCCGACCTGCCGGCAGCGGCGTCGGCTTGATCCGGGATTCGCCGGTCGGTACGGTCGTGGGCGCAATGCCCGGTTCGTTCATCATCGTCCGGGTGTGGCGGCTGGCGGCGGGCCGGCCGCCGGGAATCGGGTGGGGGTCGGTGGCGTTGGACCCGGCTCACCCCCGAGCACCACCGCTTCGCCCCCGGGGCCGGGCCCACCGCATCCGGAATGCGGACCGGACCGGTGGCGTTGTACATGGCTCACCCCCGAGCACCACCAACCCACCCCGGGTCGGGCCCCCTCCGTCCGGAATGCGGGCCGGGCCGGTGGTGTTGTACATGGCTGACGCACCCGCAAGGGCCGAGCCCCGGGTCGCCTCCCGTATGCCCTGCGCGTGACACCCCCGTGCCACGCGACGGAACCCCCCCCACCCGACGCGGTGCCGCGCGGTGAACACCTCCCGCGCGGTGAACCTCCCCGGAACACTCGAACCTCCCCCGCGTGGGTGCCTCCTGGGCGCCCGCACGCGGTCGGATCTTCCCCTCTCGCCGTGGCGCCCCCGCGCCGCGCATCCCCCGAACGGAAAGGCAGGACACCCCCATGACCACGCTGATCCGTAAGGCCGCCCTGACCATCGCCGGCGCCACCCTGACCGCGGGCGCCCTCGCCGGCCCCGCCACCGTCTTCGCCGATCCCGCCTCGGCGGCCACACCCACCTCGGCCGTCTCCGTCACCGCCGACCGCGACAACGACCGCGGCAACCGCGACGACGACCGCCGCGACGAGCGCAACGACCGCCGCGACGAGCGTCGTGACGACCGTCGTGACGACCGCCGTGACGAGCGTCGTGACGAGCGTGGCGACCGTGGGAACGGCCGTAGCGAGCGGGAACTGCGCGTGCGCTACGAGGCGCAGCCGAACTTCTACTACTGCGGCCCCGCCGCCGCCCGGAACGCCCTGTCCACCATGGACCGGAACCTCTCCCAGGACGACCTGGCCAAGGAGATGGGCACCACCGAGAACGGCACCGACTCCGCCCACCTGATCACCAAGGCCCTCAACGCCAAGACCAGCAGCGGCACCTACCGCACCATCGAACTGCCCACCCCGACCGCCGACGACAAGCAGACCGACCAGATGCGCCGGGACATCGTCACCGCCATCGACAACGGCCGCGCCATCGTCGCCAACATCGCCGGCACCGCCACCGACACCGACGGCACCCCCCACTCCTTCGAGGGCGGCCACTACATCAGCGTCGTCGGCTACCGCGACAACGGCGACACCGTCAAGATCGCCGACTCCGCCAACCCCGCCCAGGCCTCCTACTGGATCACCACCGAGGCCCTCGCCGACTGGACCGCCACCCGCGGCTACTCCGCCTGACCCACACCGAACACCCACCCACACCACGACGGGCCGGCCCCCACACCAGGGGACCGGCCCGTCGTCGTGTGACCAGTCGTCGCCAGGTCTGCTGCCAGGTGAGCCGGGCCGCCGGTCAGCAGCCATGGCCCCGGTCGCAGCCCCCGCGTGACCTCGGGCGGTGTCTGCCCGAGCCGACCCGGGGTCGGTCAGGCCGCGGTGGACCAGATGGCCCGGAAGGCGGCGGCCTCGCCGGCAAGCCACTGCTCGATCTGTTCGGGCTTGACCCCCTCGGGCATTCGGTGCGCCTCGCCCCGGCGGACGTCCACCAGGACCGGCTCGGCATGCGGCAGGACGGCGTCCATGTGCCGGCGCATCAGGTGCAGAGTGGCGAGGGCGGCCTCCGGGCTCGGCGCGGCCTCGTCGAAGTGCAGCCGGACCGCCTCGGCGCGGCCGTCGGCGTACCGTACGCCGAAGTGCGGGTTGATCTTGACCGGCAGGTCGCCGAGCATCGCGAGCGCGTCGCGGGTCTGGGCCAGGTCGACCTGGCCCGGCTCGCCGAGGGAGTGCAGCCAGCGCGTCGCTCCCGGCGTCAGTGCCTGGTAGAGCGGGCGCCAGCGGGGCTTGACCACCCCGGCCACCCCGGCCAGGTGGGTGCCGCCGGTGTGGAAGGCGATGTCGGCCTTGAGTGCCTTGACGAACTGACCGTGCGGGTTGAACCCGGATCGGCTCGCCCGTTGCCTGCGCAGCCCGCCGACGAAGGTGGCCTTGGTCGGGCCGGTGCGGTCGACGTAGCGGGTGAAGCCGAGCAGGGTGGCGTACGGCGGAAGCGCGGTGGTGAGGGGTGCGGACACGGGGCGTCCTCCCAGGTCAGTGCCGAGATTAGTACATACATTCTAATCGACGGGTACGACATCGCCCAGGGTTTCGGACACGGAAAGATGATCGACCGACCACACTGGGCGACGCCTCGTGAAGGCCCCGGGACGCGTCCCGGCCACTGCCGTCGCCGGCCGTCGCCGGCCGTCGCCGGCCGTCGCCGGCCGTCGCCTGCCGTCGCCTGGGGTGGTTGCAGGGGCCCCCTGCTCGTCAGAAAACGGTAGGAAGGGGCCCCTGCAACTCCGGCACGGCGGTGGCCGTGGCGGGCGCGGCGGCCACCACGCCCGGGTACCTCGTGCCCGTCCTCGGCCCGCCAGTTCAGCCCCGGCGACCCGGACGCGCTCGTGGTTCGCCCTCGCGATCACGGCGGTCGCCGGGGTGCCCGGACTGCGGCTACAAACTGCCGTCGCGGGCCCGTGTGTCCGGCCGTCGGCACCGCTGTGGGCGGTGACGGTCGGCCCGGTCGTGGCCGCCGAGTGGGTGGTGCCGCACACACCTTCACGGCGATCATGTATGCGGTCGGCGCGGCCGAGGTGGCGCTCGCGCTTACCGTGCTCACGACCCGCCGGAGCCGCTCCCGGTGCCAACCGGGACGGCCGTCCGCTCCCCAGCGAACCGACCACCGGCCCGACGACGGGAGGACCATGAACCAGGCGAGTCGACGCGCCCGCGACCTCCGGATCGTGGTGGGGGCCCTGCCCACCGGGCGGCACAACGCGATCACCGACGTCCCCGGGGTCCGGGTCGGACACACCACCCTCGACGACGGCGCGGACGTGCACACCGGCGTCACCGCGGTCGTACCGGCTGAACTCGGTCCCGGGCGCTGGACCCTGCCGGCCGCCGTCTACTGCGGCAACGGCTACGGCAAGCTCGTCGGCTCCACCCAGGTCGACGAACTCGGCGTGCTGGAGTCACCGACCGTCCTGACCGCCACACTGTCGGTGTTCCGGGTCGCGGACGCGCTGCTGGGGCACCTGCTGGACGCGGTCGAGGAAGCGCTGCTCAACTCGTTGCTGACCGCCGTCACCACCACCGGCGTGGGCGGCCGGACCAGTCACGCCGTACCGCACGACCTGCTGGTCCGGCGGCTGTCGGCGGTCGGCCGACTGACCGGCGACGGTTCGCCCGGTGGCGGTCGGTCCGGCGGCGGGCCGGCCGGCACGGCCGATCCGCCGGTCAACGGCCGGTCGGGTCACCCGGCGACCGGATGACCCGACCGCCCTCCGTCAGAGCTGTCCGACGTCGGTGACCCGCACGACGGCCGCGCCGACCTCGTCCGAGGCGGCCAGGTCGATCTCGGCGCTGATACCCCAGTCGTGGTCGCCCTCCGGGTCGTCCAGGATCTGCCGCACCGTCCACCGCTGCGCCGACGTCTGGTCGATCAGCAGCAGCGCCGGACCACGGGCGTCCGGCCCGGTGCCGATGGCGTCGTACGTCGCGAAGTACGGCTCCAGCGCGTCGGCCCAGGCGTCGGCGTTCCAGCCGTCCGCCGCGTCGAGTTCGCCGAGTAGGTCCCACCGGCGCAGCGCGGCCAGTTCCACCCGGCGGAACAGCGCGTTGCGCACCAGCACCCGGAACGCGCGCGCGTTGCGGGTCACCGCCGGCACCCGGTCGTCCAGCGCCTCGGCGGCCTCGGCCGCGTCCGTTGGGTTGCGCAGCCGCTCCCACTCGTCGATCAGGCTGGAGTCGACCTGGCGGACCAGTTCGCCCAGCCACTCGATCAGGTCGACCAGCTCCTCGGTCTTGGCGTCCTCGGGCACCGTCTGCCGCAGCGTCTTGTACGCGTCCGCGAGGTAGCGCAGCACCAGCCCCTCGGAGCGGGACAGGCCGTAGAACTGCACGTACTCGGTGAAGGTCATCGCCCGCTCGTACATGTCCCGGACGACAAACTTCGGCGAGAGCTGGTGGTCGGCGACCCACGGGTGCCCCCGCCGGTACATCTCGTACGCGGCGTCCAGCAGTTCGGCGAGGGGCTTGGGCCAGGTCACCTCGTCGAGCAGTTCGAGGCGGGCCTCGTACTCGATGCCCTCGGCCTTCATCGAGGCGACCGCCTCGCCGCGCGCCTTGAACTGCTGCGCGGAGAGCACCTGGCGCGGGTCGTCCAGGATCGACTCGACCACGCTCAGCACGTCCAGGGCGTACGACGGCGACTCGGCGTCGAGCAGTTCGATGGTGGCCAGGGCCAGCGGGGAGAGCGGCTGGTTGAGCGCGAAGTCGAGCTGGAGGTCCACGGTGAGCCGGACCCGCCGGCCGGTCTCGTCGGGCTCGTCGAGCTGCTCGACCACCCCGCCGGCCAGCAGCGCGCGGTAGATCGCGATCGCCCGACGGATGTGCCGGCGCTGGGCGGCGGCGTCCTCGTGGTTGTCGGTGAGCAGGTGACGCATCGCGGCGAACGCGTCCCCGGGGCGGCCGATGACGTTGAGCAGCATCGAGTGGCTGACCTGGAAGCTGGACGTCAACGGCTCCGGCTCCGACTCGACCAGCCGCTGGAAGGTCGGCTCGCCCCAGCCGATCGAGCCCTCCGGTGGCTTCTTCTTCACCACCTTGCGCCGCTTCTTCGGGTCGTCACCGGCCTTGGCGAGGGCCTTCTCGTTCTCGATGACGTGCTCGGGGGCCTGCACCACCACCCGCCCGATCGTGTCGAACCCGGCCCGTCCGGCCCGGCCGGCGATCTGGTGGAACTCACGTGCCTTGAGCAGCCGGGTCCGCACCCCGTCGTACTTGCTCAGGCCGGTGAAGAGCACGGTGCGGATGGGCACGTTGATGCCGACGCCGAGGGTGTCGGTGCCGCAGATGACCTTGAGCAGCCCGGCCTGGGCGAGGGTCTCCACCAGCCGGCGGTACTTGGGCAGCATGCCGGCGTGGTGCACGCCGATGCCGTGCCGGACCAGCCGGGACAGGGTCTTGCCGAAGCCGGAGGTGAACCGGAACCGGCCGATGGCCTCGGCGATCATGTCCTTCTCGGCCCGGGTGGACACGTTGACACTCATCAGCGCCTGGGCGCGCTCCAGCGCGGCGGCCTGGGTGAAGTGCACGACGTACACCGGGGCCTGCTTCGTGGTGAGCAGTTCCTCCAGGGTCTCGTGCATCGGCGTGGTCACGTACGAGAACAGCAGCGGAACCGGCCGTTCGGCCGAGCGCACGACGGCGGTCGGTCGCCCGGTACGGCGCGTCAGGTCGTCGACGAAGCGGGTGGTGTCGCCGAGGGTGGCCGACATCAGCACGAACTGCGCCTGGGGCAGCTCGATCAGCGGCACCTGCCAGGCCCAGCCCCGGTCGGGCTCGGAGTAGAAGTGGAACTCGTCCATGACCACCTGGCCGACGTCGGCCCTCGTGCCCTCGCGCAGGGCGAGGTTGGCCAGGATCTCGGCGGTGCAGCAGATGATCGGGGCGTCCGCGTTGACGCTCGCGTCGCCGGTGAGCATGCCGACGTTGTCGGCGCCGAAGACCTCGCAGAGCGCGAAGAACTTCTCCGAAACCAGGGCCTTGATCGGCGCGGTGTAGAAGGTCGTCCGGTCGTCGGCCAGGGCGGCGAAGTGCGCCGCGATCGCGACCAGGCTCTTGCCCGACCCGGTCGGCGTATTCATGATCACGTTTGCGCCGGAGACGATCTCGATGACCGCCTCTTCCTGGTGGGGGTAGAGGTCGAGGCCGCGCTCCTTCGCCCAACCGGCGAACGCGTCGTACAGGGCATCGGGGTCGGCGCTGTTCGGCAGCGCGGCGGTGAGCGTCATAACCGGTCCATCCTGCCCGCCTCGACCGCCTTGGTGGTAGCAGGGGCCCCCTGCACGACAAAAACGAGTAACAGGGGACCCCTGCTACCACCTCGGCGCCCTGCCACCACCACCTCAGTGCGCGCGGCGGTAGACCAGGTCGGTGACCGGACGGCCGGCGAGCAGGGCACGGCGCTCGAACTTGGTGACCGGGCGATGTGCCGGGCGGGTGGTGTCACCCGGTCGGGTGTCGACCAGTTCCGGGTCGGCGTCGAGGGTCTCGCGCATCGCGGCGGCGTACTCGGCCCAGTCGGTGGCGCAGTGCAGCGTGCCGCCGGGAACGAGCCGGGAGCGCAGCAGCGCCACGTGGGCGGGCTGGACCAACCGGCGCTTGTGGTGCCGCGCCTTCGGCCAGGGGTCGGGGAAGTAGGCGTGCACCGCGTCCAGCGTCCCCTCCGGCAGCCGCCGGGCCAGCTCCAGCGCGTCGCCCTCGGCGACCCGCACGTTGCCCAGCCCGTGTCGCTCCACCAGCGCGAGGAGGTTGGCGATTCCCGGGGTGTGGACCTCGACCGCGAGATAGTCTCGACCCGGGTCGGCGGCGGCCATCGCGGCGGTCGCGTCGCCCATCCCGGAACCGATCTCCAGCACCACCGGGGCCCGGCGGCCGAACAGGTCGGCGAGGTCGACCGGGGGTCCGGCCCCGTCCGGCACCGCGAGCCCGTACGTCGGCCAGAGACGGTCCAACGCGTCGAGGTGGCGGCTGCTGAGGCGACCCCGGCGCGGGTGGAAGGTGCGGACGGTGGCGGGTACCCGCAACGGTGCCGGGGCGGCCGGGTCGTGGTCGATGGAGGTCACAGCGACCCGAGCCTACGCCAGCGCCACCGACCGGCCGGACGCGGCGTACCGCCGGGGCAGGACGAGTCATCTCATACGGCAGGCCGGGTGCTCCGTGTCCGGCCCGGGCCACGGGGCCGGGAGGGGTCATGGTGTCAGTCACGCGCCGGGGCGCGGTGGTGCTGATGGGGCTGCTCCTCGCCGCCGCCGGCGTGCTGGTGGCCACCGCGCCGGCCCGCGCCGCCGACGTCTACGTGCAGCTCACACCGAGCCGGGCGGGCCCCGGCGAGCTGGTCGGCATCCGGGCGAGCTGCCGGTCCACCCGGGATCCGGCCAGCGTCGAGTCGGACGCGTTCGGCATCGTCACCGTCCACCCCCAGCACGGGTACCTGGCCGGTACGGTGACCCTCCCCGCGCACACCCGGCCGGGCACGTACCGGGTCAAGCTGCTCTGCACCGAGGGCCCGAACGCCTCGACCATGCTGACCGTCACCGTCGGCGGCCAGCCGCCACCACCTCCGGACGACGGACGCCCACAGCCGCACCCCAGCCGGGGGCCGGCGACCGGGTTCGGCGGCGCGGCCGGCGGCCCCGACCTCGGTGCGCTGATCCTGCCCGGCGGAATGGGCATCACCGTCGCCGGACTGGTGCTGGCGATGCTGGCCACCCGCCGACGGGGACCGCGGACCCACCGCTGATCGCCGTGTCCACCGTCCGCGCCACGCCCCGACCCACCGTCGCCGTCCGGGAGCTGCCGTCCCGGCGGGGGGACGGCCGTCGCTGGCGCGTCCCGCTGGCCGTGGTGCTCGTTCTGCTCGGGGTCTTCGTCACCGGGGTCGGGCTCGGCCGGTCGGCAGGGCGACCGTGGAGCGTCCTGGCCGCCGACGCCGGGCCGGGTCGGGCCGCGACCGACCCGTTGCCGGCGAGCCGGCCGGTGAGCCTGAGCGTGCCCGCGATCCGGGTGACCGCGCCGGTGGCCCCGGTCGGTCTCGCCCCGGACGGCACCATCGCGGTGCCCCCGCTGGAACGGCACCGGGAGACCGGCTGGTACGACGGCGGTCCCACGCCGGGGGAGACCGGCCCGGCGATCATCGTCGGGCACGCGGACACCACGTCCGGCCCGTCGGTCTTTTACGAGCTGCGCCGGCTCCGGCCGGGGGACCGGATCGAGGTGACCCGGGACGACCGGTCGGTGGCCGTCTTCGAGGTCACCTCGGTGGAGCGCTTCGACAAGAACTCCCTCCCCGGTGACCGGGTGTACGGCGATCACCGGAGCCCCGTCCTGCGGCTGATCACCTGCGGTGGCCGGTTCGTCGGCGGCAGTGTCGGCTACGCCGACAACGTCATCGCCTTCGCCACCCTGGTCGGCTTCCGCGACTCCTGACCCGGTGGCCGGGCGAATGGTCGTCGCCCACGTGGCCGTGGCGCCTGACCCGGCCCCGCTCCCACCGTGTCCAGCGGCCACCTCATCCCATGCGGTCGCGCAGGATCGGGACGCCGGCACCGGAGAGTTCGTCGCAGTACGTGCCACGCCCGGTCATGGCCATCGTCAACGCGAGGGTGGTGCCCGACGCCAGCGGGCCGGTGCCGCTGACGAACGGGCCGCGTCTCGGCCGGGTCCGCGCCCAACTGCTCGTTGAGGCGCATCGTCACCTGCTTGTCGAAGTCGAACCGGCAGCGGACGACGCCGGCGAACCACTGCCAGCCGTTGAGGCTGGCGGCGGCGGTGAGGTGGGCGAGCACCTCGCGTACGGTCAGCCCGGCGCACAGCGACGGCGTCGCGAACCGCTGAGCAGGCAGGCCGGTGAGGTCGGTCGCCAGGGCGGCGCGTTCGGCGTGGATACGCGCCCAGGTGTCGTTCCTGCGGTCGGCGTGGGTGCTCCTGCGCTGCTGGTCGGTCATGTCGAGCGATCTCCCGGTCAGTGCGTACCGGACCGGTGCTGGTCCGGTTGTCACGAGTGGAGACTGTCGCTCGGTGCGGCAATCGTCGCGGATCCGGAAACCCGATGGCGAGGACCCGCGACGGGGCCTGCCGGCGGCCGGAAGGTGGCACCGGCAGGCCGGCGGCTCACGGGGTCCCGGGGACCTCCTGCACCACCTCGAACTCCAGCAGGTTCGCCCCGGTGGCGACCGGCCGGCGCTGTTCGCCACCCTCGCCACCGCTGTGCGCGGCCCGTGCCGGCCCGGACGCCCACGCCTGGTATGCCTCCTCCGACTCCCACCTCGTGTAGACGAAGTAGCGGGTCTCGCCGGCCACCGGGCGGAGCAGCTCGAACCCGAGGAAACCCGGGGAGTTCTCGACCGCCCGGGCCCGGGCGGCGAACCGGCGCTCCAGCTCCTCGCCGGCACCCGGCGGGACGTCGATAGCGTTGATCTTCACGACTGCCATGCCGTCCACCCTACGGCCGGCGTGGGTCAGAGGGGTTCGACGGCGGGGACCAGGTCGGCGTCGACCACGATCGGGGCGTGGTCGGAGGGGCCCTTGCCCTTGCGGGCCTCCCGGTCGACGTACGCCGTCCGGACCGCGTGGGCGAACTGCGCGGAGGCGTACACCAGGTCGATCCGCATGCCCTTGTTCTGATGGAACATGCCGGCCCGGTAGTCCCAGTAGGTGAACGGGTGTGGGCCCTTCATCGGGGTGGGCACCACGTCGGTCAGCCCGAGGTCGCGCAGGGCGGCCAGGGCCGCCCGCTCGGCCGGCGTCACGTGGGTCGAGTGCGCGAAGACGGTGGGATCCCAGACGTCGTCGTCGGTGGGGGCGACGTTGAAGTCCCCGCAGACCGCCACCGGCACCCCACCGTGCAGTTCGGCGGCGAGCGCGTCCCGTAGCGCGGCGAACCAGGCCAGCTTGTAGGCGTAGTGCGGGTCGTCCGGGGTGCGCCCGTTCGGTACGTAGACCGACCAGACCCGCAGCCCGGCGCAGGTGGCCGAGATCGCCCGCGCCTCCGGCTGGGGGAAGCCCGGCTCGCCGGGGAAGCCGACGGTGACGTCGGTCAGACCCACCCGGGAGAGGATGGCCACCCCGTTCCACCGACCGTCGCTGTGGCTGGCCACGGTGTAGCCCAACTCGCCCACCTCCGGCACCGGGAACGCGCCGTCAGGGCACTTGGTCTCCTGGAGGCAGACCACATCCGGTGCGGTGTCGGCGAGCCAGTCGAGCAGCCGGGGCAGCCGGGCCTTCACCGAGTTCACGTTCCACGTCGCCAGGCGCATGGCTCCAGCCTGCCCGATCGCGGGCCCGTCCGCCCGCCGGCCCGCCGTCACCACCGGACGCCGGCCGGGGTGCTCCGCGCGGGCGTCCCGACCACCGCCCCGGCGGTCCCGTGCCCGGCGGGCGTGGACCGGTCAGCTGCCCGACGTGTCGCCCGGCCGGCTCTGCTCGGCCAGGAAGCGCTCCAGCTCGGCGCCGAGTTCGTCGGCGGTGGGCAGCGGGCCGGTCTCCGACGCGAGGAGGTTCTTCCCGCCGCGTCCCCGGGCGAACGCGTCGTACTGCTCCTCCAGAGCCTGGACCAGGGTGGCGGCGTCCTCGGTCTGGGCGACCTGCCGGTCGATCTCCACCCGGACCACCTCGGCTGCCGAGCGGAGCCCGTCGCTGGGCAGGAGCAGGCCGGTGCTGCGGGACACCGAGGAGAGCAGCACCTCGGCGGCCGCCGGATACTCGGTCTGCGCGACGTAGTGCGGCACGTGTGCGGCGAAGCCGAGCGCGCCCCGCCCGCGCTGGCCGAGCCGGTACTCCAGCAGGTGTCCGACGCTGCCGGGCACCTGTACCCGCTGCAACCACGGCTCGTAGCCGGCGATCAGCTCAGGCCGGGTGGCGTGCGCGGTCACCCCGGTCGGTCGGGTGTGCGGTACGGCCATCGGGATCGCGTTGAGCCCCACGGTGAGCCGGACGTCCAGCCGGGCGGCGAGGTCGCCGACGGCGGCCACGAAGCGTTCCCACTGTAGGTCCGGCTCGGGGCCGGTGAGCAGGAGGAAGGGAGTCTCGTCGTCGTCGTGGAGCAGGTGCAGCTCCAGCTTGGGCTCGTCGTAGTGCTCCCAGTGGTCCTCGACGAAGGTCATCACCGGGCGGCGGGAGCGGTAGTCGAAGAGCTGGTCCACGTCGAAGGTCGCGAGCGGCTGGGCGTCGAGGCTGGAGAGCAGCTGTTCCCGGGCCAGTCGGGTGGCGTTGCCGGCGTCGACGAAGCCGGTCAGCGCCTGGATGAGCACCGGCTGACCGAGGTCGGGCAGATCGTCGGTGAGCTGGTACAGCTCGTGTGGGTCGAGCACCGGTCTGGACCTCCCTGGGTGTTGCGGACGGGCGGCCGTGGGGCAACGGCACCCGGTACGGGAAACGTATTCGCCATCTTCGTGCATTCCGTCGTGGCGCGGTGGAGGGGGCGGGTGCCCTCCCATTCCCGGTCGACCCGCCGGCAAGGGGGTCCGCCGTCGCGCAGGCGTTCGACTCTTCGGATGAGGTGCTGTCAACCGGACGGCGGATCAGCCGTCGGGGCTACCGGCCGACCTCCGGGTGGGGAGGTTCCCGCCCGTCGGGGACCGCTCCGAGTCACTCGAGGGAAATGACCGGCTCGCCGGGTTTTGAAATGATCGACGTAGCAAATGATGGTCTAGTAGGTTTGACGGGGAAAAATGTGGGCAGGACCACAGATCACTCCGTGTGAATAAGCCTCGTTCTCTGCCTAGCCTCGGCGGATGCGTGACGATGACAAGATCCACTATCGACCCGCTTCCACCAGCGTAGATAACCGAAAGGGTGATGGCGTATCCCCTGGCGGGTTGGTCGCGCGGAGTGAGCGTCCCGGCGTCCGGGGGCGGCTGCGGCGGGCCCTGACCCTCCGCCCCGGTTCGGCGCGACCCGGGCGGACGACCATCGCCCTCGCCTCCGCTGTCGCCTGCTGCCTCGGCCTGGTCGCCGTCGTCGCACTCCGGACGCCGGACGAGGGATCCGCCGCCACCGACAGCTCCGCGGCCAGCACCGAACTGCTCCGGCGGACCGAGCAGGAACACGCCTCGCGTGGACTCGCCCGGACCCCGTCCGCCACCCCGTCGACCGCTCCCGCCCCCACGCCCACCGCGGAGAAGGCCGCCTCCACGAAGACCACCCCGACGAAGAAGCCCACGCCGCGCAAGCCGGTCGAGCCCGCCCCGGTGGCCGGCCTGACCGTCGCCCAGATGAACAACGCCAAGAAGATCGTGCGGACCGGCCGGGCCATGGGCGTACCGCGGCGTGCGCTGGTCATCGCGGTGGCCACCGCGATGCAGGAGAGCAACCTCTACAACCTCGCCAGCGGCGCGCTGCCCGAGTCGCAGAACCACCCCAACCAGGGGCTCGGCTGGGACCACGACTCCGTCGGACTGTTCCAGCAGCGGGCCAGCATGGGCTGGGGGACGGTCGCGCAGCTGATGGACCCGGCCTACGCGACCCGCAAGTTCCTCACCACGCTGCTGGCCGTGCCCGGCTGGCAGCAGATGCGGCTGACCGAGGCGGCCCAGGCCGTTCAGGTGTCCGGCTTCCCCGAGGCGTACGCGCAGCACGAGTCCCGGGCGACGGTGATCGTCGCCGCGATCGTGGCCCCGGCGACGTAGCGGGCATGGCGGTTGCCCGGGCGGGGTACACATGAGTGGCACGTCCACGACAGGAGGACACCATGTCAGCACTCATGCAGAAGATCAAGCGATTCCTTCGGTCCCCGCAGGGACAGCAGCTGGTCGACCGTGGTCGCCGGGAACTGGCCAAGCCCGCCACCCAGCAGAAGCTGCGGGGCCTGGCGACCAAGTTCGGCAAGCGGCGCTGAACCCCCCGTCGTACCTCCCCCTGACCCCCGGAGCCATCCCGTGACCGACTCGACCCCCGTCGACGGCCAGTCCGTGCCCGCACCCCGTCCGCCCGTGACCCCGCCCGCGGCCTCCGTCGCGCCCACCGAGCCCCCGGAGGCCACCGAGGCGCCCCCGGCACGGCTCTGGGACCGGATGCGGGACGACCCGCAGTACGCCCCGGAACACCTCGCCCTGGAGGCGGTCCGCCGGCTCGGCCCGGAGGCGGCCCGCTGGGCCGAGCGGGCCCGGGCGGCGCAGCCCGGTGTCTCCGCCGAGGCCCTCGCCGACCAGGCGGTACGCCGCTTCGTCAACCAGGCCCGCCTCTCCGGTGCGGTCTCCGGGGCCGCCGGCCTGCCCGGCGCGGTGATCGACGTGGGCGTGCTCGCCTGGACCCAGGCACGGATGGTGCTGCACATCGCGGCGGCCCACGGGATCGACCCGCGGCACACCGACCGCGCGACCGACCTGCTGGTCCTCCAGAAGGTGCACAAGGTGGCCGAGACAGCCCGGCTCGCCCTCGGCGTCGCCGCCGGGCGGGAGCGGGCCGGAGCGCTCTTCGGGGGCGGCTCCCAGACCGCCCTCGGTCGGGTGATGCTCAAGCTGGGGGTGCGGCTGGCCCAGATGGCCGGGGTGCGTGCGGCCAAGCGGATGTTCGCGAAGGTGGTGCCGGGCGCGGCGATCGTCCTCGGCACCTGGGCCAACTCCTCGGCCACCAAGGATCTCGCCAACCGATCCCGGGCGCTCTACGCCCAGGGCGGCACCGGTGTGGTCCCACCCCCGCGCCAGCCCTGACCGACGGCAGCCGGCCCGCTGCCGGTCGACGGGTCAGTCGGCGAAGCCGGCGGCGGACCAGGTCACCTTGGCGAGCTGCTCCTGGCCGTCGTTGTTCGGGTGGAAGTGGTCGACGGTGTTGACGTCGTCGAGGGTGAACCGCACCCGGTGCGCGGCCCCACGGTCGTGCCGGCAGCGCGACCCGTACGCCCGGCAGGCGGCGGCCAGTTCGTCGTTGTAGGCGTCGATCCGCTCCCGGAAGACCCGGCGGCGCTCCCGGTCGGCCGCAGCCGTCGAGGTCGGGTTCGCGAGCAGGGCGGGGCAGACGCCGCGCTGCCAGGACCGTACGGCCTGCTCGTCGGTGTGCCCGACCTCCCAGAGCCGGTACAGGTCCGGGATGCTCACCACGAGCACCCGGGCCTTCGGCCGTCCCTCGCGCAGCGTGCGCAGCGCCCGGTCGACCTGCTGGCGGAAGGTCTTCACCGGGGTCATCGCGTCGGTGTCGGCGCGACAGGCGTCGTTCGCGCCGATCAGTACGGTGACGTAGTCAGCCCGGTCGCGTACCGCCCGGGTGGCCTGATCGGCCAGGGCCGACGCGCGGGCCCCCGCCTTGGCGTGGTTGTACGCCCTACTGCGGATCGCCGGATTCAGCTCGACCAGCCGTCGGTAGTGGCTCTCCACCCGCCGGCCGTCCCCGGTGGACCAGGAGTTCCGCTCGCAGGACGCCAGCACCACGCAGGTGCCGAAGCCGGTGGTGACCGAGTCGCCGAGCGCGGCCATCGCCGTCGGCATGCCGGGGCGGGGGGTGCCCTGAGGCGGAGGGGGCGTGGCGTCGCCGCCTCCGCTCCCACCCTCACAGGCCAGCGCCACCAGCGCGGACAGACTGGCCACGGCGGCGACCCAACGTCGAGGCATGAGCTTCCCGTCCCGGAGCGTGGTGCGACAGCGTGGTCACCTTACGCGTCCACTGCCGGTCGGGGACCGTCCGGTGTCGGTCATCCGGCACAACGGCCCGCTGTCAGGACCGGCATGGTAGGCCGCTCGACGCCGGGAACGTCCGACCGGACGGCGGTTGCGGTCAGGTTAGCCCGGCAGGGCACCGGGTAGGTGGCCAGGATGACGCGATCGCAGCCCCGAGGTGCCCGGGGCACTGTCGGGCACGCCTACAGCGCGTTGAACCTGCGCCTGGCCCTGGCCTCCTTCGGGCTGGTCACCATGGTGCTCTTCGCCGTCCTGGCCGCCCGCGCCGACCTGCCCTGGCTCGCCGTCGCCTGCGGTGTCCTCGCCGTCGTGGCCGTGGTCGACCTGGTCGTCATCCAGCGCCGTCGGGCCGCCCGCCGTCGGGAGGAGCCGGGCGCGCGGCACTCGCTCTTCGAGTGACAGGAGTACGGGATGCCCATCGCCACCACCGACCCCGCCACCGGTGAGGTGCGCAGGACGTACGACGAGATGTCGCCGGACCGGGTCGACGCCGCCATCGCCGCCGCGGACCGGGCATTCGCGGAGCTGCGCGGCACCCCGGTCGCGCAGCGGGCCCGGTGGATGGCCGTGGCGGCCGACCTGCTCGACGCCGAGCGCGACGACATCGCCCGGGTGATGACCACGGAGATGGGCAAGACGTACGCGGCGGCGAAGGCCGAAGCGGCCAAGTGCGCCACCGCCTGCCGGTTCTACGCCGACAACGCGGAGCGCTTCCTCGCCGACGAACCGGCCGACGCGGCGGCGGTGGGCGCGAGGCGGGCCTTCGTCCGCTACCAGCCGATCGGGCCGGTGCTCGCGGTGATGCCGTGGAACTTCCCGCTCTGGCAGGTGATCCGGTTCGCCGCGCCGGCCCTGATGGCCGGCAACACCGGCCTGCTCAAGCACGCCTCGAACGTGCCGCAGACCGCGCTCTGGCTGGGGGAGCTGTTCGGCCGTGCCGGGTTCCCCGAAGGGGCGTTCGGCACGTTGCTGGTCGGCTCGTCCGCCGTCGAGCGGATCCTCACCGATCCCCGGGTCCGCGCGGCGACCCTGACCGGCAGCGAACCGGCCGGCCGGTCCATCGCCGCGATCGCCGGCCGCGAGCTGAAGAAGACCGTGCTCGAACTCGGCGGCAGTGACCCGTTCGTGGTGATGCCCTCGGCCGACCTGGACCGGGCCGCGGAGGTCGCCACCACCGCGCGCTGCCAGAACAACGGCCAGTCCTGCATCGCCGCGAAGCGGTTCGTCGTGCACGCCGACGTCTTCGACGCGTTCAGCGAGCGGTTCGTCGACCGGATGGCGGCGCTGCGCGTCGGCGACCCGATGGACGAGGGGACCGACGTCGGGCCGCTGGCCACCGAGCGGGGCCGGGACGAGGTGGCCGCCCAGGTCCGCGACGCGGTCGAGCGGGGCGCCCGGCTGCTCTGTGGCGGCGAGGTGCCCGACCGGCCCGGCTGGTGGTACCCGCCGACCGTGGTCACCGACCTGGCCCCGCGGATGCGGATGTGGGGCGAGGAGGTCTTCGGCCCGGTCGCCGGCCTCTACCGGGTGTCGTCGTACGACGAGGCGGTCGAGGTGGCCAACGGCACCAGCTTCGGCCTCGGCGCGAACGCCTGGACGCGGGACCCGGAGGAGCAGGAGGGCTTCGCCGCCGACCTGGACGCCGGCAGCGTCTTCGTCAACGGGATGACCACGTCCTTCCCCGAACTGCCCTTCGGTGGCGTGCGGAACTCCGGCTACGGACGGGAGTTGTCGGCGCTGGGCATGCGCGAGTTCTGCAACGTCAAGACGGTCTGGGTCGGCGAGGGCGGGCCCTCGGCGGGGGTGGGCTCGCACGCCGAGTGAACTCCTCCGCCCGGGTGTGCTGCTCCGCCGGGATGCTGCTCCGCCGGGTGTGCTGCTCCGCCGGGATGCTGCGCCGGGGTGAGGTGGTAGCAGGGGTCCCCTGCAGTTGCTTTTTGCGCTGCAGGGGACCCCTGCTACCGCCAAGGGCGGTGCCGATTGCCGGGCGGCGGTTCTGGGTAGGGGTCCCTGGCATGACGGTGTTCGGCGTGCACGCCTCCCACGAGCAGATCCACCCCGCCGCGCTGCTGGAGTCGGTGGTCCACGCCGAGCGGGCCGGCTTCGACGCGGCCATGTGCTCGGACCACTTCGCCCCGTGGAGCGAGCGCCAGGGGCAGTCCGCCTTCGCCTGGTCCTGGCTCGGGGCTGCCCTCCAGGCCACGACGCTGCCGTGCGGCGTGGTCAACGCTCCGGGCCAGCGCTACCACCCGGCGATCATCGCGCAGGCGATCGGCACCCTCGGGGCGATGTACCCGGGCCGGTTCTGGGCGGCGCTCGGCACCGGCGAGGCGGCCAACGAGCACATCACCGGCGACCCCTGGCCGCGCAAGGACGTCCGCAATGCGCGGCTGCGGGAGTGCGTGGACGTGATCCGTGCGCTGCTGGCCGGCGAGGAGGTCAGTCACGACGGCCTGATCCGGGTCGACCGGGCGAAGCTGTGGAGCAGACCGGCCGAGCCCCCGGCCCTGGTCGGCGCGGCGGTCAGCGTGGCCACCGCCCGCTGGTGCGCCGAGTGGGCCGACGGCCTGATCACCGTCAACGCCCCGGTGCCGCACCTGCGGGCGATGATCGACGCCTACCGGGACGCCGGTGGCCGGGGACCGCTGAGCCTCCAGGTGCATCTGAGCTGGGCGACGGACCAGGCGGAGGCCGAGCGGATCGCGTACGACCAGTGGCGCAGCAACGTCTTCGCCCCACCGGTCTGCTGGGACCTGGAGACAGTGGAGCACTTCGACGTGATCTCCACGCAGGTGCCGATGGAGCGGCTGCGCCAGGTGGTGAACATCTCCGCCGACCTCGGCCGGCACACCGGCTGGCTGGAGGAGTACCTCGACCTCGGCTTCGACCGGATCTTCCTGCACCACGTCGGGCAGGAGCTGGGCCCGTTCGTTGACGTGTTCGGCACCGAGGTGCTGCCGAAGCTGCGGACCCGTTGACAGAGATCGGCCGGTCCGGCCGGTGAGGATCAGGGCGGGGTGGGCGTCGAGGGCGCGCAGCGGCGGTCCAGCCGTCGGGCGAGCACCTGGCCGGGCCAGGGCTCCCGGCCGGGCCGGTCGACGGTGAACGCTTCGGTCGGGGTGAAGCCCTGCCGCTCGTAGAAGCGCACCAGGGCCCGGTCGTCCCCGGCGTAGCAGTCCACCCGGAGCAGGGCCACCCCGGCGTCGCGGGCCAGTTCCGCGGCGTACGCCAGCAGTCGCCCCCCGATCCCCCTGCCCGCGTACGCGCGGTCGGTGACCAGCAGGTTGACGTACAGCTCGGGCTCGTCGGCCGGTGGGATCTCCTTGGTGGCCCGCCCGACGGCGAGTGCGCCGACCGCTTGCCCGTCGAGCATGGCGAGCCACAGTCCACCGCTGCCCGCGTACGCCCGGGCCTGCGCGATCCGGTGCGGGTCGGTCGAGGCCGGTGCGCTGCCCCACTGGCCGGTGCAGCCCCGGGCGGTCAGCCAGGCGGTGGCGGTGTCGAGCAGACGTAGGACGGCCGCGGCGTCCGCCGCGGTGCCCGGTCTGATGGTGAGCGGGTCGCGATCGGTCATGTCCGCATGGTGGGTGATCTGCGCGGCTCGATGTCGACCGGGACCGGCGGAACGTATGACCCAATCACGATGTGTGTCCATGTTGCGACGAGCCGTAAAATCGACGTGACTCAATGTCGGCGGCGCTGCCGCCGTGGCACACAGGGAGTGGTCGATGTTCATACGGAAACTGTCCCGGGCGGCGGGCGCCACGCTCGCGCTCGCCCTGTCCCTCGTCGGCGTGCAGGCCGCAACCGGCACGCCGGCCGGCGCGGACGTGGGCGCCACCGTCCGGACCGTCTACTACGACGCGAGCCGGGCCGGTGAGTTCAAGACCAACTTCGACCAGGCCGCCGCGATCTGGAACAGCCGGGTCACCAACGTCCGGCTCCAGGCGGGCAGCCCGGCCACCGTCACCATCCGGGTGGACACCGGCTGGCCCCGCGCGTACGTGACCGGGCTCGGACGGGGCACGATCTACATGGGCTGGCAGGCGGTCAACGAGGGGTACGACCGGACCCGGATCGCCGCCCACGAGTTCGGCCACATCCTCGGCCTGCCCGATCGACGCACCGGCCTCTGCTCCGACCTGATGTCCGGCAGCAGCGCCCCGATCTCCTGCACCAACGCCTACCCGAACTCCACCGAAGCCGCCCAGGTCAACTCGCTGTTCGCCGGTAGCCTCGCGATCAGCTCGGCCGCCCTCGGCGCCCACGTGTGGAACGAGGAGGGCGAGGGCGACATCTCGCCGTTGGTCGTCAACGGCCAGCCGGCCACTGAGAACTACCCGTGGATGGTCTACACCTCCGGCTGCACCGGCACGCTGATCAAGTCGAACTGGGTGGTCACCGCGAAGCACTGCTCCACGCCGTCCTCGGTTCGGGTGGGCAGCGTCAACCGCACCAGCGGCGGCACCGTCGTCGGCGTGAGCCGGGCGGTCAACCACCCGACGATCGACGTGAAGCTCTTCCAGCTCTCCAGCTCGGTCAGCTACGCCCCGGCACCCATCCCGACCACCTCCGGCGCGGTCGGCACCGCCACCCGGATCATCGGTTGGGGCCAGACCTGCCCGACCCGGGGCTGCGGTTCCGCCCCGACCATCGCGCACGAGCTGGACACCTCGATCGTGTCCGACAGCCGCTGCCTCGGCATCAACGGCCCGTACGAGATCTGCACCAACAACACCAACGGCAACGCGGGCGCTTGCTACGGCGACTCGGGCGGCCCGCAGGTGCGCAAGATCAACGGTGTGTGGAACCTGATCGGCGCCACCAGCCGCGCCGGCAACGGCAGCTCGACCTGCGCCACCGGTCCGTCCATCTACGGCGACCTGCCCTCGATCCGCACCTGGATCAACACCCAGGTCGGCGGCCTGCCGGTCTGAGGTGGTAGGAGGGGTCCCCTGTTACCGCTTTTTGTCGAGCATGGGGCCCCTGCAACCAGCACGACGCCGCGACAACCCGTGCCGCGACCGGGTTGCCGCGTCGGCGTAGGGGACAGGGGCCTCCCGGATGCGGGAGGCCCCTGTCGTCGGGTGGGGACGGGTGGTGTCAGGAGAGGGAGCAGGCCACCCCGTTGACCGTGACCAGACCCGGTGCCGGGTTGGTCCCGCCGACGGTGAGTGCGTTGAACCCGAAGGTCACCGTCCCGCCGGGAGCGATCTTCGCGTTGTACGACTCGTTCTTCGCGTGACCGTCGCCCCGGACTGGGTCACCGTCGCCAGCCAACCCTCGCGAACCTTCTGGTCGCCGGTGATCGCGAAGCGGGTGGTCCAGCCGTCGATATTCTTCGGGCTGGTGTTGCGGATCGTCACCTGGCCGGTGAAGCCACCGGGCCAGGAGCCGTGGTTGACGTACTGGACCGCACAGCCCGACGGGGGGATCGCCCCGGCCTCACCCTGGTCGGCCAGGAAGGACGAGATCCAGGCCAGCGCCGAGTTCCAGTTGACCGCCACCTCGTTGGTGGAGTACGAGTTGATGTCGTCGACGAAGCAGAACATCGGCTTGCAGCCGGCGAGGAGCTGCTCGGCGAAGGGGTCCTGGAGGGCGGCGTTCGGTCCGCCCGCGATCGACCCGGCGGGCGGCTTGGGGAGGTCCGGGTCCAACTGGTTGGCGAAGATCCGGCTGTGCTGGTTCTCCGCCGCGTGCTCGCCCCACCCGGTCACGTACGAGATGTTCAGCGCGTTGCGGCCGAGGATGTAGTCCATCGCCTGCACCGCCCCGTCCCGGTACCTCACGTCGCCGGTCAGGTCGAAGGCCGTGGCCAGCACGACCGCGTTGTTGATGAGGTTGCCGTTGCCGCCCCAGAAGTAGCTGCCCGCGTCGCCGGGCATCGGCAGCCCGTAGGCCTGCCGGGCGATCTCGGCCAGGTGGGCGTCGGCGGCGGCGGTCACCGAGGCGCGGATCCGGGTGCGTTCGGCGGCCGGCAGGCCGCTCGGCACGGTGGCCAGGTCGAGGCGGCCCAGCGCGGCCTCCCTGCCAGCTGAAGCCACGCGGCTCGAACACGTCGGCGGTTTGGTGCGGCGAGGCGGGCAGGTCAGCGGGTCGGTGGCCTCGGTGACCACGGTGGCGTTCTTTGGTCCGGCGGTCAGGTAACCGACCTGGTTGACCCGGACTCTCGGGCCGGTGTCCGGCTCGTACGGCGGGACCGGCTCGCCGCCGCGCAGCGAGACGTCGTCCAGGCAGAAGGTCTGGTCGGCCGGGCTTCCCCCGACCTGGAAGATGATCTGCGCCCGGGAGTCGTCGGCCGGGGCGGTGAAGGTGTGCTCGGTGCGCTGCGGGGTCGTGCCCGCCGTGGCGTCCACGCTGGCGTACGTGGTGTACGGGGCGCTGCCGAGCTGGAGTACCGCCTTGAGGCTGGCCCCGGGGGTGGCGGTGGCGTCGAAGGCGAGGGTGTACGACGCGCCGGCCGCCAGCGGGATGCCGTCCTGCCCGATGCCGGCGTCCCACGGGTTGGCCAGCCCGCCGGTGACCGTGGTGCACAACCGCCCGTCGGGGTTGGTCAGGTCGCCGGTGCCGTAGGAGAACCAGGGGGAGGTGCCGGTGCTGAAGTCGCCGTTGCGGATCTGCTCCGGGGGCTCCTCGTCGGGGGCGGCCTGGGCGGCGGCGGGGGAGAGGGTGCCGGTCAGGGCGAGGGAGGTCGCCGCGGCGAGTAGCGCGAGGCGGCGTCGACGGTGTGGGGGTGACGTCACGACGGTTCCTTCCGGGGACGATCGAGAAATTGGGAGCGCTCCCAGGTGGTGCTCGATGTTTCCAGGGTGTGACCGGCCTGTCAATCGACAGTTCTGGATAGGGTCTTGACCCGGGCGCGGAGAGTGAGATTCGCCGCGCCACGCCCCGCCAACGGTGATCTACTAGAGACAACCCGCCCTCCTCCTGGCAGGCTGCGTCCCATGACCCTGAAGCTGCGTTCCACGGGGGCGACCGACCGTGGCCTGATCCGGAGCGGCAATCAGGACGCCTTCCACGCCGGCACCTGGCTCGTCGCCGTCGCCGACGGCATGGGCGGGATGGCGGCCGGCGACCTCGCCAGCTCCATAGCCATGCAGACCATCGTGCCGCTGGACGCGGAGACACCGGAGGACGCGCTGGTGGCGGCGTTGCGCGGTGGCATCGACCTGGCCAGCGGACGGATCCGCCAGGCCGTCGAGGAGGACCCGGAGCGGCAGGGCATGGGCACCACGCTGACCGCGCTGCTGTTCGCCCGGACCGGAAGCTGCCTGGCCCTGGCCCACGTCGGTGACTCTCGCGCCTATCTGTTCCGCGAGGGAGTGCTCAAGCAGATCACCCGGGACGACACCTTCGTGCAGATGCTCGTCGACCAGGGGCTGATCACACCGGAGCAGGCCAGCAGCCACCCGCGCCGGGCGGTGGTGACCCAGGCCCTCCAGGGCGGCGAGGTCTCCCCGGCCTACGCCACCATGGTGCCCTGGGCCGGGGACCGCTGGCTGCTGTGCAGCGACGGACTGTCCAACGTGGTCCGCCCGGACACACTCGCGGAGGTGCTCGCCGGCTACTCCGACCGGGAGGAGTGCGCCCGCCGGTTGATCGACCTGGCCCTGCGCGCGGGCGGGCCGGACAACGTCACCGTGGTGGTCGCCGACGTGCTGGCCGAGGGCTGACCGCCGGTCGACCCACGCCGGCCACACCACGAGCCGGTCACCGACGGCGGCTCGTGGTGTGCCGGGTCGGCGGGGCGGTGGTGGGATCCTCCGGCCACGAGTGGCGCGGATAGCGCCCGCGCAGCTCCGCGCGCACCTGCGGGTAGCCGACACGCCAGAACGAGGCGAGGTCGGCGGTGACCGCCACCGGCCGGCCGGCGGGGGAGAGCAGGTGCAGCAGCACCGGCACCCGCCCGTCGGCGATCCGGGGGACCTGCTGCCAGCCGAAGGTCTCCTGGAGCTTCACGGCGAGCACCGGGGCGGTCGGGTCGGCGTACCCGACGCGGGCCCGGGTGCCGCTCGGCACGGCGATCCGCTCGGGAGCCAGCTCGTCCAGGCGGGCGGCCTGCGGCCAGGGAAGCAGCCGGCGCAGCGCGCCGGACACGTCGATCCTGGCCAGGTCGGCGCGGCGGCGCGCCCGGGCGAGCTCCGGCCCGAGCCACTCCGGGGCGGTGCTGAGCAGGGCGTCGTCGTCGACCGCGGGCCAGACGTCGCCGAGCGCGTGCCGGCAGAACGCCAGCCGGTCCCGCAGCGACCGGGCCGCCGGGGTCCAGTCGAGCAGGGCGAGCCCGTCCCGGCGCAGGCCGGACAGGAGCGCCTCGCCCACCGCGTCCGGGTCCGGCCGGGACAGCGGCCGCTCGACCAGCTCGATCGCGCCAAGCCGGGTCAGCTCCCGGGCCAGCACGTCCCCGCCCGACCAGGCGACCTGGCGCTCCGCACACAGCAGCGCCGCGCCCGCCTCCCGGGCGGTCGCCTCGTCGAGCGCGGCGGCGGCGCGGATCCGGGCGGCCGGGGCGCCGGGGGAGCGGTCGGCCACCGCCACGGCGAGCCAGTCGCAGCCGGCCAGCGCCGACCCGGGCGTCAGCTCCGCGGCGGTCCCGCCGGCCATCAGGTACGCCGGGCCGCCCGGCCGCCGGACCCGGGCCAGCCGCTCGGGATGGGCGAGTCCGACCACCAGCCCGACCGCCAGGTCGTCGGGAACCGAGCCGGGTGTACCCGCCGGTGCGTCGTCCGGGTCCCGGGACAGGGCCGCGCGGAGCCGGCGTACCTCGGTCCGCCAGCGCGCGGTGGCGGCGGGGTCGGTGCCGGCGCGCAGCCGGCGCCAGGTCGCCGCCAAGTCGTCGCCCGGGCCGAACTCCTCGCTGAGCAGGGCCACCACCTCGGCGGCGCGGTCCGTGCCGACCCGTACCGCCCCGTCGAGCAGCGCCCGGCCCAGCCGGGGATGGACACCGGTCGCCGCGATCGCCCGGCCCCGTCCGGTGATCCGGCCCTCGGCGTCGACCGCGCCGAGCGTGCCGAGGGTCTGTCGGGCCACCGTCATCGCCGCCGCCGGAGGCGGGTCGGGCAGTGCGAGGCCGGAGCCGTCCGGCCGTCCCCACGCCGCCAGTTCCAGGGCGAATCCGGTCAGGTCGGTGGTGGCGATCTCCGGCTCCGGCTGGGCGGCGAGCCGCTCGTGGGTGGCCGGGGACCAGCAGCGGTAGACGTGTCCCGGGGCCTCCCGACCGGCCCGGCCGGCCCGCTGGGTCGCGGCGGCGCGGGAGACCGGCACGGTGACCAGCGCGCCCAGCCCTCGGGCCAGGTCGGTCCGGGCGACCCGGCTCAGCCCGGCGTCGACCACCACCCGGACACCGGGCACGGTGAGGCTGCTCTCCGCCACGGTGGTGGCCAGCACGACCCGTCGCCGGTCGGCCGGGCGCAGCGCGGCGTCCTGCTCGGTGCCGCGCTGCCGGCCGTGCAGCGGGACCAGGGCGACCCGGTCGCGCAGGTCCGCCAGGCGGGCGCCGACCCCGGTGATCTCCCCGGTGCCGGGCAGGAAGACCAGGACGTCGCCGTCCTGTTCGGCCAGTGCCCGGCGGACCGTCGCCGCCACGTGGTCGAGCAGCGCGGGATCGACGCGGTTGCCCCGGTAACCGACGACCGGCCGGGGTGGGGGCGCCCAGATACGGGTGACCGGGTGCAGCGCCGCCTCGGCCCGGACGACCGGTGCGGGCGTCGCTCCACCGAGCAGGTCGGCGAACCGGTCCGCCTCGGCGGTGGCCGACATGGCCAGCAGCCACAGGTCGGGGCGGAGCGCGGACCGGGCCTCCACGGCGAAGGCGAGGGCCAGGTCGGCGTCGAGGTGCCGCTCGTGGCACTCGTCCAGCAGCACCGCCGATACGCCCGGCAGCTCCGGGTCGTGGTGCAGGCGGCGGACCAGCAGTCCGGTGGTGACCACTTCGATCCGGGTGGCCGGGCCGGTGCGCCGGTCGCCCCGGACGGCGTACCCGACGCGGTCGCCGACCCGCTCACCGAGCAGTGCCGCGATCCGGTGCGCGGCGGCCCGGGCGGCGACCCGGCGTGGTTGGGCGATCAGCACCCGACCGTCGAGCTCGTCGGCCACCGCCAGCGGTGTCAGGGTGGTCTTCCCGGTACCGGGCGGTGCGACCAGGACGGCGGTGCCCGCGCCGCGCAGGGCCGTGGTCAGCGCGGGCAGGACCGGCCGGACCGGCAGTTCGAGGGGTACGTCGCGGAGCACGCCCCAGTCTTGCACCGTCGCCCGGCCGTGCCGGTCGTCGTGTCGTCCGCTCCCGCGCCACCACGGCGGCGACCGGCCCGGGATCCGGCGGGCGGGGCCGGGTGGACGTTCCGGGTCCGGGGTCAGCCCAGCGCGTCGATGCCGGCGACGAAGTGCCGCCACGACGCGCGCGGGAAGAGCAGCACCGGGCCGGACCGGTCCTTGCTGTCCCGGACGGCCATCCGACCGTCGACGCCGGCGACCTCCACGCAGTTGCCGTTGCCGCTGCTGCGCGTGCTGGTGTGCCACTCCGCACGGGTCAGGTCGAGCACGGTCATGGTGGTGTACCCCTCGTTCGCACAGGAGCGCGTGCCTTGATCACTCAAAGTAACGAGAAGCGTCCTCAAGTCGGGTCAGGGAGTCCGCTGGAGAAAGCGCCATCCGGCACAGCTTCTCGTGCACCAGGGTATACCCCCGCACGTGTTCGGCGCCTTCCAGAGCGAGTCCCATCGTGAGGTTGTCCAGGTAAACCACGGCGTCGTCGGCGGCGTCGGCGAAGTGCAGGACGACGTACGGCGTGCTCATGGCGGGATGTCCGCCAGCCGTGAATGGAAGTATCTGAATGGCGACGTTGGGTAGTTGGGCCACTCGGCCGATGTGGGCCAACTGGGCGGTCATCACCGCCGGGGCGCCCACCGGGCGTAAGAGCACCGCCTCGTTGAGCACCACCGACATCTGCACCGGCGCTTCCCGGCGCAGGACACTCTGCCGTTGCAGCCGGGCGGCGACCTTACGCTCCAGCGCCTCCTCGCCGGCGGTCAGCCGGTAGATCTCCCGGGCGTACGCCTCGGTCTGGAGCAGGCCGGGCACCGCCTCGGCCTCGTACGTCCGCAGCGTCGCCGCCTCCGCCTCCAGCCCGACGTAGAACTCGAACCACTCCGGCAGCACATCGCTGTAGTTCTGCCACCAGCCGCGCTGCTGCGCCCCACGGGCGATCTCGACCAGCGCCTCGGCGTCCGCTCCGGTCACCTGGTACAACGCCAGGGCGGCGCGTACGTCGCGGGGCTTGATGCCGATCTGGGCGTTCTCGATCCGGGAGAGATTGCTCTTGGACATGTCGAGTTGTCGCGCGGCGACGTCGAGGGTCATCCCGGCACGCTCCCGCAACTGCCGGAGTTCCCGGGCGATGCGACGACGACGGACGGTGGGGCTGGCGGTCACCGGCCGAGTGTGCCACGGGCCCTATCCGCAGGTGGGACCCCTGGAATTGCAACAGCCCGAATCCGGGAGTTGCATTGGATCGTTCAAGCGGGCATCCTTTCACCGGTTCCGATCACAGTGGACGACCGGGGAGGGTTTGTTGCTCATCGCGGACGAGTTCTTCCTCATCGCCCATGGCGACAGCCGTGGCCGGGCGCGGCTGAACCCGACAGCCACCGG